>CAUUBQ010000065.1:0-47187 GCA_963543405.1 uncultured Cupriavidus sp.
GCAAATCCCTGTGACGTTTTTCGTCTTGGGCCTGAGCGTTCATGCGCTGCTAGCGTGGCTGACAAGCCGAGATCCGTGGTGGAACCAGATTCTGAATCTCTACAACCAGTACGGCGACCTCTACGAATCACTCCCCTGGCACGGAAAATCCCATCCGGTCTTCCGTCGCCCCTATGGCTTTGACAGCGACCTGCCATGCTGAAACTCAAGCGACGCCCACTGGCCGAAATAGCCCCGTGGTTGACCTCGATCACCCCCGAGCTCATCCTGAACAAGGATGGCTCATTGCTTGCCACCTATGAGTTCCGCGGAGTGGACGCCGACAGCGCGGACGCGAGCGATATCACCTCCGCACGTGAGCAGCTCGACCAGGCCTGCCGTTCGTTCGACAACCGCATCACTGCGTGGTGGCGCCTGTCACACCGGCGCACCAAAGGCTATGTCGGCGGTGAGTTCAGCAATGGGACCGACGCGCGTCTCAACGCCCTGAATCAGGCACACATGACGACCGGGCGCTATTTCCGGAACGCGCACTCACTGAGCATTGCCTATACGCCCGAGACCGGCGTAGCCAAATTCTTTGAAAAAATTGGCTACCACATGACTGTAGGCGGCAAGAAGGTCTATGGCGCCATTATCGAAGCTGCCAAGGACACGGTGCTGTCCCGCAGCGCTTTTGCATTCGACATGGAGCAGATCCGCTCCGACACGCGTCGCTTCGAGGCCATGCTGGATGCCTTCACGGGTGGGGTACCGCGCATCAAGCCTACGCGCCTTGCTATGCAGGAAAGCTACGAGGCACTGCACCAGGTTGCGAACCCCAGTGTACCCAAGCGGCGCATCCGGTTTCCGGTCACGCTTCTCGATTCCCATCTGAGTGAGTCCGAGATCACCGTTGGCGCAGAGCGCCTGCTGTTCGAGTCGGCCCACGGCAAGCGGTACGCTGCCATCGTCGCGGTGAAGGAATGGATGAGCTTCCAGGAAGCCGCGCTCGACAGCCTTTTGCAGGTGGATGCAGAGTTGGATATCTGCATCATGTTCCGCTTTCTCGATACCGCACGGGCCACGGCCTACATCGAGAAGGTGCGCCGCTTCTACAAGATGGCGGCCGTCAACCTTCGCTCCATGGTGAAGCAGTACGTCGCCAAGGAGGAAAACGAGAATGACGAGGGACGCGAGGAGCTCGCCAAGGAAGCTGGCAAGGCCCTGAAGCGCCTGACGGCCGAAGGCGTCCAGCACGGTTTCGCCAACATCTCCATCGTTATCTACGCGGACACGGAATCGGAACTGGAGGATTCGGTTAGCGAGGTGGTGGGCACGCTGACAAACGCCGGCTTCGGTGCGATCCGCGAGAAAACCAACCTGATGCCGGCGTGGAACAGCACGCTTCCCGGTCGTTGGGACAAGCAGCGCCGTCTGCAGTTCGTGGAAACGCCGGCGGTATCCGATATCGCACCGGTTCGCTCGGTTCTGGAAGGCCCGATCCGAAACGAATGGCTGTCGGAAAAGACCGGCACCGAGGTGCCGCCGCTCACTTGCCTGCCGACACGCCATCGCACCCCACAGCGCGTGGACATGCACCAGCCGGGCGGCAACGGCCACCTCTTCGTCATTGGCCCGATCGGTGCCGGGAAATCCGTATTCCTCAACTTCCTGGTGTCGCAAGCGGACCGCCACGGTGCGCGCCGTATCCGCTTCGACAAGGATCGCTCCACGCGTATTCCGACGTTGCTAAGCGGCGGGGCGTTCATTGACGTGACTGGCAAGTTCCAGGCCAGCACGCCAGTGAATCCGCTCTCGCTGCTCTCTGATCCAGGCAGCTTTACCTATGTTGCCGAATGGCTGACTCTCGCGATTGAAGACGACAGCTTTTTGACCACACCGCAGCAAAAGCAGGACATCTTCGAAGCAGTGAAACTGCTGGCGAGCTATGGACCGGAGCGATGGACCCTTAGCAACTTCGCCACGCAGGTCCACGGTGAACTGCGCGAGCGCCTCCAGATTTGGCTCAAGGGCGGCCAATACGGCCATTTCTTCGATCATGTCGAGGACGCCTTCGCCGTGAGCGACAACCTCTGCATCGAATGCGGAGAACTGTTCCAGAAGTTCCCTCGCGCTGCCGCCCTCTTCACCGACTATGCGTTCTACCGAATCAGCCAATCGATGGATGGCATCCGGTACACCGTCATCGAGGTGGAGGAGTGCGGCTTCTTCTTCCAGAACGAACGCTTCTACAAACGCTTCGAAGACTGGATTACCACGATCCGAAAGCTCAACGGCTCCATTTGGGCGGCTACGCAATCTTTGCGCCAGATCGCTCGCGTAGCGAACTTCGATATCCTCAAGGAGAACATCGCCAACTGGATCTATTTGCCGAACAGCCAGGCCAAGACGACCCCTGAGCTCTACGGGGAGAAGTTTGGCCTGACCAACGACCAGATCCAGATGATTTCCGACGCGGTGCCGAATCGAGACTACCTCTGGATCACCAACACGCAGACCCGGATGCTTCAGACCGCATTCAACGACGAGATGGTCGCCATGCTGCGCTCCGACGGCGTCGCCCAGTCTATTTGTGACAACCACCATGCGTCGGGCGAGCCCGATTGGCAGGATCGCTACGTGCGCGAAATGCTCGCGCGCGCAGCCTAACATTAAGGAGAAGAAGAAGTGAAAAAGTGGATCGCCAACATCGCCGTCGCCGCATCGGTCTCCATCGCATCAACCGCCCACGCCGCCCTGCCCGTCACAGACTGGGTGGGCCTGGTGCAAACCACCATCTCGGCTCTGCAGTCGATTAAGTCCGAGG
Organism: uncultured Cupriavidus sp.; assembly: GCA_963543405.1. Lineage (GTDB taxonomy): Bacteria > Pseudomonadota > Gammaproteobacteria > Burkholderiales > Burkholderiaceae > Cupriavidus. Next base: position 2,810 of record CAUUBQ010000065.1, read on the forward strand.
TGTACGAGAACACCAACATCGTCTACCAGTACCAGATGATGGCCAACCAGTTGTTGCAGGCCACCGGTATCGACCCCGAGGCCATCATGGAGCAGTTCAACAGCATCAAGGACGAGATCGGCAAGTATGAGGTGTACGGCACCACGCTGAAGGATCTTTATGGGACGGTGCAGGACAACGCCGACTACCTCAAGAAGATTCAGGGGATGGTCGTTTCGTCCGGCAAAACCAAGGAACAATGGTTTGAAGACCAGCGTACGCTGCTGACCAACGGCGACAAGACGGCGAAGGCTCTCTTCAGTCTGGGGGAGCAAATCTTCAGCAACACGCAGTCCATCGCAAAGCGCCGTCAGAAGATTCAGTCGCAGATCAAGCTATCCCCGACTGCCCAAGCTGCCGCACAGACGACTAACCAGATGCTCGACGTCCTTGCCAGCCAGAACTCCGATCTACTGCAGCTGATGAGTGTGAAGGCACAGTCCGACGCAGCGAAAGCTCAGCAGGAGAACAGCGATGCCACTGAAAAGGCGGAGGCCATGCGGGCGATCAAGAAGAGCCAGGACGATGAGGTCCAGTTGCTGCGCTCGCGCATTTACAACCAACCGATTCGGGCACAGTGACCAACATCATGAGCGTTGCTTTTGTCCGTCGAATGCTCGTGCTGATTGCAGCGTTGTTGCTCATCCATTCGGGCTCCGTCATAGCAGAGACGCAGCCCAGTACGGATACGTCCAAACAAGACGCAGCCCTCGCCGCGCTGGTCATGCCCCAGCCCGGAAGCATCGGCGAGGCCTTCAGCAATTTTCTCAATAAGTTTGGTGATTTCACGCCAAATCTGATTACTGGCGCGACGGCACTCAGTACCACAGTTCGCCCCGAGGCAGACAAGATCGCCTTCGGCTTGGCAGTAATCACTCTAACCTTTGCGGCGCTCAGGTTTGCCGGCACGAGCGATCCGACCTCCGCCTGGACCGACCTCTTAGAGACGGTTCTGGTAATCGGAGTCTTCGCGGCACTCTACAGTGGTTACACGCAATTCGGTCCGGGCATTTACAACTGGTTCTCGCAACTCTCAACGAAGATATCGGGCACCAATACGACGAATCCAGTGATCGTCCTCGCGTCGATCGGCGGGAGTTTCATAGATTCGTTCCTAAAGGCGTTGAGCGCGGCTTCCTGGTATCAGATACTTGGGGTCGCATTCAGCGGCCTATTGCTCGCCGTCGCTTTCACCCTTTGCGAGATTGCCGCACTCGTCTACACCTTCTTCATTAGTCTCGGCATGATCCAGGTGGCAATCGGGATTGTCATCGGTCCCATTGCCGTCGCACTGGGCTTTCACGACTATAGCCGGCGGTTCTTTAACTCGTGGCTTGACTTCATGATCGGTGGGTCGATGTACATCGTGGTCGCCGCCATCATGGGCAAGCTTGTCATTTCCTCGTTTGCCGCATCGATCAGCGATATCAACGCTGTCGGGACAAATTCGTCCGCAAGCGCTGCGCAGGCAATCGGTTACGCCCTCCTGATGATCTTTGTCGCATTCGAGATTCCGAAGATCGCCGGCGCCATCTTTGGCTCTGGCGGTGGCATAAGCGGTGGCGGCGCCATGCGTGTTGGCCTGAAAGCGGCCGGCGGTCTGGGCAAGTTCTTCGGGGGCAAATGATGATTCACCGCCCCCAACGCCCGGCCGAATTGCTGTCCTCTCACGCGAGTCGCGTTTCACTGATTCGCCAGTACGCCAACGAATCCAGTCAATCCGATTTCGATGTCAAATGGCTTGACGTGCTCACTCGTTGCGCAACGTGGTTCTCCAGCATGCCACTAAGGCCAACAGAACACGCAGAGCCTGGTGGCGCCTTTCGCGCGACGATCGAGGCGGCCTACTTTTCCATGCGCCTATCGGGCGCACAAAAGTTTGCCGCCGATCAACCATCGGAGCGCCGGCGTCAGCTGGAGCCACAGTATCTCTACGCACTGTTCTTGGCGGCTTGCTGCTCGCGCCTGGACGAGCCTTGCCGGCACTTTCGCTTCCATCGTGACTCGGATGGGACGGAATGGATTCCCGCTGCGCACGGCGCGTTCGGACCTTGGCTCGACACCAGCACTTATCACGTCTCGCGACGCGAAGCTCCCTTGTCGCTGGAGCGTATGCGTACTGCACTCCTCGCCCGCGAGATCCTGGGTTCGGAGCTGCTGAGTGCGTTTGACACCCAGGTACTCACCGACTTGTTTGGCGCCATCAATCCGGATCCGCGACCTACGGGGGTCGAATCTCTGTTGCACAAGGTGGTTCGCCAGTCCATCGAGACCTTGACCAGCTTCGAGATAAAGGCCAGAAGGGCCGAATTCGCTCCGGACGCAACGCCCGTTCCGGCGGCAGAATTGCTTGCGAACGCCGGGAATGCAACTGGGAGCGCGCCTGCCAACGCCGCCGCCACGCAAGCTCCGCCAGCGACCGCCGCTAGCGATAGCGTTTCTACTGCGCCGGTTGCACTCCCAGCGACGGCGCCTTCCGTTGACGCTCCCGCACCAGCCGCAGATGCTGGTGAGCCAGCATCGCGCAACGTGCTGCAGCTCGATGGCGCAAAATCACTTCGGAAGGACGCGCCGTCCGAGGATCCTTTCAAGGCGCTGGCAGCAACGTCCAACTTGATGCGCGAATTTTTTAAGGCGCTCTCTCAGGACATAGCGGCCGGCAAGGCAAAGGTCACGCGCATCGACGGAAAAGTGGCGATCAGCAAGCGAATGCTAGGCAACTATGGCCTCGCTTCGGACACGCTGGTCGAGCATCTGCGTAAGGGCAAGCACCTTTACAAGACTGACGGTCAGAACATCTTGTTGGTGGATGAGGTGGGCAATCTTATCGCCCCGGGAAGCGCGCCATGATGAACAGTTACATCAATCATTTTCGGCCTATCTTCGAGTTCCGCGCCGCGGTGGGATGGACACTTGCAGCGATATTTGTCCTGCTGAGCGGAATGCCCAATGCGGGCTACTTCTTCCTCCTTTGCCTCGCATTCCTGCTGGTCCGATCTGCGCAGATCTGGCGCGCGCTCAAGTTTCGCCTTGCGATCTCCACAAAGTGGTTGACCGTCGAGAAGATCGACTCGCTACTCACCCAGAGCCAAAAGCTCCGTTCCAGCGACAAGGACGAGGATGCGATGTATCTCGGGACGGGCTATGAGTGGACGCAGAAACACTGTCAGCTCGCACACGACATCCTGCGCATGCCTTCGACAGACATCCCTGGGCTGCCCAAGTGGATCCCCAAGGAAACCGTGCGGGCTATCGAGAAGGCTTTCGCGCCTGGGAGCAGCATCGCCGACCGCTCGCCCCAGGGCAAGCCGTGGATCGCCGGCCTGGAATCAACGAAGCAGGCCATTCCGTTTCATTACAAGGCAATGGGCGGTCATACGTCCATCAGCGGCACCACAGGTTCAGGCAAGACGCGCACGTTCGAACTCATCTCGACGCAGGTCATTCACAATCCCAACGACGTGTTGATTGTGATCGATCCCAAGAACGACCCCGATTGGGTCGTTCGATGCCGGCGCGAGTGTGAACGCACTGGACGCAAGTTCCTTTATTGGAAACAGGCGGCACCATCACAATCCATTCGGCTCAATCCATTGGAGAACTGGTCGCAGCCATCGGAAATTCCGACGCGCATTGCCCAGCTCATGGAGGAAGGCCCGTTCCGCCAGTTTGCGTTCCTCTTCATCGATCGCTCGGTGAAGGGCGAGCTGTATGTTGGCGACAAGCCCAATCTGCGCTCGATCCTTCAGTACGCACAGAACGGCATCAACAACCTACTCGAACGCGCGCTCCAGCGATTTTTCCCAGAGGCTGGTAAACCGGACTGGGATGAAGAGGTTGCCGGCTATATGCAGCAGGTGGGACAAAAAGCCGGTGGCACACGGCTGGATGCAATGGTCCGGATGTACATCGAGCGCTTCGCAAACGTTGGCAATGGTCACGAATCCATCGACGGCCTCATCTCGACGTTCCAGCACGATCGGGACCACTACGGCCGGATCATCGCCTCCGCCCTACCCCTGCTGCAAATGCTGGCTACTGGCGAAACCGGGCTGATGCTGGCGCCGAAGGCCGATGACTTTGACGATGACCGCGAGATCTGGGACATCGACAAGGTCATCAAGCAGAAGGCTGTGCTTTACGTCGGCGCAGATTCTTTGTCCAACTCGATGGTGGCCCAGGCCGTCATGTCGATGCTACTGGCCGATATCGCATCCGTCGCCGGCGCCATTTACAACTTCTATGCGAAGCCTCCCGAAATCGTCTTGGTCGTCGACGAGGCGGCCGAGGCGGTGAACGAGCAACTGCTTCAGCTTCTGAACAAGGGCCGCGGCGCTGGCTTCAAAGCCTTTATTGCTTACCAGACGCGCTCCGATTTCACGGCCAAGCTGGGAAACGTGGCCAAAATGCAGCAGGTATTGGGCAATTTGAACAATCAGATCGTCCTACGATTGGAAGACATCGACACTGCCCAATGGTTTGCTGAGAAGGCCGGTACAACGGCTATCCGCAATCTCGTGGTGTCCAGCAGTACAAGCACCGGCACCGAAGCCCACGTGGGCGAGTTCAGCGGTTCCGTCTCACGCTCGGCGCAGCTGGAAAAGGTGCCTTTGATCCCGCATGACCTGGTCATGCAATTGCCCAACCTGCAGTACTTCCTGCGAATCTCCGGTGGCGCTGTCTACCAGGGTCGCATCCCCATTATTCAGGACTAACCATCCATGCGTAGCAGCCTGTTCCGCGAAGTTATCAAGCAACACCATCTGTCGGCGAAGCTCTCGCCAGTGTTCACCCTTTCCCCGGACCTCGATGTGATCTGTACTCGTGTGGTGGACTACGTCGGCGCCAACTTCCGGTTGCGCGATGAACCCCTGATCAAGGAGATGCTGACGGATGGCATCGAAGCATGGCGCGCTGCGCGCAAGCACGGGGACCCCAGTGTGGCCTTTATGAAGGGGTTGTTTGCTCGAGCGCACGATCTCTATAACAAGCGCTACGCAGCCTTCAAGGGCGAGAAGTACAACGTCTGGTATCCGTTTCACGAGTCGATTCCTGCCTTCGAGCAGCGGCAGCCTGACGGTTACGTGTGCCAGGTCGTCGACGAACCGGTGCCAGGAGAAATCTCCCAGCGCTGCGCGGCCTTCCAACTTGCCGCCCGTGTGCTTAATGGCTACGAATTCTCCCGCTACTTCGAGAGCTACGATGTCGCTGGCAACTTTGCACACTGACGCGCGCCGCGTCGCCGTCATGATCCGCGTCGCGCCCGCACGCATCGCCGCACGCCTTTTCGGTATCGACACTGCTGTAGCGGTAGCCATGCATGAGTGGCTGACAGCCGGCGCCGCTGACAAGGGGGATATACCGTCTACCTTCACTGGAGGAGCGGCGTCCGCATGCTTTGCCCTAGTGAAGATTTCCGTCGAGAAGCCGGCCCTATTCTGGGCGGCGCTCGTTTCGATTCCGAGTTTCCCAGTTCTTTTGGCGCTGAGGTGGATCTAAAACATGGCAGGTAGCAGATTCGCATCTCACGTTCGCCTCTGGCTCATTGTGTCGCCACTGATGATCTGTACGGTGGCACCATTCATTCAGGACCAGTCGGCGTTCGAAATCAGCCACTCTGAACAGGGATCCGCCGAGAAGGTGCTGGGACAGGATAAGGCTGACAACGCCGTGTCTCTGGCGAACGCGCGCTTCCACAAATGGTTTGTCGAGACCGGCGCTGTGAAGGCATCGTTCTCCGGATCGGATACGTCAACGGATTTCTCGGACGGCGGAGCCTCGACCTTCGGCCGCAACTGGATGCAGCACTTCTGGCTGACGATCTATCGCGGCTTGTACCGGGCGTGCATTGCCTATCACTGGCTGTTCGGTGCAATCGTCTTCTTCGTCGCCGTGTTTAACGACGGCTCGGTGTCGCGGAAGATCCGCGCGGCCAGTGCTGGCTTCGCGAACCCGGTGTCCTTCCACGTTGCTGCGCACGGCCTGATGCTCTGCTTCGGTCTAGGCGCTTCCGCGTTGCTGCTCCCGTTTTCCTTGCTCGCCAACTGGTGGACGTACGTCGTCTGCTTGGTTGGCCTGCTCTGCTGGCGCCTCGCGGCGTCATTCCACGTCGGAAAATAATCCGGCCGCATATTGACTACTAGGGCTTACTTGGCCCGCTTCGGAGAATTCATGACCACGACCGACCTCACCCCCAACGAAGACATCACCGTGGATCCGGCGGCAACCACGGCTTCGATCACCAGTCCGAGCACACTCGGCTCCATCGATAGCACTGGCGACGTTGAGCACGAACTCAACGAGATGGACGCGTCGGCCGACGCGCTGCGCAAGGAAGGCCTGATTTCCACGGCCGATCACGAGCAGCGCAAAGCTGAAGTCGAACGGACACGTAAGCTCTTCCGTGAACTGCAACCGGAGCAGCGCCAAGCAATCATCCGCCGCCGCCGTGAACTCGGCATGCAGATTCTGGATCGCGAGCTGGCCGGCGCGGCGGTTGTGCCCGTCGCACTGAAGCTGAATCACACGCGACTGCGCCCGCTCTTTGAGCAATGGTGGCCGTACATGAACCGGATGTCGCTCAACCTGCAGCGCTTCGGGCAAAGCACGTTCACGCGCACCGAGCTGGGCACTCTCGAAACGTATCTTGAGCGCGAGCTCTCCAAGCTGGAGGACTACGTCGACGAGCAGGTGCGCGTGGCAGAGGCATACAAGCAGCAACGCGAGCAAGAGATGCGTGCTGCCGGCGAGATCGTGTTCGAGCCCACAATCCAGCGCCCTTCCCTCTCTCTCGAAGTGCAGGCGTATTCGCGCTTCGCGGTTCGGGCATTACAAGTGCTGACCAAATTCGACCGGGCCATGGATCAATTCGACTTCATGGTCTGGAACGGTATTCGCGACCAGAGCGACGTCAATGACGAGGTAACCCGCTTCCTGCGCAAGTTCCAGCCGCTCGGCCTGCGCAGCTACACCACGCACCTGAAGCTTATGACAACGGTCCGAGGGATCTGATTCCCATCATTGCGGTGGCACCAACTCTGGCGCAATCTGTCGTGTCTGCCCTTGGTGCCACTATGTGTCACCAAAAGCTAGTGGCACTCCCCTACGCATAGTCCTAGAACGTGGCACTTAGTCCCTGATACTGCCATCAAGTGCACTTGTCCAAGATTGGTTCTGGCACTTGATGGCACTTTCTACCTCTTAAAGGCACCTAGTCCCACTACGTCCGATAGCTGGCATCCACGTTCGGCCGTTGCCTTCACCGCCTCTTTATGACACTCGTTGAAGCAATCGAAAAGCTAAATCCTTCGCAACGCGAGGTGGTGGAATGCCGTGACCATTGTGTTGCTGTTGCCGTACCTGGTGCCGGCAAGACTGCGACGATTGCCGCGAAAGCCGCCTTGTTATTGAGTGACCCGAACATGACGGTCGGTGCCGTAACGTTCAGTAAGGACGCCGCTGTTGAATTGCGCGACAGAATATTGGCCTTGGCTGGCCCTTCTGGTAGGAAGCGACTCATTGCCGGCACATTCCATTCATTGGCGTACAAGCAGCTATCGTCTGTAGCTGGCAAACGACCAGATATTGCAACCGATGGAGAACGGATCGCGATCTTGACTCAGGTAATACAAGAGTCGAGCGCGGAATGGAAGCTTGAAGACGCCATCGCCGCTATTGAGCGACTTAAGACTGAGTTTGGCACCCCATCCCTCGAAACGGCGGACGGCCAACTATTTTCCGCCTACCAGGAAGCGCTTGATCGAAATGGGCGTCTGGACTTTCAGGACCTGTTGCGATATTCCGTCCAAGGGATGCAGCGGGGCACCATCCAACCGTACAAGGTACGCGTCCTATTAGTGGATGAGTACCAGGACGTCGATTCTCATCAGGCCCTCTGGACTGCTCTGCACGCGCGTGCCGGCGCAGCGGTATGCCTAGTATGCGACGACGACCAGTCAGTGTATGGCTTTAGGTCCGCTTTGGGACTACGAGGCATCGAGGCCTTCGCTACTGAGTTCAATGCTCGCCAGATAGTGCTTGGTGTGAACTACCGCTCTCACAGTGAAATCCTCGCACTAGCTGACAAAGTGATTCGAAACAACGCAGATCGGGTAGTAAAGGAACTCGTTTCCCACCGGGGACCTGGCGGGACCGTCTCGTTCGGTCGTCACGACGATGAGTACAAGGAAGCCGTCGCGGCGATGGAGGCGATGTCAAGTGCAGTGCGGGCGGGCAAAACGGCAGCGATTCTTGCGCGAACCAATCGAATTCTCGATCCCGTTGAAGCTGTCTGCCGCTCCCACGGAGTCAAGTACCATAGGGCTGCAGGGCGTTCGATACTTGATCGCCCTGAATCGGCGTTAATGGGCAACCTACTAGAACTCGTCGAGAAAACGAGAACGAGCGGTTTAGACGCGGTCTTAGGTTTCTCTGGAATTGGTGCGGCCGACCTTCACACCCTTCACAGAAAATTCGCGGCAGCGAAGGATGCCGGAAGGATTAAAAAGAAGGACCTCGTGGAGGCTGGTCTCGGAGAAGATGCGGCAGACAAGTACCTTGATTTGACTAAACGGCTCACTGAATGGCGTACTCTGTGCGAACGCCAATTCCATGCCTTGATCCTGGATGGAGTATTTGAGTGGATGATGAAGTGGGCCGCTGCCGACCAAGGAAGGCGCGCTATCACCACAACATATGACGTACTTTCCAGGCTAAACGGCCCATTCTCAGACAGGTTGGAATTCCTTCGTCGTAAGAACAACGAGCCAGTTGCGGATGCGGTCGTGCTCACGACTTTCCATTCGAGCAAAGGGCTCGAGTGGGACCATACTGCCCTCATCCGGTTGGAGGAAAGCGTCATACCCGATGAAGGCAGTAGCGAGGCCGAGGAACGGAGATTGTTCTATGTGGCGCTCACTCGTGCGCGGCGCAACATGATCCTCTCCACCGCAAAAAAACACCCCACATCGCGCTTTGTCGTCGAAGCTGGCCTAGCTTAACTCAAGTTTTCTGCGCTTTCCGCCGTCAGAACTTGACTTCTCGAGCTAGAAGTTAGCCTTTCTGTACCAGCCACATCGATAAATACGCCATGAAGAAACACGCCCCTCGTTCGCATCAGCATGAGGCAATACGCGACGTGCTGGAGGGCTTTCAATCACACGATCGCGGGCAACTGGTGATGGCGTGCGGATCTGGAAAGACTCTGACTGCGCTGTGGATCGCCGAGGCCCTTAGGTCACGGCTTACTATTGTATTTCTCCCGTCTATCTCATTGTTGGAGCAGTTTGCCAACTCTTGGCGGGACAATGCGCGGCAGTACTTCGACGTGTTGTGCGTCTGCTCAGATGATAGTGTTGCGCGAAGCTCCGAGTCGGATGATATCTCTGTCGACACACTGCGCCTCGGCGGACTCTCCGTAACTACTGATATCGACGAGGTTGGTCGCTTTCTTTGCCTCCCGGGTCCGCGGTTGGTTTTCTCAACGTATCATTCCGCCAGTGTCGTGGCAGCTGCTCAAGCAGCTACCCCAGCGCCTCCGTTCGATTTGATGGTATGTGATGAGGCCCACCGCTGTGCCGGCCCTTCCGACTCGCCATTCGCCGTGGTTCTGGACGATCGCCGGATTCGGGCAGTCAAAAGGTTATACGCCACCGCCACCCCGCGCGTCCGTGGCGGATCGTCAACGAAGGCTACTGCACCGCACACCTTCGATATGACCAACGAGATAGTGTTTGGACCTCGCTTCCATACCCTCTCCTTCAGACGCGCTATTGACCTGGGGCTGCTCTGCGATTACCAGATCGTAGTTGTGCTTTCTGATAGCGAGGATCTGCGGAGCGTGCTTATCGAGGGCGGTAAGACGAAGCCAGCGAGCGAAACAGACCGATTGTTGGATGCCGGTCTGATCGGCGTGGTAAAAGCCCTCGACGAATTTAATCTCCGTAAGGTCATCACCTTCCACCATTCACTGAGCAAGGCCTCCCGGTTTCAACGGGACATCGGTACGGTCGCTGACACGATGCGCTCCATTGGAAAGACGAGCGTAAAAGTGGAAGCATCCTTTGTATCCGGGAAGATGAAGGCTCATGTTCGTCGTGCTTTGCTGTCGGAATTGGCATCGGCTTCCGATTCTGAGCATCGCGTCATCACAAACGCACGCTGCCTGACAGAAGGAATCGATGTGCCAAGCGTCGATGGCATCGTGTTCGTCGATCCGCGCACTAGCGAGATCGACATCGCTCAAGCCCTGGGACGCGTTCTGCGGGTCAACCCGGGAAAGTCTGTCGGTACCGTTGTCTTGCCGATTCTCGTAGGCAAGGGCGAGTCGCCAGAGGAAGTCGCTGTGAGCACGCAGTTTCGGACAATTTGGCACGTACTCGCTGCACTCAGGGCACATGACGAAGAGTTTGCTGCTGCACTGGACCGCGCCCGCTCCGCTTCTATGGCGGGGGCAACGGCAAGCGATTTTGATCCGCTAGGTAAGGTCAGATTCGTTGGCGGACGCCATACGAAAGAGATCGCAGACGTTTTACGTCCGCTTCTTGTCGACGATCTTTCTGATACGTGGGAAGCAGCGTATGAATTGGCCAGACAACGTTCGTTGCAGCGTGGGCACTGCAACGCAGCTACCGAGGAAATGTGGCCGAGTGGGTCCAGCGGCTGTTTCGCGCTCGGCCGATGGATCGCCGGGCAACGTGACTCCAGAAAGAAGGGCCACCTGACCGACGAGCGAGCGAGGCGACTGGAGTCCATTGGCATGGATTGGAGGCCCACGGATACCAAGTGGCACCTCATTTGTGATGGGCTTATTCGCTGGATGGTCGAGAACAAGAATTTCTCGGTGCCCGTTGGAAGCGTGCATGCTGATGTCCCCGTCAAAGATCTTGGTCAATGGGCATCGGTCCAGAGAAGCCATCGTCGTACCGGCCGACTTTCGGAAGACAAGATCGATAGGCTGACGAATGCCGGGTTCGTTTGGGATCCCTTGAACGATGCGTTCGAAAAGGGCTTTCGTGAGGCCGAGACCTGGGCCGAGACCCATGGCCATTGCAACGCTCCCCAGCGCTACGTTACTAGCAGTGGGTACCACTTGGGCGCTTGGATTTCTTCCCTAAGATTGTCCTACTCGAAAGGCATTCTTCCAGTTGAGCGACAACAGCGAGTCGAGGGCCTCGGTATTCTTTGGAACTTTCGCGATGCGCAATGGGAGGAAGGTTTCAATGCCGCAAAAGCGTGGGCTGACCTCAATGGGCATTGCAATCCCCCAGTTGGAACTATGTCGGAAGGCGCCGACGGCGTCGCCAGCATCAACTTGGGCTATTGGCTAGGGACACAGCGCAAAAACCATTCCGCAGGGTTGTTGGAAGCGTCCAAAGTTCGTCGCCTAGAGTCGATCGGCATGCGGTGGGGCAATCAATCGGAACGCCGCCGCAAGCGCGGCACGCCTAAGCTCATCGAATCTTCAAGCCGCAGTAGCTCTGGGACCATTCCGTCAGCTCCTCCAGCAGCTACCTTACCGTCGTCGATGATCTGGATGACACTTCATCAACGGTACGTATGTTCCTTGAGTTCCTCATTCTCCGACGCGAGGCCAGACGTATGGGTCGGAAAGCGAAATCGCGTCTCACTGATGCGGAAGGGGTCCACCGTAGCGGGCGAGTGAAGGCTCGGTAGGCAACGCTCTTTCGTAAGGACGTTTGCAGACTGGAACGGTGCGTCCAGTTGCTGCTTGAGTAACCAGTTCGACTATTGTCGAATGGTCCCGCTCAGGCCGCTGCGGGCAATTCTCGCGCCGGGCGCGAGCGCGGCCGCCAGTGATACGACAGCATCCTTTGTTTCCTCCGTTGCCAGTGGGCCGACAAGAATTTGAGCTTGGCAGAGTGCAGCGGAACTCAGACTGAGGTCTATGTGCAGTCGTTCGGGTACGGCTGTCATAAAATTGATTCCGCTGCGTGCCCACCTTCGCCGGCCTTCAAGATATGCCTCGATGTCACCGTCGAAGGGTTCGGGATGGCCAGGTGTAACTATGAGGACATATCGGTACTCCTTCTGGAATGCCCACATGTCTGACTTGTAGAACGCGATCTCGTTGCCCTCGCCCTTGAAGATCATTTCTCCGTTGTCTCCCACTTCAAACAGATGTCTTGTCGCCGAGGTCACGTCGGTAACGTATTTCACGCGCTGGCCGAAGGTCCGTCGCATCTGGACCGTTGGGGCTATGACTATGCCGGCGCTTAACATCTCTCGCAGGCTGAACGGAGCATCAAGTCGGTCCACGCCGAAACTTTCGTGCCACCGGAAGTTATGGTGGTGCCAGACGAAAGGGTTCTCTGGCAAGGAGAGGCGTACGCCTCTCATGTGATCGCCGTACATTTCCCATTGGGGAATGCTCTCGCGGTCGTCGGCGGACCAGCAACTTGCAAAAAGCCTTGTTCCGAGTGGGAAATTACCGATGCTCCGGCCTTCGGCGACGTCGTCGAACTGGTCCAAGCGGGTAAAGCGTAATGTCCGGTTCCGTAGGATAAGCTCGAGAGTATGAACCGACGTGTAGTGATGGAGCATCCGGATGGGCCAGGGTGAGGCCATTGAGGAGCGGAAGAAGAAACGCCGTCTGGGTCACCGCTAGTATCAAATTCCAACGAGCTCTTCTTTGCGCTTTAGGCGGCTATTTGCTTCGCTCTGGTTCGAGTGACGTAGACAAGGTCATTCTTCAGTTCGAAGGAGTCAATGATGCCGCATTCTTTGAGCTTGTTCAGGGCAGCTTTCAGGCGCATACGGAAGCCTGCGAGCGACTTTTCCTTGGTACCGCTCAGCTCCTTGTACTTCTCAACGGAGAGGGGTATCGGCTCGCGGTGCGTGGACAGGAAACTGTGGAGCCACAGTGCCAGCGGTGAACGCTGACCGATTTTCTTACGGTCCGCCCACTCCATGAGCGTGAAAGAATCTTGGGTAAAAAGACCGGCAATCTTTGGCTCGAGCCACACTTTCCATTTGCTCAGCGAGACGCCGTTTGAATCTCGCCATTCGAACGATCGGACCAGCGAGCCTGCATAGCCCGCCTTCCCTCCATCCGCCAATACTTTGACCTGGTTCGCGGAAAGCCGATCAAAACACTCTTGCAGATGCTTGTACTCCTGACCGTTGATGGTCCATCCCACTTCCTTGAGGAAGCTGTACGCAGTGAATTCAACGGGATCGTCCTTGGAAAGCGGTCGTTGACGAGCGAGATGGAAAATCGTGAGAAGCACGCTCATATCATCCTGGCGAAGCTCCTCGCCCTTGTAGATGATGTCGATGTTTGCGAGGGTGGTGACCTTCGTGCCCTTGTAATACTCGCGGTTGTTGTCTTTGGTCGCCGTGAAGAGTGCGCCACGAGCGAGGGGATTTGGCAGTGCCCGTTTGCTTTCTGTCCAGAACGGCAGTTCCAAGGGAATCGGCGTATTGATGACGCCGCGTGCCTTCCTCGTTGCTGCAGAAGCGATGAGCTTTTCTGTCGCGTTCAGCAGGTCCTGATTTTTGGAGACACGGCCGCCACCGGCTTGCGCGCGACCACGGCCACGTGTGGGCTCAGCTTCAGACTCGGGTACGAGCTGGAACTCTTCCTCCGGTTGTGGACTGTGGTCCATATCCTCTCCTTGACTCCGGTGCATTATGGGGGGGTGTATACGTGTGTCAAGGCGACGCTATTGGTGATTCGCCCATGATGTTTGATAGTTCACCGATGGTTTTGAAATTTTCTCTGAAAAGAGACGTAGACCCGGCTTGTGAGGTCGAAGTGCCGCTTGCGTATATGGATTAGGTAAACCGATTAAACCCTGATTAGGGAAACACGTAAGTGTTTGTTTTTAAAGAATAAAATCTTGTGGATAAGTGGCGAATGACTATTAGTAATTCACGTATACCGCTACTAGTGATTCGGCTGTGTTGCTATTAGTGGATCGCCGATCTGCTATTGATAGCTCGCCGATTGACCAAGCGTTGATCGCCGAGAAGCGGCAACTTGTGCACATCCCATGCTGCGTGGGTCGATCCAGGGTTTTTGTGCCCTACCTGTTTCGAGCAGATAGCTTGTTAGTAGCCTTCTGTACGTAAGTATTCACTCTCAATATATCGCCCAACAGAAAAGGATTTCCACGGACGTTATGCCGTTTAGCATCGCTCTACTATCAAAAGAGTGGGCTCAAACGGTGAGCTTTCGCTGAGAAGCCGGACCAAGCGGGGCGTATGGGCGACTTAATGTGACTAAAACGGCACTATTTGTAGCATTTTGCCCAGTTAGGTATTGGTAATTCAGCAATGGGTGGCGCGTTGGCTTTGATAGTTCGCCAATCCTCGATAGCGGCCGTTTGATGGTTCGCCAATGGTGCCCCCCGGCTTGATAGTTCGGCAATTGCTAGACCAGGGTATTGATAGTTCGCCCATGTGAGATGCTTTGGGCACGCCACTATTTGTGAAGCCCCCTACCCACCTGGGATTCTGCGGCCGGGACTCGGTGCGTCAAATGGAAAAGCTATCTGGTAGCTACGAGCTACCAGATAGCTTTCATCCCCGCTTGAACTTCTCTTCCAGAACCTGCACTGCGCGCTCAAGCAGAGCGCCGGCGGGCAGATTCAAATCATCAGCGAGTTTGTTGAAACGCGCGACAGTGTCGGCGGTTGCCTTGATATTGAGCTGCTGATTCCGACCTGTCGTGAAGCGTCGCTGTTTGCGCGGGGATGCAGCCGTCGCTGCTTCGACCTTAGAAGCGTCCCGGCTCAGGAAGCCATTGTCCTTGGCCACCTTGTCGATGGATTCACGATTCGGTCGCGGCTTGTCGTCCCCCGTGCGAGGGGCGAAGTCCTCGACGGAAAGATCCAACGGGTTCGCTCGGGTCATTGTGTCACCTCACTTTGCGAATGTTGCTTCGGGTCCCGGAGCATCTGAAAGACCTCGGCCGCAAAGGCTTCGGCGTTCTCGATGGCTTTTTCAACGTTTGACACTTCAGACCTACCCAGGCCGCTGAGCGTTTGTCGGTAGGAAAACATTGCCTTGAATGCGGCTCGCTCGTTCAACTCGACCTTGAATACCGGGATGTTGGCTTCGGCAAACGTCTTCCGGATGTGCGAGGTGTCACGGCTCTGGATGGCCACCGACGTACGAGTGAAGAGCACCGCGTACGGGAGTCGGTAGTCGGGCTTGTGCTTCTGGATTCCTCGCTCGTGTGCGCGGATCAGCCTGAACGCCCTGCCCGCCTGTTCTGCGTCCAGCTGCGAGCCTTGCGTCGGTACCACCACGAAGTCGGCTTCGCTGATGGCGTGAGCGACGATGGTGGCTGCTGTACCTTCGAGGTCGATAAAGACGAACGTGGATTCCCGAGCAGCTTCATCAATGCGATCTGCGATGTCCTCTTCGGTCACGTCGGACACGATTTTCATCGTCTCCGGTGCTGCGCCACCTTTCGCCCAGGTTTGAACGGGACGATTTGGGTCGGCATCGATGACTGTCACCGTGGCGCCTTTCTCAGCCACAGTAGTGGCCAGTGCCAGGCAACTGGTGGTCTTCCCAGCGCCACCCTTCGGAGAGACAAACGCGATCACCGGCATAAACGCTCCTAAGTTGGTAGCTGGTAGCTACCGGATAGATGTTAGCTGCTTGGTACCATTGTGGTATCCGGCGCACAGAGTATAGCTGATAGCTACCACGGTAGCCAAGGGAAATCGGATAGCTATCGGGTAACTTATGGCTATCCGTTTTTGGTATCTTAGGGATATCTAGAAGATATCTAATAGATAGCGTAAGGATAGCTTAAGGATAGCTGGCCCTAGTTATTGATTCATTGAATCAACACCGTTCCGCGGAGTATTAGGTAGCTTAGAGATACCAAAAAGATAGCTTTCAGGTGTCTAGGAGATGTCTTTGGGATAGCTATCAACTTCTGTACCTAGTGGCTACCGTGCTAGCTACCCGATATCATCGGATCGCTCCTTCGCATAAAGTGAACCAGTTACCGGGCGTGTAGCAACGGACCTATTCGAAAGGCTGCCAGAATGTGGAAGGGTTCATAGGCCCTGGTGCGTAGTGGATCGCTGTTAGCTATCAGCTAGCTGATTAAGCTGGTAGCTAGCGAGAAGTCTGGTAGCTACCAGCTTGGCAGGGGCCACTCGAAGCGAGTCGCCGGCGCTGCTGTGCGTGAGCTAGCTGGAAGCTACCAGTTAGTGATGGCTGCAGCTTGCCCTTCCTCGCCCTGCGTGGGCAGGCATGGTCCCTGTCAAATGGCCTCGACCGTTGATGGCGACCAAGCCGGTAGCTATCAGGTAGCTGGACAGCCAGTAGCTTTCAGCTACCTCATTCAGTGTGCCCATCAGCGACGGGCTCACTAGCCTAGCCTATATAACCTGTGGAAATGGTATCTGAAAGCTACCAGATATCGATCTGTTGGGACCGTGTGCAGGGGTCCCGTACGCTTGTCTGCCGATAACGACCGTCACCACGCACGGAGCACAGAGCCTTTGAAGGCAACAGGTGCCTTTGCGATGATATCTGGTAGCTATCCGATATCCCTCGCTCGACAGCCGCCGCCGGCGGCTGATAAGGGAGTGTGCTGCAACGATCGTAGAGGAAGGAGGGTAGGGCTGCGATCAATTCAGGCTTACATTCTTATATACTGAGCGAGTCGTATCGCTGACCGCGGCTTCGTCATGCCTCGATGCGCCGCAACCACCAGCGCGGCAAGAGCGAATAGGAAGGGCTCGTTTGCGTTCATGAATTTCATGAACTAGTATGAGGTCATGGAAACGAAAACGCCGCCCCCCTCTTTCCTCGAAGAGGGCTTCACGATCAGGATTTCGGAGTCGACGTCCGAGAGACTGGACCCAATCTACGGCCCTCATGCGGGAGTGACAACGTCGCCTGCATACGTTCCGGCCGATTCGACGTCGACCGCCGCGATCGTGAAGGCCGCGTTTACGGCGGCAAGAGACGCGTATGAATCCCTACAAGGGGCTACCGAGAGGGCTCTAGCAATAGCCGAAAATGACGTTCGCCATGCCACCGGGACCCGGCTGGCAGCACACCTCAATGCAAACGTCGACGAGCGACTTGCTGCCACGGCCGTGGTGCTCGAACTATCCAATCAACCCGCTCGCGCATTGCTCGCCAGCCACCTGTATGCAAGGATCGAACAACTTCTAGGCAGTGCGCTGACGCCTCGTTCGTATTCCGAGCGCGCGATGGATGATTTGATTGTGAGCGCCGCTCAAGAAATCACCCGCGGCCAGGCCGTTACCCGAAGCGAGTTTGCTTCTTCCGACCCGCTCCAGGCTGCCCGAGATCGAGGGCGCCACCATGCTTTGGCGGAACTGCAGCGCCCAGAGAATCTCGCGCTACGTGACGCGGCGATTTACTCGGGGCGCTCCGATCGGACCATCAATGAGGCCCGCATAAAGGGGCAATTGTACGCTCTGGTCCCGCCCGGCAAGCAACGGGGCCTGCGCTATCCACAATGGCAGTTTGAAGCTAATGCGGGCCGGCTGGCCGCCGTGCTGGCGCCCTTCATCGAGGCCGGCGCCAGTTGCTGGGTCGTGCACAACTTCATGCAACGGCCGCTCGAACCGCTCGGAGGCGCACGTCCCATGGACTGGATTGTCGATGAGTCCAAGCCGATTGAGCCGGTTGTCCAGACGGTTTTAGACCGATACGTGGGCGAGCAGGGGGCAGCTTGATGCAAGCTCTGACTGCCGAGGAGTTGGGCTGCCCGTTGCCGCCTGAGGATCTGGCCGACCGTGTCATGCCGGTGAAGGAACTAGACCTCGGCACGACCCACCTCTGGCGCATCCATCGTTCCATCTACGGTCCGATTCACTACAATCGCCGCTCGAAGGGCGGACAGCCATTTCGCTTTGATGCACCGAACGACGAGTTTGGTGTGTTGTATGCATCACCAAGCTTCACAACGTGCATGGCGGAAACGGTCGTGCGGGGACGCTTTCAGGGCGGCTCGCTCCCCTTGTTGCTGGACGAAGAGGAACTGACGCAGCGGAGCATCTGCGACTTGGGTACCACGCTGGGCCGGCCCCTGCGGCTGGCGGACCTGACTCAACCGCACTTTCACCTCGGCTTGGACAATCGCGTTTTGGCGACGGAGGACTATCGCGGGCCAAACCTCTGGAGCGCCGCCATCCACCAGTCGTATCCAGACATCGATGGCATCTATTTCTATGCGCGCTACGGCAATGAGCCGAGTGTGGCGATTTTCGACCGGGCGCCGATGGTTCCGCGTGGAGAATCCGTACCCTTGGCTCGGTTCCACATGCTCTCGGTATTTCTAGACAACTACAACATCGGCATCGCGCCGCCCGCGGACCCTTGGAATGAATAGGGCACTCTTGGGCGCGGGGGATCGGCCGCGTCCAACGTGGGTAGGGCCCGTGACCGAAGAGCCCGAGGGGGAAGGCGAGGGCTGAGGACGGCAAGTCTGGCGCCAAGGCGCCACGATGGGGCGGGGGTGTGACGCACGTTACACGGTCCGCCAAGTGGACATGGACGTGTAGAGCGGAGAACAACAATGGCGTCCACGGAAGCCGATTACGACAAGGAGGCCGAAGCCTTCTACCAGCGCAACTATCGCCTGTGCTTTTCGTTCGAACAGGCCGACTTGGATAATCAGCCAACGCGCATTCTGCACGGGCCAACACCGCGGCATTGTCGATTCTGTGGGAAGGGCGCGCCAGACGTGGCTTTCCGTGATGATGCGCACGCCGTTCCCGAGTCAATCGGCAACCGCCGTCTTCTCAGTGAGTACGAATGCGACAACTGCAACCGGTCCTTCGGTTCAAGCATCGAGAACGACTTCGGGAATTGGTCGAAGCCACTTCGGCTACTGGCAGGGCGCCGCGGGAAGAAAGGCATTCCGACCTTGAAAGGCGGCGGGCCGTCTGGCTGGCGCATTGAGCGGACTGGCAACCGGTTTGAGATTATCGCGGGTGCGAACGAAGACGATCGACCATTCACGGCCAGTGAGGACCATCGCATCGTCAACCTGACATTGACCCGCGATCCGTATAGACCCATCGCCGTTCTCAAAACGTTCGTGAAGATGGCGCTGTCGGTGATGCCGGATGATGAACTCCCAAACTTCAGCGAGACGCTGGACTGGCTCATGGAGGCCCGAACAGGTGATGAGATCATTCAGGTGCCTTCAGCAGAATGGCTAGTTGCGGCGAGCACGCCTGCGAGCAGCCTTGCAATCCATCTACTGACCCGGAAGCCTGACGCACCGGATCGCGTGCCCTACGCTTTCTTGCTGCTGTCGTACGGCATGCAGCGGTTTCAGGTCAACGTCCCATGTCCCAAGCGCGACGGAGGATTAACAGTGGATGCCCCCATCGAACTGAAGCCCTTTCCTTGGCCAGATGCCGCGGAGGACGTCCTACACGCGGGCGAAATGGATCTGTCAGGGACCGATCGGGTGACGGGCGACACGATATCCGTTACCTACCAATTCGAAAACGTTGACGTCAGTGGAATGGAGCAAATACCGAGGCCGGATACCGACGATGTGCCGGATTGAACAACCAGGAGCCGGCGTCCGAGTAACGCCACCCTCATCGAAACCGCAGCCCGAAATCCGCGCGTGAACGGACTACTCTAGCCGTTGCCCTGGGGCAGTCGGCCGGCCAGTGCGCGCGCGACGTCCTCCAGTGCCTCGTGGGTGTAGCGCCGGGTGGTATTGATATCGCGGTGACGTAGCGAGCGTTGCACGTCTGTGACTGGCACGCCCGCGCGCAGCAGGTGCGTGGCATGCGAGTGCCGCAGCCAGTGGGTCGACGCGGCGCGCAGGTTCGCCGCATCGTCGGCGTGGCCGCCGGCGTCCAACCGCGTCGCCGCCGCGTCGAACACCTCGCGCACGATGGCATAGAGGCCCTGGCGCGTGCGCACCGGGCGGCCGAGCTTGCGCTGCAGTGCGAGCGCGTCGGTGAGCGGCGCCTGGCGCTGCCGGCCGCCGGCGATCGCTGGGATCACGGCCATGGTGTCGGTGGCGCGCGGCTCGGGCGACAGGCCCACCAACTGCCGGAAGCGCGCGAGTTCGCCCATCACGTTGTCGCAGGGCACCAGTTGGTCGTTGCCGCCCTTGGCCTCACGGATGCGCACGGTCCAGAACTCCCCGCTTTTTCCCCGCTGGCGCTCAAAGTCCGGCCAGGTCAGGGCCGCGACCTCGGAGGCGCGCAAGCCGGTCTGGAACAGCAGGGCGAGCAGCAGCCGGTCGCGCGCCTTGTGCAGCTGGGCCCAGAGCGTCGGCGCCGAGCGTGCCTCGATGGCATCGAACACCGCTGCCACCTGCTCGGCCTCCAGGAAGCGCCGCTGCGAGCCCGGGCCGCGCGCCGCCCGCGCCCGCGGCACCGCCTGGAACGGATTCACGCGCAGCGCCTGCACCCCCACCAGCCAGTCGAATAGGCCGCCCACGATGGTGGCGGTCTGCCGCCGCGACGCCTCCGAGAGCGGACCGCGCAACGGGCGCCAGGCCGGGCTGTCCTGCCGCGCGCGGCCGTCGCCCACGGCGTGCGGCGGCGGATCTGCGAGGAAGGCGAGGTAGCCGTTGGCATCGTCCACCTGCCAGCGGGCCAGCGGCCGCCCCAGCGCATGGGCGTACCACAGCAGGCGGTGCGCCTCGAGCGCGTACTGGGCGCGCGTGCTGGCGCGGATGCCCAGGCCCGCCGCGTACTTGCTGTCGAGCCAGGTCCGCACCAGCTGGGCGTCGGTCTGGCCTGCGGGCAGCACCGGGCTGGCCAGCGCGTTCGGCAGAGCGTCTCGCGGTGGGAGGGGGGCGGGCATGGCGGGCAGGAGGTCGTCCATGGGCGGTAGACAGGGGAAATCGGGCCGCCTAGGCGGCGACTGGTGCCCGCGAAGCCTTGCGGGAGGCGGCGTGGCGACGTGACAGGTGCAGTATAGCCAATTTCCCGATCCAGTTGTCATTATTAGGCTAATGACAAATCGTACTGTTATCGAATACTGATAATCGTACTAATAAAGGGTAGACTATCGACATCCCCGCCGCCGTCTATTTGATAGTTCGCCCATGCCCCGCACGCCCACCGCCTTTGCCGACGCCGAGCTGCTCGCCATCATCCGCGCGCTGCAGCAGCTCGACGTCGCCCACGCCGACAACCGCTCCTTCCTGCGCCGCGCCTTCGACGCGATCGACCGCATCACCGGGCGCACGTTCGGGGCCTCCGTCTACAGGCGCCTCTTGGCCGCCGCCGGCGTGGCCCGGTCGCCGAGCGGCCAGACCGTGGCCGCGGTGATCGCCGAGCGTAAGGCCGCGCCGACGGCAGGCGCAGAGGCCGAGCGCCGCGCGTTGCTCGACGAGGGCCTGCGCGGGTTCCTGCACAAGGAGATCCGCGTGGCGCTGGACGAGACCGGCGGCCTGGCCACCCTGGCCCCGCGCGCGCCCGGCGCCCGGGTCGGGGCACCGGCGGCGGCCCCGGTCCAAACGACCACAGTGACGGGGGAGGACGCCGTGGGCGAGCCGGCGGGGACGCTGGCGGCGCTGCTCACCCAGCGCGTGGCCACACTCGAAGCAGAAAACCGCCAGCTGCGCGAGCGCGCGGCCACAGCGGAGGCGGACGGCCGGGCGGCGCAGGCCGAGGTCGCGACGCTGCACGCGACGCTGGCCAGTGCGCGGGCCGCACTGGCCGACAAGGAGGCCGGCTTGGTGGCGGCACTGCAGGCGGCCACCGAGGAACTGGCGCGCATGGGCGAGCGCCAGGCGGCGGCCGAGCGGCGGCGGGCGCTGGAGACCGACAACGTGCGGCAGGCCTATCGGGCCGAGCGCGACGCGCTGTCGGGGCGGGTGGCGTTCCTCGAGGAAGAATTGAAGACGGCGCGCGCCGGTGTCGACGCCTACCGGCAGGCGCTGCGCGGCAAGGGGTGACAGCCGCCGGTCGCGGACACTGTTGTTGAGGAGTCACCCCCAATTGGGGGTTTTGATGGGGACCCCGCGGCTGCTAGAGTCGCGCGCAAGACGCCCCGTTGAGGGCGCGAGCCGCCGCCGGCCAGGCCGGACGGCCACGACGATTCTAAAACCGGGTTGGGTCCATGTTTCTACACGCTCTTGCCGGCGCGCGCGCTGCCGGCCTTGCCTTGTTCGCCGCGGCGCTCCTCGCCGCCTGCGGTTCCGACGAGAGTCCCCAGACCCCGGCCGCCACGCCGGCGGCATCGCGCCTGGTGGTCGACACCGGCAGCGCCGCACCGGTGGCCGGCGGCACGCTCACGCTCAAGGCGACCCTGCTGGCCGCCGACGGCACGGAGGTGAAGGGCGCCACCTTTGCCTGGACGTCGTCGGATCCGACCGTCGCCACCGTGTTGTCCGCCTCGGACAAGGCGCCGGCGGCCTCGGCTTCGGTGATGGCGGCTCCGGTGGGCATCTACGCCATGGTCCAGACGCTCGCGGCCGGCGTGGCCGATATCACGGCCATGGCGACGCTGGCCGATGGCACCCGCATCACCAGCGTCACGCACCTGGTGGTGCAGGCCGCGCCCGCCAAGTCCTACACCCTTGCGTTGACCCCGGCGACCGTGGCCGTGGCGGCCGGCGGCGCCGCGCAGACCGTGACCGTGGCCGTGCGACGCTCGGATGGCGTGGACGGGGCAGGGGACCTGACCCACTGGTCGTGGATGAGCGACGACGCGAGCTTCGTGGCGACGCCGGCCGCCGACGGCCGCAGTGCCCAGGTGGCCAGCCCCGCCACGGCCTACGCCGCCGGCGCGGCCACCCTGACGGCCTGCGCCGATGCCCCGGCCGGCGTAAGGCTGTGCGCGAACGCCGCGCTCTCGCGCAACGCGTCGCTGCCCCCGACCTATACGGTGGGCGGCACGGTCTCGGGTCTTGCCACAGGCAAGAGCCTGCAACTAGCCGACACCAATGGCGACACCCAGGTGGTCAACGCCAATGGCGGATTCATCATGCCGACGGCGCGGCTGAGCGCCACGGCCTATGCCGTGACCGTGGCGGCCCAGCCGGCCGGGCAGACTTGTACAGTGTCCAACGGCGCCGGGACGGTCGCGGCGGCAAACGTGGCCAACGTCGCGATCACCTGCGTGCAGGCGCAGTTCGTGGTGGTGGCCAACCAGAGCGACAGCACGCTCTCGGTCTACCGGATCGACCCGACAAACGGGCGGCTGGCCGCCGTGCCGGGTAGCCCCTTCGCCGCCGGCGGCCCGGTCAACGACCTCGCGTTCCTGGCCTCGGGGCTGACCGCCTACGGCGCGCTTAATACGAACGCCGTGACGGGTTTTTCGCTCGACCCGGCCACCGGTGCCATGGCCCCGATGCCGGGGACCAGCGCCCCGATCGCCGTGGTCGGCTCGTCGCGATCGATCGTGATCAACCCATCGGGTCAATGGCTCTACGTGAGCGGGCAGGGCAGTGCCGAATCTCATTCGATTGGGGCGGGCGGGACCCTTGCCCCGGCCAATAACACGATAGGCGGGAGCGGCTCCAACGTTTCGATGGTGATCTCTACGACGGGTCAGTATCTCTATATGGCGAACATGGTTGCCAATGTCGTCCTCAGCTTTGACTTGGGGACCTACCCGGGTAGCTTTGCTCTCGACGGGGGCAGTCTTTGGACTGGGTCGGGTCCCAACTCCCTCGCGCTGTCCCGCGATGGAAGTTTCCTGTACGCGCCCAACGTTGCGAGCAACGACGTCAGCGTCTACGGTATTGACCCGTTGTCGGGCTCGATGGCCCCCTCCAGCCTGTTTGTCACTCCTGCGCTGGCGCCGGCCGATATCGCGTTGACTCCCTCCAGGCAATTTGCGTACGTGCTTGGGAGTACGAGTAACAATATCGCGATCCATCAACTGGACCTCGGGACCGGGTCGTCCACTGCCGTGGTGGGCACGACGCCTGCCAGCACCAATGGTCGGCGGCTTCGTATTGAACCGAATGGGAAGTTCCTGTACACGCCGTCGCTCAACGGCGCCTTGTATGGGTTCGCGATCGATGGCGCGACCGGGGCGCTGACGGCGGTGCCCGGCAGCCCGTTCCCGGCTGGCAACGGCAACGTGGCCATTGCCATTGTCGAACCGAAGCCGTGAGAAAAAGCGGGCCGGCTGGCCCGCTTTCGTCACAGGTGGCTAACGCCAAGAACAACGGCGTACTCCTCATCGGTAAGTTTTTGCATTCTGGCGGCCCGCGCGGGGCCGGTGTGAGGATGTCGCTCGACCTGGCCGCCAGGGCCGGCGCATTGGACAGAGGTGACCTGCAGATCGGCGCGATCTCGGTCGCGGGCCAGGTTGACAAGCATCTGAGCGGTCGGGGAGAGGGGCACAAGGCACTCCTGTGATTGAAGAGCGCTCATTGTCGGAGGCGATTTCGGCGCAGCCGGGCAGCGTTTTCCTAGATCCTGCAGCGTCGCGCGGCCCCCATCGGCGTGGTCGGTGCACAATGCAAGGTCCAGCCAGCAATTCTTTCGACTTCGTCCATGCACCAACCTTCCGCAACAGCCCGCTATCTGTTCGACCCCATGCGGGCGGCCATCGACCGTGCCGTCGAAGAGCGCGATGCGGGTATCGCCACGCAGGCCGGCGAACAGTTCATGTCACCTGCCGGCTCGCCCATGGTCTCGCCCTATCACCGGCGGTTTGCCTACGCGTTTGAGGATGGCGCGTCGAGCGTAACCTTTACCTATGGGATGCGTAACCGGAGCACACCGTGGCGGGAAGAGGACGATCGCCACGTTTGACGGGCCGCGAGGCTATTTGTCTGTGGTTGGCAGGGCTCAAGTACACTAACGACTTTATTAAACTGGCACACTGCGGCACGCGCTCGGAGCGAGTAACGCGGTCCATCAGGGGCTTTAGGATGACCGAAACGACTGGCCAGCAGGCAACAGAACGCGAAGCCTATATCCAACGGGTCACGGCATTGATTGCCGAGGCTGCCGAATGGTGTCGCGACCATGGCCTTGAAACCGAACGTCAGCCCTATACCGTGCGTGAAGAGCGCACCGGGAGCTACGACGCTCCGGCTCTTTACGTCTCCCGGAATGGCGTGTCAGTGGCCAAAGTCATCCCGCGTGGATCGAGGATCATTGCTGCCTACGGACGAGTGGATATCGTCGGGATATTGGCGACCCAGGCTCTTCTTTACTATGTCGGCAAGGGGCCAGAATTCAAGTCCACCAGTACTGCTGGCGGCAAAACGGTAAGTACCACTACAGCTCCGATGTTACATGGTGTGGACGGCGACGGCTGGTATTGGATCGAGTCGAGCGTGCGTCGAGCGAAGCGCGTGGACGAAAGTCTGTTCCTCGATCTGCTGACGGACGTGTCCGACTATGAGTTCTGATAACCCTCTTGAGCCGGTCTACAAAGCGTTCGAAGTGGCGCGGGATAGTTTTAAGGTCGCAGTTCGAACGGTCCGCGAGCAATATGAGCCCTTCATACGTCGAACGCAATTTGTGGGAGCCACGCCGGAAGAGGCGGAAGCCGCGCTGGAGTTGGCTTCCCAACAGGCCTCCGATCTTGCCGTACTGGCGCTCTTCGCTACGTTCGAAAGATACGTAATCGAACATCTACAGGCGGCGAATGAACGGCTCGCAGCAGGACACCCTGCGGAATATTCGCGAAAACTGGCGGAGAAGTTCAAGGCGGAAGTGGAGTACTGGCGCTTCGACGATATTCTTGATCTGTTTAAACCAGAGGTAGATACCGACCTCATTGGCCAAGTAAAGCAGATCAAGCGGTACCGTGACTGGATCGCACACCGCAACTCGGGCAGGCCAGTGCCGACACAGGCCACCCCCGCGACCGCGTATGAGGTTCTCAGTAAGTTGATAGACGAAATCCGAAAAATTCACGTTTTGCCGGCGCCGGTTCCAGCTGCGTAACCGTGCACGGCGACAGTCAAGCAATGCGTTGCGCGTACCGCACCGGTCGCCGCGATGGCGGCGCGTGAATGCATAACACCAACGGAGCGCCCTTGACGAGACCCCAGGAAATCGCATCCCCCTCGAAAAAGAACGACGCGAAGACAGCATTGCAGTTCCTTGAGCAAGCTAGCATTGCGGCACTCGTGATGCTGCTATCGGGTGCTTATGTGTGGCTCGTGCAGAAAACGTACGACAAGCTGAATGACACGAACAGCCTCCTAACGCCGATTTGCTATGCCGCGGTCATCCTCGGCGCTGGCCTTGCTTACGACTTTGCTAAGCGAATTCTGTTGGTGCCGCATCCAATATTCCGAAGCTTTCTTCGGAACAGCGCGGGCGGGATCGGGTGCCTTGTTGTGATGTTTCTTTTCCTGGCTGTGAGCGCGCACTTGGCGAAAATTGAGGCCCCCCTTGCAGCATACTTCGCCTATGGCCTAAGCCTGCTGGCAATCTGGCCGACTGTGAGTCTGTTCTCAAAAGCCCTCGAAGCCGTAGGCCCAAAGGCTTCGAACTAGCCGAGGAAGGCTACAAGCCGAGGCCGGCTGCAGCGCAGGGGGTACCGGAAGCTCTTGCGCTTAGCGAATGAGAGATAGCGGCCATCTTGCCCAAACGCTGGCACGTGTTCAGTGTTCGTCTGGTCGCGTTTTCTGGCGTGAGGGCAAGGGGGCCGGTTCCGCAGTCATCGCATCTGCAGGATAGAGCCGCAGGAACGTTCGCGCCTCCTCAGGGTCTTTGCAGCGCAGCCAATCGTCCCAGGTATCGCGAGGAAGAATTACGACGCCGCGCTTTTCATCGCCGGGCTTATGGAACCGCTGCAAGAGCGGATGCTCTCCTGCGGCCATCGTTGGCATAGTGAAGCTCACCGCGCCATCGGGCCAGCTGCGCCACAGGCCGGCAATTGCGAACGGCTCGCCGCCGGGAAGCCCGATCTTCCAGCGCACGGCCTTGCCCGTCTCCCAATTTGGTTCGTGGAAAGCGGTCGCGCCTATCAGGCAAAGTTGGCCAGCCTTCCAGTGCTTTGCAAACGAGCTGAGCTTTCCAATCGTTTCGGATCGAGCGTTGGCTGTCGGGTAGTAGCGCACGCCAGGCGGGATCTTTCCCTTAGGCACCATACTGAAAGATCCGAGCACAGCTTCACGATCGCCACTCTCGGTCGCTCGGATGATTGGGGCAGGGTAGTCCGGCCACGCTTCCGATCGCCATTCTCCGGCGGGCGGTTCGACGCCAAACACGTCTCGAAGCAATTGCCGTTGAACCGGCGCATAGTTGACGCACATCGCTACCCTCCATTTAGACGTCAGGTTTCCGCCGGCCGCGCGCCACGTCGGCTGGAATGGGTGTTTCCATCTCCTCGCGCGTGATCGGCCGCATCAGCCACGCTTGCCGATATTCCTTCAGTTCGAAGTCAGCGCGCTCGAATCCCGTGACGATCAAATCGTCGGCGGTCATTCTGACGATCTTCGCGTCGTACAACACTCCGAGTTCTGCGACGTCCTGGTGCTGGCTGTAGAGCATGATGGCATGCGGTATGACGCGGTGCGCCCCCTTATCCATGCGGTCCTCTATGACCACTTGGCCGCGCCAAAGCAGCTGCCCGCCCCACCATCCGCGGTGTAACCGGCGACCTTCCAGACAGAGTTTCATGACTTCGAATAGCATACCTGTATAAATATACAGTGCCAATCAAACACTCGACAAGAATTCCGATCTGACCTGCTACGGCAGGCGGCGGCCTGTCTATATCCCCCATGCGGTGGGATGACATTACTGCACTTTTTAATCCAAAATGCGGCCATCGTGATTGACCCCACGGTGACTGGCCCGCGTACCTATCCGCGGGCTTTTTTTTGCCTACGTGGGTTTACTCGGCCGTGAGCTTTGCGTGCACGACTGGTCCAGGGTCGCAACGAGGGAAGGGCTGCTATGGCTCCCGCTTAAACGCTCCATGGTCATGCACGCCAGGGCGCTTGATCTTGAGCCAATCACTCGACAAGCCGCCGACATAGCGGCTGCCCGCGCGCTTGGCCACAATGCCTTCCAGCTTGAGTGCCAGTACCTGCTGCCACAGCCATTCCCCGTCGTCAGTGGAGGAAACGAACATCACGCCCCGCTCGATGTTCTCCAGCAATGCTGCGAGTTGGGTCTGTCGTACTTCGATTGGCTCGTTGCGGACGTCATCGCCGTGGTTCACTAGAAGGTCAAACGCGCAGAACACAACAGGATCTGCTCCCACATACCAGCTGCGGTGCGATGCGCGTGCGTGAAGGCGCTCGAAATCCGCGCGCCCGATTTCATCGAGAACGACAACCTCGCCATCGAGCACACAATCGGCAGGCAAGGGCGCTAGCGAGGCCACTAACTCCGGAAACCAAGTGGTGGCATCACCGCCGCCACGCAGCCGAAGTTGTGTCACTCCAGTGCTGGCCAGCAGCCGATAGCCATCGAACTTCAGCGAATAGTGCCAGCTACCCGAGCGGGGCAACGTCGCGCTTCGACGGGCCAACATCGGTTCAATCGCTGGGAGAGCTGCATTGCGGCGAGATCGGGGCATGACAAGTTTCGGTGGCGCATGCCTCCAGTATTGCGCGGCGCGCGGCTGCATGCATATGCGAAGCCGCCGAGCTTCACCCTCGGGCAATTGGTATTAGCATTTTGAGTGCACAATGAGGCTCATTTGCAATCAATTGCAAATCCCCGTAAGCTAGCAACAGGCGAAAAAAGCCTTCGATCCTGCAAGATCGAAGGCTTCCCCTTTACCGGGTGGTTTGTGTGAACTAGCTCTTCGCCAGCATCGACATCGTGTAATGGATGATTCCCATCACATGATAGGCCAGCGTAATAAGCGCCAGCCAGGTTTCGTGGTTCTCCACGGTTTTTACTCCAGACGTAAATTGCACGCCCACCTTGGATTTCCTGGTGGGCGTCGACCTTTATGGGGTCGGCATGTATTACAGCACACGGGAAACGCGGTTCGCAAGATGTCGCGAGAAATTCCCGATGCATTTGGTGCACTGCCAAACAAAATAAATGTTTTTTCTTTCGCCGGCGCCTGAGCGGCGCCGGGAATAATGGCCGGAAATACAAGGGATTTCCGAGGTTCGCGCCTCTCTCAAGGCTACTCTCGCTAGTGTTGTGGCGCCCCAACACGACTGGAGGCGGCGCCGGGCTTCACTTTCCGGCGCCTAGGCGCCGACGAAACAAGGTTGGCTATTCTTCTTACGCGTTCTATCCGAGGCTGTGAATTACGTGCCGAGTTTCGGTGCAAACGAGTGTCAAAGAAAATACCTCGTTATTTTCCTTGGAGTGTCGAAAAGCCACGTCGGCTAATATTTCCCCTTGCAATGCAGGTCAGTCATGCGGTTGGAGATAACCAAGATTTCCTGAATCGAAACGGAGAAAGTATTCAAAATTTAGCTGCTAAAATTTATGGGTCGTGACAAACAACGAAAAAGTGGGGCGATCTTAGTAGGGCGCTGGCCAGGCCTTCGTAAAAAAACCCGCTATTTAAGCGGGCTTGGTTGCTTCTTTGGGCGGTACCAGCATGATGCAATGGTCCGGACTTAGAGGGCTGCGGGATTGTCGTCGTAATCTGCGCGGATCAAGCGGGCGTGCTGTTTCGCTTTGGCTTCCAGGTGCGCGGGTACTTTGGGCGGCTCTTGAGCAGTTGGCGGTTCGCCGTGGCCTCGGTTTTCGGCTGCGACGACCGAGCGGTAGTACTCTTCGGCCTTGGCCTTAGCCTCTGGGAACGAAAGGCCTTGTACGGCCGAGAACGCTCCCGCGTCCTTGGCCAGCCCATCGTGCACATCACTGCGCCATTTTTCCCCGGCAGCATCAAGATGTTCGTCTTTCGTCATGATCCCTCCTTGGGTGGATGAAAAGACAGGGGGGAAGGGAGTCTACAGATGCTGCGCCTAAGCCGCAACCGCCACATTCAGTCCGAGGCATGCCTCCATATGTGATTTAACATAAGCTTTATTATAGCTATCTGATAGCTACTAGGTATCCTATAGGTAGCGGGCTTGATGAGGGTGACGACAATACTGTATATATATACAGATATGAAGCGATCGACTATCACTCGTGACCAAGACAACGGACAGCAAATGTCACTGCTGGCTGTGCCCCCGCCAGTGCGACAACCGGCGACACGGACCAAAGGCGCAACTGTGATTGGCAATGGGCCAGTGGCGATGTCTGCCGCGCCGAAGGGCCTATTGGACCCCGCATCGATCCATCCATCTCTCTGGCGCGCCAGTCAGCTTGCACGACCGGTTGGCAGGGTGGTGGCTAGCGGGATAGCGGCACTGGACGCTGAACTGCCGGGCGGTGGGTGGGCGGAAGGCTGTGTGGCAGAGCTGATCGTCAAACAGCCCGGCATTGGCGAACTATCAATACTCCGCGGTGCATTGGACGTAGTAGCCAAGCGCAACCGCCCGATATGGCTGGTGGGCTGCCCGTTTGCTCCGAATGCGCCAGAATTTACGCGCCTTGGCTTGGCCAAGCACGTTCGCTGGGTGAAAACGGAATCGCCGGCTGATGCGCAGTGGGCGTGTGAGACCATCCTACGATCGAGCGCGCTGGGCGCGCTCGTGGCATGGTTGCCTCGCGCACGACCTGAATCTATCCGGCGTCTTCAGGGACTGGCTGCGGCCACAGATGCCATGGTATTTGCCATTCGTCCCCAGTCGGCCGCGAACGATGCATCTGCATCCCCCTTGCGCCTGGCCTTAGAGCCAGCACCAGGAGGGTTCGTGCGCGCGCACATCTTAAAGCGTCGCGGACCGGTATCGGCTGGGGTATTGCTGTTGCAGCTCAAGAGCCTTGGGCATCTTTCGGGCATCAGCGGGGCGAGGCACGGACCGTCGGACGCCAAACCGAAGACGGTTCAGAACATCAAACGCGGAAGCGGCGTGATTGCAGTCGGCGAGATGTTCGGCGCGGACGTGTGATTCCTTCAACTTAAACGAGGCCGTCGGCATTGCTCGCGGCGCCGGCGGCGTGCGCAACTACGAGTCACTCTGGGCCCATCGTCAGCGTGCGCACGAACAGTTCCGCCCACTTCAGCGCTTCGAATACCAGAGGTTTTAGTACCGGCTTCGTGCCATGCACGTCACCCATTCTAGAACGCAGGGTCTGCATGACGTAGGCGCCCTGCCCGAATGCTTTACCGCGGTTTTGCACAAACATCTTGAGCGACGCATCATCCCAGCCGAGTTCGCGCAGCCCTTTCTCGTGGTCCGCCGCTTTCTTGAGCGCGACGTTGCAACGCTCCTGGAACGACGCATCGGTGGGGTCGCCAAGTGAGAAACGGTGGTAGATTTCTGTGGTGGCTACTTCCACCGCGCCGAATGCGGCGGTAATAGCGCCGGCGAGGTCGCCATCGCGAAAGCGCACTGCGGCTTTGGAGAGCTCCGCGCGCGGCGCGTCCGGCAACGTGGCAAGTTCCGCGGGATCGAAAAGTTCCAGCGGCACCAGCCTGTTGTCGATCAGCCCCCAGCCATGCCGGGCCAGCTTATCCGCAAGCTGCTCACTGAGGTCAGGCTTTCGGCTCAAGAGCTCCTCGGCGACGATGGCGACAAAGTGTCGCTGCCCGTCGCCGTCCAGCTGGCCTAGCTCGACGTCGATGGCGGACATCAGTTGACCTTTGGAAGCACCACCCTCCCCTTGCTTCTGCTGCACGCTTCCGATCGCCGTCAGATCGAGGCCGGCTAGTCCGACGATGGTTTTAATGTCGTTGAAGTATTCGCCCTGCAAGGAGGCACGCACTGCGCCCCAGGCTGCTGTGATCGTCGGCATGCGCTAACCCCTTGCGTTCCGGAACCCGCCCATTCTGCCACCTGAAACGCCATGCCAATATTGCCAGTTATCGGCATGAGCGTCATCGACAAAAAAGCCGCCCGGAGGCGGCGTTATGGCGGTCGTGGTCAGTCGTTCGCAGGGTCATGGTGGCGCCCTTCGAGCGCTTCCCGCCGCCAGATATCGGTCTGGTCAATCACCTTTGCCAAATATTCCGACTGCCGCTGCGCCTCGTCGGCCTGCTCATGGCGCGCGAGTCCGCGCAGTTGCACGACCCGCGCCTGAACATCGGCGTGCATTTGGCGAAGCTCCCCCAGCCATCGCGCGTAGTTTGCCGCGCTCTCCTCGTTCCTTGTCATGTCCCGTCGTTCTTGCGGCTGCCGGCCGGTGCGGGGCGCGTGGAGCGCCAGTTATCCCCGGTTGGGGCGTTTTCCTTAGCCTCTGGGCTGTGGTAGTTCGCCGTTCGTCGTTGGCCGGTGCTTGCGCACCTTCCTAAGCGGGACACGAAAAAGCCGTCTGTGGGCGGCCCTTGTCGACCAGCTTAAAGGTATTTCTTCTGAAGCTCGATGCGCTTGCTATCGGCGCCGGCCCGGACACCAAACTCCGCACCGATCGGAAACTTATGCTCAGCCGTCGCTAGTACGACCTGAAAGCCGGTCTCGGTCGCCCGGACTTCAAAACCGGTAACTTCTTCCTTCTTTGCTCGGGCCAATTCTCCGACGCCTACAAGCCAGAAGTTTTTTTCGGTCACATCCTCAATGTTGAACCACGACGACATTGTTCTCTCTCGTCCGGCTGCCGGCCGGTACGGGGCGCGCGTACGCCGGTTTGTACTTTGAAGCTATCGGCAACGCGCGGGCGGCGCTGTACCCCTCTATTTCGGGGCGACTTTTGTCAGACGTCTTGGTACGTGTCGTAGCCACAAGCATCGCATTCATAGTCGGCCACGGCATCCGGCGCACAGGGCAGCTTCTTGCCGCAGCCGGCGCAAGGTTGCCAAACGATCCACGCCCCGAAATATACCTCGCACTCGCAGCCTTCCAGCGGCCGCACGGCGGCAAGGGCGTCGATGTCTCGATCTGGCCAGCCGCATTCTTCGCGCATGAAGCGACGTGCCTCCTGTGCATCGCAAAAGAAACTCAGCATTCACAGTCTCCTGTCACTACCCGGAGCCCGACCAGCGTGAAGCTTTCGCGCTGGTTGTCCTCACAGGTATCCGTCCACGAATCCTCCGGGCAGGTGCAGCATTTCGCGCAGGGGATTCATGTTGGGTTGTCTTAAGGCTCAACTCTTTCGTCGGGCGCGTCGCGCCGCTTGGGCGTCGAACTGGGCCGATACGGCGGCCTCCCACTGGCAGTGACACACTTCCGAGCAACAGGGGATCCAGCCGGCATCGCCTGTGGCGACAGGCTTGCCACAACCGTTTGCGCACCATCGGGCGCGTTCCACGTAGGCAGCCGTGGCCACCCGCTCGGACCGGAGGCGTTTTGCGCCGGCCAGTTTGCGCGCTGCCTTTTCGGCTGCGCGCACCCTTGGATCGGCGATGGTACGTTCGAGAATGTAGTTGCGGCCCATGTCTGCCCCGCCCGAAACTGGTCGAGATATGCCTAACTATTGTCCGAGGGCGATTGCTTGCCGGGCGCGGCGCTTTGATGGCCAGCCCGCGACTTTCGCTCCGGCGCACCACCGCGTCGTAAGTCTACTGGCTTACGCGGCTCTCGCTCATTTCGGGCACGCACGAGGCGGCCGTCGACCAGCTGAGCAGTGAGGTCCCTCACTTGGGCGTTGGCTTGCTCTTCACGCGCTGATACTGCATGAAGCTCTAGCTCGACGCGCTCTCGCGCCCTCTTCTCGCCCTCCAGCCGGGCGGTCGCAACCGCTGAGGCCTGTTCCGCTGTAACTCGATCGGCGCGTTCCTTCTCAACCGCGGCGCGCGCTGCATTCAAGTCATCTTCGAGCCGCGGAAGGGCTTCCAGCCGCAACAGTGCCTTGGCCAGGTCCGTCCTGACACTCGCGGCCGCAGTACGCTCCTGCTCCGCTTCAGCACGGGCAACCTGAAGGTCAGCATCCTGCTGCTCCGCGCGGCCCGCTAACGAATCCCGCTCAGACTGACAGGCAGCCAATTCAACCTGCAATGCCTCGACTTGGCCGAGGAGGCGCTCGTTCTCCATGCCGAGATCCGTATTGAGCTGCTGCTGCTCTGCCAACTCTGCAGATAGCTCCACCTTCCCCTCGGCAATGAGCTGGGCGAGATGGTCGGCGAGAACGCGCTGCATTGGTGCTGGCAATGCAAGCGGCGCTTCGGGGACTTTCACTTGGTTCCCTTTCCACTCATTCAGCATACGCAGCACGGTTGCCGGAGATCCGATGTCCCCCAACTCTTTGCGCACGGCGCGGACCGACGGTTTGGTGCCGGCGGCACGCAGAGCGTTCGCCGCAGCATTCACCTGTTCCTGGGTGATAGACGCTTCCCGTACCATAACAACTCCGTTCGTTACGTTTCGTTATGTTATGAATGTTATGTTATGGACGTTAGGGCCACAAGGAGATTTCGCATGCACTTGACTTGGGGCCATCGGTCGTATGCTGGAAAGAGCAATTTTCGCCATAGGGGTCCCTTTGATTTCGCTGCAATTTACCGGTGTAGCCACTCCCAGCATCCACGCGGGTTTCCAGGCGACGCCTGCATGAAATCCCTGCCAAATCAGTCACCTACTGATTGGCACCTTCACCCTGATTTTGGAACGTTGGCCGGCCCCTCTCGGGTGCAGGCGTGAACAGCCGCAGATCGCTGCCACCACGCCGGGCGCCGTCCAACTGAGGACTGATTCCGGGCAACCAACGGTCGCGAGTGATTTTCTCAGCACCCTGGAATTGGCGTGTGAAATCGGCCAGTTGGGCGGGTAAGCGCCGCCCGTGCATCGCCAAAAAATGGTGTGGTGGGAGCTGGGGTAATCGTACTTTTCGTGCTAAATCTGGCGCTTTCCCTGAAAGCCTTTACTGGCAAGCCTTGCCGGTCGACTCCGGCGACCGTCGGCAGACTCTGAGAGCTCCCGCGGTACCATAGCTGCCCGCGCACCGCGCCGCCGCAAGGAGGTAGGGAAATGCCAGGCATGGAATTTCGCTATGTGGGAATCGACCGCTTGCCCGCCAAAATGTCGGAGTTCGACGTGGAGCGATACTTTGCGCTCACCGACAGCGACATGGCGGAAGTGAATGAGCGGTTTCGCCGAGACTGGCGCGCCGGCGCGGCAATCCAGCTGGTCTTTCTTCGGGCGAGCGGCCATACGCTGGACCATGTCGGCACCCTGCCGCGTCAGTTGCTGCGCTACATCGGTGAACGCCTTGGTGTGCCGACGCCAACCATCGCGTCGCTGCGGACCATGTATCACCGCTACAAGACGCTCTATGACCACCAAGTCTGGGCCTGCGACTATCTCGGGCTGACACGGATTGGGCCAGGCCATTGGGCAGGGCTTGGGACGTGGATGCGCCAGGATGCGAAGGAATCGCTGACGCTTGAGGACCTGCTACAGCACGCGCGCTCCTGGCTATACGAGCGGCGGATCCTGATCCCGGCCGAGCGAGCGCTGCGCGATCTCGGCCGCTCGATCTGGGCGGAAATCGAGCGAGCTGTGGTAGCCATGATCGAGGCTGCCATCCCGGAATCTCAACTTGCGCGTGCGGACGCAGTTCTGTCGACCCGACACGGAACGTCGGGAGTGACCGTTCTTGAGTGGCTGAAGACCCCACCAGCACGTCACAGCCCGACAACCATTGCCGAAACGCTCGAGAAAATACGATTTCTGAAGGAGCTCGGTGCGCATACCTGGCAATTAGACGCGGTGCCTATGGAGAAGCAGCGGGCCTTGGGCAAGCGCATCGAGGCGCGCCGCCCCGTCAAGATCAAAGAACTGAAGGCGTCGACGCGCACGCTGGAACTGGTTTTCTTCCTTCGAGTGACCTTGCTGGAATTGACGGACTCCCTGCTTTACCAGACAGGGCGACGGGTCTCCGATCTGGTCCGACAGGCCTACGAAAAGACCACGACCAGGCAGGCCCGATCTGCCGCGGACTACCGCCAGCGCCTGCAAGCGATCAAGGTGCTGGTCGGCGACGCCGAACGCTCGGCCGAGGAGCGGCTCGCGGAGATCGGCAGGCTGCTGAGGGATTTACCTGGCAAGCCCGTCATGAGCCATGCGGCCAGTGTGCGCGAGACACTGACTGAGGACAATCAGCGGATCCGGGCGCTACTCGCATCGCTGCGGGAACTGGATTTTGCCGGCCGGGAAGCGGAACCCAGCCTGCGCCAATTGGCGCTCATTACCAAATTGCACCATAGCGGTGCGAGTGAGCTACCCCGCAGCAGTGAGGTGCCAGCCAGCGCTAGTTGGCGTGAACTTATCGAAGATGACGATCGCAAACGTGGAAGGGGATACCGTCACCGCCGTGTTCGACAAGATCGACGGAGTCGTGGAGATGCAGCGCAAGTAGCGCTCCGGCGGCACACTGCCCGTGTCAGGGTCGCGCGCCGCCTGGCATGGGCCGGATTCCGCCGTCATTCCGTTTCGGCAGACCTCAGAACGATGGCGACATATTCGAAATCGCTATCCACAAAGGTTCCGCCACAGTGAGACCCCCCTTCCGCCACAGTGAGACCCCCCCTTCGATCTGCCACACGACGTCATTGTCATCATCGTGGTTGCCGTGACGTTCATGACGTGCGCAACAGGTTTGCTTTCATGGCATCTTCATCGCCAGATGCGCACCAAGCGCGGCCTGAAGAGTCACAGATCAGGTTCGTCCACGAAACGGCGCAAAGCTTCAAGCCGGAGCAAATAGTCCCTGGCAGATCCCCGTCTGAGCAACCTTGCCGGCATGCGACGGCGTGCGAGCGGTCTCGCCTGGACGAGCGCGGCTTCAGACATCAGCATCCCGGGCCTGGGAGGGGCCTTGGCTGCCCAGGCGGCCTTGCGGGTCCGATCGTTCAAATGGATAGACCAGTTGCTTTCCGTAGCGATGCGGCACCGGGTTGCCTTCGATGCCGATTGGGCCCAGTGGCGCCTGCGGTTGATAGAACGTTCCGAAGAGGTGGTCCCATACCAGCCAGAACTCCCCGAAATTGACCTGCGCGTCCGCGAAGCGCTCCCGATGGTGCCAGCGATGGAGTTCTGCAACGCCTAGCAAATACCGCACCGGTCCCAGGCGATAGTCCAGGTTCGCATGCTGGAATGCCAGATGGACTGCCAGAATCGCAAACCAGCCACCTACTACAGCGGCCGGTGCGCCTAGTATGCCCAGGACCAGTAAGCCCGGACCAGCCATCAGGGTTGCATGCACCGGGTGGCGCCGTTCCCCATTTAGCCAGTAGAGCCGCCGCGAGGAATGATGAATGCTGTGCAGCCGCCACAGGAAGCCGTTGTGGTGGCTGAGCCGATGGACGGCATACAGCGACAGGTCCAGTGGCGCGCTTGCCAGGAATACCTGCAGCAAGTATGGCCATTCCGCGGGCCACCAAAGCCCGGGCCAACCCGTCCATTCCCGCAGCCCCACGAAGCCCAACACAGCACCGTGCATCACGGCCAGATTCACAACGGCATGGGCGACATCTGCCGGAAAGTCGAGGTCTCGCTTCTGCCACCGTGCATCGAACGGGACAAAGCGCTCCAGCCAAGCAACAAGAAGTAGTCCGCCAACCGCGCACAACGCCAGCCAAGCCAGCCGCGTGCCCTGTGTGGGGGTGGCCGAAACCGCTGTGATTACCAGGGCCATGATGGCCGGATAGGCGCCATAACCCACCACAGAACGCGCTTTCATTGCTACTCCGGAGTTCAATTTCCTCCAGTGTCCCGAAGCGATGGCCGATGGGCTTGAACAAACCTGCTGAATGCGTGTGAGGCCTTGACTCTCTAGCGGGTACAGGGTGTGCACTTGCTTAGCAACTCTGCTGGTGAAAGACGGACTGCGCCGACGACGAACGACACGACCTTGACGCGAGGCAGGCCGCCGACCGCCGGATCCTATGGCTGGTGCTACCGATTAATGTGAGCCAATGCGTGGCAGGTATGGGCGTGGGCCTTTGGGCGGCGTCCACGGCGGTGCTGGGCGCCGCCCTCGTATACGCCATCTTGCCGCAACAAATCAAATGGGCCTTGACTCTCTATCTACTTCAGGGTGTGAAATTCCGCCATATACAGAAAGAGGCGAATGATGAAGCTCGACCAAGCCCATACCGAAAGTGCCGTAGAAGCAACACAAAGTCCGGGGCAGGCGGGGCGCCCGAACGGCACGACCACCATCTTCCGCATTCCCAACATGGATTGCCGCAACGAGGAAGCGGCAATCCGTGCACGGCTTGCCACATTGACAGCGGTAGATTCCCTTTCCTTCGACCTTCCCCAGCGCCGCCTCACCGTCCGGCATGGGCTGCCGACCTCGGAGCCGTTGCTTGAGGCCCTCCACGAGATTGGCATGCACGCTTCGCTGGATGACGAAGGCGAAGCGGCGGGGAATGCCGCTTGCGGTGCCGCTTGCTCCGGATCCTGCGCCGGCAGCGAGAACGCCTCTTCAAAGGACGTATTCACGATTCCCAATATGGATTGCCGCTCCGAAGAGGCGGCGATCCGCGCGCGGCTTGAGTTGTTGGCCGGCGTCCAGTCGCTCGAGTTCGACCTCCCGGCACGCCGGCTTTCGGTCGTCCACACCCTGTCCTCGGCGGAACCCCTGCTGGCGGCGTTGCAGTCGATCGGCATGCAGGCAAGGCTGGGCGAGGACACAGCTCCTCCGACCGTGAACAGCGCAGTGCCACCGGAGGCCGCCTGCGGTTCCTGCGGCACGACTGCCACCTCGTTCGCCCCTGCAGCCAGGGGCAACACCACCCAGTTCCTGATCACCAACATGGACTGCCCCACCGAGGAAGCCCTGATTCGCAAGCGTCTGGGCAAGGTGGAGGGCATCGAACGGCTGGACTTCGACCTGATGAACCGCCGGCTGGAGGTGCAGCACCGTCTGGCCGATCCCGCACCGGTCCTCGGCGCACTGCGCGAGATCGGTATGCACGCCACGGTCGAGCGCGAGGCAGGGGCCAGCTCCAAGGGACAAGCCACTTACTTGATCGAGAAGATGGACTGCCCGACCGAAGAGGCGCTGCTGCGCAAGTCATTGGAAGGCATGCCGGGCGTCAGCGGCTTGCAGTTCAACCTGATGAGCCGGACCCTGATCGTCAGCCATTCGCTGAAGGACGAGGCGCCGATCACAGCGGCCATTGAGCGACTCGGCATGCAGCCGGTACTGCGCGACCACAGTCGGCCTGCCCCCGCGGTCACAAGAGACTTCGGCACCGGCATTTCGAAGGCGGAGTGGCTGCGCATGGGGGCCGCTGGCGTGCTGGCGGTTGGCGCGGAAGTCCTCACATTCGCCGGGATGAGTGAATCGGCATGGCCGGTGGTGGCCGTGTCGCTAATGGCCATTGCGTTGGGCGGCATCGAGACACTGAAGAAGGGCTGGATCGCGCTGCGCACGATGTCACTGAACATGAACCTGCTGATGACGATTGCCGTCATCGGTGCCGCTTTGATCGGCCAGTGGCCGGAAGCCGCCGTTGTGATCTGGCTGTTCGCCGTCGCGGAGATGATCGAAGCGCTGAGCCTGGACCGGGCGCGCAACGCGATTCGCAAGCTGATGGACCTGGCGCCGGAAACCGCACTCGTCCGCCAGGACGACGGTCGCTGGCAAGAGGTCAAGGCCGAGACCGTGCCGCTTGGTGCCGTCGTGCGCGTTCGTCCCGGCGAACGTATCGCCTTGGATGGGGTCGTGGTGTCGGGCGCATCAGCCATCAACCAGGCGCCCATCACCGGCGAAAGCATGCCCGTGGAAAAGAACCCCGGCGACACGGTGTTCGCGGGCACGATCAATGAGCGCGGCACCCTGGAATTCGAAGTGCACTCGCGCAAGGGAGAAACCACGCTCGATCGTATCGCGCGCTCGGTCCAGGAAGCCCAGGGCCAGCGCGCGCCGACGCAGCGCTTCGTCGATCGCTTTGCGAGCGTCTATACGCCCGTTGTCTTTGCGCTAGCGATCGCCATTGCCGTGATACCGCCGCTACTTCTCGGTGCGCCGTGGTTCGAATGGGTCTACAAGGCGCTGGTGATGCTGGTCATTGCTTGTCCCTGCGCCCTGGTGATCTCGACACCGGTGACGGTCGTCAGCGGCCTGGCTGCGGCCGCGCGGCGTGGCATCCTCGTCAAGGGTGGCCTGTACCTGGAGCAAGGGCGTCTGCTGCGTGCGGTGGCACTGGACAAGACTGGCACCCTTACGCACGGTCGCCCGGCGCTGACCGATACGGTACCGACGGGTGCGCTCTCGGAGGCGGAAGTGCTGCGCATTGCCGCCAGTCTAGACGCCTTGTCCGAGCATCCAGTGGCCACGGCTATCGTCAACGCCTACGGAGACAAGCCGCACGCCTCTGTGCAACGCTTTGAAGCTCTGGCTGGCCGTGGCGTCAAGGGCGACATCGACGGCCAGACCTACTACGTCGGCAACCACCGCCTGGCCAATGAGCTTGGCGTGGCCAGCGAGCAGGTCCGCAAGCTGCTGGAGAGCCTGGAAGCGCAGGCCAAGACAGCAGTGGTGCTTGCCACCGATAAGCAGGCACTGGGTGTCCTGGCAGTGGCCGACACGGTCCGCGACAGCAGCAAGCGTGCGGTGGCGGCGCTCAAGCAGTTGGGCGTAGAACCGGTGATGCTTACCGGCGACAACCGCAAGACCGCGGAAGCGGTGGCCGCCCAGGTGGGGATCACCGACGCGCGCGGCGACCTGCTGCCGCACGACAAGCTGGCTGCGATCGCCGAACTTGGCGCGAAGGCGCCGGTAGGCATGGTCGGGGATGGCGTCAACGATGCGCCCGCGCTGGCCAAATCGAACATCGGCTTTGCGATGGGCGCTGCTGGCACCGACACCGCGATCGAGACCGCCGACGTGGCGCTGATGCAGGACGACCTGCGCAAGCTGCCTGAGTTCATCAAGCTGTCGCGCCGGGTGGGTGGCGTGCTGAAGGCAAACATCGCCTTCGCGATCGGTACCAAGGCGGTCTTCATGGTGCTGGCCTTCACCGGCCATGCCAGCCTGTGGCTCGCGATTCTTGCCGACATGGGCGCAAGCCTGGCCGTGGTGTTCAACGGACTGCGCCTGCTGGGGACCAGCCCCGCCTCTGACCGTGACCACCATGCGGGCTGATCGCAGCATTGGCCTGGGTTTCGTATTGGCGGCCCTTATCGTGGCGATGGATATCGCGACGAAAGCCGCTGTCGTGGCTTGGATGGAGTACGGCGCAAGCATCGAGTGGTTGCCTGTCCTCAGCATCGTGCATGTGCTGAACCGAGGCGCCGCCTTTAGTTTTCTGCACGGCGCGGGAGGCTGGCAGCGGTTCTTCTTCATTGGAATCGCTCTGGCGGCCTCGGCGTTCCTTGTGTACATGATTCGGCGTGCTGGTACATCCTGTACCGAACGGATCAGCTACGGGCTGATCCTGGGCGGCGCGTTGGCCAATTTGATCGACCGGGTGGCACGCGGAGCGGTGGTGGACTGGATCGATCTTCATTGGGCTTCGTACCATTGGCCGGTCTTCAATGTGGCTGACATCGGCATCACACTGGGCGCTGCCTTGATCGTGTTCCATGAGTTCTTCGGCAGAAAACAGGCACGCCCAGCTCGCGGATGAACACGAAGCATCCGACAGACTGCTGCTGACCATTGGCCGCGGCTGGGCCATTTACATCGGACCGATAGAGGACGGTCGGCCGCACCGACATCATGCAGCTCAGTTGGCCTGGAGCAAGCAGGGGATGCTGCTCCTCGAAGGCGTCTGGGGCGGATTGAAGTCCCCGGGGCATTTTCTTCCGGCCGGGGTGCCGCATCGTATCGTAGCGACCGGCCCGGTGCGCATGGTGTTTCTCGACCAGACCATGCACAGCGTTTGCCCTACTGGCCGTCGGCCCTCAGCCACGATGGCGCCGAGCCCCGTGCCGGCGGATATGCTGGAATATGAGTTGGACCGCTGGCTGCGAGGCGCGATGCCGTCTGAAACGGCGAATGTGTCACAACCTGCCACGGAGGCTTCGCGTTGGGCCTCGGTCCTCCAGTGGCTGGAGACGTCGCTGGAGGGACCCGTGCACGTCGCACATGCCGCTGACGCCGTAGGCCTGTCGTCCTCCCGCTTCATGCATTGGTTCGCGGAGGCGAGCGGACTGTCGTTCCGCGCGTACGTGCGTTGGTTGCGCCTGCAGCGTGCGGTGCGCACCCTCTCCGATGGCTGTACGCTCACCGAGGCTGCTCATCTCGCCGGCTTCGCCGACAGCGCGCACCTGACGCGCACCTTCGTTTCCACATTCGGAGTCCGACCAGCGCCACTGCGTGGCGCCAGGATTGTATGTACGGCACAGTCCAGACCGCCATTCACACTGCATGGACTTGAATTTGTCGACACTATCCGTAATCGACGACGTCAGATGAAAACCCAACAAAGGGGAAACGCATGAAGATCGGCCAACTCGCTCAAGCCGCCGGCACGACTGTGCAGACTATCCGTTTCTACGAACAGAAGGGCTTGTTGCCGGCACCTGCCCGCTCCTGCGGGAATTTCCGAATCTATGCTTCCGAGCATGTGGAGCGCTTGGCATTTGTCCGGCATTGCCGCTCGCTGGACATGACCTTAGATGAGATTCGGGTACTGCTTCGCTTCAGGGATGTGCCACAAGACGACTGTGGCGAAGTCAACGTTCTGCTGGATGTTCACATCGCACACGTGGAACACCGCGTTCAAGAGTTGATGGCATTAGAGCGTGACCTAAAGCAATTGCGCGGCCAATGCGGCCACTCTCGCGAGGCAAGGGACTGTGGCATTCTTGAAGGCCTCGCGAAAACCGCCCACAAGGCACCAAATTTGAAGGTTTGAGAACGGGCATGTGAGTTGAGCCTAGTCATAAAAGCTTCTCTGCTCGAAGCGAGCTGATATCACTGGTCGCTTTGTTAGTGCCAAACATGGAATCCGCGGGTAGCCTGGGACGCGTGGAAAAGTTCATCATTTCTTGACGTCCCGCCGGAGTAAGAGCTGCTATTGCCATGCCAATGGCCCCGCCCTCCCACCTCGTGATCGCCGAGGTGATACGGCCGATAGCACGCCGGCATTTAGTTTGGCCGACGAGCAGCGTCGATTCCTAAGGAATGTCGCGATGGCCGCCGGATTGTGTAGCGGAGCCAATGCCGGTGCCTGCTACCTCCTGCCTAGCGTCCTTTCGCCTCCCGAGTCATTGGCAGACCGCATCGCCTTCGCTTTGTAGGCCGATGTGTTCGTCCTCATCTGGTTGGTCTTGTGTCGTCCGACCGATTCCACTTGGCGGCGGACGAGCGCGGTTCCGCCTTCTCTCCTCACAGTCCCCGCATTGCGATCAGATTCGCGTTCCTGCAGAGCACCTTGGAGCTAGCGGTCATGGCGGTTGGGGTCCCAATGTTGGGATCGAACACGATGAGGAGGGAGCAACGTCTATGCGCCCCACGTACTTGTGGAGTGCAAGCCCATTCTGGGCACCGGGGATTTCACAGCTCGCCATAGGAGTGCAGCCCGGAGAGAAACATGTTGACGCCGAGGAACGCTAACGATGTGACCGCCATTCCCGTCTCGGTCGCGATCTTTAGCAAGCTGCAGCCTTGGCGCCGCAGTATCTGAACTTCCATGTAATCCTCGTAGGTGATCACGGTTGCCCAAAAGGAACAACCTTACAACAAGGTGTATCAATTCCAAAGTGCGTTTGCGTATTACAACCGCGCGCGACACTGGCACGTGATCTTCATCCACCAACTTTGCAAGGCGGGTACCAGCGGCTGTATCTCGTGCGCCTGGCGGGCGAAGTGAACCGCAGCAGAATTCCCACGGCGGCACTGACGATCAACAGCCGCCCAGCATGCGGGTCTTGGACCGCTCTTCGCAGTAGTGATAGAACGTGGTGGTCAGCCAGCAGAACGGGACAAAAACTTCGTAAAGGTTGCTCACCGGGATGTGGCCGATGTCCG
Organism: uncultured Cupriavidus sp.; assembly: GCA_963543405.1. Lineage (GTDB taxonomy): Bacteria > Pseudomonadota > Gammaproteobacteria > Burkholderiales > Burkholderiaceae > Cupriavidus. The sequence continues at coordinate 46,621 of CAUUBQ010000065.1, forward strand.
CGCCAATCTGATGGCTCTCGTACCAGCGGACCATGGTACCGACCAGCGCCATGAACACCGAGGCCCAGGCAAGCCCCGAGCCGATCTTAAACGCCCTGTTCTCGGCCTGCTAGGAGGTTGAAAAATCCATCCAGTAGAACAAGGTGCTCATCATAACTAACACCGCCATCCAAAGATGGAACTCTGACTGGACAAGAAGTACCGAAACAGGAACGGCCAGGTCGGCTCCAAAACAAGGCCGTCACGCCGACTGTCCCGAGGGGAAACCCGGCGGTGCAGGTTGGGTTCTGAAAGATGCGCAGATGTCGGGTGCCGGCCTGCGATTAGAAGGACTTCACGTCGGCAAATTCCATTGCGTCCTTGTCGATGCTCAACGCCATCAACTCGAAGTCGGACCCACCGAGCTTCGCCTGCAAGCGGTCGAGAGATGCAATCGCCTGCCTACCTGCAAGACTGACCCCAGGTCGCCCAGATGTTCAGCAGCACGATCTTGCCTCGCAGAGGCATCTAACTGTAAGCGCCCGGTGAACCCGTCTTGAAGGGAAGCAGGAGAGCAAGGAGCATCGT
>CAUUBQ010000066.1:0-46984 GCA_963543405.1 uncultured Cupriavidus sp.
GAGTTCGCCAGGCGTGGCGGCTTTGAAAGTGCCGAGGTGGTGATGTGGATGGTGATGCGCGGCGCCATGGCGGACCGTGTGCGCTGCCTGCATCGCGACTACTACCTGCCGTCGATGACCGGCATTGCGGTGGCCGTGTATGAAGACGTTGCGCACGTGGATGAAGACGCGCTCGCCGCGCGTGTGGCACAGCAGCGCGAGCTTATCGGGCATCAGTTGCGTGGCATCGAGACGCTGGAAGGGACCTATCCATTTACGTTGGAGACCAGCGTGCGCGCGTACCGCATCAACAGCTACTTGCATCAGCTGATCGATCCGGCATTCCGCGAGCGTTTCCGTGCCGATCCGCTGGCGACCTATGACGAAGCCGGCTTGACCGAGACCGAACGCGACCTGATCACGCGGCGCGACTGGCGCGGCATGATTCACTACGGCGTGATTTTCTTCCTGCTGGAAAAACTTGGCGCGGTCAGCGGGGTGTCGAACCTGCACATCTACGCGGCCATGCGCGGGGAGTCGCTCGAAGCGTTCCAGAAGACGCGCAATGCACCTGGCGCGCTTTATTCGGTGGCGGGCGGCGGCGGCTCGACCTGGGCCGGCGGCAAGTCTTGAAATTTCGCGGACAGGCGCCATATGCGTGCCTGTTTGTGATGACTTCCGCCCCCTAATGTACAAGAAAGGCACTTCCGTAGAAATCCAGTTTTCCCCGCAACGCCTGAACGATGGCGCTGGCGATCCGTATTGGGTGGATCTGTCACTGGACGAAGCACAGGCGCTGATGGAGCGCTTGCAGAATCATCTGGCGCAGGCCACGCAAGGCACGGCGGCACCGTTGGTGTTCAGTCTCGAAGGGCCGGTTGTCCCGGAAGCTGCGCCGGTACCTCGTCAGGCTCCTGCTATGGAAAGCGAGTTCAAGCAGTGGGTCTGCATCATCTGCGGCTGGGTCTACGACGAAGCGGCCGGACTTCCCGAAGATGGCATTGCGCCTGGCACGCGTTGGGAAGACATTCCCGACGACTGGCGTTGCCCGGAGTGCGATGTCGGCAAGGAAGACTTCGCCATGGTGGAGTTCTAAGTCGACTCAGTTTTTCGCTCCCCTACCCCGCGCGGGGTAGGGGAGCGAAATCGCCGGGAAACTACAGCGCTCCCGCCAGCCTGAACTGACCCACCGCACGGTGTAGTGCGTCGGCCTGGTCTTCCAGCGATGCGGCGGCTGCCGTCGCTTCTTCCACGAGTGCCGCGTTCTGCTGCGCCATCTGGTCCATCTGCGACACTGCCTGGTTGACCTGTTCGATGCCGCCGGTCTGTTCTTCGGTTGCCGCGCGCATCTCGCCCATCAGGTCCGTTACGCGTTTCACGGCTTCGACAATCTCTTCCATTGCCTTGCCGGCGCCTTCCACCAGCACGGAGCCGTCTTCCACGCGTTGCGCGGAGTTGTCGATCAGTGACTTGATTTCCTTGGCAGCCGTGGCGGAACGTTGCGCCAGGCTGCGGACTTCACCCGCCACCACCGCGAAGCCACGGCCCTGTTCACCGGCTCGCGCGGCTTCCACCGCGGCATTCAGTGCCAGGATATTGGTCTGGAATGCGATGCCTTCGATAACGCCGATGATGTCGACCACCTTGCCCGAGGCGGTCTTGATCTCGCCCATCGTGCCCACCACCTTGTGCACGATCTCTCCGCCGCGCACCGCAATTTCCGATGCGCCCTCGGCCAGCCGCGATGCCTGCCGCGCATTGTCGGCGCTTTGGCGTACCGTGCTGGTCAGTTCCTCCATGCTGGCCGCGGTTTGCTCCAGCGAGGCAGCCTGTTCCTCGCTACGCCGCGACAGGTCGACATTGCCGGCGGCAATCTGGCGTGCCGCTCCGGCGATCGAGTCGGCCGAGCCGCGAATCTGGCCAATCGCGCCGGTCAGGCGCGTCTGCATCTGGTGCATGTTGTAGAGCACGCTTTCCCGATCATTCGGCGCGGTTTGCACGTGCGTGGCCAGGTCACCTTCGGCGATGCGAGCCGCGATCTCTGAAGTCAGGGCCGGTTCACCACCAAGTTGCTTTTGCAGGCTGATCGACACGCGCACCATTACCAGGCTCATCAACGCGCCCACGCCAAGCAACCAGCCCAGCGCCTTCCACAGTCCGGCGCGGAACTCGGCCTGGATGTCGTCCATGTACAGGCCAGCGATGAAATTCCAGTCCCATGGCCTGAAGTTCAGTACATAGCTGAGCTTTGGTTGCGGTGCATCGGCGCCCGGCTTGGGCCACAGGTATTCGATGAAACCCTTGCCGGCGGTCTTGCCGATCTGGGCAATGTCGCGGAACAGGTAGACGCCGTTCGGGTCCTTCATGTCCGCCATGTTCTTGCCATTGAGCTCGGACTTGATGGCGTGCATCAGCACGACCGTGTCCGAACGCATCACGGTGAAGTAGCCATCGGCACCAAAGCGCATCGCGCGCACGCGGTCGAGCGCCTGCTTCTGGGCTTCCTCGGTGCTGAGCTTGCCAGCGCGTGCCATGGCCTCGTACTCGGCCACGACCGAGTTGGCCGTGTCGGTCACCTGTTCCAGTGTGACCTTGCGATCCTGCAAACGCAGCTCGCGCATCTGCCACGCGTTCCACAACGTGATGGCCAGCAGGCAGGCCCAGCTCAGCACCAGCGGCAGCATGAGCTTCTTTCTCAGGCTAAGGTTCTGCAACATCCACTTCCTCCGTTTCGCTTCGTTGATCACCGGGACGCTTCTTCAGTCGTCCTCTATGGGCGCCATAACGGCGGTGTCATCGAAAAACTTGATCGAGGATTAATACCAATAGGGTAATAGTGGAGAGGACGCCGCTTGGCTTTAAAGGCGCATCTTGGCTGGCGTAACGAACAGTAATCAAATCCTTCGGTTTCAATGCGCAGGTTTTATTGCCGCCACAAATGAGAACCATTATCATCGTTCGGTTTCTGGCGAGATTGTGATGTCATCGCCAGTTGCATTGGCGGATGTGGTGCCGCCCGGCACACCCCGCATATCTTCTCAGCAACCCGAATGACCGACTCCGCGCCAGTTTCCGGCCAGCAGCGCCGCGCCTTCTGGCTCAAGCATCTTCACCAGTGGCACTGGATCAGTTCCGCGATCTGCCTGATCGGGATGCTGATGTTCGCCATCACCGGATTCACGCTGAACCACGCCGGCCAGATCGAAGCCAGGCCGACGGTTGTCACGCGCAGTGACACCGCGCCGCGCGAGGTCATCAATGCGCTGAAGCATGCCGCGCCGGCCGACGCCGCCACGAAGAACCAGAAGGGCCCGGTGCCGCCGGCATTGTCGGCATGGCTCGCGCAGGCGCTCGACGTCGATGCCGCCGGACGTGAAGCCGAATGGTCTGCCGATGAGATCTACGTGGGGTTGCCGCGGCCAGGCGGCGATGCCTGGGTCAGCGTGGCATTCGATACCGGCGAGGTCCAGTACGAATCCACCTCGCGCGGCGTGGTTTCCTATCTGAACGACTTGCACAAGGGCCGCAATACCGGCCGCGCGTGGAGCCTGTTCATCGACGCCTTTGCCATTGCTTGCCTGATCTTCAGCGTCACGGGCCTGTTCCTGCTCAAGCTGCACGCCACGGGCCGCGTGGCCACATGGCCGCTGGTGGGCGCGGGATTGGTAATCCCGTTGCTGCTGGCGATCCTGTTCATTCACTGAGTTTGTTTCTACATCCATCGAGAAAGGTAGTTTCGACATGCGCCGACTCCTGACCGTCACCCTGACCGGCCTCGCCGCTGCGCCGCTGGCTCCCGCCGTGGCCGCCGACCTGAGTGTCAAGGTGGAGATCCCCCGCCTGAACGTAGCCGAATACCACCGTCCGTATGTGGCGATGTGGGTCGAGCGTGCCGACCAGACCCCGGTTTCGACGCTGGCGGTCTGGTACGACGCGAAGAACAAGGAAGGCGAGGGCACCAAGTGGCTCAAGGACATGCGCCAGTGGTGGCGCAAGGCTGGCCGCGACATGCAGATGCCGTCCGATGGCGTTTCGGGTGCCACGCGTGCACCGGGCGAACATGCGCTGACGTTCTCCGATGGCAAGGTGCCGCTGGGCAAGCTGCCCGCCGGTGACTACCAGCTGGTGGTGGAAGCCGCGCGTGAAGTGGGTGGCCGCGAGCTGGTGCGCGTACCGTTCGCGTGGCCGCCGAAGGCTGCGCAAACCGCGCGAGCCGCGGGCGAGCATGAACTCGGCGGCGTGACCGTCAACCTGAAGCCTTGAGCCATACGAACCAACTTGCTGACTGGAGTCCGACGATGAACAAGCCTGCCCGTTTCTCTACCCGTCTTGCCATCCTGGCCCTGGCCGCGCTGGCGCCGCTGGCCGCGCACGCGCATCGCCAATGGCTGTTGCCATCGGCCACGGTACTGTCCGAGAAGGACGCCTGGGTGACGGTCGATGCGGCCGTCTCCAACGACCTGTTCTACTTCGAACACGTGCCGATGCGTCTCGACAACCTGCTCGTGACCGCGCCCGACGGCAAGACTGCCGTGCAACCTGAAAACGCATCGACCGGCAAATATCGCAGCACGTTCGACCTGCATCTGACGCAGCCCGGCACGTATCGCGTGGCCGTGGTGAACCAGGGCGTGTTCGCGAGCTGGAAGGACAACGGACAGACCAAGCGCTGGCGTGGTGCCGCCGATGCGTTCGCGCAGAACGTGCCGGCCAACGCGCAGGACCTGCAGGTCACCGAGATCGCCGGTCGCGTGGAAGCGTACGTGACCAATGGTCGTCCTACCAAGCAGGTGCTGGGCACCACGGGCAAGGGTCTGGAACTGGCACCGATCACGCACCCGAACGACCTGATTGCCGGTGATACGGCCAGCTTCCGCCTGCTGCTCGACGGCAAGCCGGTCGCGAACCAGAAGGTGGCGGTGGTGCCGGGTGGCATCCGCTATCGCGATCGTCTGAACGAGATGTCCTCGACCACCGACGCCGACGGCAAGTTCAGCGTCAAGTGGCCGACCCCGGGCATGTACTGGATGGAAGCCGAGTTGAAGGACGAGAAGACCTCGCTCAAGGAAGCCAAGTCGCGCCGTGCCACGTATGCGGTGACCGTGGAAGTACTGCCGCAGTAAGTCACAAGGTTTGTCGATGCATCGTGTGCTGATTCCCGTCGCGCTGTCCGTGCCGCCGCCCGAGCCTGTTGCGCAAGGGCAGGTGTGCCAATGGGCCGGTGAAACGATGGGGACTACGTGGTCGGTCACCGCTGTTCTGGCGCGTGCCGACCAACAAACCGGTATCGAAGCCGGTATTCGCGCGGTGCTCGACAACGTAATCGCGCAAATGAGCAATTGGTCCGATACCTCGGACCTGAGCCGCTTCAACCGCGCGATGCCCGATAGCTGGGTGACGCTGCCTGAAGACTGCTTCACCGTATTGCAGGCAGCGTTGCAAACCGCGCGCGACAGTGGTGGTGCTTACGATCCGTCCGCGGGTCCGTTGGTGGACTTGTGGGGCTTCGGGCCGACCGGCAGGTGCAGCAGTGCACCGTCGCCCGACGACGTTGCACGCGTGCGCGCATCGTGCGGATGGCAGAAGTTGGAGATCGACGCCGCGCGGCATCGGGTACGTCAACCCGGCGGTCTTGCGCTGGATTTCTGCGCCATCGCCAAAGGCTTTGCAGTGGATGCGGTCTCGCATTATCTGGCCGCACAAGACATTGCCCATCATCTGGTCGAGATCGGTGGCGAATTGCGCGGGCAGGGCCTGAAACCCGACAGCATGCCGTGGTGGGTTGAGCTGGAATCCCCAACGGCCGATGGGGATCCAATCAAGCGCACACTGGTTGCGTTGCTGGGTTTGTCGATTGCCACGTCGGGCGACTACCGGCGCTATTTCGAGCAGGATGGCAAGCGCTATGCGCATACCATCGACCCGCGTACCGGTTATCCGGCCGCGCATGCACTGGCGTCGGTCACGGTGATCCATCGCGATTGCATGATGGCCGATGCGCTGTCCACCGCATTGACGGTGCTTGGCCCACAGGCCGGCCTGGCTTTCGCGCAGCGTCAGGCGCTGGCTGCAAGATTCCTGGTGCGCACACCCCATGGCTTCGATGAACTGACCACGCCGGCCTTTGCCGCGATGCTGTCATGACGCGCTGGTTCGGGTGGATCGTCCTGATCATCGGGCTTGTGCTGGCCCTGCTGGCGCCTGGTCGCCATGCGATTGCTGCGGGCGTGGTCATCGCCTATGCGGGATTCTGTGCCAACGTGATTGGCGCGCATCGTCGACGCCGTGCGGCACGCCTGGTTGCGTCCGCCGTTCCCGATGGCGCCACAAGGCCCACGCTGGTGGCTTATGCCAGCCAGACCGGCTTCGCGGAACAACTGGCCACGCAAACCGCGCGGGCCTTGCAGGGCGCCGGACTGCCCGTGCAATTGCTGTCGTTTGCCGAACTCGATGGCGCGCGGCTGGCGGGTTGTGGGCAGGCGTTGTTCCTGGTCAGCACCACGGGCGAGGGCGATGCCCCCGATACGGCATCGGGCTTCACGCGCAAGCTGCTGTCCGGTACTTCCCCCGATGCATTGAAGCAGTTGCGCTACGGCATCCTCGCGCTTGGCGACAGCAGCTATGCGCGTTTCTGCGCGTTTGGTCATGCACTGTCAGGATGGTTGCAACGGCAACAGGCGCAGCCGCTGTTCGATATGGTCGAAGTCGACAATGGCGATCCCGGTGCGCTGCGCCACTGGCAGAACCACTTGTCCGCTCTAAGTGGCGGTGCCGAGATCGAAGACTGGGAGCGTCCGCGCTACGGCCACTGGCAACTGGTGGAGCGCCACCTGCTCAATCCGGGCAGCCTCGGGGCGCCGGCCTATCATCTGGCGCTGCTGCCCGAGCAAGCGAAGGACCTTGCGTGGCAGGCCGGTGATATCGCCGAAGTCGGCCCATGCCAGCCGCCTGAGGTGGTAGCCCGTCTGCTCGACCGACTGGCGCTCGATGGCGCGGTGCTGGTCCGTTGCGACAGCCGTCCGATGCCATTGGCCCAGGCCTTGGCCACACGGCTGCCGTTGCCCGATGCACATATGCAGACGATGGCCGGACTGGCGCCGCAGCAACTGATCGATGCACTGCCCGCGCTGCCGCATCGCGAATACTCGATAGCGTCGCTGCCCGCCGATGGCCGCCTGGAATTGCTGGTGCGTCAGACCTATCGAGCCGACGGCGCGCTGGGCCTTGCTTCGGGGTGGCTGACCGAGTTCGCCCCAGAAGGCGCCCGGATTGCGCTGCGGGTCCGTACCAATCGCACATTCCATGCGCCTGCCGATGATCGCCCGTTGATCCTGATCGGCAATGGCACGGGATTGGCCGGCCTGCGTGCGCTGATCAAGACGCGCGCCGCGGCGGGTCAGCATCGCAACTGGCTATTGTTTGGCGAACGTTCCGCCGCGCATGATGATTTCCACGGGGCTGAACTGCAGGCATGGTCCGAGCAGGGCGTGCTGCAACGCATCGACCGTGCATGGTCGCGCGACGGGGGCATGCCGCATTACGTGCAGGATGCCGTGCGGGCGCAGGGCATCCTGATCGCGGAATGGGTGGCGCAGGGTGCTGCCATCTATGTCTGCGGCAGCCTGCAAGGCATGGCGGGCGGCGTGCATGCGGCGCTTGCCGAGATCCTGGGCGAAGCGCGCCTGCAGGACATGATTGGCTCGGGATATTACCGCCGCGACGTATATTAGGGCCGTTTTTGCGGCAGCGCAGGATCGCCTGCGCGATCACATTCCGCTATCCTCGCAGGTCAGTTGCCGCCGAGGAGATTCGATGTCCCGTCCTACCCGCCCCACCCGTGCGCTGGCACGCCTTGCCGTATCGGCCGCCTGGCTGGTTGCGGCTGTCAGCGTGTCAGCACAAGCCGCCGGCCCGGATAAATTCACGGTAGCCGGCTTGGAGAAACCTGCCACGGTGCTGGTGGATCGCTGGGGCGTGCCGCATATCTACGCCAATACGCTCTACGACGCGTTCTACGTGCAAGGCTTCATGGCCGCGCGCGACCGCTTGTGGCAGATCGATCTGTGGCGCAAACGCGGCCTGGGCGAGATGGCAAAAGACTTTGGACCAGCCTATGTCGAAGGCGACCGCATGGCGCGTGCCGTGCTGTTCCGCGGCGACATGTACCGCGAATGGCTTGCTTATGGCTCAGATGCCAAGCGTGTGGCAGAGGCTTTCGTGGCTGGCGTCAACGCCTACGTGGCGCAGGTGGAAGCGCATCCTGACCTGCTGCCGCCCGAGTTCAAGATCCTGAACTACAAGCCATCGCGCTGGCGCGCCGACGACATCGTACGTATCCGTCATCACGGACTGACGCTCAATTTCACCGGGGAAATCGATCGGGCGCAGATCTTCTGCTATGTGAAGCCAAACGCGGTGCGTGCCGACTGGGTGCGCCGCGAACTCGATCCGCCGGTCGAACCCAAAGTACCCGACGGTCTCGATACCTGCGCGGTACCGGCGGCCGAACTGCGCAAGGCCTATGACCTGGCCACGGCCGCGCCGCGCTTCCCGAAGGACGCGTGGTCGCAGGGCGGCACCAGCAAGGCCGAGAACATTCCGGTGGACCAACTCTATGCCACGGTCGATGCGTCGAGCGATACCGCGCGCAGCCTTGGCTCGAACAACTGGGTGATTGCGGGCAGCCGCACCACCACGGGCCGGCCAATCCTGGCCAATGATCCGCATCGCGCGCATGGCGCACCGAGCCTGCGCTATATCAGCCACCTCAATGCGCCGGGGCTGTCGGTGATCGGGGCCGGCGAGCCGTTCCTGCCCGGCATCTCGATTGGCCACAACGGCACGGTGGCGTTCGGCCTGACGCGATTCTATATGGACCAGGAAGATCTCTATGTCTACGAGACCAATCCCGCGCAGCCGCACGAGTACCGGTACAAGGGGCGTTGGGAGCCAATGGAGACTGTCACCGAGCAGATTGCCGTGCGTGGCGAGCCCACGCCGCGCAAGGTGACGATCGACTATACGCGCCACGGTCCGGTGCTCTATGCCGATGCCAAGGGCAATCGCGCCTATGCGTTGCGCGCGGCATGGCTGGACCTGGGCATGGCGCCGTACTTCGGTTCGATGGACTATATGCGCGCGCAAAACTGGGACCAGTTCCGCGCGGCAATGAACCGCTGGGGCGCACCGGGCGAGAACCAGGTCTATGCGGACCGCTTTGGCAATATCGGCTGGATCCCTGGTGGGCTGACTGTGAACCGGCCGAACTGGGACGGGCTGATGCCGGTGCCGGGCGATGGCCGCTATGAGTGGGCCGGCTACCGCAATATGGATGAACTGCCGTGGGCCTTCAATCCTGCGCCTGGCTTTGTGGTGACCGCCAACGAGAACAATATCCCGCCCAATCACCCTGCCGCGAAAATTGGCGTTGGCTACGAATGGAGCGACAGCTCGCGTGCACGCCGGCTCAAGGCATTGGTGGCTGCCAACGCGCGTAGCTCGCTGGAAGATTCGATGGCGTGGCAGAACGATACCGTCTCGCTGCCGGCGCAACGCGTGGTGGCGCTGGTCAAGCCGCTGAACAGCAGCGATGCCCAGGTGCAGCGCGGGCTCGACCTGCTGCGCAACTGGGATGGTAACGAGCGCGCCGATAGCGCACCGGCAGCGCTGTTCGAGGTCTGGTTCAGCAAGTACCTGCGCACCTCGATCGTACGCGCCGCGCTGTCTCAGGAAGGCTCGCGACTGGTGGGCGTAGCCGATGCCAGTCGCGTAATCGCGGTGCTGGAACGGCCCGATACGTGGATGACGGTCGACAAGCGCAACGAGATCATGATGGGGACGCTGAAGTCGGCCATGGTCGAGGTCGAAAAGAAGCTCGGTACCGATCCGAAGAGCTGGCAATGGGGCAAGCTACACACGGCCGTGTTCAACCATCCGCTCGATGCGATTCTCGATCCAGCCGTGCGCCAGCAATACGATGTCAACGCTGGACCGATCGGCGGGTCTTCATTCACGCCGATGAATACCAGCTACCGCAACAGCGACTTCCAGCTGACAGCCGGTGCATCGTTCCGCATGGTGCTGGATGTGGGCAACTGGGATGCGTCGCGCGTGGTGAACACGCCGGGCCAGTCGGGTAATCCGGCCAGCCCGCACTACCGCGACCTGGCGCCGCTGTGGGCCAAGGGCGAGTATTTCCCGCTGGTGTATTCGAGAAAGGCCGTGGAGAAGGAAAGCCGGGAGAAGGTTGAGCTCGTGCCGCAGTGACAGCGGTAATTTTTCCTGTCGGTTTACTCCCCTCTCCCGCACGCGGGAGAGGGGCGGGGGAGAGGGCCAGCGCATCAAGACGCGAGGTCGGCAAGCAGAACCTCATGCCCTCATCCCCAACCCCTCTCCCACGCCGTGGGAGAGGGGAGAAAACCCAAAGGTTCTTCAACCCCTACAACGCCATCTCCAGCACCCTTGCCACATGCATTGCCTCACGTCCGGCGCCATCATGAATCTGATGCCGGCAACTGGTGCCGTCGGCCACCACCAGCGTTTGCGCATCGGCCTTGCGCACTGCTGGCAGCAGTGACAGCTCGCCCATCTTCATCGACACCTCGTGATGTTCGGCCTCGTAGCCGAAGCTGCCGGCCATGCCGCAGCATGACGATTCGATCAGTGAGGTCTTGAGTTCCGGAATCCAGCCGAGCACCTGTTCCACGGGGCGTACGGCGTCGAATGCCTTCTGGTGGCAGTGACCGTGCAGCAGTGCCTGCGCATGGCCGATTGGCTTCAGCGTGGGCGTGAAGCGCCCGGCACCATGTTCGCGCACCAGGAACTCCTCGAACAGGAAGGCGTTGTCGGCAAGCTGGCGCGCCGCATCCCCATAGCCGTACTGCAGGAATTCATCGCGCATCGACAGCAGGCATGACGGTTCGAGTCCGACCACCGCCACGCCGCGCGATACGAAGGGCAGCAGCGTATCAAGGGAGCGCCGGGCTTCGGCCTTGGCTTCATCGACCAGGCCCGCCGCCAGGAACGTGCGGCCGCAGCATAGCGGGCGTTCACCGGGCACGCCCGACAGATGCACGGTGTACCCGGCGGCTTCCAGCACGCGCTGCGCGGCGCGCGCATTGTCGGGCTCCATATGGTTGTTGAAGGTATCCACGAACAGTACGACTTCCTTGTCCGCTGCCGGCTTGCTGGCATAGTCATCGCGCAGGAAGGCCGCTTGCCAGCGCGGCAACGAGCGCCGGGCGGACAGGCCGAACAGGCGCTCGCTCAACTGCGGCAGGCCCGGTACGCGATCGCGCAGGTTGAACAGCCACGGCAGCTTGCTGGCAAGGCCGGCATAGCGCGGCAGGAATGCCACCAGCCTGTCGCGCGTGCGCAGTCGGCCCGCGCTGGCATTGGCGGCACGTACTTCGATCTTCATCTTCGCCATGTCGATGCCGGTGGGGCAATCGCGCTTGCAGCCCTTGCATGACACGCACAGGTCCATGGTCTCCTTGACGGCCGGGTCGAGCAGGCCTTCGCTGCCGAGTTGGCCCGACAAGGCGAGCCGCAATGTATTGGCGCGCCCGCGCGTCAGGTGCTGTTCATCGCGCGTGACCCGATAGCTCGGGCACATGGTGCCGGCGTCGAACTTGCGGCAATGCCCGTTGTTGTTGCACATCTCCACCGCGGCTGCCAGGCCGCGCGCGGGATCGAGCCCGGTACCGGGCGCGCTTTCGGCTTCGGTCACCGGGTCGCGCGTGACGTTCCATGCCGACCAGTCCAGCGTCGGCTGAATGGGTTTGACGGTATAGGAAGGTGGAAAGCGGAACAGCGCCGTCTCATCCATCTTCGGCGTGCCCACGATCTTGCCCGGGTTGCAACGGTTCTCGGGATCGAACAGTGCCTTAACCTCGGCAAAGGCCTGCGCCAGCGCCGGGCCAAACTGCCAGGCCACCCATTCGCCGCGGCAAAGGCCGTCGCCGTGCTCGCCCGAATACGCGCCCTTGTATTCGCGCACCATCGCCGCGGCTTCCTCGGCAATCGCACGCATCTTCGCGGCACCATCGCGACGCATGTCGAGAATCGGGCGGACATGCAAGGTGCCCACGCTGGCGTGGGCATACCACGTGCCGCGTGTGCCGTGCTTGTGGAACACCTCGGTCAGGCGCGAGGTGTACTCGGCCAGGTGTTCGAGCGGTACGGCGCAATCTTCGATAAACGATACCGGCTTGCCGTCGCCCTTCATGCTCATCATGATGTTCAGGCCAGCCTTGCGCACTTCCCACAACGCTTTCTGCGGTCCGGCCTCGGGCATCTCTACCACGGAGCCGGGCAGGCCAAGGTCGGCCATCAGCTCGACCAGTTGCTGCAGGCCTTGCAGCGTGGCGTCGCGGTCTTCACCGGCAAACTCCACCAGCAGGATGGCCTCGGGCTCGCCAACCAATGCCTTGTCGATCACGGGCCGGAAGGCCGGGTTGTTGCGCGCCAGGTCGATCATGGTGCGATCGACCAGTTCCACCGCCGCCGGCTTGAGCGCCACGATATGGCGCGTGAGGTCCATCGACTGGTAGAAGGTCGGGAAATTGACCACGCCGAGCGTCTTGTGCGTGGGCAGCGGTGCGAGCTTCAGCGTGATATGGCGGAAGTACGCCAGCGTGCCTTCGGAACCGACCAGCAGATGGGCCAGGTTGACACTGCCGTCGCTGGTGTAGGGGCGTTCGTTCTGTGGATCGAAGATATCGAGGTTGTAGCCGCCCACGCGGCGGAGCACCTTTGGGTACATCTGCGCGATGGCCTCGCGCTCGCGTTCGGCAATGCGCCGCACGCCATCGGCGATGACACGATGCGGCGCGCTATCGGCCGGCCAGTCGGCATCGAAGCGCACGTCCTCGCCGCTGGCCAGGATCGCCTGCACGCCCAGCACGTTATGCACCATGTTGCCGTACTGGATCGAGCGCGAACCGCACGAGTTGTTGCCGGTCATGCCGCCAATCGTGCATTGCGCGGCGGTGGAGACATCCACCGGAAACCACAGGCCATGCGGCTTGAGCCACGCGTTCAGGTGATCGAGCACGATGCCGGGCTGCACGGTCACCGTGCGCGCCTGTGCATCGAAGTCGATGATCTGGTTCAGGTACTTGCTGTTGTCGATGACCAGCGCCTCGCCCACGGTCTGGCCACATTGGCTGGTGCCACCACCGCGCGGCAGCAGAGGCGCCTTGAGATCGCGCGCAATATCGAGCGCAAGCCGGGCGTCGGCTTCATCGCGCGGTACCACCACGCCAAGCGGCATGATCTGGTAGATCGACGCATCGGTGGCGTAGCGGCCACGGCTGGCGGTGTCGAACAACACTTCGCCGCGTAGCTCGGCGGCCAGGCGCCGGTACAGCGGCGATTGCAGGGCATGGGCGGAAGTCGCGCCAGGCATGAAGCGCAGCGGCTGCACGCCGGGCGGCGTGGGGGTGGTCGGCAAGGCCATGGGCGGGGATGTCTCCGGTTGCGAGCACTGGTGGACACCGCCCTGGCTTGCGCACGCGCGGTCGCGCGTGACGCCATGGTCAGGCGGCGGCGTCCTGTGCGCGTTCTAGTTCGGCGATCAGCGCGTCGTGCTTGTGTTGCAAGTGCGCGCGCAGGATGTCACGCAGGGCCGCGCCGTCGCGCTTCGCCAGGGCATCGAGCATGGCGCTGTGCTCGCGCACGGCCAGGTCCCATTTGTCGTGGTCGAAGTTCGAACGGAAGCGCAGCGCCTGGATGCGCAGGTTGATGCGTCGATAAGTCTCCTCAAGGATCGGATTGCGCGCCGCCGCGTTGATGGCGTCGTGGATGCGCCGGTTCAGCGCGTAGTAGTTGGGCAGGTCGCGCCGCGCGTGGCACGCCAGCATTTCATAGTGCAGGGCGCGGATCTCGTTGAGCTCCGCTTCGGTGATGCGCTGGCAGGCCAGCTCGCCGGACATGGCCTCCAGCGCGCCCATCATCTCGAACAGGTGGTTGATCGATTCCTGCGACAGCACCACGACCTCGGCGCCCCGGTTCGGCAGCAGCGTCACAAGTCCGTCGCCGGCCAGCACCTTGAAGGCCTCGCGCAACGGTGTGCGCGACACCTGCAGCATGTCGCACAGCACGCGTTCGTTGAGCCGCGTGCCGGGCGCGAGGTCGCCTTCCATGATCATCGTGCGCAGGCGCTGGGCTACCGCCACATGCAGGATCTGGCGGTCGACGGCGTGCGAGGCGGAAGTCGGATTTGTGCTCATTAGGGATCGCGTGGCTTGACAGTATTGTATTCAAAAACTAATCTGGGGCAAGCACGAACTGCGTTCCGGCGTCACTGGCCCTGCCCGGAACCAAGCAACGACTGGCATTAAAGCCTTGTAGTTGTTGATTTATAAGGCTTTGTAGCGGAGCGGCAGGTGTTTGCACCCGCCAACATTATCCCGCATGCCGGACCTGCAGTGCATCCCAGATTTTTGAATACAAAATTCAAACGTAAGGACACGAGGCGACATGATCCGACTGAATTCCCATCCCAGCGGCCGGCATTTCCTGCAGATTCCAGGACCCACCAACGTGCCCGACCGCGTGTTGCGCGCGATGGACTACCCGACCATCGACCACCGTGGCCCCGAGTTCCAGCAACTGGGCAAGAAGGTGCTGGCCGATATCCGCAAGATCTTCCAGACCGCCCAGCCCGTGGTGATCTACCCCGCGTCAGGTACTGGCGCATGGGAGGCTGCGCTGGTGAATACCTTGTCGCCCGGCGACAAGGTGCTGATGTACGAGACCGGTCATTTCGCCTCGCTGTGGAAGAAGATGGCCGACAAGCTCGGGCTCAATCCCGAATTCATCGTGGGCGACTGGCGCCATGGCGTGGACGCCGCGGCCATTGGCGCGCGCCTGGCCGATGACCGCAACCACGAGATCAAGGCCGTCTGCGTGGTGCACAACGAAACCTCGACCGGCGTTACCTCCGACATTGCCGCCGTGCGGCGGGCCATCGATGGTGCCGGTCACCCGGCGCTGCTGCTGGTGGACACGATCTCGTCGTTGGGTTCGGTCGACTATCGCCATGACGAGTGGGGTGTCGATGTCACGGTCTCGGGCTCGCAGAAGGGCTTGATGCTGCCGCCGGGCATCTCGTTCAATGCGGTCAGCCAGAAGGCGATCGCGGCCTCGGCCAACGCGAAGTTGCCGAAGGCCTTCTGGGGCTGGGACGAGATCCTGGAATCGAACAAGAACGGCTTCTGGCCGTACACGCCGGCCACCAATCTGCTCTACGGCCTGTCCGAGGCCTGCGACATGCTGCTCGAAGAAGGCCTGCCGAACGTGTTCGCGCGCCATCATCGCCACGCCGAGGCCACGCGTGCCTGCGTGACCGCGTGGGGCCTGGAGATCCTGTGCCAGAACCCGGCCGAGTACAGCCCCGCGCTGACCGCCGTGGTGATGCCTGATGGCCACAACGCCGACGCGTTCCGCAAGGTCACGCTCGAGAACTTCAATATGTCGCTGGGTCAGGGTTTGTCGAAACTGTCCGGCAAGGTCTTCCGCATTGGCCATCTGGGCGACTTCAACGACCTGACGTTGATGGGCACGCTGGCTGGCGTGGAGATGGGCCTGGCGCTGGCAGGCGTGCCGCACCAGTCTGGCGGCGTGCTGGCGGCAATGGAAAGCCTGCGCAACGCGGCGTTGAAGCCGGCACTGCGCGCCGCCTGATGCAGCAAACGGAGGCGGCCCCGCAGAGGCCGCCCCGGCTTAACCAAAGGAGACAGACCATGACGTACCGTTATGCCGTGCGCGCGCTTGCGTGCGCTTCGCTGTTTGGTGTCGCGCTGGCCGCCGCGCCGGCTTTTGCCTGGGAACCAACCAAGCCTGTCGAAGTGGTCGTACCGTTCAGCGCAGGCGGTGCATCGGATCAGATGGCGCGCTCGATCCAGGGCATCATCGCCAAGCACAAGCTGATGAACCAGCCGATGATCGTGGTGAACAAGGCGGGCGCCAGCGGTGCGGAAGGTCTGATGGACACCAAGGCCTCGAAGGGAGATGCCCACAAGCTGCTGGTCACGTCGTCGGCGCTTTACACGGTGCCGATGATCAGCCAGTTGCCGTTCAACTGGCGCGACCTTACGCCGGTGGCCATGGTGGCGATGGATGAGTTCGTGCTGTGGACCAATGCCGAGGCGCCGTACAAAACGCCGTCCGACTACATCGCCGAGGTAAAGAAGGCCCCGAACAAGTTCAAGATGGGTGGCACGAGTTCGAAGCGCGAGGACCAGATCATTACCGCGCAGACCGAACGCAAGGCCGGCGTGCGCTTCATCTACATCCCCTACAAGGGCGGTGGCGAAGCGGCGACGCAGCTGTCGGGCAAGCATATCGATTCCAACGTCAACAATCCGTCCGAATCGATCGGCCAGTGGCGTGCCGGTGAACACCGCGCGCTGTGCGTGTTCGCCCCCGAGCGCATGCACTATTCGGCCAAGATCACCGCCACGCAGAGCTGGGGCGATATTCCCACGTGCAAGGAGCAGGGCCTGGACGTGCAATACCAGATGCTGCGCGTATTCATGCTGCCCGGTGGCGTGACACCTGACCAGCAGAAGTATTACGTCGAACTGATGCAGAAGGTAGTGGCGACGCCCGAGTGGAAGGAATACCTCGAGAAGAACGCGCTCAAGAACGATTTCATCACGGGCCCCAAACTCACCGAGTTCCTGACCACGGACGAGACGCGCCACAAGGACATCATCAGGGAAGCAGGATTCGTGGCGGCGGCGAAGTAAAGCATCGCTGCTGGTTTTCTCCCCTCTCCCGCACGCGGGAGAGGGGCGGGGGAGAGGGCTGGCCTTTCGCGATGCGACGTCGTGGTTTGCACCGCTGGCCCTCTCCCCCAACCCCTCTCCCGCCGTGCGGGAGAGGGGAGCAAACACACAGGAGACGAATCCCCATGACCGAACAAACACACGACGCCACCGCGCCGGCGGCAATATCGGTGCGCACGGCGGAGATTGCCGTGGCGGTACTGATTGCCATCGGCGCGGTGGTCGTGATGGTGACCAACTACCAGATCGGTGCCGGCTGGGCACCCGATGGTCCGGAGGCCGGCTATTTTCCGTTGCGTATCGGCGCATTGATCTTTATCTCGTGCGTGGTGGTGCTGTGGCAGGCCTTGCGCGCGCAGAACGATGCGGTCTTCGTGACCGTGCCGCAACTGAAGCAGGTGGCCGTGATCCTGGTGCCGCTGACCGTCTATGTGGCGTTGATCGCGTTCCTCGGCATCTACGTGGCATCGGCGATCTTCATCGCGGGCTTCATGCTGGTGATCGGCAAGTTTGCATGGTGGCGCGCGGTGCTGGCTGGCGTGGCCATCAACGCGGTGCTGTTCTGGATCTTTGAAATGCAATTCCGCGTACCGCTGCCCAAGGGGCCGCTTGAAGCGGCCTTCGGATTCTGAGGGGACGGGCATGGAAGAACTCAATGCATTGATGGGCGGCTTTGCCGTCGCGATGTCGTGGCACAACGTTGGCCTGATGCTGGTGGGCATCCTGCTCGGCATCGTGGTGGGCGTGCTGCCCGGCCTGGGTGGCCCCAATGGCGTGGCCATCCTGTTGCCGCTGACATTCTCGATGGAACCCACGTCGGCCATCATCATGCTGTCGTGCATCTACTGGGGCGCGCTGTTCGGCGGTGCGATCACGTCGATCCTGTTCAATATTCCCGGCGAGGCATGGTCGGTGGCGACCACGTTCGACGGCTATCCAATGGCGCAGCAGGGCGAGGCCGGGCGCGCGCTGACCTCGGCCTTTACCGGGTCGTTCCTGGGCGCACTGGCGGGCGTGCTGCTGATCACGTTCCTGGCGCCGATGGTGGCAAAGTTCGCGCTGCGCTTCGGACCACCGGAGTTCTTTGCGGTCTACTTCCTGACGTTCTGCAGCTTTATCGGCATGGGCAAGGAAGCCAAGGCCAAGATCGTGATCGCGATGTGCATGGGCTTTGCACTCGCGGCGGTGGGCATGGACACGGTATCGGGTACGTTGCGCATGACCTTCGGGTCCACCGAGTTGCTGCGCGGTTTTGATTTCCTGGTGGTGGTGATTGGCCTGTTCGGCATCAGCGAGATCCTGATGACGATGGAAGAGGGCATCGCGTTCCGCGGCAAGCGTGCCAATATCGACCTCAAGGTGGTGCTGAAGACCTGGGCCGAACTGCCGCGCTACTGGATGACGCTGATCCGTTCGTCAATCATCGGCTGCTGGCTGGGTGTGACGCCGGGCGGTGCCACGGCGGCGTCGTTCATGGGCTATGGCGTGGCCAAGCGTTTCTCGCGCAAGCGTGAGACGTTCGGCAAGGGCAATGTCGAAGGCGTGATTGCCCCCGAATGCGCGGCGCATGCGGCAGGTACCAGTGCACTGCTGCCGATGCTGGCGCTGGGTATTCCCGGCTCGGCCACGGCGGCCGTGTTGCTCGGTGGCCTGATGATCTGGGGCCTGCAACCGGGGCCGCTGCTGTTCACGGAGCAGAAGACGTTCGTGTGGGGCCTGATCGCCAGCATGTACCTCGGTAATCTGGCCGGATTGATCGTGGTGCTGTCGACGGTGCCGCTGTTTGCCGCGATCCTGCGCATTCCGTTTGCGATCATCGCACCGCTGATCCTGGTGGTCTGCGCGATCGGCGCATTCACGGTGCACAACGCCATGTTCGACGTCTGGCTGATGCTGATCTTCGGCGTGATTGGCTACGTGCTCAAGAAGCTCGACTATCCGCTGGCGCCCCTGGTGCTGGCACTGGTGCTGGGTGACCGGGCCGAGGATGCGTTCCGCCAGACCATGCTGATGTCGCAAGGCGAGATGAACGTGTTCTGGTCGAATGGCCTGGTTGGCACCATCATGGCGCTGGCCATCGTGATCCTGGTGTGGCCCGTGATTGGTGGCCTGTTCGAGAAAGCCCGGCGACGCTCGCCGGGCGACGTCGAGGGTCAGTCGACGTAGAACAGGATGCTGATGAACTGGCAGAAGCTGCCGCCGAGTACGAACAGGTGCCAGATGCCGTGGAAGTGGCGCACCTTCTCGTCGAACAGGAAAAAGCCGATGCCGGCCGTGTAGATCGCGCCGCCTGCCACCAGCCAGTACAGGCCGGCGGCGGGCAGTGCGGCCATCAGTGGCTGGAACGCGATCAGCACCAGCCAGCCCATGATCACGTAGATCGACAGCGACAGCACGCGGGTGCGATGGCCGATCCATAGTTCCTGGACGATGCCGATGGCGGCCAGGCCCCAGTTGATGCCAAACAGTGCCCAGCCCCACGGGCCGCGCAACGTGACCAGTGCAAACGGTGTATAGCTGCCGGCGATCAGCAGGTAGATGGCGCAGTAGTCAAGCCGCCGGAAGATGTCCTTGGTCGGCCCGCGTACGCTGTGATAGACAGTGGAGATCGTGTACAGCAGCACCAGCGTGGTGCCGTAGACGACCGAGCTGATGACCTTCCACGCGTCGTGGTACAGCGCCGATGAGGTGACCAGCACCGCCATGCCGGCTGCGGAAAGTACCGCGCCTGCCAGGTGACTGTATCCATTGAACCGTTCGCCGCGATACATCCCGAATGCTCCGTTTGCGTGGTTGGGCCAACGGGCATTGTGGCATGGATCGCGGAGATCACGCTGATTGCCTGACGATGCAGGGTTATTTCATCATCTGGAAATGCTTGAGCGTGCGGGCATTGGCGGCCTTGGCTGCCGCATCCACGTAGTGCACGCCTTGATTTCGCGCAAATGCATGCTGGCACCCGGCGTAGCTGTGGATTTCAACGAGGGCATTGTCTTGTAATGTCTCGATGATCTGTGTGCGCGCCGTCGCTGGCACGAATTCGTCCTGCTCGGCGATATGCATCAGCAACGGCTTCGAGATCTTCGACGCTTCGCCCAGATGCTTGTCGATACCGACGCCGTAGTACGACACCGCTGCATCGGCGCCGGTACGCGTGGCCGTCAGGTAGGCCAGCAGTCCGCCCAGGCAGTAGCCCACGGTGCCAACCCCACCTTTGACGCCAGGCTGCTGACGGACGGCAGTGATCGTGGCATCGATATCGGCCACACCCTTGTCCACGTCGAACGCGGTGTAGAGCGCCAGTGCCTTTTTCCATTCGGCTTCGGTCTGGTCGGTCAGTTCGACATTGGGCTCCTGCCGCCAGTAAAGGTCCGGACAGATGGCCACGAAGCCTTCGCGCGCAAAGTTGTCGCAGGTTTCGCGCATGTCGGCATTGATGCCAAAGATTTCCTGGATCACCACGATCGCGGTGCCGCGCGCGTTGGCGGCATCGGGCGTGGCAAGGTAGGCGGCAAAGCTGCCGTCGGGCACGGTGATGGTGATGCGTTGCGACATGGCGGTCTCCGGTGGTGGGAAGCAGGAACGGCGAACCCAACCAGCTTAGTCGAAGCCCGTGACGATCGCGGGCCACCTTGCATTTATGGCGCCCATCATCTTTCATAAAAACTTCCGCCTGCTGTCTCTCCCAACCGCCAGGAGTACGCATCATGCCCTTTGCTGCCGCCAAGGATGGAACCGATATTTTCTACAAGGACTGGGGCAGTGGCCGCCCGATTGTCTTTTCGCACGGATGGCCACTCAATAGCGATGCCTGGGACGCGCAGGTGCAGTTCTTCCTGCTGCAGGGTTTTCGCGTGATCGCGCATGACCGGCGCGGCCATGGCCGCTCGGGGCAGCCGTCCGACGGCAATGACATGGATACCTATGCCGACGACCTGGCCGCGGTGCTCGACAAGCTCGATGTCAAGGACGCCGCGCTGGTTGGTCATTCCACTGGTGGTGGCGAAGTGGCCCATTACATCGGCCGCCATGGCACGAAGCGCGTGGCCAAAGCCGTGTTGATTGGCGCGGTGCCACCGCAGATGCTCAAGACCGCCACCAATCCCGGCGGCTTGCCGATGGACGTGTTCGACGGAATCCGCAAGGGCGTGGCCGAAAACCGCTCGCAGTTCTACCGCGACCTCGCCATGCCATTCCATGGTTACAACCGTCCGGGCGCCAAGCCGTCGCAAGGCATCATCGATGCATTCTGGGCCCAGGGCATGACTGGCGGCATCAAGGGCCAGTACGAATGCATCAAGCAGTTTTCCGAGGTCGACTACACCGAGGACCTGAAGAAAATCGACAAGCCCACGCTGATCCTGCACGGCGAGGATGACCAGATCGTACCGATCGACAACGCCGGCCGGCTATCCGCGAAGATCGTCAAGGATGCGGAACTGAAAACCTATCCGGGTTTCTCGCACGGCATGTGCGCGGTCAACGCCGACGTCATCAACGCGGATCTGCTGGCGTTTTTGAAGAAGTAAGCGCCTGAAGCAGGCTCCCCTCTTCCGCGCGCGGGAGAGGGGAGAAAGAAACAGAAATTCAAAGATAGTCAAACACCCGTTTGTGGTGCCATCGTCACGTAGTTGACACATCAAGTCTACAGACTGCGCCTCTCGCCAGGGTATCCCCCTCGTGCGAGGGGTGCCCCCGCCAGTAGCAAACCAGAAAATCCAACGCGGCCGAGAATGCATCCGGGCACCTGACAGGTTCACGCTCGGCCCGCTGCTCGGACCTCGAAACATGAAAACCAGAAAACCTGTTCCCGTCTACGGACTGGGCAGGCCGGCCCTGGGTGCCGGCGTGCTTTGTCTGGCCCTGTTGTTGAGCGCTTGCGGAGGCGATGACAACAACACCACACCGCCGACGACTGGCGGTGGCAGCGGCACCACGCCCGCTGCCTGTTCCTCGGCGCATTGCGCGCCGGCGCCATGAACCGTGCGCGGCCATACCTCATCCTTCCATTCGACCCAGATCAGGCATGACATTCAATCCTTCCAAGCGCAAGTTCCTGCGCAGTACTCTCGGCACCGCCGCGGCTGCCGCCACGCTGGCTTCGTTCCCGCCCAGCATTCGCCGCGCACTGGCCATTGAAGCGAATAACGCCACCGGCACCATCCAGGACGTCAAGCATGTGGTGATGCTGATGCTGGAAAACCGCGCGTTCGACAGTTACTTCGGCACGTTCAAGGGCGTGCGCGGATTTGGCGACCGCTTTGCGATTCCGCTGGCCAATGGCCAGAACGCGTTCTTCCAGACCGATGCCACCAGCAAGACCATCACGCCGTACCGGCTCGATGCGACCAAGGGCAATGCACAGCGCGCGGGCAGCACGCCGCATACATGGCCCGATGCGCAGGCAGCCTGGGATCACGGGCGCATGAACCGTTGGCCGGTGGCCAAGAAGACGCTGTCGATGTCGTACTACGAACAGCCCGAGATTCCGTTCCAGCATGCGCTGGCCGAGGCCTTTACGCTGTGCGACGCGTATCACTGCTCGATGCACACGGGCACCATCCCGAACCGCCTGTACTACTGGACCGGTACCAACGGCCCGAGCGGCGCCAACGTGGCGGCCATGGTCAACGAGTTCAATGGCGGCAACGATGTGGGCCCGTCGACCGATGGCTGGACGTGGAAGACATATGCGGACCGGCTCGTCGATGCCGGCGTGAGCTGGAAGGTCTACCAGAGCCTTGACGACAACTACGGCTGCAACGAGATGATGAGCTTCCGCCATTGGCGCGCGGCCATGGAGTCGATGCCGGCCGCGCGTCGGCCGAGTGCCACCGTGGGCTTGTCGCCGGCCTACAATCCCGCGATCGACGATGCGTTGAGTCCGCTGGCCAAGGGCTTCGGCAACACCATGCCGGACGGCTTCCTGCAATCGCTGCGCGACGACGTGCAGAACGGCAACCTGCCGTCGGTGTCGTGGATCATCGCGCCTTCGACGTATAGCGAACACCCGGGACCTTCCAGCCCCGCACAGGGTGGCTGGTATGTGCAACAGGTGCTCGACGCCCTGACCGCCAACCCCGAGGTCTGGAGCCAGACGGTACTGCTGATCAATTACGACGAGAACGATGGTTTCTTCGACCATCTGGCGCCGCCGTCGGCACCGTCGCGCAATGCCGATGGATCGCTGGCCGGTGGCAGTACGCTGGCCGATGCCGACATGGCTTTCGAATACCACAACTACACGCCCGCCACGAGCAACCAGTCGGCGATGGACGGCAAGCCCTACGGGCCCGGGCCGCGTGTGCCGTTATGGGTGGTGTCGCCATGGAGCCGCGGCGGCTGGGTCAATTCCCAGATCTTCGACCATACCTCGACGCTGCTCTTCCTGGAAAAGCGCTTCGGGGTCAAGGAGCCGCAGATCGGCGCCTATCGACGTGCGGTCTGTGGTGACCTGACCTCGGCGTTCAACTTCGTCAATCCGAACAACGAAGCACTGCCGACCCTGGGCGGACGTACCACGAAGGTGGCGGTGGACAGCCTGGCGTTGTCGCAAAAGGCATCGGCGGCGATTCCGGTGCCGGCTACACCGGTCGCACCCACGCAGCAGACTGGTACGCGCGCGTCGCGGGCGCTGCCGTACGAACTGCATACGACCTCGCGCGCCGATGCCGGTGGCAAGACGGTAACGCTGATGTTCGCCAACACCGGCAGCGCAGGCGCGGTGTTCCACGTCTACGACAAGCTGCATCTCGATGCCATTCCGCGCCGCTATGTGGTGGAAGCGGGCAAGAGCCTCGATGGCGTGTGGAGTGTGGCCGCCGATGCTGGTAAATACGATCTCTGGGTACTGGGACCGAATGGCTACCACCGCGAGTTCATTGGTGACCTCAATGAGCAGGCGGCGGCCGGTGGCGCCGACATCCAGGTCTGCTATGAACCTTGCGATCCGCCGGTGCTGCAGGTGAAGCTGTACAACCGTGGCGACAAGGCCTGCACCTTCAATGTCAGCGCGCAGGCGTATCGCACCGATGGCCCGTGGAGCCAGAGCGTGGCACCGGGCCGTGTGGGCGAACTGACGTGGACGCTGGGCGACAGCGGCAACTGGTACGACTTTGTCATTGGCTGCGATATCGCACCAGCGTTCCGGCGTCGCGTGGCGGGCCGTATCGAGACCGGCAAGGACTCGGTCAGCGATCCGGCGATGGGACAGGTCGCATAAGCGTTGCACAGGCGCCGGCCGGCATGGCGTGTACACTTGCCGGCTGGCGCCTGGATTGCCTTGTGCGGCCAGGCGTGACTCCTGAGAACCCGACACGACTGAATCTCATGAAGAAAATTTCCCTGTTGTTTGCTGCCGTTGCGCTGGCCGCTTCGGGCCTTGCCGTCGCTGCCGAAACGCTGCCCTCGGGCGTGGTGGTCGACACCGTGACCAAGGGCACCGGTGCATCGCCGAAGGCCACCGATACGGTCAAGGTGCACTATCGCGGCACGCTGACCGATGGCACCGAGTTCGACAGCTCGTACAAGCGTGGCCAGCCGATCTCGTTTCCGCTGAACCGCGTGATTCCGTGCTGGACCGAAGGCGTACAGAAGATGCAGGTCGGCGGCAAGGTCAAGCTGACCTGCCCCGCATCGACCGCATACGGTGCGCGCGGCGTGCCGGGCACGATCCCGCCCAATGCGACGCTGAATTTTGAAGTGGAGCTGCTGGGTATTGGCGGCTGATTGACATGGCCGGCGTGGTAGCTGCCGGCCTGCTTCCCCCGGTTCCCCTGCTGTGTGCTCCGTACACGCAGCAGAGGGAAACAAGCCGGATGATCGAACGCATATAAATACAAGAGGATCCCCGCGTGGATTCCGTGATCCTTATCGTTGTGCTCGGTGCCATGGTCGCCGGGTTTGTGCAGGGGCTTTCCGGATTCGCGTTCGGCATGGTGGCCATGTCGTTCTGGGCCTGGGGCGTCGAGCCCCATATGGCCGCGGCGATGTCGGTCTTCGGCTCGCTGACCGGCCAGTTGCTGGCAGCCTTCACGGTACGCCGCAGGTTTCATCTGGCCGCGGTGCTGCCCTTCCTGCTCGGTGGCATCGTCGGCATTCCGATTGGCGTCAGCCTGCTGCCGCTGCTCGACGTCAACCTGTTCAAGCTCTGCCTGGGCAGCGTGCTGGTGATCTGCTGCCCGATCATGCTGTTTTCCAGCCGAATCCCGCGCATTCATCACGGCGGACGCATTGCCGACGCGGTGGTCGGCGGCATTGGCGGCATCATGGGTGGCATTGGCGGCTTCACCGGCGTGGTGCCCACGCTCTGGTGCACGCTGCGCGGCTTCGACAAGGACAAGCAGCGCGTGGTGATCCAGAACTTCAACCTGGGCGCGTTGCTGGTGACGATGGGCGTCTATATCGCCAGCGGCATCATCACGCGCGACATGCTGCCGATGTTTGCCATCGTGGCACCGGCCATGCTGATTCCCACGCTGATCGGCACGCGTGTCTATATCGGCATCAGCGACCTGATGTTCCGCCGCATCGTGCTGACGTTGCTGAGTTGCTCGGGCGTGGCAATGCTGGCCTCATCGATACCGAAATTGATCGCCTGATTGTGCGCTTTGCAGCCCTTTATTGGCGGGCGGCAGCGTTTTTCATGCGGGTTTATACTTACGGCCGCTCCCAGCCGTTTTATTGCCTATCGTTCAGACAGGCACGTCGCCGCCTTCGCGGCGAGCCCGCTTTCCGCCACATCATGAACACGCGTTTTTATCTTTTCTGCGCCACTACGTGGGCGGCAGCCGCCATCCTAATCCTCGGCAACGGGTCCATGGCCATGGACGCGCTCAGCGGTGTGGTGGTGCTGGCCGGCTTCGACCTGTTGCGCCCCTGACGGCAATTTTTGCGTGCATACGCACCAGATTGCTGCTTTGCACGATGATGCGCAGGGTATGCGCGATCAGTGATGGCGATTTCGATGTCTGACGTCTAGGCTTACTGTTGGCCCGTGCGGTTTTGCTGCACGATGTTATCCAACCGTTTGCAGGAGATGTTGATGAAGGCGTTCACGATTGCATTGGCAGTTGCGGTATTTGTCCCCGGACTGGCGTTTGCGGCCGGGCCGGCCAATCCTGCCGACCGCTATGACTACAACATGCGCACGACCAACAAGGACGGGTATGTACCCGACCCGGCTCGCGCAACCAACAAGGACGGCTATGTACCTGATGCCGCCCGGTCAGGCGACAAGTTCGACCCGTACACCCAGGGCGCGAACCAGAGCACGTCGTCGGCGCTGACGGATTCGAAAAGCACGCAGAAGAAGTCCGGCAAGTCGCAAAAGAAATCGCCGACTCCGTCCGCTTCGAAGTGAAGTTGGTCCTGAGGTAGAAATGGCCCCGCAAAGCGGGGCCATTTTCGTTAACTTTTCCGTTACCGGGGCAGGCGCGCTTCGATGCGCCCAATCAACCGCTGCATCGCACCACGCAGCAGGGTGTCGGACATGACCTGGGCGCTGCTGCTTGCCAGTATCCGGTACACATCGCCACGGCTGACCTTGGTGACCTTCGCGGGGTCGAGCCACGCATCGTTTTCCACCAGCAATGCCAGCGTTTCCAGTCCGATCAGGATCGGCCACAGGCAGGCCAGCCGCAGACGGATCGCGGTACGCGGTAGCGCAAACGTGTAGGCCATGGCCTCGCGGAACTGATCGAGCGAGAGTCGCAACAGTTCGCCCAACATCGGCTGGGCACGCCGCGAGTTCGCGGGATCGAGCAGATCCTGCGGTGTCAGGCCATGGCGGTCGAGAATGGCGGTCGGCAAGTAGCAACGGCCGATGCGCAGGTCCTTGCCGCAGTCGCGCAGCACGTTCACCATCTGGAGTGCCTGGCCGAAACGCACGCCACGGCGCAGCATCGTATCGAGCGGCGCCTTGAAGGTGCCGGGCAGATGCGCATCGGTCATCGTGGTCCAGAACTCTCCGACACAACCCGCCACCAGATAGGTGTAGCGATCGAGCTCGGCCAGCGTCTGCAGTGCAGCCACCTGGCCCGAGCGCTCGTCCGGGAAGGTGCGTAGGTCGAACTCCATGCCTTCGGTCAGCGTGGTGACAATGCCTTGCACCGCGGCGCGGTCCGATGCGGAGAGCTGGTCGAGCACCGCCAGTGCGGGGCCGATCGATTCGAGCAATACCTTCTCATCGGACACGGTCTGCTGGCTGGCCACCTCGGCATTGAGCCGCAGCGCAAGCGCGCCGCCATCGTCGGCACCATTGACGCGCTGGCGCAAGGCCAGCAGCAAATCAAGTCGCTGCGCGGGAGGAATCAGCGAAGTATCGGCAATCGTATCCGCCGCACGCGCCAGCAGATATGCAAGGCCGACCGGATCGCGCATGCCCGTGGGCAGGATGCGCAGTGTCAGGTAGAAGGAGCGGGAAACGCCCTTGAGCAGCGGCCCGAGCAGGAATGCCCGGTTTGGGGTCGGCATGGCACGGTCGGCAGACAATGGAACCGCGCATTGTATCTGGCGTATCCGACAACCCCGTTTTTGCTCCTCTCCCCCGACCCCTCTCCCATTGCATGGGCGAGGGGAGTAAACAAAAAACACAGCTTCACCCTTTCCCATACCCCAACTTCGGATACCAATTCCCACGTCCTTCCGGCGTCGTATCCAGCAGCGTCCATAGCGGATCCGGATCTGGCGCACCACGGGGATCCTGGCCCGGATCGGCCACGCTCATCTCGCCGCTATAGAAATGGCGGATCTTGCCGTCGCGTCGTGTGAAGACCGTGTAGCCGGGGATGTCGGCGTCTTCGGCGCTGACATAGTCGCGCGTGAAGTCGCCATCGGTATCGGCGTAGATCTTGAGTTGGGTCCAGCCACGTTCGGCCTTGGCGGCCTTGAGGCGGTCGATCGGGGAGCGTGCCACCATGGCCAGCGCCACGCGTTGTTCGATATCGGGGACCTTGCCTTCCCACGAGGCCATCAGCGAGGTGCACATCGGGCAGGGCTTCTCGCGTTGCGGGCCGAACATGTAGTTGTAGACCACCAGCGTGTCCTTGCCGCCGAACAGGTCGGCCAGTGTTACCGGCCCTTGCTCGCCCGTGAAGTGATAGGTTTTCTTCACTTCGCCGCCCGGTGGCAACTGGCGGCGCATCTCGGCCACGCGTTCGATATGGCGGCGCAGTTCGATCTCCTCGGCCAGCAGCGCATTGCGGGCCTGGCGATAGGCTGCGTCTTCATTCGGAAAATGTGCGCGGTTGCGTTCGGCCAGTGCTCTGGCCGGGATCAATGTGGACGATTGCGTCATCGTCTTGCCTCCTGAAACCATGAAATCGTGGCGTGCGCGCCACGCTGGGAAATACCCGCGCCCGCCCGGAAAGCCCGGCCTGGCGCGGCCGTCTGACCAGCATAGGAAAAGAACTGTCCACATGCGCAACCCGACCCATGTCCGGTCATTCCCATGTCATGTCAACGTATGCATAATCTCTAGCATCTGGGCTTCAAGGACTCACCCGATGCGTGTGACGATTCGAACCACGACGATTCCCGGATCCCCCGATCGGGGCCCACTACATCGTGCGGCGGTCTACCTCAATACCGAGGATGATTCTTCGCCGCTGATGGTCAGTGCATGGAGTCAACGTGAACCCGAGGTCTTCCTGGCCGCCCAACGCTGGGCGCGCAACCATGACTACATGGTTTCGAATCCCCGCAATGGCACGTACTACGGTGGACGTACGGCGCGCTGAGCGCCTGTCTGTATTGCCGTAATGAAGCGCTTGCTGTTGTGTTGCCTCGCGCTCGCGGCGTCGGGGAGCGCGTGTGCCGACGCCGGGCTGCTCGAACGCATCGTTGGTGGCTTTTCGCGCAATTCGCTATGGCAGCACGTGCAGGAGCGCTGCCTGGAGCCAGCCACACCCACCCATACCGACTGCGTCATGGTGGATCGCGAGCGCGGCTTCGTGCTCTACAAGGATGCCATCGGCGCATCACACTACCTTGTCATTCCGGTTCAACCGGTTACCGGTGTCGATGATCCGCGCGCGTGGAGCGAGCGGCAGCGCAATGCATGGGCCTTTGGCTGGCAGGCGCGCGATATCGTCGGCAAGGCGGTTGGCCGGCCACTGCCGGACACGCTGCTTGGGCTCGCCATCAATGCCAAGGCATCGCGCAGCCAGGATCAATTGCATATCCACCTCGACTGCATTAGCGAACGCGCGCGTGATTTCCTGGCTACCAGCGAGATTGGTGCGCGCTGGCGTGACCTGCGTTTCAATGGCAAGCCGGTACGCGCAATGCTGATTCCATCTGCCCGGCCGGTACTGCCGATCGACCCGTTCGATCTGGTGCGGCAGGACGTGGGCAGCAATCCTGCCGGAATTGCCGATCGTGGCGTATTCCTGGCCTATGTCGAGCCGGCTGGCGGCACTGCCGGGTTTGTCGTGGTCGATGAACCCGTGGACAAGGCCAATGGCGGCAATGGTCACGCAAGCGATTTTCTCGATCGCGGTTGCAAGCTGGGCCGTGCGCTACCGGGCGGGCAGTAACCCACGTCGCCAGGCGGAACCAGTGGGTCGCAGAGGCGCGGCAATGCGCGGTGATCGACCGTTTTTATTGCCACGGCGTGAATGTCGCGCATTGCGCCGCGTAGAATAGCCGCGAGCTCCTCCACGACACGCATCGATGAATACCCCGGCAACAGAACCGGCAACAGACCGGCGCCCGCACGCTACCAGTGTCACCGACGACAGCACCGTATCCGCTACCGCGACTCGCGGCATCGCGCTGCTGACTTTTGCGTTTATCCTGAGCCAGTTCTACCGCAGCTGCCTGGCGGTGATAGCGCCCGAGCTCCAGCGCGATTTCGGCTTGTCGCCGGCGGGCTTCGGTGCGTTGTCCTCGTGCTTCTTCCTGTCGTTTGCCGCCGCGCAGATTCCGGTTGGCATTGCGTTCGACCGCCACGGCGTGGGCCGTCCCACCGCGTGGCTGCTCGGCATCGGCGCGGTATCGGCAATCGGGTTCGTTCTCGCGCCAAACGGCACGGTGGCCATGCTGGCCCAGGCGGGCCTGGGACTGGCCTGCGCGCCGGTATTCATGGGCTTGCTGCATTACGCTTCTGAGCAGCTGTCCGAAAAACAGTACATGCGCGTGGTGAGCCGGTCGAATGCGCTGGGCATGATCGGCGCGTTATGCGCCACGGCGCCGCTAGGCTGGTTTTCGCAGCATTTCGGCTGGCGCCCGGCGCTGGCGATCTCCGCGCTTTGCATGGTGGCCGGCTGCTACGGCGTATGGCGCCACGTGCGCGACAGCGGTCACGCACAGGCACGCCAGGCCCCGATGGGGGCCATGCTCGGCGAAAGCGTGCAACTACTGACGATGTGGCCGCTCTGGACGCTGATCCCGTTGTGCGTGGCGATGGCGGCGGGCACCACCTTCCGTAACGCGTGGAGCGGCCCCTATCTGGCCGATGTGTTTGGCCTGCAGGCCGGAACGCGCGGCGTGGCACTGACCTTGTTGAGCCTCGCGGGTTTCATGACCGCATTCGTATTGCCGGTGCTGGTGCGGCGTACCACGTTGAAGGCCACGATTGGCGCCTGGGCCTGCCTGTCGATGGTGGGTGGCATGGCATTGGCGATCTGGCCCGACACGGGCGTGGCGCCGGGTGTGGGCATGATGGCGCTGCTCACTACCATCGGCATGCTCCACCCGCTGGTGATGGCGCAAGGTCGCGCGCTGGTGCCACCCGCCAAGCGCGGGCGTGGGCTTGGGCTGCTCAATACGTTCGTGTTCCTGGGGTCCGCGTTGGCGTCATGGGGTTTCGGCCTGATCGCGAATGCCGGACACCTGCGCGACTGGTCAGTGGCCCAGATCTACTCGACGATCTTCGTGACCGCCGTGGTAGTCGTCGGGCTGTCGCTGCTGCCGTACTGGTTCAGTCCGCTCTCCGCGCCGGCCGCAAGAAAATAAACGCCAACATTACAAATGGCTTTCAATCCAGGCTGCGTCCGCAATCGGCGTTTTCCCTGATTTTTCACTCAAGTTGCTGCTACGCGTTGCCGTTAGCTCATCCAATGTCTGTCCGTGCGTACATTCAAATGTACGGCTGACGCAGGAGGAGCGGCCGGGCGCAGCGCGCGACTTCGGCCTGCCACGAACCAATCGATCAGGTAGAAGAAATGAAGAATCTTGGTATTGGTGTGCGCCTTGGCATTGGCTTTGGCGTGGTGTTGCTGTTGTCGACGCTCATGACCGTGCTTGGCGTGATGCGTTTGCAGGAAGTCGCGGGCCGCACGCACGCGATGATGCAGGAACCGCTGGCAAAGGAACGACTGGTCAGCGACTGGTATCGATTGATGTATGCCAGCGTGCGCCGTACCACGGCAGTGGCGCGCAGTAGCGATCCGTCGCTCGGTACTTTCTTCGCGGCCGAGACAAAATATTCGGTGGAGGCAATTGCCTCGCTGCGCGACAAGATCGAACCGCGACTGAGCACCGACGCGGAGAAAGCCGCGTTCAAGAAGATCCAGGTGGTGCGCAACCCGTACAACGATTCGCGCGACAAGATCACCAAGCTCAAGGCCGAAGGCCTGACCGACGACGCGAACAAGGTGCTTGAAACCGAGTTCGTGCCCGCCGGTGATGCCTACCTTGCCGAAATCCAGAAGCTGCTCGATATCCAGCGCGCGTCGATCGACGCCACGGCAGTGGAGATCAACAGCATCTATGAAAGCGCCCGCAACGGCCTGATCACGCTGGGCGTGATCGCGCTGGCGATTGGCGTGGCGTTCGCCTGGTGGCTGACGATCGGTATCACGCGTCCGCTGCATCGCGCGGTGGGCTTTGCGCGCACGGTAGCCGCGGGCGACCTGACCAGCCGCATCGATGTGGACAGCACGGACGAGACCGGCCAGTTGCTGGATGCATTGCGTGAGATGAACGACAACATCCTGGGCATCGTCCAGGAAGTGCGCAATGGCACCGAAGCCATCGCTACCGGCACCAGCCAGATTGCCGCCGGCAACACCGACCTGTCGCAGCGTACCGAAGAGCAGGCGTCGTCGCTGCAAGAGACGGCTTCGAGCATGGAAGAGCTGACCAGCATCGTGCGCCAGAATGCCGATAGCGCCAAGCAGGCGAGTTCGCTGGCCGTGAATGCGTCGGAAGTTGCCACGCAGGGCGGCGAGGTGGTGGGCCAGGTGGTGCACACGATGGACGAGATCAATACCTCGTCGCGCAAGGTGGTCGATATCATCTCGGTCATCGAAGGTATCGCGTTCCAGACCAATATCCTGGCGCTGAACGCCGCCGTGGAAGCGGCGCGTGCGGGCGAGCAGGGTCGCGGCTTTGCGGTGGTGGCTGGCGAGGTGCGCAGCCTGGCGCAGCGTAGCGCCACGGCCGCCAAGGAGATCAAGTCGCTGATCGGGGATTCGGCCGATCGCGTCGAGCGTGGCTCGCAACTGGTGGCGCAGGCCGGTCAGACCATGGAAGAGATCGTTGGCGCCGTCAAGCGTGTGACCGACATCATGGGCGAGATCAGCGCGGCATCGGCCGAACAGAGCGCCGGCATCGAGCAGGTCAACCAGGCCGTGACGCAGATGGATACGGTCACGCAGCAGAACGCCGCGCTGGTGGAACAGGCCGCGGCGGCCGCGGGCTCGCTCGAAGAGCAGGCCCAGCGGCTCAAGGAAGCAGTGGCTACCTTCCGCCTCGCAGCATAAGCGTTCCTATTTGGTCCGGGGCGGCACGATCGTGCCGCCCGATTCCGCGGCCTCTTTCGCGTGCTGCATCTGCGGCATCATGTTGCTGTTCAGGTGGAACATCACCCATAGCGATCCGGTCAGCGTGATGACCACCAGCGTCAGCGTGAACATCAGCGACAGCATGTTCCAGCCGCCTTCGGACTTGGCGTTCATGTGCAGGAAGTAGATCATGTGCACCACGATCTGCACCGCGCCAATCAGCAGGATCACGATGGCGGTGGTCGACGACTTGTCGAACACCTTGCCCATCACCAGCCAGAACGGCACCGCCGTCAGGAATACCGACAGCACAAAGCCCGTCAGGTAGCCGCCCAGCGTGGCGTGCGGCCCGATGTCTTCCTCATGATGGTCATGGCCGTGACCGTGATCATGGCCGTGGCCATTCAGCGTATGGTCCTGTGCGCTCATGGCAGCGTTCCCATCAGGTAGACAAAGGTAAAGACACCAATCCACACCACGTCCAGAAAGTGCCAGAACATCGACAGGCACATCAGCCGGCGCTTGTTGGCGGTGATCAGGCCATGCCGCCCGACCTGGACCATCAGCACGATCAACCAGACCATGCCGAACGTCACGTGCAGGCCGTGCGTGCCGACCAGCGAGAAGAACGACGTCAGGAACGCGCTGCGCGTGGGGCCGGCACCTTCGTGGATCAGGTGCGCGAACTCATAGAGTTCCACCGCCAGGAACGCCGCGCCAAACAGGCCGGTGATCGCCAGCCAGATCTGCGTGGGGGCCACCCGGTTCTGCTGCAACTGCAACATCGCAAAGCCGTAGGTGATCGATGACAGCAGCAGGAATGATGTGTTGAGCGCCACCAGCGGTAACTCGAACAGCTCGGCCCCGGTGGGCCCGCCCGCGTACTCGCGCCCCAGTACGCCATAGGCGGCGAACAGGCACGCGAATATCAGGCAGTCGCTCATCAGGTAGAGCCAGAACCCGAGCAGCGTGCCGTTCTGCGGATGGTGCTCTTCGGTCAGGTAGAACTGGTAGCCGCCCGGCGGTACGTCATCTGCCGCGGCGGTGCCGTTCGCGTGTAGGGGAAGGGTCGTATCAACCATGGCCTGCCATCATTTGGGTGCGCGTTGCTTCGGTCCGGACCACGACTTCAGTCGGAATGTAGTAATCGCGCTTGTAGTTGAAGGTGTGGATGATTGCCGAGATGATGAGGGCCGCGAAAGACGCAGCCACGAGCCACCAGATATGCCAGATCAGCGCAAAGCCCATCAGCGTGGACAGGCCGGCCAGCACGATGCCGGCCGCGGTGTTCTTTGGCATATGGATCGGGATGAAGCCTTGCAGTGGGCGCTGGTAGCCGTGCTGCTTCATTTGCCACCACGCGTCGGTGTCATGCACGACCGGCGTGAACGCGAAGTTGTACTGGGGGGGCGGCGATGAGGTAGACCACTCGAGCGTGCGGGCATCCCATGGGTCGCCGGTCACGTCACGCAGCTCCTCGCGGCGCATGAAGCTGACCACCAGCTGGATGATGAAGCAGGCAATGCCCAGTGCGATCAGGAACGCGCCGAACGCGGCAATCTGGAACCAGATCTGCAGCGACGGATCGTCGAAATGGTTCATGCGGCGCGTCACGCCGAGCAGGCCCAGCCAGTACAGCGGCATGAACGCGAAGTAGAAGCCCGTGAGCCAGAACCAGAACGACGCCTTGCCCCACGACGACACCAGCCGGTAGCCAAACGCTTTCGGGAACCAGTAGGTGATGCCGGCCATCAGCCCGAACAGCACGCCGCCGATGATCACATTGTGGAAGTGGGCAATCAGGAACAGGCTGTTGTGCAGCGAGAAGTCCGCCGGCGGCACCGCCAGCAGCACGCCGGTCATGCCACCGATCACGAACGTGACCATGAAGCCGACCGTCCACAGCATCGGCACCTCGAACTTGATCTTGCCGTGGTACATCGTGAACAGCCAGTTGAAGATCTTCGCCCCGGTGGGGATCGAGATGATCATCGTCGTGATCCCGAAGAACGAGTTCACGCTGGCGCCGGAGCCCATCGTAAAGAAGTGGTGCAGCCAGACCAGGTACGACAGCACCGTGATCACCACCGTTGCGTAGACCATCGACGCGTAGCCGAACAGGCGCTTGCGGCTGAAGGTGGCGGTGACTTCGGAGAACACGCCGAACACCGGCAGCACCAGGATGTAGACCTCGGGGTGGCCCCAGATCCAGATCAGGTTCACGTACAGCATGGCGCTGCCGCCCTGGTCCGCCGTGAAGAAGTTGGTGCCGACATAGCGGTCGAGCGACAGCAGTGCCAGCGCGGCCGTCAGTACCGGGAACGCGGCGATGATCAGTACATTGGTGCACAGCGAGGTCCACGTGAAGATTGGCATGCGCATCAGCGTCATGCCCGGCGCTCGCATCTTGACGATGGTGACCAGCAGGTTGATCCCCGATAACAATGTCCCGACCCCTGCCACCTGTAACGCCCATATGTAGTAGTCGACCCCGACATCGGGACTATGCAGGATGCCCGACAATGGTGGATACGCGAGCCAGCCCGTGCGCGCGAATTCGCCGACGAACAGCGACATCATGACCAGGATGGCGCCGCCCGTGGTCATCCAGAAACTGAAGTTGTTCAGGAACGGGAAGGCCACGTCGCGCGCGCCAATCTGCAGGGGGACCACGAAGTTCATGAGCCCCGTGACCAATGGCATGGCCACGAAGAAGATCATGATCACGCCGTGCGCGGTAAAGATCTGGTCGTAGTGGTGCGGTGGCAGGTAGCCAAGGTTGTCGCCGAAGGCAACCGCCTGCTGGATCCGCATCATGACCGCGTCGGCAAAGCCGCGCAGCAGCATCACGATGCCCAGCACCACGTACATGATGCCGATCTTCTTGTGGTCGATGCTGGTGAACCACTCGCGCCACAGATAGCCCCAGACCCGGAAGTAGGTCAGCGCGCCGACCAGCGCCAGGCCGCCCAGTATCACGGCCGCGAAGGTGGCGATCAGGATTGGTTCGTGTAACGGGATGGCCTCCCACGAAAGACGACCAAAAATCGTGTTGGCGAGTTCGGAACGCTCGGGCATGGTTGTCACCTGGGCCTGTGTTGACCAATTCTGGCCGATGAAGATTGGCGAAAACGTGAAGGGCGGAAGCCGGACCGTGCGTCAGCGCAACAGCCGCCTGCCGTCATTGGGGGAGGCATCTGGCGCGAACACGGGCGCAACGTCGGCCGTATTGTTCGCGGTGCAGATTTCCGCCGACGGATCGAACTTGCCACGGCTGCGATCAAGCGCCATGGTGTCCGCCATGCAGGTCCCGCCATCCACGCAGCGGTTCAGGATCAGGTTGTAGAGGTCCGGCGCCACGCTGGCATAACGCTGCACCGGCTCGCTCTCGCTGGGCTTGGCCAGCTTCAGGTACGTGTCCTTCGACAATTGGGCACCTGACGACTTCGCCTGCTGGACCCAGCGGTCGAAATCCTCGTTGGACATGCCGTGGAACTTGAAGCGCATATGCGAGAAGCCCGCGCCGCTGTAGTTGGATGACATGCCGTCGAAGACGCCCGGCTGGTTGATCACCGCATGCAGCTTGGTCTCCATGCCCGGCATGGCGTAGACCATGCCGGCCAGCGACGGCACGAAGAACGCGTTCATTACCGAAGTAGAGGTGATCCTGAACGCGATCGGACGATCGACGGGAGCCGCCAGCTCGTTGACGGTGGCAATGCCTTGTTCGGGATACAGGAACAGCCACTTCCAGTCCATGGCCACCACCTCGACGGTCAGCGGCTTCACTTCGGCGGTCACCGGGCGGCTTTGGTCGATACGCGTGAGGGGGCGGTAGGGATCGAGCTGGTGGGTGCTGACCCAGGTCACCGCGCCCAGCGCGATGATGATCAGCAGCGGCGCGGCCCAGATGGCCAGTTCCAGCACCGTGGAGTGGTCCCATTCCGGGTTGTATGGCGCGTCCTTCGCGTTCTCGCGATAGCGCCACGCGAACAGCAGCGTGAGAAATATCACCGGCACGATGATCAACAGCATCAGGCAGGTGGCGATGATGATCAGGTCACGCTGCCGCAGCGCCATGTCGCCAGAAGGCGACAACAGCACCGCGTTGCTACATCCCGCGAGACTCACCAATATGGCGATCGCGGCACTTCGCAGAAGCAATCTACCCGTCACACTAAACGTCGGCACTACAGCATCGAAGCGTGGCATGGTCTCGGAAGTGGCGTTTGATTAACGTCGAAGGCTCACTGACGCAGCAATCTTTCGATTTCCAATGGCAGTTTAGGCGCTATTCTTGTCAGTGCGGGACTTTAAGTGCAGTACGACATTCCTTCCGCACTTCGATGGAGACTCCACGATGGCCAGTCTGTCCCACCAGCATCGCGCGTCGCCGACTGCACCTCCGGCGCCCGGCCACCATGATGTGGCACCTGCCGAGATCGCCACAGGCGTGGTGATAGGGCGGGCTTCGGAGTACTTTGACTTCTTCGTGTATGGCATCGCGTCGGTGCTGGTCTTTCCGACGGTGTACTTCCCGTTTGCCAGTGAACTGGCCGGGTTGCTGTACAGCTTCGCGATTTTCTCGTTTGCGTTTATCGGTCGACCGTTTGGCACGGCACTGTTCATGCGCGTGCAGCGGCGCTGGGGGCGTGGCATCAAGCTGACCGCGTCACTGTTCCTGCTGGGCACCGCGACAGTAGGGATTGCGTTCCTGCCGTCGTACGAGTCGATCGGCAGCAAGGCCATCTACCTGCTGGCCCTGTTCCGCTTCCTGCAGGGCATCGCGTTTGGCGGATCGTGGGACGGGCTGCCATCGCTGCTGGCGCTGAACGCGCCCGAGAACAAGCGTGGCTGGTACGCAATGGTCGGGCAACTGGGCGCGCCGACCGGCTTTATCGTGGCCGGTTCGTTGTTCCTGTTCCTGCATGTGAGCCTGACCCAGCCCGAATTCATCGACTGGGGCTGGCGCTATCCGTTCTATGTGGCGTTCGCCATCAACGTGGTGGCACTGTTCGCCCGACTGCGCCTGGTGGTCACGCACGAGTACACGCGGTTGCTCGAGGAAGACGAACTGGAGCCCATCAGCACGTTGCAGATGGTGAATGCGCAGGGCTTCAATATTTTCCTTGGCGCATTTGCCGCGCTGGCCAGCTACGCGCTGTTCCACCTGGTCACGGTGTTCGCGCTGTCCTGGGTAGTCCTGCACAAGACCCAGGAAATTGGCGACGTGCTCGCGGTCCAGATCGTGGGCGCCGTGATTGCGTTTATCGGCACGCTGATCTCGGGCTGGCTGGCGGACCGCATCGGCCGTCGCACCACGCTGGCGATAATGGCTGTGCTGATCGGCATCTTCAGCCTGGCCACGCCGTGGCTGCTGGGCGGTGGCGCCACGGGGCAGGACATCTTCATCCTGGTGGGCTTCGGCCTGCTGGGGCTGTCCTATGGGCAGGCAGCCGGTGTGGTGACGTCCAACTTCGACCGTGAGTTCCGCTACACCGGCGCAGCGCTGACCACCGACTTCGGCTGGTTGTTTGGCGCCGCGTTCGCACCGCTGGTGGCGCTGGGCCTGTCGTCGCTGTTCGGACTGGTTGCCGTGAGTCTCTACCTGCTGTCCGGCGTGGCGGGGACGCTGATCGCCTTGCGGATCAACCGCGCGTTGGGGACCCCCGACGTTTAAATTCGTGTAGCGCGAAATCGACAAAGGCGCGCGCCGCCGCGGTGCGGTAGGCGCCTTTGCGCTGCAATAGCGCGGCGTGCCGCGGCGGCAGCGGCAATTCCAGTTTCAGGATGCGCAGATCCGGGTGATCGGCGGCGATGGCCGCCGGCAGTACCGTGGCATGACGCCCGCTGCGCACCGCATCGAGCACGGCGCTCACCGAATTGGCCTCGAACGTGATGCGCGGCTCGATCCCCAGCGCACCGAAGTAGCGCGCGATATAGCCCCGCGTGGCAAATTCTCGCGTCAGCATCGCCATCGACTCTCCGGCGAGCGCGCGGGCCCCGAGTGCCGTGCGGCGCCGTGCCAGCGCATGCGTGGTGCCGACCATGTAGGCCAGCGGCTCATCCAGCAATGGCGTGGCTTCAAGATCCGGCAGGTGGATATCGTCGAATGCAATGCCGATATCGACTTCATCGTTGGCCAGCATGGGCTCCACGCGTTCCTGCGGCATTTCCCGCAGGCTGAGCGTGATGTTCGGATACCGCGCGTTGAAGGCGACGATCAGCGGCGCCACCAGGTAGGGCGTGAACGTTGGCGTCATGGCCAGCCGCAGGTTGCCGCGCGTGAGCTCGCCCACATCGTGGATCGCCCGTTGTCCTGCCTCCAGATCCTGCAGTGCGCGCCGCGCGTGCAG
The DNA here is from genome assembly GCA_963543405.1 of uncultured Cupriavidus sp. Taxonomy (GTDB): domain Bacteria; phylum Pseudomonadota; class Gammaproteobacteria; order Burkholderiales; family Burkholderiaceae; genus Cupriavidus. Next base: position 38,857 of record CAUUBQ010000066.1, read on the forward strand.
GTAGTAGGCCTCGCCGGCATCGGTCAGCCGCACCATCCGGCCGCTGCGGTCGAACAGCGGCGCGCCGAGCGAATCCTCGAGCTGGCGGATCTGCTGTGACAGCGTCGGTTGCGAGACGTGCAGCGCCTCGGCGGCACGGGTGAAGTTGCCGGCATCGGCAACCGCCAGGAAGTATCGGACGTGGCGCAGCAGCATGAGCAGACTCTTCAACTATTGGTATTGCCAATGGTCAGCATAATAATCCGGTCTTGGACCTAATAGCTGTTTACGCCCATGCTATGCGGTCAGATGGGGGGAGATCGCAGTGAAAGACTTGATCCAGGGCATTCTCAAATTCCAGCGCGAGGAGTTTCCGAAGCTTTCCGCGCTGTTCCAGGAACTGGCGACGCAGCAGAGTCCCAGCACGCTGTTCATTGCCTGTTCCGATAGCCGTGTGGAGCCTGCGCTGCTGACGCAGAGCGAGCCCGGCAAGCTGTTCGTGATCCGCAATGCGGGCAACATCGTGCCGGCCTACGCGGTGCAGCCGGGCGGTGTGTCGGCCAGTGTGGAATACGCGGTGGCCGGCCTCAAGGTGCGCGACATCGTGATCTGCGGCCACTCGAATTGCGGTGCGATGACGGCGGTGGCCAACTGCCAGTGCCTGGACCATATGCCATCGGTTGCCGAATGGCTCGAACATGCCAGCGGGGCACGCATGATCAGCCTGGCACGCCCGCATGGATCGGAGCGTGAACGGGTCGACGACATGGTGCGCGAGAACGTGATCGAACAGCTCGCGCATCTGCGCACGCATCCGAGCGTGGCCGAGGCCCTTGCGCAAGGTCGCATCAACCTGCACGGCTGGGTGTACGACATCGGCACCGGGGCCATCGATGCGCTCGACGGCAAGACCCGCAAGTTTGTGCCGCTGGTGGAATTCCCGGAGGTCAATGCCACGGAAATCACTGAAATCGCCGAAATCACCGAATCCCAGGTCGCATAAAAGTGAAACAAACCGTACATTGTCCACCTCTGTGCGAGTTTGCCGTTAATGTTGTCATGCATAGCGACGCGCCCGATAGGCGACATATTCATGCAACTGCCCCCGATTCCCGCCAATGAAGCCGTGCGACTCGCAACCTTGCGGTCGCTTAATGTTCTCGACACCCCGCCCGAGGAACGATTCGATCGCCTGACGCGGCTTGCCAGACGGTTGTTCAACGTGCCGATTGCCGTGGTCAGCCTGGTCGACGCCAACCGGCAGTGGTTCAAGTCATGCCAGGGACTGGACGCCACCGAAGCGTCGCGCGACACGTCGTTCTGCGGCCATGCCATCTGTGGCGACGATATCCTGCTGATTCCGGATGCCACGCAAGACCTGCGTTTCCACGACAACCCGCTGGTCACCGGCGATCCGCATATCCGCTTTTATGCCGGCCGTCCGCTGACGGCGGCCAATGGCGCCAAGGTTGGCACGCTTTGCCTGATCGACCGGCAGCCACGCAGTTTCGACGCCGAGGATCGTGAATTGCTGCACGATCTTGCGCGCATGGCGGAGCACGAGTTGGCTGCGGTACAGATGGCCACGATGGACGAACTGACGTCGTTGTCGAATCGTCGTGGTTTTACCGTACTGAGCCAGCATGCGATCGAGCTGTGCCGTCGCCTTGCGCGTCCGGCCACGCTGGTGTTCTTCGACATGGATGGCTTCAAGCCGATCAACGACAGTTTTGGCCACGCCGAGGGCGACCGTGCCCTGATGGCGTTTGCTGCCGAGCTGCGCGCGGCATTTCGCGAATCGGATGTGGTGGGCCGGCTCGGCGGCGATGAATTCGCGGCGCTGCTGACCAATACGGATGTGGCCGGTTGCCAGGATGCGCTGGCGCGGTTGCGCGTGCAGGTGGATGCGTGGAACGCACGCAACGCAGCGGGTTACGCATTGCGCTATAGCGTCGGCATGATCGCGTTCAATCCGCGCTACCACATGGGTGTGGATGACCTGCTGGCCGAGGCCGACGCCGCGATGTATGCGAACAAGGCCGAGCGCAAGGCTGGCCGGCACTGACCGTCAGCGCGGTGGTTGTGCCGTGCCCGGTGCTGCGCGCATGACCCCCGCGGCGATTTCACGCATCAGCGCATCGATCGCTTCCAGTTCGGCCTCGCCGATGGCCGCGGGCATGCGGGTGGCTCCCCAGTCGCCGTAGATCAGTGCAATACAGCGATTGCGCATCTTGACGGGGGCCAGTACCACCGAGCGCGCATCGGGGATTGCATCGCGGTACCAGCGTGGCATGCGATGTGCGACTTCCGGGTCGAACGTGTCCTCGACCAGCAGCGGCTTGGCCGACAGGCCGGCAAAATGGAAGATGTCGGGCACGAAGCCTTCCTCGAACGACAAGGCCGGCAGCGCCTCGCGCATGCCGTCGCCAAAACCAAGCCGCGCATGGAAACGGCGCGTGGTCGGGTTCAGCATCATCAGGAAGCAGCGTTGGAAATCGAGTGCGCGCATGCTCGATTCCAGCACCATCGGCGCCAGTTGCGATACCGACAGACCGGCGCCTTCGCGACGCACCTCGGCCAGGCCCTGTTGCAGGCGTTCCAGCACATTGACCGGTTGCGGGCCATGTTGCGCGGCACCGTCGGCCGGCGCGGCCGTCTCCGATTCGGCAATCGAGCTGTTCAGCAAATCGGCCTGGCGCACGGCCACGCTGACGTCGCTGGCGTTGAGTCCGAGCATCTTGGCGTGCGCGGTCAGCAGTGCCTCGACCGATTCCTGGGTGCCTTCGCGCACCATGGTGACCGCGGCCTCTGCCGATACATGGGCGATTGCTGCCAGCCAGTCGGCATGGGTTTCGATAACGGTGTCCGCGGATATCGTGCGCGGCTTCATCGCATGCGCGATCAGTCCCGGCAGGCGCCACTTGCGCGCGGCAGCCTCGGCAATATCTTCCAGCGAAACGCCAAGCACCTCGAGCGCGGCCTCGTTCTCGGTCATCGGGTGAGCGGCACACATGGCTTCCACGCGCTCCCATTCCTCCGGGAAGTAGAACACCAGCAGCAGCCGGCTCATATGGTGCATCAGCGTGCAGACGACGGCTTCCTCGCCTTCGTTGATGCCGCGCGCGTGGCTCAGCGCACGCGTGACTTCACCAGCCACCAGCGCGCGTTGCAGCGCCTTGGCGGCCTGCGGGCGCTTGGGCGCCACGCCATGGAAGTAGTCGAGCAGCTGGATGCCCAGCGTCAGGTGGCTGATGGCCTCCACGCCGAGCACCAGGATGGCGCGCGACACCGTGGTGACTTCGCCACCGAAAGACCGATACATCGCCGAGTTGGCCAGCCGGATGACCTTCTGCGACAGGCTGAAATCTGACAGCACGCTCGTGGCCATCTCGCCCACGGTCAGGTCGGCATTGAGCGTCTTGAAGATGTTGTCGACACAGTACTGCAGTGTCGGAAAATCTCCCTGCTGCGCCATGCGCGCCCAGAGCGTCTCGAAGAACTCTGTCTTTTGCATCAGGAGATCACCTGCTGCGTGAAGACTTCTTCATGGGCAATCACCATCTTGCCGTCGAGCACCGTGTTCTCGAAGTCGGACGGGCTGAGCGCACGCGCATAGCGCCAGCCTTGCACCAGATCACAGCCCTGCGCGGTCAGCAACTGGCTTTGTGCATCGGTCTCGACGCCTTCGGCGATGGCCACCAGGCCCAGTTCGCGTGCCAGCGACAGCACGGCGGACACAATGGTCCTCGCGTGCGGGGAATCGATCATGTCGGCGACGAAACTGCGGTCCACCTTGAGCGCGGACAACGGGAAGCGTCGCAGGTACGACAGGCTCGAATAACCGGTGCCGAAATCGTCCACGGCAAAACGGATGCCCAGCGCGCGCAGCGACTGCAGCAACTGCTCCGCCGCCTTGGGGTCGGTCATCAGTACGCTTTCGGTGATTTCCAGTACCAGCCGATCCGCGCCGATGCCGGCATCCTGGATCGCATTGCGCACGCTGTCATAGAAATTCGGATGCAGGAACTGCGCGGCCGACACGTTGACGGCCATGTGGCCCACGCGGATGCCCTGCGCATCCCACGCGGCCATCTGCGCGCACGCGCAACGCAGCGCCCACGCGCCAAGATGCTTGATCAGGCCGTTCTTCTCGGCCAACGGAATGAATACGTCAGGGCGGATATCCTCGCCCGCGTGGTCCCAGCGCATCAGCGCCTCGACGCCGCAGATCTGGCCCGATTTCGGCCATACGATCGGCTGGTAGTGCAGCAGGAACTCGCCGTTCTGTACCGCTTCGAACATGCTCTGCTCGATCCGGAACTGCTCGTCGAGCCGACGGTCGAGTTCCGGCGTATAGATGCAGTAGCGGTTCTTGCCCAGCGCCTTGGCCTCATACATGGCCAGGTCCGCGCGGCGCAGCCATTGCGATTCGCTCTGCGGGGCCTCGACGGAAAACGCCAGTCCGATGCTGGTGGTAATGCGCACATGGCAGCCGCCCAGCAGGAACGGCTGACGGCAAACGTGGATCACCCGTTCGAGCATGCGTACGGCATCGGCTTCGGTTTCCAGGCCATCGAGCATCAGCACGAATTCGTCGCCACCGAGGCGCGCCACGCTATGGCGCGTACGGACCGTGTCCTGCAGCCGCGCACCGACTTCCTTGAGCAGTGCGTCGCCGAACTCGTGGCCGAGCGAATCGTTGATGTTCTTGAAGCCGTCGAGATCCATCAGGGCCAGCGCGAACGGTTGCCGTGCCATCGGGCCGGACGTGTATTCCTCGATCCGCTTGCGGATATAGGCGCGGTTGCCCACGCCGGTCAGCGGATCCAGGAAGGCACGCTCGGACAACTGGCGCTCGGATTCGATCCAGTCCGAAACGTCATAGCCGAACAGCAGCAGGCTGACCGCACCATCGGCGGCGCGGTGATGGCTGATGCGCAGGTCGATCCAGCCGGGCCCGCCAATGCCGCCGGCCATGCGCACGCGTTCGCGGCGCGCGGCATGGTCCTGCGCACAGCCCTGCAGCAGTTGTGCGAAGCGCTCGCGGGATTCGAGCGCGATCAGGTCCAGCACGGACGTGTGCAGCAGATAGTCGAGCGGATAGACCAGCAGGTCGGCCGTGGTTTCGGTGGCTTCGAGAATGCGACCCTGGACGTTGACCCGCATGGCCAGCGCGCCGGAAGCTTCCAGCATCGCCCAGGCCTCGCCCCTGGCAGGGGTGGCACCAGCGGGCCGGCGCTCGGCAGGCTCGGGTGCCAGGGCTACATCGTATGTCAGCGCGGTCATGTAGTTGTCTTGCCCGAAATCCTGTGTTCGCAGGACAGATATCGGATGGTTTCCCTGAAACTGAAGTGCCGGGAGCCTCTATGCCAAAACCAGTCCGAGGTAAATCTAGGCAGATCATTACCCGGACCATGACCACTGGCTTTGACGAGGCCGAACGGCACGACAGCGACGATTCTAATACGACCTTGCATCCGGCTGAACCCCGCATGGGTCAACGGATTGCGGGAATCGGCGCGGCTGCAACAGGCGGCGTCGGTGCGTGTCGATACGACAAGCGCCGGGATTGACACGGCATGCCGAAATCCCTGACACTCGCTGTCATGACCTGTTTCGGCCTGCAAATCATCGCGATTATTCGCACCATTCCTCGAATGGTGGGTTAGCGCGCGTCCGGAACAGAGCACAACAACCCGCCCAACGAGGCGGGTTTTTTGTGGCCGCCTGCTTGGGAAACCATCCTTCAGACAGGAGCGTCATATGTCGTTCGCCACAGCCTCTTTCCATCCTGCCAATACACCGGGCGCCGTTCTGCATGCAGAAGCGGCCGCGATCGATGCAGATGACTACCTGAGGCGCATCCTGACCGCGCGCGTCTATGACGTGGCAAGGGAAACCTCGCTCGATGCGGCGCCGGCGCTAACGGCGCGCCTGGGCCACCAGGTCTGGCTCAAGCGCGAAGATCACCAGCCCGTTTTCTCGTTCAAGGTGCGCGGTGCGTACAACAAGATGATCAAGCTGCCGGCCGATGCACTGGCGCGCGGCGTGATCACGGCGTCGGCCGGCAACCACGCCCAGGGTGTGGCGCTATCGGCGGCAAAGCTCGGCGTTCGGGCAGTCATCGTGGTGCCGCAGACCGCCCCGCAGGTGAAGGTCGATGCGGTGCGGGCCCATGGCGGGGCGATGGTCGAGGTGGTGCTGGCGGGCGAATCGTATTCCGACGCCTATGACCATGCGATGGCGTTGCAACGCGAGCAGGCGCTCACGTTCATCCCCGCGTTCGACGATCCGGACGTCATCGCCGGGCAGGGCACGGTGGGCATGGAGATCCTGCGCCAGCATCGGGGCGCGCTCGATGCGGTGTTCGTGCCGATTGGTGGGGGTAGCCTGGCCGCGGGTGTGGCGTCCTACATCAAGGCCGTGCGGCCCGAGGTGCAGGTGATTGGCGTGCAGACCGAGGATTCGTGCGCGATGGCCCGCTCGATGGCAGCCGGCGAGCGCGTGACGCTGGAAACGGTGGGATTGTTTTCGGACGGCACGGCGGTCAAGCGCGTGGGTGAGGAGACCTTCCGGCTCTGCCGCCATCTGCTCGATGGCGTGCTGACCGTGGATACCGACGCGCTGTGCGCGGCCATCAAGGATATCTTCCAGGACACGCGCAGCCTCGTGGAACCGGCCGGCGCACTCGCGGTGGCTGGCCTGAAGCAGTATGCCGAACGCCTGCCGCGGGGTGCGCAGCAGGCGCTGGTGGCAATCACCTCGGGGGCGAACATGAACTTCGATCGCCTGAGGATCGTGGCCGAACGGGCGGAGGTAGTGGAGGCCGCCGCCCGTTAGTTCCCGTTAGTGGAGGGGCTCAGGACTGGAAGTCCTCGGCATCCACGTCGTAGTTGGCCGGCTCCCAGCGGATCGCCAGCAGGGCGACCAGGCCGGCCAGCGGGGCCAGCGCGATGACCCAGAACACCTTGGTGCTGAGCGTGGCGGCCAGCACCGGGAACAGGAACAGCGATGCCGTGGAGCTGGCGCGCATCAGCGTCTGGTTGAAGCCCACACCCACACCGCGCAGCGAGGTGGGGTAGCTCAGCGATGCGTAGGTCATGGTATGGGCGCCGGGGCCAAATCCCTGGCCCAGCAGGAACAGCGCCAGGAACGAGATCGCGATGACCACCTGGGCGGCGCCGGCGGGTTTGCCCACCAGTGCCAGGCCGATCAGTGCAGCAAGCTGGAACGCGTAGCCAGTCACGGTCAGCTTCCATGCGCCGGTTTTCGGCACCAGATGCACGCCGATCAGGCCGCCGACAAACGCAAACAGCAGGTTCAGCGCCAGCGACACCAGGATCGTCGTCAGCATGGTCTGCGCCAGGAAGCTGGCGATGATCACAGGCAGGCCGAAGGCCACCGCGTTATACGCAAACGACGAAGCAATCGACATCACCGTGGCCAGCACGGTACGGCGCGCGTAGACGCCCTTGAGCAGCAGCCCGTAGTTGCGCCACGAAGCGGGACGCTTCGGCGGCTCGACCACGGCATCGGGTGCCACGGTGGCGTCGATGCCGTAGGACTTGCGCAGGATCTTTGCGGCACCTTCGAGGTCGCCCTGGTTGGCGGCCCACACCGGCGATTCGCTCATGTAACGGCTGCGCACGGCGATGATGATCAGCGCGGGTACCGCGCCAAAGCCGAGGATGATGCGCCACAGCAGGCCGCTATGCGACTCGGGCAGGATCGAGTAGCAACCGAGTACCAGCAAATACGAGACACAGATCGCCGCGTACCAGGTGGGGCACCACATGGCCACGCGCGCGGCCTTGTTGCCGTGCCCCTTCAATTTGGAGAATTCGGCCAGGAAGGCCATGGCCACCGGTAGGTCGATGCCCACGCCGAGGCCCATCACAAAGCGCGCGCCGGCCAGCACGTACTCGTTCGGCGCCAGTGCGCAGGCAATGGCGGCGAACACGAAGCACAGCATGTCGGCCATGAACACGCGATAGCGGCCAATGCGGTCGGTCAGGTAGCCGCCCAGGAACGCACCGACAATGGCGCCAAACGTGATGGCCGATGCCACCATGCCGGTACCGGCGGGCGTCAGGCCAAATTCCCGGGTAACGTCCTTCAGGCCGAAGGCGAGGGCGCCCAGGTCATAGGC
>CAUUBQ010000067.1:0-45180 GCA_963543405.1 uncultured Cupriavidus sp.
CGCTTTGCCAGAACAGCGCATCGCGTGCGGGAGATGGCTGCGCATAGACCACATGGGCACGGCCCGGCGTCAGCGTGGCCAGTGCGGGCGTCAGGCCCTCGATGGCCAGCATGGCGCGCGCCTGCAGTCGCGCGAGCAGCGGGGTGCGCGGGGATGTGGCGAGGTTGCGTGCGACGTCGTTCATCACGGAGCCCTGGCTCATGGGTCAGTATGCCGAATATGGTCGTACTGGCGTTGGCGGGAATGGCACCGGCATTTGCCGCTTGTCGAACAGGTAGCGTAGCCATGCCATCGCGCGATTCGGCGCATAGTCGCGCGAGCGGTCGATCGAGAAGCCGGCACCCACCACCCAGTGCGGCGCGAAGGTGTACTCCACGGTCGCGCCAAGCGTGTAGCTGAACCCGCCGCCCGATCCGCCGCCGTATGTGGCGTTGCCACTCAGCGCCTGCAGGTCCGGTCGCGTCGGGAAATACGGCGCGTCGTTCTCATAAGTGAAGGACCAGCCCGCCGAGCCGAGAAAACGCCAGGACCACTTTGCGTAGCGGCCGGTCCAGTCGAGTGGAATGCCAAATGAAACGTAACGCTGCGGGCTGTAATACCCGCCATGGCCAAACGTATAGAAGCGCTGGTTATCGGAATAGTGCCAATAGTTCACCACCAGGCCGCTGCTTACGCGCTGGTCGCGCTGCGTATAGACCGGCACGTCGAAGCCCGTGCGCACCGTGACTTCCCGGTTGGTCTTTACGTTGTCACCAGTGTAGAGGCCGTAGCCCACGTCGGCAAACAGGCCGACGCGCCCGACATCGCGCGCATAGCGCAGGTGCACGCCATTGCGCACAATGCCGCCCCAGGTTTCACCGGTCACGGGGTCACGCGCGCCCGCGTAGGAAATCAGCGAACTGGTCTGTGCGCGGCGCGAGATATCCACGGTGACCGACTGCACGCCCAGGTCCGCGCGATAGCGCAGGCCGCCCACCACCGTGGTCTCCAGAAAGCCTAGCGGGGTGGTGCCGATATCGGCGCGCCAGCTGTTGTAGGCGCCATTGAACTCATAGCCGGCGGCCAGTGCCACGCCCTTGTCGGTCTGGCCGATCGCCCCGAGCCCGGCGTTGCCGAGCGCCGGGATCTTGCCGAAGGGCAGGGAGCTGACGTTGCGATCGCCTTGCAAGGTGCCGGCATCGAGCAGCACGGTGTCGGCGTGAAAGAACATATGGCCGGTGTAGCCGTGCGGAATCCGCACGTAAAGCGGAATCTCGGTGGCGTGCAGCTTCGAGATACCGTCGTCGCCAGACTTGTTCGATTGCATGACAGCGGTTGCCACCTCGCCCTGGCGCCGTGATTCCAGCCCGGCCAGCGCGCGCTGTGCCGGTGTGCCATCCGGGCCGGCCAGCACGCTTTCACGCTGTTCCAGTCCGCGCGCACTGCGGTAGATCTGCGCCGCCTGATCGAAGTCGCCACGCGACTGCGCAATCCGCCCGCGCTGCATGGTGATGTCGGCACGCTCCGGAAAGCGCGCATCGAGTGCGTCGACCACTTCGCCGGCCTCGTCCTCGCGGCGCATGGCTGTAAAGCGGCGGGCGACCGACAGGCGGGTGTCGATATCGTCCTCGGGCGTTTCCGCCAGCACCGTGCGTACGATGTCGAGCGCCTGGTCGGTGCGGCCCATCAACTCGTACTGGCGGGCCAGTGTGAGTTGTGCGCCCGCATCGCGCGGCTGGGTGGCCAGCACCTGCCGCGCGGCATCGGCCGCGCCGCGGTAGTCGCCGGCCGCCTGGCGCAGGTCGGCCAGCGTCAGCAGCCAGCGGCGATCGGTCTGCTGCGCGGCCGGTACCGCGTAGAGGACCTGGTGCGCGCGCTTCAGGTCGCCGGCCGTGATCTGGCGATCGGTTTCGCGCATCGCCAGCCGCAGCGACTGGTCGGCAAAGTCGGCACGCTGTTCCGTCGTGATGCCGGGCAGGGCGGTTGCGTCGGCAATCCATTGGCGCAGGTCGTCGTCGCGGTCGGCCGCGGCCAACAGTTCGCCGTAGCGCAGGCGCACGTCGATATGCGGCGCCTCGGGGTGCGCGGCCAGCCAGTCGCTGACCAGGCGCAACCCTTTGTCGGTCTCGCCGAGTGCAATCCACTCGCGGCCGATCGAGGCGAGCATATGCGGATCGTTGCTGGCCTCCATTGCCGCCTGATCCAGCAGCTTGCGCGCTTCGTCATCGCGGCCTTCGGCCACGCGTTGCCGCGCGTCGCGCAGCATCTGCTGTGCCGCCAGGTTGCTGGCCAGGTTGCGCATGCCTTCCGAGCGATCAGCCTGCGGTACCGTTGCCAGGACGGTCGCGGCACCATCGATGTCGTCGACGCTGTTCAGGTAAAGCGCCGTCGCGTAGCGCATCTCGCTGTTGGGTGCCGCGCGCATGCCATCGTCCATCACGCTGCGGCCCAGCGCGGGCAGGTTCAGGTCGCGGTAGATGCGCGCGAGGGTGAAACGGGTCCACGGATCTTCGGGGCGCAGGCGAATGGATTCTTCAAGCGCGCCGATGGCCGGACTGCGCTTCTGCTGGGCCAGCAAGCGGTCGGCACGTACCGACAGCAGGTCGGCGCGCAACTCCCGCAGTTCGCTGGCGGAACCTTTCATGCGTTGTTCCTGGCTGGCGATCAGCGGTTCCACTTCGGCATCGCGGCCTTCCTTCTGCAGGATTTCGACCAGCGTACGCAGCGCGTTGAGGTCGGGCTTGCCACGCGCCAGCATGTTCCGCAGCAGTTGTTCGGCTTCATCATTCTTGCCCTGCGCGACCAGCGCTTCTGCAAGGATGTGCTGGGCGTCCTCGTTGCCTGGCTGCTGGGCCAGCGCCAGGCGGGCCAGCGCTTCGGCTTCGGCGGGCTTGCCTTGTGCGTTGGACTGGCGCGCCTTGGCCACGGTGCCCCAGAACGTGGCGGTGGCTATCAGGCTGCGCCACTTGTTGCTGGGGTCTAGTTGCTGGGCACGCGTGAACAGTTCGCGCGCTTCGTCATGCCGGCCTTCGCGCAGTCGTACCAGGCCAAGGCCGCCCACCACCTCGGCATCGTTGCGGCGTTTCTGGTAGGCCTTTTGCAAGGTCGCATCGGCATCCTTGAGCTGGCCGCGTTCGAGTTGCGCCAGTCCGCGCTGGCGTGCCTGGTAGGCCGGATCGGCCTGCAGCTTTTGCTGCGCGGTCACCCGCTTGCCAAGATCGGCAAGCGTGTCCTGCGCAGCCTTGTCGTCGGGCACTTCCTTGACGTACCGCTCGAACCAGACGTAGTAGGCTGGATCGTCGTTGACGCGATACAGCGTGCGACGCCAGATATCGAGCGCGGTCTTGCGATCGCCGTCAGGGCGCTGGGTAATGCGGTACAGGATCGCCATGCCTTCCTGGCGGGTGGCGTCGCGATCGGTCAACAGGTCGCCCAGCGCCATCTGCAGCTGGAGGTCGTCCGGATTGGCGCGTGTGCGGCGGCGCAGCTCGGCGATGGCTTCGGTGCGGCCGGCCGGCGTGCCGGACAAGATGCGATAGTAGTCGCGCGCCAGGTCGCCGTCGGGCGCACCGCGCGGAAACAGCTTGCGCAGCCGCTGTACCGCTTCGTCGTCCTTGCCGCTGCGCGACAACAGGCGGATATTGGCCATTTCGCGTTTGTCGCGCGTGGCGATACGGTACGCGTCTTCGAGCTCCTGCGTGGTCGCGTCTCCCGGGGCCACTGCGCGCAGTTTCTTCAGCAGCTTCTCGGCTTCCACGGGACGGTTCGAACGGATTTCGATCAGGCCCATCAGCTTCAATGCTTCTGGCTGGTTGGGGTCGATCAGCAGCGCCTTTTCCAGAACACCGCGCGCCATGTCGGCGCGGTTCCTGGCGTCCCACATCCTTGCGGAGGCCAGCAGTTGCGCCATCTGGCGTGAGGGCGCAGCGCGTGAAGCGGGGGCGGGGGCGGGATCGGCGGCGAGGACCGGCATGGCGGAACTGGCCAGCAACAGCGCCAGCGTGGGGGCTAGCGCGTGGCGGGGCATGCGGATTTCCAGGCCGGCACCACGGTGCCGTCCGCTTCAAAGCGGAATTGTCCGTCGAGATGACCAAGTCCGAACAGCGCCAGAACCTGGCTGTAGTAACCGAGCGGCTCGCGCCCGGCCAAGGTGCGGGTGCGCTGGGCCTGCGCGCGCGCGGCATCGGCCAGGCCCAGTGCGGCCAGGTAGGGGGCCACGGCAGCCGAGAACCCCGCATTGCCAGCATTTGGGCCGAACGTGCCGGCTTGCGTGTCGACCTGCTCGGGCGGGTGACCATGGGTCACCACGTAATCGGCCATGGGGCGGAACGTGTGCAGCACTGACGTACGCATCGGATCGCGTTGCGCCATCATGCCGGCCCACAGGTAGACGCGGATGGCGTTGTATGCGCCGACCGCCTGCGTCTGCGCGTCGGGAACAAAGCCGTGCCCCTTCCGGTATGCGACCCAGTCGGGCGAGAAGCCCTTCGGCGCGGTGGTCACTATCAGTCGCGCCGAGGTTTCGACCAGCGTTTTCCAACTGCTGTCTTCGCCGAGCACGGCGGCCAGCCGGCGCATCACGGGCAACGGCACATAGCTGGGATTCAGGCGCCACAGGTCGGGCGACGGATGAAAGCCGACCGGGCCCGGCAACAGCGTACGGCCCAGGCCAGGCAGGAGCGCGGTTTCCTCGTGTAGCACACGGCGTGCGACCAGTGTGCCCAATGCGATGTAGCGCCGCTCATTCCAGAGCCGGCCGGCTTCCAGCAGCGTATAGGCAATCCAGAGGTCGGCATCGGACGCGGGATTCTGGTCGAGCACGCCCCAGGTGCCGGCATGCTCGCCGTCGGTCCGCTTGCCCCATTGCCAGGCTGGCAGATGCGCAACCAGATCGCCCTGCGCGAGGTTGTTCTCGGTCCAGGCCAGCAGCTTGTCGAACGTGGCGCGGTCATTGGCCACCAGCGCGAAGAACAGCGCGTATGACTGGCCTTCGGAGACGGTGACCTGCTGATCAGTGCTGTCGTCGATCACACGGCCATCCTGGCTGATCGTATGGCGGCGAAAGGCGTCCCAGTCCGGCCACGCGCAGGTCGCGGCCGCGCTGGTCAGCGCCACGCTGCCCAGCACCCACGCCGTCGCGCAGCGTACCAGGACAGGCAGCAGCCACGCCCGTGCCCGCCGCATGTCAGCCTCCGTTTCGGCGCGCCGCAATTCGGCCCAGCGCCCAGAACAGTGTCAGCGCCACCAGCAACCCGGCCAGGATGCCGGCTATGGCCAGCAGGGCAGGGTGAGCCGACATCGTCATCCACAGTCGCGCATACCAGGGCAGGTTGCCTACGTAGTAGGTGTCGCCCAGGCGCAGCCCTTCGAGCTCGCGCTGCCGGATCACCGTAAGATCGCCGCGGATCTGCGCCACCTTGCCGGGATCCTCGAGTACGTCGAGCACATCGCGTACACGGTCGTCGCTCGATGCCGTCAGCGCTACCACGCTGCGGCGTTCCACATACGGCGATTCGAAACCGATCAGCGCGGCCAATGGCCCGTCGCCAGTCAGGATCGCGCGGCCGGCCGGCGAAATGTTTTCCTCCTCCAGTCCGCTGAGCCAGTTCGACCATGCGTGCGTGCGCTGGTCGCGCAACGCGATTTCGGTGCGGCCGCGTTCAACCAGCAGTGGCAGTGACTTGCCCCAGTTCTGCAGGATCTGCGCGGCGCTGCCCGTGCCGACGATGACCAGGTTGCGGTCCTTGACCGATTCGATGGCCTTGGCTGGGGTCACCGCAACGCGCAGCGCCGGCAAGCCGGTCCATTTGCCCATATGGCCCAGTACGGTCAGCAACGCTTCCTGGTCGACCGTGGTCGGGGCGTCAGGCATTACCACCGCGGTGTCGGCGAGGTCGGCGAGGCGCGTGAACGGATATCCGCTGTTGGCAAAGAATGCGAGGTTCGGCAACGCTGCGTAGTGCAGGAAGCCGCTGAAGTCGATCGACGAATCGGGATCCACAGCGGCGCGTGCCACGTTGGCGGCGGTGGATGAGCACAGGCCCGTCTTCTGCGAATCGATATGGAAACGGAACTGCATCTGGTTGTTGCTGCCCACACGGAAGGCAGGGATCAGGATCTCGTTGCTGACGGTTGCGCTGCCACCGGACAGCAACGGCACGCTGACCAGGTTCTCGTCGGTCTGCACAGTCAGTGGCTTGAGCCGGTACGAGCGTACGAGCTGGTCGTTGACGTCGATGCTGAGCACCGAATCGTTGTAGGTGGAGGGCGCCGTGTAGCGGTACTTCATGCTCAGCGGCACCGAGCGGTCGTTCCAGCCGAACAGGTCGGCAGGCACGCGCAGGTTCACGCGGATCGCATCGGGGCTGGCCCCCGACACCTGTAGTTGTTGCGGGTCGGTGACCAGCTCCTTGAACATGACCGGGCGGTCCACCGGTGCCCAGGCCGGTGCGTCGTAGGGGCGGCGCGGCTTGCCGAGGTCCACCGACTTGACCGCGGCGCTGGGCCCGGCCATGCCGGCCTTGCCAAGCACCACCGCATTGGCGGCGACTTCCAGTTCCTGCGGCGTGCGGCCTGCCAGCACCAGCAGCTTGCGTGACGGATTGGCCGGATTGGGCATCACGCTGACGGACGGGCCATCGATCTTGTCGAGGTGAATGCCGTCGGGCTGCGCATTGGGCAGGACCAGCGCAATCGCATGGGCGTCGGCCGGTGCGCTGCGTGTCACCGGAAAGCGCAGTTCGCGGTAGCTGGCCAGCGCGCCAAGCCACGACGCCACCACGCCCGCCGCGCGCAGCGTGACGGGATCGGCGTTGGCTGCCAGCATGAACGGCACCGTGACGCGGCGGTTGTCGCGGCGGTCGAAGAACGGCGCCGGTAGCAGCGCCAGGTTGTCAGGCAGGGTGACCGTGGACTTGGTCAGCGTCAGCGTGCTGGTGGGGCTGATGTCGGTCCACAGGCTCGAATGGTAGGGGTCTTCGCAGTGGTCGAGCGTGTAGTGCGCGATCATCTGCACATTGATGCGATTGAAATCCGTAAAGAAGCGCGGGTCCAGTTCGATCTCGCGCGAGACCTGCTGGCCGGCGTGAGCCTGATCCAGCGGCAGCGTCGCCACGACTTCATCGTTGAGTCGGATCTTCAGGTGCGACAACGGATACACCAGCGACGGCGAATACGTGAACACCAGCTTGAGCTTTGCCGCGGTGACCACTTCATCGAGCCGGATGCCGACATTCACGGTGCGATCGGGATCGACGCCGCGCAATGGAATCGTATAGTTGGCGCCCATCTGGGCGAAGCTCAGGGTCTGGGTGCGGCCGGGCGGTGATGGTGTCGGGGGCGTCGCGGCGTCTGAGGCTGCAGCCGTTGCCGAGGCTGCGACGGCCTGGGCAGCGGATTCCAGAGGGAGGACGGCCGCGCAGAGGGCCGCAATCATTAAGGTCAATGGCAACCAGGCTTGCCTGATGCAGCCACGTCGCAGGCCTGACACAAGTTCCGTCATATCGGGGTGCCCTGTGAAGATCGCAGCAAATACATTGCGTTCAGAGAATACTGCGTGGCGAATATAGCACGCCGATTTCGGCCAGCAGCAAGGCTTTGCGGGAAGTCAGCAGTGAATTAAGAAAGATTCAAATCAAACGGCCGAGTGGTCTTAATATTTTTAATCACAGCGCGAGTTCCAATTCGCATGTGCGGTAATTTCGACAATCGCACATGCCAAATTTGCATAAAGGCAGCGTCGGGCATGTGGAAGAATTCAGCCAATCCTTTGCTCTCGTTGAGTATTTCGCCATGTCCGAAGCTGTCGTTTTCCTGAACGGGGAACTGCTCCCCCTGTCCGAAGCCCGCATTCCCGTGCTCGATCGCGGCTTTATCTTTGGCGACGGCATCTACGAAGTCATTCCGCTCTACAACGGCAAGCCGTTCCGTGGCGCGCAACACCTGGCGCGCCTGGCCCGCAGCCTGGCATCGATCGGCATCCCCAACCCCTATACCGAAGCGGAATGGCTGGCCCAGATCGACCGCGTGGTCAAGTCCAACGGCCTGGCCGACCAGATGATCTACATGCAGGTGACGCGCGGCGTGGCAAAGCGCGCCCACGCGTTTCCCGCCGAGGTTTCGCCGACCGTACTGATCATGACCAACCCGATGGCACTGCCGCCGGCAGCGTCGGTCGAGCAAGGCGTGGCCTGCGTGACGATGGAAGATCGCCGCTGGCTCAATTGCCAGATCAAGTCGACCTCGCTGCTGGGTAATGTGCTGGCCGCGCAGGTGGCGGCCGAGGCTGGCGTGACCGAGGCCATCCAGTTTCGCGATGGCTTCCTGACCGAGGCTTCGTCATCCAATGTGTGGATCGTGAAGCAAGGCCGTGTGGCGGCGCCCCCCAAGGACAACCTGATTCTCGAAGGCATTCGCTATGGCCTGATGGAAGAACTGTGCGCGGCGATGGACATCTCGATCGAGGCACGCCGCATCGCGCGCGACGAGGTCTTTGCCGCTGACGAGGTAATGATTTCATCGGCCAGCAAGGAGTTGCTGCCGGTGGTGACGATCGACGGCAAGCGCATCGGCAATGGCCAGCCTGGTCCGGTGTTCCAGCGCCTGTACGCGGCATACCAGACGGCCAAGGCCGCGCTCTAGTCACCCTGCGCGCCTTTTCGGTAGCCGCGTGCTAGGATGGCCGCGGACGTATCACCGACAGGAGACTGGTCATGGCCAAGCGCGAGCGCAGCCGGCGTGTCATCAAGGAAGAGGTGAGCCGGCGCATTGGGCAGATCGACGAGATCGCGGACGACGGTGCCCGTGTCCGGGTACCGGACCCCGAGCCGCACGCACGCGATACACGCGGCCGTAACTGGGACATGGCCCGCTTTGGCAACGCGCGGGGCTATGAAGCGGCGATCCGGGCGGTGGTCGACGAGGTACGCGACGAGTTCGACCTCGTGGACGATCCCGCCAGCCACGTGCCAAATCCGTTTGGCGATTGACGCGTGGCCGGCTTGCCCGGCAAGTCTAGTGCGGCAGTCCCGGCCATGCCGGTTGGGGCTGCCAGCCTTCGATGGTCCTGGCCGGCAATGGCTGCGCAAACAGGAACCCCTGCCCCACATGGCAGCCGTGTTCGAGCAGGAACTGGCGCTGGAATGCGCTGGTGACACCCTCGGCCACCACCGTCAGTTCGCGGGCGCGGCCGATGCGGATCACGGCTTCCACCAGCGTGCGCGCCGCCTCGCTGGTTTCCAGATCCAGCAGGAAACTGCGGTCCAGCTTGATTTCTTCGACTGGCAGTCGCGTAAGCCGGCTCAGGCTCGAAAAACCCGTACCGAAATCGTCGATCGACAGGCGCACGCCCATCTTGCGCAGCGCCGCAATGGTTGCCTCGGCCTCCGACGTGTGCTCCAGGAAGACCCCTTCGGTGATCTCGATGGTCAGGTCGCCGGCAGGCAAGCCGTGCGTGCGCAGGGCCTGTGCCACCACGTCGGGCAAGCCCGGGTCACGAATGCTCAGCGGCGACAGGTTGACCGAGACCGCCGGCACTGCCGCACCCCGGGCGCGCCATTGGCCCTGCTGGGCACAGGCCTCGCGCACCGCCCAATAGCCCAGTGCAACGATCAGCCCGGATTCCTCCGCCAACGGTACGAACATCGACGGGGCGATATCGCCACGGCGCGGATGCGGCCAGCGGGCCAGTGCCTCGACGGCCCACAGGCTGCCGGTGGCAAGGTGAATCTGTGGCTGGTAGTGCATGCGCAGGCGGCCGTCGGCAATGGCTTCGCGCAATTCGATCTCGAGCGTGCGGCGGTCGCCGAGGCGACGTGCAAGCGAGGCGTCGTAGAGGCAGACCTGGCTGTCGCGCCCCTGGACGCATTGTTTCTTGGCCTGGTAGACCGCCAGGTCGGCGTGATGCAGCAAGGTCTCGCGGTCACGCGCCTGTTCCGTCAGCAGGCTGATGCCGACGCTGGCCATAGGCGACAAGGTCAGTCCGCGCGCGACACTGATCGGGGCGGATAGCGAGTGAAGCAGGGCCCGCGCAGCGGCCATGGCAGCGTCGGCCGAGTGGCCGGGCAGCAGGACCGCAAACTCGTCGCCAGACAGGCGGCCGACCGTGGCATCGGCATGGAGGCCAAGCGCGCCATGCTGCAGTCGCGTGGCCACTTCGGTAAGAAAGCGGTCGCCCGCACCGTGTCCCTGCACGTCGTTGACGCGCTTGAAGTCGTTCAGGTCGATAAACAGCAATGCCAGCGGGCTGCCATCGGCGTTGGCGCGGGCCACGGCTTCGTCGGTGCGCGAGAGCAGTAACTGGCGATTGGGCAGGCCGGTGAGCGCGTCGTAATACGCCAGACGATGGATGCGCTCCTGCGCGTGGTCGCGCGCCAGTGCCAGCGCGCATAGATCCGCTGCCACCGATACCAGGTTCTCGTGGAACGCATCGGGCAGGCGCGGCTCGGCAAAGCAGAGGGCAAAGGTTCCCAGGACGCGGCCATCGGCTGCCCGCACCGGCGTGGACCAGCTGGCGGCCAGCCCGGCCCCCAATGCCGCGTCGCGCAGCGTTTCCCAGCGCGGGTCCTGCGCAATATCGCCGACGGCCACCGGCTTGCCCAGGAATGCGGCCGCACCGCAGGAGCCCGATTGCAGTCCGATTGACAGGTTGTCGAACGGTGCCTCGGCGGCAGGGTCGGCGGACGGCATTGCCACCAGCCGCAGGTGGCCGCCGGCCACGCGCATCACGGCCGCCATCGCGCCCGGCGACATCCGTTCGACGCGCCGGCACAGGTCGGCCATGATTTCGCTGGTGGGCAGGTCGCGTGCCAATGCCTCCAGCGTGCGATGCTGGATCGACTCCCGCACCTTGGTGGCGGTGATGTCGGTGAGCACGCAGACGGTATTGACCAGGTCGCCGGCCGCGCGAGTCGGGTTCGCCTGCCGGGATCCCGCCATGATCGGACTTACCGCAACCGACAGCCAGCGCGGCTGGCCAGCCATGTCGGCCACCAGCGATTCACGCTGGAGGGGTTTGCCTTCGGCCAGCGGCGCGAGCATCGTGGCAAGCGGTTCGGTCCGTGCGTGGAGTGGCCTGAGCAGTTCATGCCAGGGGCGTCCCACGGCCTGGTGCCGGGCATAACCGAGCAGCCGTGCAAAGCCGCCGTTGACGTGGCAGATGATGCCTCGGCCGTCGGTAATCATGACCGGGTTTTCGGCGTGGTCCAGGCATAGCGACAGCATGCGCAGGCCTGCCGGGCTTAGCGCGTCGCCGGGTTCGTCATGGCGATCGCGCAGGAAGGCCGCGTACTGGACCGGCGAGTCGGCATCGCCATCGAGCGGTGCAAACGCCGTGGCATGCAGGCATACATGACGTACCGTGCCGTCCGGGCGCCGGACGGCAATTTCTTGCGCAGCCTCGCGCTGATCGCCTGGCGTGGCCAGGCCGTCCAGTGCGCCGGGCGACAACGTGCTGGCGCATTGCCCAAGCACGGTAGCTCGCTTAAGTCCCCACAATGCCTCGGCGGCGGCATTGAACAGGGTGACGTGGTTGCGCGCATTGACGGCGACCACGGCATCGATCGCCTGTTCCAGCGCCTGGGTACGCATGCTTTCTGACTTTCTCGTTTTTTTGGATATCGTCGTGCCCACTCCCGGCAATCTCCCTCGATTGCCGTCCATCCGTGCGCACCCCGCGAGTGTACGACCGTTCCCAAGCGCCCATGGGCAGGGTTTGCCCGGCTTTTTGTAGAAATGACAATCGAGTCAACCCCTCTGATGGGGTCGTGCGGGCGTAAGCGCCATATCCGGCGCCATTGCTGCGCCTGCGTATGACCCCACGCACCATGACGGGGCAAAAATTAGAGGGTTTATTCGGTCTGGCAGCGGTCGCTTGCCTGGCCAACCGCCCGGGTATCGTCAGTCGACCGAGACGATAATGGCCACGCGACGATTCTCCGCGCGGCCCAGCGCGGTGCGATTGTCGGAAATCGGGTGGGTCTTGCCCAGGCCGCGCACCAGCAACTGACTGCGTGTGAACCCGCAAGTGGTCAGCACGCGTGCCACCGCTTCCGCGCGGCGCATTGACAACAGCTGGTTGTACTCGGCGGTGCCGGCATCGTCGGTATGTCCGTCAATGCGCAGCGCATCGATCCCGGCGTCATGGAGAACGTGGCCAATGCGCAGCAGGGCGGCCTGGCGCTCCGGCGTAATCACGTCTTCGTCGAACCCGAACAGCACCTTGTTCGACGCGCCGAGTTCCCAGCCGCTACCGGTCAGTTCGAAGCCGTGGCCTTGCAGTACCGTCACCTGCGCGGGCGTCAGCTTGCCGGCAGGCGCGGGCGGGCTGGCGCAGCCCGCGAGGGTCAACCCGGTCGTCATCGCAAGGCCCATGCTGCGGGTCAGGAAGCTGCGACGGGTGAGTCGGTACTTCATCATGACGGCAGCCGTGCCGATCAGGCATGAGGTTCGGGTGGCGCGGTTTCGGCGCTGCGCCAGGTGGCGCCCGACTGCCGCTTGGCGCCGTACATCGCGGCATCGGCCGCATGGAGCAGCGCGGTGCCGTTGCGGGCGTGGAGCGGAAATACCGCCAGACCGATGCTGAGCGGTGCCACGATCGACGTGCCGCTGGGCAGGTCCATTGGCTGGCTCATCGCATCGAGGATGCCTTCGGCGATGCGCACCGCATCCTCAGGCTGGCGCAGCGCGGCAATCAGCACGGCGAACTCGTCGCCGCCGAGGCGCGCCACGCTGTCGGTGTCGCGCAGGCAGGCGCGGATGCGCTGGGCAATGCCCACCAGTACCGCGTCGCCGGCGGCATGGCCGTGGCGGTCGTTGATACCCTTGAAGTCGTCACTGTCGAGATAGAGCACGGCGGCATACTGGTTGCGGGCCGCTGCCGAACGCACGGCGAGATCGAGCGTTTCGGTGAAGGCGGCGCGGTTCAGCAATCCTGTCAGGCTGTCGTGCGTGGCGCGGTGCGCCAGCGAACGGTTCTCGTGCTGCAACTGTTTCTGCCATGCCTCCAGCTCGTCCAGCAGTACGTTGAAGTCCTCGGACAGCGCATTGAGCTCGGCGATCCGCGCGGGCGGCATGCGCTGGCCGAAGGCGCGTTCCGAGCGTACCGCGTGCGCCACGCGCATCAGGTTGCGCAACGGATCGACGATATTGGACAGCATGCGGCTGGACATGTAGTGCGCGCCGATGGCCGTCAGCAGCAGGCACGCAATCAGCCCAAGTGTGCCCTGCAGCAGGAAATGCAGCAGCGCGATCGGGTCGCCGGCCACGCGCACGCTGCCCACCTGCTGCGACTCATGAATGATCGGTTGCACCACCGGGCCCGAGGTCAGCATCTCGCCAGCCAGCCGGCGCAGTGCCGGAAAGCGGTGCTGGCCAGGCCGTTGCCACGACGCCAGCGGCTGCTGGTCGCGGTCGAGCACGGTAACCGTGGCCACGTCCTCGGCGGCGGCAATCACCGAGAGTGCATCGGCGGTGGCGGCTTCGTCGCGGAACACGACCGGCGCCTCGACCGTATAGGCAATCGAGCGCGCCACCAGATGCAGATTGTGGTCGGCATAGGCGCGCAGCGCGGTCATTCCGAGGAACGTCAGCGAGATGCCCGCCGTAAAAACGGCGATCATCGCCACACCCAGGTGGATGCGGCGCAGCGCGCTGTACAGCGTCGGCCGGGCCGGCGTAGTCGGGGCGGGGGCGTGTCGGCCGTGCAGCTTCATGGTGCCGGCGCCCTGCGGCGTCCCAGTTGCAGCACACCCGGATGAACGTGAATGCCGCTGCGCGCAATCGCATCGAGATTGATGCGGAACGACACCTGGTTCTCACGGATGACCAGGCAGAACATGCTGCCACCCTCACACTCGAAATCTTCTTCCGATATCACCAGTACGGGTTTGCCAACGAACTCCGTCGTCAGCTTGTGGCGGCGCGCATCGGTCATCGCCCCAAGGTAAAGCGCGTCGCAATCGGCCACCAGCGATTCGGTGAGCATGTCGGCCCGGCGTGCCTCCACCAGCCGCCCGGAGGACAGCGTGCCACCCTCCATCAGCTTGCTGGCGAAACGGGCGGTATTGTCCACGCAAAGGCGCACCGTTTCGCGCTCGTTTGGCCAGCGCGCATAGCTGAGCAGGCTCATGACCACGCGCGCGACGGCTTCGGGGCGCGAAACCGGCGCGGCGGCCGGCGCGGCGGCCGGCGCGGCTGACGAAGCACCGGCGACCGGTGGCGACGAGGCCATGGCCGGCATCGGCAGGCATACGCCGAGAGGCAGAGCCAGAAGGGCCAGCAGTGCCAGTAGGCCTGGCAAGGCCCGGTACGCAGGCCGGCTCACGGCGAGGAGGGGGCGGAATACGGAACGCGGCAATTGGGCGGCGGACGCAAGTCAGGGCAAATCCACGGAAATGGTGGGCGAATGGCTCCATGGGAGTTTCGGCAGGTTCTGCACAAAACTGTAGCCACAATTGCCAGCTTCCGCACCGGGCCAAATGCCGTAGGCCGGGGTCGCCCGCGACGAAGGGCTTCACCCGGATGTGCTAGAGTTCCCGCAACGCTTTCCTGCCAGCTTTTTGTCCTGTTGTGTTGTGCCGTTGTCTTGACCGGAGGAGCATCATGGCGACCGAATCCAGACCGCAACTTAAGGCTTTCGTGCAGACCGCGCCCCAGGCCGGGCGTTACGTGTGGGTGATTTCACTGGTGGACTTCAGTGCGCAGCAGATCCGGCGCACCATGGTGTCCGACGACACTTTCACGACGTCCGATGCCGCCCGTGTGGCGGGCGACGCCGAACTGAAGGGAATGGCCGCCGACCACTGATCCGGCGGTAATTTTTCGATACCCTCTCTATCACACCGTTACATCACACCGTGGATACGGTAGGTACACTGTTGCCCATCGTCCATAAGAAAAGAGAGGGTCATCTTGAACCGCATGACATTCCTGCGCGCCGCCGCTGGCGCCGCGCTGCTGTGCTCGGCCGCGGCATTCGCCCCGGCGGCCATGGCCCAGGTCAATATCAATATCGGCATCGGCACCCCGCCGCCGGCCCCGATCTACGAAGCCGTGCCGGCCCCGCGCGCCGGCTACGTCTGGGCGCCGGGCTACTGGGCCTGGGATGACCATTACCACAAGCACGCCTGGAAGAAGGGCCATTGGGCCGCGGCGCGCCCGGGCTATGTCTACGAATCGCCGCGCTGGGTGCGGGCCAGCAACGGCTGGGTCATGCAGCCCGAGCGCTGGAACCACGGGCCGGACTATGACCGCTACTACGGTCGTGACGATCGAGGCCCGGGCCGGGGTCACGGCAATGGCGGCTATCACTGCCCGCCGGGGCACGCAAAGAAGGGTGAGTGCTGAATACCGCCTGAGCCTAGTCTGAGCCTGGGCTGAGCCCGTTTGGGCACAGCTATCTCACGATGCGGTGACAGGCGTGCGTAAGGCCATGCTAGGATTTCCGGGCTCAGCCGATTACCCGGAGACTAGATATGGCCAAGCAGGTCTTCTCGCGTATGCAGTACCTGGATATCCTCAACGACAGTTTGCGCCGCCATCCGGGCTTCCAGCCGGGCATGGCGTTCGTGTTCCTGCCGCCAGGGGCCAGTGCCGGCCAGGCGTCGGGTGTCGGATGCACGGGCCCGCTCGAGGCGATGCCGGTCTATTGCGAGATCGAGCGCGTGGCGTCGGGACTGATCGAGGTCGAAGAATAGTCGAGGATTTGGTCGACGATTGATCGAGGGATTGGTCCAGGAAAACAAAAAGCACCCGAGGGTGCTTTTTGTTTTTGTTTCTCAGCCTTCGTCTTCCTCGTCATCGAGGAATTCGCGACGCAGCATCCAGTTGGCGATGGCTTCGTCGCAGACGTTCTTGAGCTTGCCCTTGTCGGGCAGCTTGTCGAACAGCTGGAAATTGACCAGTGCCATGCCTGCATCGGTGATGTAGAACAGGCGGTCCGGTTCGTCGTAGTGGACGATGCGTCCGTCGATGCCAGCTTCCTCGTTGTCGGCGGGCAGGTCTTCGAGCTCGACCACGCGGCACGTGAAACGCGGGCTGCGGGTGTGGGTCAGATACTCGAATTCGTCGTGTGTGATATCGCCGCCCTTGCCGGCGACGACCGCGAAGCCCCAGATGAACCGGGGCATCGGCAGATCGGACAGATCATCAATCTCGTCCATGGTGTTCTCCCTGATGCAACAACCGGCATTATCGCCCAACTCCAGCACCGCGGCAGCCCCCGGGACCATCAATCGAGCATGTATCCCTTTGCCAGCGTGCCAAAGTCTTCCAGTTCACGTGCTTGCCATGCGGCATCATGCCCCAGTTCCTCGGCCAGCAGGGCCGCCACGCGTGGCGCACCGGCCAGCGCGGCCCGGGCATCGAGGAACAGCGCACGATTGCGCCGGCCCAGCACGTCTTCCACGCGGCGTGCCAGTTCATGGCGGGCGGCAAACCGGACGTGGGCTTCGGTCAGTCCTGACGCCGGCACGATGACGGAGTCGGCGCCGGGCAATGCCTGCACCAGCGGCAGGTCCGCGCCATAGTAGCGATCCGGTGAACCCGTATTGGCAGGCGGCAGGCCGGCTGGCATGCCGGTGGCCCCATGCAGCGGCAGGTCGGCCGTGCGGCACGGTGCGGCACGCAGCAACTGGCGCTGGATGGCGGTCTCGATCACGTCCTCGGCCATCTTGCGATAGGTGGTCCATTTGCCGCCAGTCACGGTGATCAGGCCGGCCTTCGAGACCACTATCGTATGTTCGCGCGACAGCGACGCCGTCGACGATTCCCCCGTGGCCTTGACCAGCGGACGCAGTCCGGCCCAGACGCTCGTGACATCGGCGCGCGATGGGTCGCGGGCCAGGTAGCGCGCAGCGGTTTCCAGGATGAAGTCGATGTCGTCGGCAGTGGCGCGCGGCTCAATCGGCAGGTCCTTGCGCGGCGTATCGGTGGTGCCGACGATCACGTGGCCATTCCAGGGCACCAGGAACAGCACGCGGCCGTCGTCGGTCTTGGGGATCAGGACTGCCCGGTCACCGGGCAGGAAGCTGCGCGGGATCGTCAGGTGCACGCCCTGGCTCGGTGCCACCATGGTGCGGGCCTGGCCGTCTTCCATCTGGCGCACCGCATCGACCCATACGCCCGTGGCGTTGATCACGCAATCGGCACGCAACTGGAAGGTGGCATCGCCCAGCGCATCCTGCGCCGTGACGCCGGTCACGACGCCATTACTCTGTGTCAGGCCGGTCACGCGCATATAGTTGAGCGCGGTACCGCCTACGTCGAACAGTGTGCGCATCAGCGCCATGGCCAGGCGGGCATCGTCGAACTGGCCGTCGAAATACAGGTTGCCGCCACGCAGCGGCCGGCCGCCCACATGCTCGGCCAGCGTCGGGGCGGCCTGCAGTGTTTCGCGGTGATTGAGCCAGCGGCTGCCCGACAGGTTCAACCCACCGGCCAGCATGTCGTAGACCTTCAATCCGATGCCATAGAAAGGCTGGTCGAACATCTGGTAAGCAGGCACCACGAAACCCAGCGGCCACACCACGTGAGGCGCGTTGCGCGCCAGCAGGCCGCGTTCGTGCAGTGCTTCGCGCACCAGGCTGATATTGCCCTGGGCCAGATAGCGCACGCCGCCGTGTACCAGCTTGGTGGCCTTGCTCGAGGTGCCCTTGGCGAAGTCGGCGGCTTCCAGCAGCAATGTGCGATAGCCGCGTGCGGCTGCGTCGAGTGCGGTGCCCAGTCCCGTGGCGCCGCCGCCGATGACGATGACATCCCAGCGCGCGGTGCGCGATAGCGTATCGAGCAGTTCGCCGCGTGTGGGTGGCTGGACCGGAGGTACGGAGATTGGCATGGAGTCTTCGGCAGTCAGTTCAGTGTGCGGCACCGCTGTCGTCGCGCGCCCAGTCCCGGGCGCGGTCGACGGCACGATGCCAGCGGGCAATGCGATGCGCGCGTTCGTCGGCCGACAGTTTCGGTTCGAAACGCTGTTCCACCTGCCACTGGCGCGTGATTTCCTCGGGGTCGGTCCAATAGCCGGTGGCCAGGCCCGCCAGGTAGGCGGCGCCCAGCGCCGTGGTTTCGGTGACGCGCGGACGCACGACCGGTGTGCCAAGCAGGTCGGCCTGCATCTGCATCAGCAGGTCGCTGCGCGATGCGCCACCGTCCACCCGCAATTCATCCAGCGAGATGCCGGCATCCTTCTGCATCGCATCGAGTACATCCACGCTTTGCAGTGCGATCGATTCCAGCGCGGCGCGGGCAATATGCGCGCCGCCGGTGCCGCGCGTGATGCCGATCAGCGTGCCGCGGGCAAACGGGTCCCAGTGTGGCGCGCCGAGTCCGGCAAACGCCGGCACGAACACCACGCCGCCGGTATCGTCGCATTGGCGCGCGAGCGGGTCGACCTCCGGCGCGCTGTGGATCAGCTTGAGCCCATCGCGCAGCCACTGGATCGTGGCGCCGCCCATGAACACGCCCCCCTCGAGGCAGTATTGCGTGTCCTGCCCGATCTGCCAGCCGATGGTGGTAATCAGCCTGTTGCGGGATGCCACTGGCTGGTTGCCTGTATTCATCAGGATGAAGCAACCGGTGCCATAGGTGTTCTTGGCCATGCCCGAGCGCAGGCAGGCCTGGCCGAACGTGGCGGCCTGCTGGTCGCCGGCGATGCCGGCAATCGGCACGTCCACGCCGAACAGCCGGGTGGACGTGCGCGCGACCTCGCCACTCGATGGCACCACCTCGGGCAACAGGCTGCGCGGGATGTCGAGGATGCCGAGCAGTTCATCGTCCCAGCGGAATTCGTGGATATTGAACAGCAGCGTGCGCGATGCGTTGGAGACATCGGTCACGTGCCGCGCGCCATCGGTCAGTTGCCAGATCAGCCAGCTGTCGACCGTGCCGAAGGCCAGTTCGCCACGTTCGGCGCGTGCGCGCGCGCCGTCGTAGTGGTCCAGCATCCAGCGCAGCTTGGTGCCCGAGAAATACGCATCGATCAGCAGTCCGGTCTTGCGCTGGAAAGTGTCGGCATGGCCGGCGGCCTGCAGGTCTTCGCACATCGGTGCGGTGCGGCGGTCCTGCCAGACCAGTGCGCGGCCCACTGGTTCGCCGGTTTTGCGGTCCCACAGCACGGTGGTTTCGCGCTGGTTGGTGATGCCGATCGCGCTCAGTTGTGATCCGCTGACATTGGCATCGCCGAGCACCTCGTGCGCAACCGCCAGTTGCGATTGCCAGATTTCATAAGGGTCGTGCTCGACGTGCCCGGGATGCGGATAATATTGCCGGAATTCGCGCTGGGCGATGCGTACCACATTGCCGCCGTGATCGAACAGGATGGCGCGCGAACTGCTGGTGCCCTGGTCCAGGGCCAGCACGTAGCGCGGCTGCGAGGCGTGCGTGGATGTCATGCGGTCCATCCTTCATGGAGAAACTGAATAGTCATGTCCGATATCGTTACCAACATCCTGGCCGGCGTTGCAGCGCGCAGTCCGTTCGATCGTGCAGCCCATCTGCGGTTGACCGTGGAGGGCGCGCAGGTGGGGTGGCTGCCGCGCAGGCACGCGGAAATTCTCGCGGGGTTTGGCAGCGACGTGATCGGCGAAGTCGTGGGCAAGGAAGACGGGCAGGGCGCGGTGGCGCTGTTGCCTGCCTGCGGCACGGTGCACGCGCGCGACGCCGCGCTGGCCACGCTGGCCCGGCAGCTTGCCGACGCCGGGCATGTGCGCGGCTGGCGCAACGAGCTGTTCGCCGTCACGCCCGCGCTCGAGGCGACGCCATTCGGGGTCATTGAACGCGCCGCGGCCCGCTTCCTGGGGCTGCTGACATTCGCGTCGCACATGAATGGCATCGTGGCCGGGCAGCGCACGTTGTGGATTTCGCGGCGCAGCGCGGCCAAGGCGGTCGATCCCGGCATGTGGGACAACCTCGTGGCCGGCGGCATGCCGGCTGGCAGCGATCCGCTGGAAACCCTGGTGCGCGAATGCGACGAAGAATCGGGCATTCCACCTGCGCTCGCTGGCCAGGCCGAAGCGCATGGCGTGATCGAAGTCCTGCGCGAGATCCCCGAAGGCGTGCAATGGGAACACGTATATATATATGACCTGCTGCTGCCGCCAGACTTTGTACCGTGCAACCGTGACGGCGAGGTGGCGGAGCACCGCATTATCGACCCGGCGGCATTGCTTGCTATCATGGCGGACCGCGCGATGACCGTAGATGCCACGCTGGTGACGTTGGATGCCCTCGTTCGGCGCGGCTGGACTGCCGTCCAGCCCTGATTGCCACGCATCACGGTACCTGCCTGCCTAACCCCGAATTGCCGAAGATGAGCACCACCGGATTTATCCTGACCCTTTCCTGCCCGGACCAGCCGGGCATCGTGCACGCCGTGTCCGGCCTGCTGTTCCAGCACGGCTGCAATATCGTCGATTCTGACCAGTACGGCGATGCCTTCACCGGCCGCTTTTTCATGCGCGTGCATTTCAGCACGGCCGCGGGCGGTCCGGAGCTCGGTGAACTGCGTACCGCATTCGCGCCCATAGGCGATCAGTTCGGCATGCAGTGGGACGTGTTCGATGCCACCGTGAAGCCGCGCGTGATGATCATGGTGTCGAAGATCGGCCATTGCCTGAACGACCTGCTGTTCCGCGCCAAGGCCGGTGGTTTGCCGGTGGAAATTGCCGCGATCGTGTCGAACCATCGCGACTTCTATCAACTGGCCGCGTCGTACGACGTGCCGTTTTTCCACCTGCCGCTGATGAACGCATCGGCCGAGCAGAAGGCCGCGCAGGAAGCGCGCGTGTTCGAGGTGGTACGCGACCAGAACATCGACCTGGTCGTGCTGGCGCGCTACATGCAGGTGCTGTCCGACGACCTGTGCCGCAAGCTGCAAGGCCGTGCGATCAATATCCACCATTCGTTCCTGCCAAGCTTCAAGGGTGCCAAGCCCTACTACCAGGCGCACGACCGTGGTGTGAAGCTGATCGGCGCCACGGCCCACTACGTGACCGCCGACCTTGACGAAGGTCCGATCATCGAGCAGGAGATCGAGCGCGTGGATCACAGCATGGACCCCGAACAACTGACCGCCGTCGGCCGTGACGTGGAATGCGTGGCGCTGGCACGCGCCGTCAAGTGGCACGCCGAACACCGCATTTTGGTGAACGGCCACAAGACGGTCGTCTTCAAGTAAGCGACGGTTTTTTCCCCTCTCCCGCACGCGGGGGAGGGGAGCAAGGCGCTCGACGCAGCGTCACTCCTTTTCCGCGACCACACATTTCACTCCGCTTTCTGTCAGCATCGTCTCGAACGGCGTGCGTAGCGGCTCGTCCGTGAACAGGCGGTCGATGCTGGACAGCGGCGCCAGTTCCACCATGGCCTGGCGGTTGAATTTGCTGGCATCGGCGGCCAGCCAGATCTCGCGCGAATGTTCCATGATTGCGCGCGCCACCTTCACCTCGCGAAAATCGTAGTCACGCAATGTGCCATCGGCCTCGATGCCCGAGATGCCGATCAGGCCGATGTCGACCTTGAACTGGCGGATAAACTCCACCGTAGCCTCGCCAATGATGCCGCGGTCGCGCGAGCGCAGTACGCCACCTGCCACGATCACTTCGCAATCGGGGTTATCGGCCAGGATATTGGCCACATGCAGGTTGTTCGTGATCACGCGCAGGCCGCGATGATGAATCAGCGCGCGCGCTACCTCTTCCACGGTGGTGCCAATGTTCAGGATCAGCGAACACCCTTCCGGCACCGCTGCCGCCACGGCTCGCGCAATGCGCGCCTTGCCTTCGGCATTCAAGACCTGCCGTTGCCGATAGGTAATGTTCTCGGTCGTCGACCCTTCCATGCGTACCCCGCCATGAAAGCGGGCCAGCATCCCGTTCTCCGCCAGCAGGTTGACGTCGCGCCGGACAGTTTGCAGGGTCACGCCGAACTTGCGCGAGAGTTCGTCGATGGAGGCAAAGCCCTGGGTGCGGACTTCCTCGAGCAGGGCGGTCTGGCGGGGATTAAGCGTCATGTCCGGCATTCTAGTTCAAACAGAAACGAAAACAAATGATGCGCCGCAGTATTGTTTTATGTTCGTTTATGCACTAAAACGAGCGGGACGAGTGAAAAAGTGCGCCTTGGCCGCAGTTTTCAGTGTGGCTGAAAAAGCACAGGAACATTGGAGACTGGATGCAGCTGAGCCTGGAAGGCGTTGCGCAGCAAGTGGGGTCGCAAGCCTATCTCTACCCGATGTCGCTGGCCCCCGTGCCAGGCGCCGTTACCATCCTGCTGGGGGCAACCCAGGCCGGCAAGACATCGCTGATGCGGATCATGGCAGGGCTCGACAAGCCCACCGCCGGCCGCGTGCGCGTGGACGGCGTCGACGTGACCGGCGTACCGGTGCGCGACCGAAACGTGTCGATGGTCTACCAGCAGTTCATCAACTACCCGTCGCTGACCGTCTTCGACAATATCGCATCGCCGCTACGGCTGCGGCGCGACAGTCGCGACGACATCGCAACGCGGGTGCGCGCGCTGGCGGACCGCCTCCATATCGGGCAATTCCTCGACCGCTATCCGTCGGCACTGTCGGGTGGCCAGCAGCAGCGCGTAGCGCTGGCGCGTGCGCTGGCCAAGAACGCGCCATTGATGTTGCTGGACGAACCGTTGGTCAACCTGGACTACAAGCTGCGCGAGGAACTGCGTGAAGAACTCACGCATCTGTTCGCGCAGGGCGATGCCACGGTGATCTACGCCACCACGGAGCCGGCCGAGGCGCTGCTGCTGGGTGGCCATACAGCCGTGCTAGATGCCGGTGAACTGCTGCAATACGGGCCGACTCCCGAGGTGTTCCATTACCCGGTGTCATTGCGCGTGGCGCGCGCATTCAGCGATCCGCCGATGAATCTCATGGAAGGCATGCTTGCGCGCGGCAGCGTGACGCTGCCCGGCAATATCGTGATGCGGCTGCCCGAGGTGACTGCACCTGACGGGCCCGTCACCGTGGGCGTACGCGCCGCGGCATTGCGGCTGCAACCGGTGTCCGGCAGCGTCGAGATACAGGGCAAGGTCGGACTTGCGGAATTGTCGGGCTCCGATACTTTCGCGCACGTGGATACCCCCGCCGGTAACCTCGTTGCGCAGTTCGCGGGCGTGCTGGACCTGCAACTGGGCGCACCGCTGTCGCTCCATATCGAGCCGGGGCAACTGTATCTGTTCAACGCGGCGGGCGATCGCATTTACGCGCCGCGCCGTCCGGGTGCGCTGGCCGATGTGGTCAGCGCGCCGGTCGCCGAGCCGGGAGCCTGACATGGCGCGCATTGACCTGGATCTGGCTCATTCCTACGTTGCCCAGCCGCAGACCGATGAAGACTACGCGCTGCTGCCACTGAATTTCACGTTCGAGGACGGCGGCGCTTATGCGTTGCTGGGGCCGTCCGGCTGCGGCAAGACCACGCTGCTGAATTGCATTTCCGGATTGTTGCGCCCGTCACAGGGCACCATCCGTTTCGATGGCAACGATGTCACCGAGGCATCGCCGCAGGCACGCAATATCGCGCAGGTGTTCCAGTTTCCGGTGATCTACGACACCATGACCGTGGGCGAGAACCTGGCCTTTCCGCTGCGCAACCGAGGCGTGCCGGCCGCACAGGTCAAGCAGCGTGTGGGACGTGTGGCGGAGATGCTCGACCTGTCAGCATCGCTCGATCGTCGCGCGAGCGGGCTGGCTGCCGATGCCAAGCAGAAAATATCGCTGGGGCGCGGGCTGGTGCGGCAGGATGTCTCGGCAATCCTGTTCGACGAACCGCTGACCGTGATCGACCCGCACCTGAAATGGCAGTTGCGGCGCAAGCTCAAGGAAATCCATCACGAGTTCAGGTTGACGCTGATCTACGTGACGCACGACCAGACCGAAGCGCTGACGTTTGCCGACCAGGTGGTGGTGATGTCGCGCGGCAAGGCCGTGCAGGTGGGACCTGCCGACGCGCTGTTCGAGCGGCCCGCGCATACCTTCGTGGGCCATTTCATCGGATCGCCGGGCATGAACTTCCTGCCAGGGCAGTGGCGCGATGGTGCGATCGAAGTGGCGGGGCGGCGCTATCTGCCACCGTTGCCGGCGCAGACCGAGGCCGCGCTGCAGGCAGCCGGCAGTTTCAGGATTGGCGTGCGGCCGGAATACCTGCGGCTGGCACCCGCCGATGATCCGCAAGCCATGCCGGTGCGCGTGGAGCGTGCGCAGGACATCGGTACCTACTGGCTGATGACGGCCACGGTGAACCACGGCGAAGCGGCCACCATCCGCGCGCGGCTGGGTACCGAGGCCGCGGCATTGCGGGCCGGCGACACTGCCTGGCTGTCGGTGTTCAATCGGCACACCTGCTTCTACATCAACGAGGAACTGGTCCCATGAAGTCCGTCAACCAGAAGGCCTGGCTGCTGGTGTTGCCGGTGGTACTGTGTGTGGCGTTCTCGGCCATCCTGCCGCTGATGACCATCGTCAACTATTCGGTGCAGGACATCATCTCGCCAGAGCGCCGCGTTTTTGTCGGCACCGAATGGTTTGCCACGGTGCTGCGCGACGGCGAACTCCACGATGCGCTACTGCGCCAGTTGGGATTTTCGCTGGCCGTGCTTTGCGTGGAAATTCCATTGGGCATCCTGCTCGCGCTGGCAATGCCGGCGACCGGATGGAAGGCCTCGGCGGTGCTGGTGATCATCGCGCTGTCGTTGCTGATTCCGTGGAACGTGGTCGGCACGATCTGGCAGATTTTCGGCCGCACCGATATCGGGTTGCTTGGCGCCGCACTCGATGGCATGGGAATGGACTATAACTACACCGGTAGTGCGGTCGACGCGTGGGTCACGGTGCTGGTGATGGATGTGTGGCACTGGACGCCGCTGGTGGCACTGTTGTGCTACGCCGGCCTGCGCGCGATTCCCGATGCCTACTACCAGGCCGCGCAGATCGATGGCGCGTCGCGCCTTGCGGTGTTTCGCTTCATCCAGTTGCCCAAGCTGCGCGGCGTGCTGATGATTGCCGTGCTGCTGCGCTTCATGGACAGCTTCATGATCTACACCGAGCCGTTCGTGCTGACCGGCGGCGGGCCCGGCAATGCCACCACGTTCCTGTCGCAATACCTGACGCAGAAGGCCGTGGGGCAATTCGACCTGGGACCGGCCGCGGCGTTCTCGATCGTCTACTTCCTGATCATCCTGCTGACCTGCTTCGTGCTCTACAACTGGATGCAGCGCGCCGGCACGGCTGGCACCGAGGAGATGCCCAATGGCTGAACGCAATCTTCCTGGCCAGCGTCCCGGCTGGTGGCGACCGGTGTTCCTGGCGCTCTACCTGCTGTTCGCCATCGTACCGATCTACTGGATGGTGAACATGTCGTTCAAGACCAACGAGGAGATCGTCTCCACGTTGTCGCTCTGGCCGGCCACGTTCACGCTTGAACACTACGTGACGATCTTTACCGATGCGTCGTGGTACTCGGGCTATATCAATTCGATGATCTATGTGGCGATGAACACGGTGATCTCGATCGGCGTGGCCTTGCCCGCCGCGTACGCGTTCTCGCGCTACCAGTTCATTGGCGACAAGCACGTGTTCTTCTGGCTGCTGACCAATCGCATGACACCACCCGCGGTGTTTCTGCTGCCGTTCTTCCAGCTCTACACGACGATCGGCCTGATGGATACGCATCTGGGCGTGGCACTGGCCCACCTGGTATTCAACGTGCCGCTCGCGGTGTGGATCCTCGAAGGCTTCATGTCCGGCGTGCCGCGCGAGATCGACGAGACGGCCTACGTCGACGGCTATTCGTTTCCGCGCTTCTTCCTGACGATCTTCCTGCCACTGATCAAGGCCGGTGTTGGGGTGGCCGCGTTCTTCTGCTTCATGTTCAGCTGGGTGGAACTGTTGCTGGCGCGCACGTTGACGTCGGTGAACGCCAAGCCGATCGTGGCGACGATGACGCGCACGGTGTCGGCGTCGGGCATGGACTGGGGGGTGCTGGCGGCAGCCGGTGTGCTGACCATCGTGCCGGGCGCCATCGTGATCTGGTTTGTGCGGCACTACATTGCGAAGGGCTTCGCAATGGGCCGCGTGTAGTTTCAGCAGGAGCCGAACGATGCTGAGCTGGATGGTCTGGACCACGCCCGTGGCGGTCTTCTTCGGGCTGGTGGTGGTGATGCTGATAGGCATGACGATCTGGGAAGTCAGGTCGCCAACGGTGGAGCGCAAGGGCTTCCTGCCCATTGCCACCACGCGTGGCGACCGGCTGTTCATTGGCCTGATGTGCGCGGCCTGGATCAACCTGGCGTGGGTAGGGCTGGGCGAGAAAATCCAGGGGTGGATGCAACTGGCGGAGGCACCGTCGATCTGGATCAGCGTGGCAATCTCCGCCGTGGTGTTGCTGCTGGTGATGCGCAACGGCTGAAGCATCCGGAATGGTCGTATTTGCTGTCATGGGCTGCGCGATCTTGATCCCTTCCCCGGGGCCGCAACCCAGCTACAGAACCGGGGAAGGCTTCCTGAGGAGACACTGATGAAAGAGCGCGTGAAGTTGGGGATGTCGGCCCTGGCCTTTGCGGCCGCGCTGACATGCGGACATGCCGCCTTCGCCGACGAGGCCGCGGCGAAGAAGTGGGTCGATAACGAATTCCAGCCGTCGTCCCTGGCCAAGGACAAGCAGCTGGCGGAAATGAAGTGGTTCATGGATGCCGCGGCCAAGCTCAAGGCCAAGGGCGTCACGCAGGTCAACGTGGTATCGGAAACCATCACCACGCACGAATACGAGTCGAAGACGCTGGCCAAGGCCTTCGAGGAAATCACCGGCATCAAGGTCAACCACGACATCATCCAGGAAGGCGATGTGGTGGAGAAACTCCAGACCTCGATGCAGTCGGGCAAATCGATCTATGACGGGTGGATTTCCGATTCCGACCTGATCGGCACGCACTACCGGTACGGTGCCATCCTGCCGCTGTCCGACTACATGAACGGCGCCGGCAAGGAATTCACGAACCCGGGCATCGACATCAAGGACTTTATCGGCACCAAGTTCACCACGGCGCCCGATGGCAAGCTGTACCAGTTGCCCGACCAGCAGTTCGCCAACCTCTACTGGTTCCGTGCCGACTGGTTCGCGCGCAAGGACCTGCAGGACAAGTTCAAGGCCAAGTACGGCTACGACCTGGGCGTGCCGACCAACTGGTCTGCCTACGAGGACATTGCAAACTTCTTTACCAACGATGTGAAGGAACTCGACGGCAAGAAGGTCTTCGGCCATATGGATTACGGCAAGAAGGACCCGTCGCTGGGCTGGCGCTTCACCGATGCCTGGCTGTCGATGGCCGGTTCCGCCGACAAGGGCCTGCCCAATGGCATGCCGGTGGACGAGTGGGGCATCCGCGTGGCCGACGACAAGTGCACGCCGGTGGGGGCCTCGGTCTCGCGCGGCGGCGCCACCAACAGCCCGGCCGCGGTCTATGCGCTGACCAAGTATATCGACTGGATGAAGAAGTTTGCGCCGCCGCAGGCCATGGGCATGACCTTCTCCGAAGCGGGTCCGGTGCCGGCCCAGGGACAGATTGCGCAGCAGATCTTCTGGTACACGGCGTTCACGGCCGACATGACCAAGAAGGGCCTGCCGGTGGTCAATGCCGATGGCTCGCCAAAGTGGCGCATGGCGCCGTCCCCATACGGCCCGTACTGGAAGCAGGGCATGCAGAACGGCTACCAGGACGTGGGGTCGTGGACGTTCTTCAAGAACACTGATCCGAATCGCCTGGCCGCTGCATGGCTGTACGCGCAGTTCGTGACGTCGAAGACGGTGTCGCTGAAGAAGTCGCTGACCGGACTGACCTTTATCCGCGACAGCGATATCCACCACGACTACCTGACCAAGAATGCGGCCAAGTATGGCGGCCTGATCGAGTTCTATCGCAGCCCGGCCCGCGTGGCCTGGACGCCGACCGGCAACAACGTGCCCGACTATCCGAAGCTGGCCCAGCTATGGTGGAAGAACGTGGCGACGGCCGTCACTGGCGAGAAGACGCCGCAGGCAGCCATGGACAACCTGGCCGAGGAAATGGACCAGGTGATGGGCCGTCTGCAACGCGCCGGCATGGCGCAATGCGCGCCGAAGCTCAACCCGAAGAGCGATCCGTCGAAGTGGCTGTCGTCTGAACACGCGCCGTGGAAGAAGCTCGACAACGAGAAGCCGAAGGGCGAGACCATCTCCTACGACAAATTGCTGCAGGCGTGGAAGGAAGGGCGCGTGCGCTGAGGCTTCCCTGAACGGGGTGTTCGGGATGCAGTGCGAAGTGGTGTGAAGTAGTGCGAAGCGGTGGCGAGTGTTGCGCCACCGCTTCATTTTTTTGTGGATGTGTGAACAACTGGAATATTGCTGTTGCACTCGCGGTTTGGTAATGCGTTCGCACACGCGGCTCCATAGAATCGTTGGCGCTTGGCTAACGACAAGGGGCAACCGTGGAAGTGAAGAACATCTACAGGCGCAAGGAACTGGCCGACGAACTGGCGGAACTGTTGGCGGCCGAGGAGAGCGCCGGCACTGCGAGGTCGGGCCTGATGCTGACGGCGCCACGTGGCACTGGAAAATCGGTGTTCCTGAGAAAGGATCTGGTGCCTGCGCTCGAACGCCGCGGCGTGGTGGTGATCGTGGCGGACCTGTGGGCCAACCCCGAAGCGGATCCTGCGGACGTGATCCTGCAGTCCGTCAATCAGGCGCTGAAGCGCCATGAGCGTATGGTGGCCCGATGGGCGCAGGCGATCGGGCTTGAGCGCGTTGGTTTTGGTGGTTTGTCATTTTCCATCGCCCGCCAGGGCACCGAGGGCCTCTGGCTGAATCATGCGCTGGCCGCGCTGTCCGACAAGACCCGGCGTCCCATTGTGCTGGTGCTCGACGAAGTGCAGCAGTGCATGACGACGTCGCGCGGCAGCAACCTGCTGTTCTCGCTGAAAGCCGCACGCGATGCCGTGAGCCTGGAGCACTACGGCTTGCGTGTCATAGCGACCGGTTCACATCGGGCCAAGCTCATGACGATGCTGGGCAATAGCGAAGTATTCTTCTGCTCGAAGCGCATTTCGCTGCCGCCACTTGATGGTGCCTACCTGAACTGGTTCCGTGCTCAATATCGCTTGGCGGATGACTTCCGCGCCGATGTCATGGCGAAGTCGTTCCGCCGGGCCGGTTATCGTCCCGATGTCTTCAGGGATGCGGTAATCGAGATGCAAGCTGCACGTGGCCAATCGACCGACGACCGGGAAGCCGCGTTTGCCAGTGCCATCGATGCGGAGTTGCATGAGATTCACAAGGGGCGTCTGCTGGCAATCTCGATGTTGCCGACGGTTCAGGCGGCCGTCATTCGCGTCATGGCAACCATCGAGGAGACGCGCGCCGGCTTCAATGCGAGCACGATGGATGCCTATGCCCAGGTTGTCCGGCACATCGATGCAAAATGGACCGGCGCTCTCGATGTCGAGTGTATCGTTCAGGCGCTCGACATGCTGGTCGCGATTCGCCTGGTGTGGAAATCGACGCTGGGGATCTACATGCTGGAAGACCCGACGCTGGCCAGCGCCATGCGTCAGGCAGGCCTGCTCGATATCGTGCCCGATATCCCGGGCGTGGGGCGCTTTGACGAAGCCGCGGAGGGGTTCGGCGAAAGCGATCTGTTCCCGCCGTGGCGAAGCAGGCGTGCTCAAGCCTCCGATGCCGCGTCCACTACCAGCTTTGCCGCTGTGGAGGCATAGCAGGCCTTGCCATGGCGCTTGGCGTCGTAGAGCGCCATGTCCGCGCGCATGAACAGTTCGCTGACCGATGTGCCCTGGTCGGGACGGTGGATTGCGCTGCCGACGCTGGCGGTGGACACCAGGCGATTGCCATCGATATCGAACGGCCGCATCGCCGCGTGAACCACGGTGTGCGCGATGCGTTCGACCGAGTTCGGATTCTTCACGTTGTCGAGGATGATCGCGAACTCGTCGCCGCCAATCCGTGCCACGGCATCGCCGGCGCGTACACAGGCACGCAAGCGATCGGCGAAGGCAATCAGCAACTGGTCGCCAAGCTGGTGACCATAGGTGTCATTGACCGCCTTGAAGTCGTCAAGGTCCACCAGCAGCAGGGCGGCGCGGTATCCACCGGCGTCGGCGCGTGCCATGGTTTCCTGCAGGCGACGGTCGAAACCCTTGCGGTTGAGCAGGCCGGTCAGGTGATCCGACAGGGTCTGGGCTTCGAGCGAGCGTAGCTTCTGGCGTTCGCCGGTGATGTCACGCGCAAACATGTGGAGGCCAGTGACCGTATCCTGCGCATCGTTCCAGGCGGGCTGCAACGTGATTTCCCAGGCAATGCCGTCGGCATTCTCGCGCGAAAATGTGATCGACTCCCCGGCGCTTGCCCGGTCGACATACGGCTTGTTGGCCACGTATTCGGGTGTGCCCCAGAGTTCGCGCAACGACAGGCCGGCGATCTGCTCGGCGGGCAAGCCGAAGTGCCGTGCATAGGCCTGGTTGACGAAGGCGAACCGCTCGCCGGCATCGATGAACGCAACCAGGTCGGGGATATGGTTGGCGATGGCTTCGAGACGCTTTTCGCTGGCGGCCGCGCTATTGTTGGCAGCCTTCAGTGCCGCCTCGCGTTCCGTCAGTTGTGTCATGACATCGGAGAATGCGCCGGCCAGTTCGCCAATCTCGTCATCGCGCGTTACCGGCAGGTCCGCCACCGCGGTCGGCTGCTCGCAAAGCCGACGCACCGTGCGATGCAGATGTTCGAGCGGGGCCAGCAGATGGCGGATCATCATCCACATCAACACGGCCGCGATCAGTAGTGACAACACGCCGACGACGATGGCCCGGTGCCGCACCTCAAACAGCGGCGAGTATGCTTCGTTGGCCGGCAGTACCGAGATGACTTCCCAGCCATTCGACTCCAGCAGATGCCGCGCCACCACGGGTTGCACCGGCGACAGCAGTTCCCAGTTCGATTCGGGTTGCTCGGCGCCGCAGGCCTCGCCTACCGCCTGCGCGGGCGCCAGCACCTTCGACGCATCGGGATGCATCGCATAGCGCGGATTGGGACCGGCTGATACCAGGCAATAGAACCCGGTCACGCCGACGCGATGCTGGGCCAGTTCACGCAGGAAGTTGTCTGCCGAGAGGTTGAGCACACCACCCACCACGCCGCGCAAGCGGCCGTGTGCGTCACGCAGCGGTACGGCCAGGATCACGCCGGGGGCACTGGAGTGCTTGCCCTGCAGCAGGTCGGACACCGCGAAATCCGCGCCGGCGACTATGCTCTTGAAATAGTCGCGTTCGCCCACGGTCATTTTTACGCCATCGGGCACGGCGGTGCTGAACGCTAGCGTGCCATCTGGCCAGGCCATGAAGGTGGCGTTGAAGTGTTCGGGCATGTCGACGGTGTCGGCAGCCAGTTGGCGCAACTGTGAGGTGGGGCGATCGAGCACCGGCGCGAGCGTACGCGCGAGCCGGCGCAGCACCACTGCACGCGATTCGAGCTTTTCGTCGAGTTGGTCGGCAATCAGCTTGACCAGTGTGTCCTGCTGGGCCTGAACCACTTCGTTCAGGCGCGTGTATGCATAGAACTGGGAAAACCCCGCCCGCACCACAAACACCAGCGTGACAACAGTCGCCGCAGCGATTGCCATCCGGTACTTCAAAGAGTGCCGCATGAATCTCTTCTTCTTCTGCGCACTGACCCGTTTTTGCGGTTGCCGGGGCTTTGTGCAACGACCCTGCCCCTGTAGTTGAACATCGTGTTGATGCGTCATCGGCAGCCGGATCAAAGCGTAGCAGAACTCCTACTTTTTTCGGTGCGAGGAGGATTCGAATCGCGTGTGGCAGCGCACACGGTGTGCAGCATTCAGCATGTCGTGGCACCCGCGCGACACTTTGCGTGCGCAGACCGCCTCAGGGGCATTCGGCGAGTGTTTCGGTCAGCCAGTCGATGACCGGACGGAAGCGCGATGCACCGCGAAATTCGACCGGATAGGCGAGCCAGATTTCGCGGATGACTTCCGGCACATGGCGCACGAGCGACAGCCCGGACTCTTCGGCGCCGAGGTGGTGCGGCAACAGCGCTACGCCCAGTCCTGCTCGCACGCCTTCGCGCACTGCCAGGAAACTGTTCGACTGGAACGAGAAGCGTCGTTGCTGGGCGCGTGGCCAATCGACCTCGGGCAGTGCAAAGCCTTCGTCGAGCAGTCCACACATTGGCGTGTCGCGCGACTCGGCCTGGGCGGCGGACATGCCGGAAGGTGCGTAGAGTCCGAAGCGCATGGTGCCCGCGCGCTGCGCCACCATATTGTCTTCCTGCGGCCGCGCCAGTCGCACGGCGATATGGGCGCGGCGCTTGGCCAGGCTGGTGACCCGGTTGTCGACTTCGAGCCGGACTTCCACGTCGGGATTGCTGGCGTAGAAGGCTGGCAGGCGTGGTGTAAGGAAATGGCTGCCGAGCGCGGCGGTGGTCGCAACGCGCACCACGCCCGATACGCCCGGTCCCGCACCTTCGATTTCGCGGAGCAACCGGTCAGCCGACTGTTCCATCTGGCGGGCTGCGGAAAGCGCATTGTGGCCGACCGCGGTCAGTACGAAGTCGCCGTCGGTGCGCGTGGCGACCGGCTTGCCGAGCGCGGCCTCGAGCCTGCGGATACGGCGGATGGCCGTGGCATGCGTGATATCGAGCTCGCGTGCGCAGGCCGAATAGCTTCCGGCACGGATCAATGTCGACAGCGTCAGCAGGTCGTCCCAGGCGATTGTGCTTTTTTGCACAGCAAGTGTGAATTGGTGGCGAATTGGCGCACAGCTTACCGCGCCCTACGATGCGTGCATAGCGTTCTCAAGGAGAGACAAGCATGTCCGCCGTGCCCCAATCTGCCGCTCCCCAAACCGTTGCCGCCCCGTTCACGTTGCTCGATGCCGCCGGTGCCAGCCGCAAGCCATCCGCGTGGTCCGACGCCGTACTGGTCCTGGTGGACCATCAGCGCGAATATGTCGATGGCAAACTGCCCCTGACCGGCATGCCCGCGGCCGTGGCGGAATGTGCGGCGTTGCTGGCGCTGGCGCGGCAGCACGGTACGCCGGTCATCCATGTGGTGCATCACGGCAAGGCCGGCGGCGCATTCGATCCGGCCGGGCCACATGTCGCCATCATCGAGGGCTTGACCCCGCTCGAGGGAGAGCAGACGGTGGTCAAGGGCCTGCCCAACAGCTTCGCGGGTACCGGGCTTGCGGCAACGCTGACGGCCAGCGGGCGCAAGGAACTGATCGTGGCAGGCTTTCAGACCCATATGTGTATCAGTGCGACCGTGCGCTCGGCGCTCGATCATGGCTATCGGGTAACGCTGGTGGCGGCTGCCTGTGCCACGCGCGACCTGCCGGACCCCCTGGGCGGCGAGCCGTTATCGGCGGCCGAGTTGCACCGAGTCACGCTGGCCGCGCTGAATGACCGCTTTGCCACGGTTGTCGCCGATGCCTCGGTCTGGCAGGACTGAGCGGAAGTGACAGGATTCGCCGGGTGCCGGGCCTAAAGTGATTGTGTAGATTTCATTACATATTTGTCAGGCCCGCACTGTTACGGTCTGGGGCATACTAGCGCCTTTCCAACGCGGCCAAAGCGGCCGCGTTCGCACACCAACGCCCCCCGTTTCATGAAGCGCATCCTCCTCATCAAGATCACCTCGCTCGGCGACATGGTGCATACGCTGCCGCTGCTGTACGACCTGCGGCGCGCCTACCCTGGGGCGAAAATCGATTGGGTAGCCGATGCATCATGTGCCGACATTCCCCGCTGGGCGGTCGGCGTGGACCGCGTCATCTCGCCCCCTCTACGTCAGTTCAAGAAGAACGGGCGCAAGTGGCGCGATCTGCGCGGGATCCTTTCCGCGGTAGGTGCGCTGCGTCGCGAACGCTATGACGTGGCCATCGACGTGCACGGTGTCTACAAGAGTGCGATCGTCGCGCGACTGGCACGTACCCATCGTCGTCTTGGATATGCCGCCGAATTCCTGGGCGAGGAGAAGGCCGTCTTCGCCTACACCGAGATCTTCGGTCCGCATGGCGACGCAAACTGCCGCCAGAAGATGCGCATGGTGGTGGCCAATGCCCTGGGCTACGAGATCGACGCGCATGAGACGGCCGAGTTGCGTGTACCCGCTCCAGCCACACCGCTGAACACCGACGGCGCACCACGCGCGATGCTGTTCCACGCGACCTCGCTCGATATCAAGAAATGGCCGCAAGCCAACTGGGTCGAGATCGGCCACCAGTTGGCCCGTCGTGGCTACCGCGTGCAATTGCCATGGGGTTCGCAAAAGGAACATGACGAAGCCCAGGCGCTGGCTGCGGCGATTCCCAACGCTGAAGTACTGCCGCGCATGTCGATTACCGAGTGTGCGCAACGGGTGGACGCCGCCTCGCTGGTGGTCGGCATGGACACCGGCTTCGTGCACCTGGCCGATGCGCTGGGCAAGCCGACGGTAATGTTGTTCACCGCCACGTCGCGTCCGCACTTTGGTGTCGACAAACCGGGACAGTCGGTATCGGTTGGCGACAACGGCGCGCCGCCTTCGGTGGACGACGTGCTTGGCGCCATCGAGCATGTCACGCGCGGCGGTCACGGAGATCATGGCGGTGATCACCCGCGGCTGCGCGACGCGGGCAGTATGTCGGCGTAACGCCAGTATTCGAACTGGACGATCGTCGTGTTGGTGTTTGCCGTCACGAGGTCGAGTATGAACGGCTGGCGCCGTATCAACATGCGGGCCAGGAAGCGCGTGCCACGGACGAGCCCCGGTGGCGGCGCGATGCGGTCGCCATGCCGCATGGCCAGCCGCAGGATATGGACCGGCACGAAACGCTGCGCATCCTCCATGCGCACGAGCGCAGCCTCGCGGTAAAGCAGTGACGATTGCGCAAGGCCGGCGAAACGCGCACGCAGTTGTGCCAGCGCCGCAGGCGCCAGCGTGATTCCCGTACCCATCAGGCCCAGCGTGGTAATGCCGCGCACCTGCTCGTTCCAGAGCTTGCCGATTACCAGCACCGGATCGCGTTTTTCCATTGGTTGCAGCATGGTCAGGTCCTCCCGGACCGCGAACATGTTGCCGTTCAGGTCGAACAGATGACTGCGGATTCCGAACCGGCGGTGATAGCCGATGATGCAATCGAGTGACTCGTCGAGGATTGGCTGCACGTCGCGCGGCAGGCAACGCGGACGGATTTCGAACAGTCCGGGCGACACAGCGTAGCGGCCTGTCCAGGTCTGGAGGCGCGGGGCATCCGCACTGGTAGCGGAGTCAGGCGCGGGCGAAGGTTCCAGGGACATCGTCGTGGGTCCGTAGCGTTGCAGGTATGCATACGCTATGCGTGACACCCACTGATGTCGTTAGGACGATTCTAAAAATCGATGGCGAACCTTCTCCGGCGATAACTGGGCTTGATCTTGCGCAATCTACGTCGGTTCAATGAATAAAGCCTCCCTGTACAAACCGCACCGGTTCGGCATCCATGCGCAGTACCAGCGCGGTAAGGCCGTCGGGTGGCAGAACCTGACCGGGCGCAGCCGCCGCTTGGCCGGCAGTGCAAAGCAGATCGGCGTCGCGCCAGCCACGCTCGGAAGCCGTAGCCCGCGCGCGCAACCATCCCTGGCGATCCGCGAGCCATGCAGTACCAGCCAGTCGCGCGGGGCTGACGCCCGCGATCTGCGCGAAGACCTGCCAGGCCTCGCGCGATGCCGCGACACATTCGGCGCGGAACTGCTGCATTTCGGGCGCAGCGGTAACTGGCGGGCGGCCGTCGCGCGTGACCAGTAGCGTGAGAAAGCGTGGATCTTCGAGCGGCAGCTCGGCTGGCCTGGCGCCTGTTGCACCAGCGTCGACCGCCACCACGCGCACGCGCTGGTTGCCACGCCAGTCGGCCAGCTCGCGTGGCGGCTGGCTGCCGCAGCGTACCGGGACAGCGGGCAAGCGTAGCGGTATCGGCCA
Organism: uncultured Cupriavidus sp.; assembly: GCA_963543405.1. GTDB lineage: Bacteria > Pseudomonadota > Gammaproteobacteria > Burkholderiales > Burkholderiaceae > Cupriavidus. The sequence continues at coordinate 35,971 of CAUUBQ010000067.1, forward strand.
GCTTCCCTGCATGGCGGCGCCCGTTCCGGCGGCCAGCACCCGCATATGGTCGATGACCGCCCATGCCTCGGTGTCGCTGACCTGGTCGCCGAAACCCGGCATGGTGATGCGACCTTGCGCATCGCGCATGCCCGCCACGATATGCCAGAACAGTTCGCCTTCGGCGCGGCGTCCCAGCAATGGACTCATGAAGGTCGGTGGCCAGTGCGGCAGCGTCGCCGATAACGGCCCCTCGCCGCGGCCGTCCGCTCCGTGGCAGGCCGCGCAGTGCTGTGCGTAGACGCGTGCTCCGTCCGCGATCGTTGCCACGGAAAACCCGGTGGGACTGGTGTGGAAGCTGGTGGGTGCGGCCGGTGTCAGCAGCAGGGCCGGCGAGGGCCATGGCGCCAGGATCAGCGCCAGCGCGCCGAGTCCGAGCCATGCCACGCGCCGGCGCCGCCAGCACAAGGCGACCAGTACGCATCCGAGCGCGAAGCCGATGGCGCACACGCTCCATGCGGTCTGGCGCGCCAGCCCCAGGTCGATCAGCAGTGTTTCACCGGCAATGCGTCGGGTCCACGGCCATGCTGGCTGCCCGTGGATATCACCGGACCATCCCATTGCGTGCCACAGTTGCAGCAGTGCAAGTTGTGCCTCCTGGATCAGGCGCAGCAGCGCGTTGAGCCAGGTTTGCGGCGGTGGACTGCTCATTGCCTACCAGCTCGCATCGAGTCCAAGATGCCCCAACGCTTCATGACGCAGTTCGGTCAGACGCGGATCGCCACGATGGCGTGGGTAGGGCAGGTCGACCCTGATCTCCGCGGTGATGCGGGCCGGCCGCTGGCTGAATATGATTACGCGCCGGGCCAGGAACAGCGCTTCTTCCACGTCGTGCGTGACCAGCAGCGCCGAAAAACCGGCACGTTGCCAGAGTTCGACGAGATCGCTTTGCATGGTCAGGCGTGTCAGCGAATCGAGCTTGCCGAGTGGTTCGTCAAGGACCAGCAACCGCGGATCATTGACCAGCGCGCGTGCCAGCGCCACGCGCTGTGCCATGCCGCCAGACAGTTGATGTGGAAAGGCCCGTGCAAATGCTTCCAGTCCCACGCGCCGAAGCGCTGCATCCACGCGATGGCCTTCGCGGCGCAGGAGCCCGCGTGCCTGCAGACCCAGCGCGACGTTGTCGCGCACGCGCCGCCACGGATATAGCGTCGGGTCCTGGAACACGACGATGCGCGAGGGATCGGGCCGGTCGATCGGCACGTCGTCCTGCAGGATCTGCCCTTGCGCCGGCTGGTCGAGCCCGGCCACCAGCCGCAGCAGCGTGGACTTGCCGCAGCCGCTGGGGCCGAGCAGCGCCACGAACTCGCCAGGCGCGACATCGAGGTTGACGGCATCGAGCACCGGCAGTTGCTGGTCACCGTCGCCAAAGGCATGGCTGACGCCGCGGATATCGATGCGGGCGCCCCGGGGCTGGGGCGGGGTCTGTGATACGGCGGCTACCATTTTACGGTTCCTTTCTGCCATGACAGCGCGCGATCACGCACCGCGAACAGCAATGTGATGACGCCAGAAAACAGCAGCGCCATGACGATCAGCGCGGCATACATGTTCACATACGAGGCCCAGCCCTGGGCCCAGGTCAGGTACCAGCCGAGACCGGATTTCACGCCCATCATTTCGGCCGTGACCAGCACCGAGAACGATGCGCCGAGTCCCATGAACAATCCGACGAATACTTGCGGCAGCGCGGCGGGAATTGCCACGCGCAGCACCAGGAACCATTCCGACGCGCCCATCGTGCGCGCCACGTCGTAGTAGGCCTTGTTGACGCCGGCCACGCCCGACCACGTCAGGACTGCCACGGGAAAGGCGGTAGCCAGTGCAATCAGGAACACCGCGGCCGAATAGCTCGACGGGAAGAAGTAGAACGTCAGCGGCAATAGCGCGGTCGATGGCAACGGCCCGAGCACCCGTAACACCGGATGCACCCAGTATCCGATGCGGCGCGACCATCCGATCGATACGCCAATCAGGAAGCCCGCCAATCCGCCATATGCCACGCCGAAGCCCAGCAGTTTCAGCGTATTGAGCACGCTGTCGCCAAGGCGGCGCCAGTCGTCGAGATAGACCTCGATCAGCGCCTGCGGCGGCGCGAAGAAGGGCGTGGGCAGCACCGCGGTCTTGGCGGTCAGGATCTCCCAGGCGGCAAAGGCCAGCGGCAGGGCGACCAGCCACGGGCCCGCTTTCTGTAATGCCTCTCTCGCGCGCTGTAATGGGCGCAGGTAGGCGCCGCCCACCGCGATTACCAGCAGCGCGGCCGCCACCGCGAGCACGGCGATTCCCAGTTCCTCGGTGTAGGCCCAGTCGGTAAAGCCTGCCACCTTGTTGGGCCAGCGCCATGTCAGGGCGCCAAACGCAGCCCAGGCCAGCGCGGCGACGATGCCGGTGGGCCACAGGCTGGCAACGCCGTGTGTTTCGCTGGCGCGGGACTTGCCATCGTGCAGTAACCGCGCATCGATCGCTTGCTGGCTCGTTGTCATCGCATCATCCTTGCTTCAGCCCAGTACGTTCGCATAGACATGCTGTGCGAGCCGTTTGGTGTCGGTGGATTTCTTGAGTACGCCGATACGCTGGAAATCGCCGGCATAGAAGGCGATTTCCTCTTGCAGGTCCACGCCGGTCGGGTGATGCGTGTAGGTCAGCGAGGCATACAGGCGGCGCAGATCGTCGGTGCTGATCTTGGGCGAGTACTTGGCGAACACCTTGGCGGCTTCATTCGGGTTTTCGTTGACATAGTCGGTGGCCTGCACGATCGAGCGCGCCAGCGCCGACGCCGCAGGGCGATCGTTGCGCACCAGTTCGCCACGCGCTCCGATCACGCAGCAAACCTTGCGTGCGTATTCGCCGGTCAGGTTGGTTGCCAGTTCGACGTAAGCGCCATTGGTGCGCTTTTCGAGCAGGTAAAGGTTGGGGTCGCCGTCGGCAATCGCCTGGATCTCGCCCTTGTCCACGGCCACGCCGAGCAGATCGGCCGGATACTGGCGCCATGTGATGTCGCGGTCAGGGTCGATGCCGTTCTTGGCCAGCAGGATCGTAAAGAAATGCTTGCCCGGCGCGGCCAGGTCGCTGACGCCGACGGTCTTGCCCTTCAAGGCCTGCAGATTCGTCACGCCTGCCGCCTTCGCGCCCACCAGACGGACGCAGCCGCCATGCGAGCTGCCAATGATCTTGACGTCGAAGCCTGCTTCCAGCGGCTTCAGCCAGCGATGGATCATGCCTACCGCCGCGTCTGCCTTCCCGGTCGCAATCGATTCGAGCAGCTGGTCGGTGGAGCCGCTGTAGTTGATCAGGTCGACCTGCAGTCCATTCTTCTCGAAGAAACCTTTCTCCTGCGCCACCACGATGGGCGTCAGGCAGAACGAATTCTGGTTCCACGCAAACGTGAGCTTGCGCGGTGCGGACCATGCCTGGCGTCCGAGGATCAAGGCCGGTGCGGCAATGGCCGCGCTGCCGGCCAGGCGCAGTACGTTGCGCCGGCGTGCGTTGGGTTGCAGAGTGTCCTGGCTCATGATTTCCCGTTTCCGTGAGTCGCTATGGTTCGTTATGGTTTGTTATGGCCGTTTTGAGTTGTCACGCGGCGCGGCGGCGCTGTTCGGCATCGCGCTGCGCCACCAGTTCGCGTACGCGCGGAATCAGTTCCCGGCCATAGTCGACGGCATCTTCAAGCGGATCGAAACCGCGGATCAGGAACGTGGTGACGCCAAGGTCGTAGTAGGCCAGCAGCGCATCGGCAACCTGCTCCGGTGTACCTACCAGGCCCGTGGAGTTCGATCGCCCGCCGGTTTCGCGCGCGATGGCCGTCCACAGGCGCTGGTCGACGCGGTCGCCTTGTCCGGCTGCCGCCAGCAGGCGACGCGCACCTTCGCTTTGTTGCGGACCACCACGGCTGTATCCGGCCTGGACACGCAATGCACGGGTACGTTCGAGAATGTCGTCGGCACGTTTCCATGCCTTGTCTTCGGTTTCGGCCAACACGGGACGGAACGAGACCGAGAAGCGAACTTCGCGCCCATGTTTGGCCGCTTCGGCCCGTACGCGCGTAGTCAGTTCCCGCACCTGGTCGAGTGATTCGCCCCATAGCGCGTAGACATCGGCATGCTTGCCGGCGACGGCGATGGCCGCATCCGACGCGCCACCGAAGTAGATCGGCACATGCGGCTGCTGTGCCGGCTTGACTTCGGAGAAGCCGCGCTGGAAGCGGTAGAACTTGCCCTCGTGATCGAAGGGCTGCGGCCCCGTCCATACGCGGCGCAGGATGCCGAGGTATTCGTCAGTACGTGCGTAGCGCTGGTCGTGGTCGAGATAGTCGCCGTCGCGCTTCTGTTCGTCGTCTGATCCGCCCGAGATGAAGTGCACGCCGAGCCGGCCACCGCTGAACTGGTCGAGCGTGGCAATCTGCCGCGCGGCCAGCGTTGGCGACGTGAAGCCAGGACGGTGCGCCAGCATGAAGTGGATCCGCTCGGTCACGGCAGCCGCATACGAGATCGTCAGCGTGGCCGATGGTCCGGTTGAATGGTGCGGTACCAGGATGCGGTCGAACCCGGCCTGCTCGTGTGCCTGCGCAAACGCTCGCACATAGTCGCGATCAACCACGGGCCCGAGGGGCGGATGGATTTCAGACTGCTTCTGGCTCTGGATCATGCCGATAAAGTCGACGCTCATGTTGCGCTCCTGGTTTGTGCGGTTTCGGAACAGGAGAACAACGTACGCGCGCGGCGCGTCGCTGCAAACGAATAAGAACGTCGCTCCATATTCGGCAAAAACCGCTGCTCGATATGCGATATGCGTCGTTAGTGGAGCCGGCGTCGCGGCGGTACGCTATGTGGCGAGTCATTTGTCTGCCCCAAAGGATTTCCATGTCTTCGTCATCGCTGCATCGCCTGCCCACGCCCGCAACTCGGCTGGCCGACGTGCTTGCCGGACTTTCCACGCGCTTTGCAACGACCGCCGCCGCGCACGATGCCAGCGGCGACTTTCCGCATGACAACTTTGCGTTGCTGCACCAGTACGGACTGATTGCGCAGGCAGTGCCATCCACCTATGGCGGTGCAGGTGCCGGCCTGACCGAAGCGCGTCACATCGTGGCCGCCGTGGCTGGTGGCGATGCCGCCACGGCATTGGTACTGACGATGACCTATCTGCAACATCGGTCGATCGGTCGCGCCGATTCGCGCTGGCCGGAGGCCGTGCGTCAGCAGGTGTTTCGCAGCGCGGTAGAGCAGGGTGCGCTGATCAATTCGCTGCGTGTGGAGCCCGAGCTGGGCTCACCCGCACGCGGCGGCCTGCCGGCCACCGTGGCCACGCGCGTGGGCGACCGCTGGCGCCTGCGCGGACACAAGCTCTACACCACCGGCATTCCGGCCTTGCGATGGCTCGCGGTGTGGGCGCGTACGCACGAGCCCGAGCCGCGTGTGGGCGTGTTCCTGGTACCGAAGCCCGAAGCCGATACCGCAGGCATCAGCGTGATCGAAAGCTGGAACCACATGGGCCTGCGTGCATCGGGCAGTCACGAAACCGTGTTCGATGACATCTGGATTCCCATCGAGAACGCGGTCGATGTCCGCCCGCCCGCTGCATGGGCGCCGGCCGGGGCGAGCCAGGCTGACATCGACGCCAATACCGATCAGCAGGCGTGGATGGTGACCTTGCTGGGCAGCCTCTATGACGCGGTGGCCCGTGCCGGCTTCGACTGGATTCGCCAGTTCGTACGCGAGCGTGCGCCGGGCAGCCTGGGCCAGCCGCTGGCCACTTTGCCGCGCGTGCAGGAGTCAGTCGGAGAAATCGCTGCGCTGCTGCGGACCAACCAGGTGTTGCTCGATGATGCGGCTGCGCGTACCGATGCCGGCATACCGCCAACGGCAACCGACAGCGGCCTGATCAAGTACACCGTGACATCGAACGCCATCCGCGCCGTAGAACTGGCACTGCAGTTATCGGGCAACCACGGCCTGAGCCGCAACAATCCGCTGGAACGCCACTACCGCGACGTACTCTGCAGTCGGATTCACACGCCGCAGAATGACTCGATCCTGACCGCTGCGGGCCGCACCGCACTGGGCGTCTGATTGGCCAACCGCACGGCAATCGCACGGCAGCCGGGTCTGCACCTTCGTGCTATGGTTGTTGGCGATTCACCCACAGATGGCTGAACCAATCCGGAGACAAGGAATGGCTGAGACGCTTTCCGCCGCGCAGGCACTGACGCCGCTGCGCGATTTCATCACCGCGTTGTCGGCGCTGCTGGACCAGCGTCCCGACGAGTCACGTATCCTCGACGAAGGCGGCAAGCTGCTTGCAAAGCTCGTTGCGCGCGACGACTGGCTGCCCGATGCATATGCGCAACCGCACCCCGAGTACTACCAGCAAGTGCTGCTTCATTGCGATTCCGCCGAGCGGTTTTCCATCGTCAGCTTTGTCTGGGGCCCCGGGCAGCGTACGCCGATCCACGACCATACGGTCTGGGGCCTGATCGGGATGCTGCGCGGCGCCGAGTATGCCCAGCCCTATGCGGTCGATGCCGATGGCGTGCCACAACCCGATGGCGAAGCCGTGCGGCTGGAGCCGGGGCAGGTCGAGGCGGTATCGCCCACGGTGGGCGACATCCATCGCGTGCACAACGCGTACGAGGATCGCGTGTCGATCAGCATCCACGTCTATGGCGCGAATATCGGTGCCGTACGCCGTCATGTCTATCCGGAATCCGGCGGCACCAAGTCATTTGTCTCCGGCTATTCCAATTCCACCTTGCCCAATCCATGGGATCGCTCGAAGGATCCTGTTGCGTCATGACCGAAGCCATTCTCCCGTTCCAGACCACCACCAGCCTGGCCGTGCGCCAGGCACTGCTCGACCGTACCGAGATCGCGCTGCTCGACGTGCGCGAGGAAGATCCGTTTGCCCAGGAGCATCCGCTCTGGGCCGCCAATTTTCCATTGTCGAAGCTCGAACTCGAGGTGTGGACAAGAATTCCGCGCCGCGATACGCGTATCGTGGTCTATGGCACGCATGATGGCGTAGACCTGGCGCCGCGCGCTGCGACAAGGCTGCGCGAGCTCGGCTACACAGACGTGTCGTTGCTTGATGGCGGGCTGGCCGCATGGATCGCCGCGGGCGGCGAAGTGTTCCGTGATGTGAATGTGCCCAGCAAGTCGTTCGGGGAACTGGTCGAGGCCAGGCGTCATACGCCGTCGCTGGGCGCGCCCGAAGTGCAGGCACTGATCGACCAGAAGGCCGATGTGGTGATCGTCGATGCGCGCCGCTTCGACGAGTACCAGACCATGAATATTCCCACATCGACGAGTGTGCCCGGTGCTGAACTGGTACTGCGGATTCGTGAGTTGGCCCCGGACCCGCGCACGCAGGTCATTGTCAACTGCGCAGGCCGCACGCGTAGCATCATCGGTACGCAGTCGCTGATCAATGCCGGCATTCCGAATCCGGTGGCGGCACTGCGTAATGGAACCATTGGCTGGACGCTGGCCGGCCAGACGCTGAGCCATGGTGCCAGTCGGCGTGCACCGCCCCAGGTGGATGCGGCGAATCGTGAGCAGGCGCGTGAAGGCGCGCGCACCATTGCAGCGCGGGCCGGCGTGCGACGGATTGCGTTCGACGCGCTGGCGTCTCTGGACACGCCGGGGCGCACGGTCTATCGCTTCGACGTGCGTACGCCGGAGGAATATGCCGACGGCCACCTGCCTGATTTTGCCAGCGTGCCCGGTGGGCAACTGGTACAGGAAACCGACCACCAGGCCCCCGTGCGTGGTGCGCGGATCGTACTGGCCGATGATGATGACGTGCGCGCCAGCATGAGCGCTTCGTGGCTGGCGCAGATGGGATGGGAGGTCTATGTCGTGGAGCCGGTCGGCGATGCGCAGCGCAGCGAGCGCGGTACGCCGGCCGCTCGGCGTCCGGCCACGCCTGAAGTCAGCGCCATTACCCCGGCAACGCTGTCCGCGTGGCTCGAAGAGGGCGACGTGGCGGTGCTCGACGTGACTGCCAGTGCCAACTACGTCAAGCGCCATGTTCCCGGCGCCTGGTTTGCAATCCGTGCGCAACTGGGCCAGGCCTTGCAGGTGATTCCGCCAGCCAGTCGCTACGTACTTACGTGTGGATCGAGTCTGCTCGCCCGGTTTGCGGCCGACGATCTCAAGTCACTGACGTCTGCCGAAATATTTGTGCTGGAAGGTGGCACCGCTGCGTGGGCCGATGCGGGATTGCCGGTGGAGCAAGGCGAGACGCGGCTGGCTGTAGCGCGTACGGATCGCTATCGTCGACCCTATGAAGGCACGGACAATGCGGCGGTCGCGATGCAGGCTTATCTGGACTGGGAGTTTGGACTGATCGCGCAGCTTGAGCGCGATCGCACGCATTTCTTCGAGGTGGTTTGAGCCTGAGCGTCTTGAGTTGAAGCAAAGGTGCTGCGCGCAATGCGCGCACCTGCTCCAAATGCAACAGTAATGTTCCATTTGGACACACACCGTTTACCAAGTTCTGTGCGACGATCCTTTGATCGAAAACACAGCGCCGCATCGATGCTCGTCGCGAGATCAATCGACAAGCTGGGGCGCTGGCACAGACTTGGGGTCAATCATGAGTGACTTGCGGATACCGGCAGCGATGGCCGGTTCAGAGGTCTCGCGTTCGCGGGACGACTACAGCTTGTCCATGGAGCACGCCGTCGGCGTCGATCATCTGCCAAAGCGTGGCTTCCTCGATCATGAAGCGCCGTCCTGACTTTGTTATCCGCACACCCTTGTAGCCCGCTTCGTAGCCGAGCCGTTGCACGCGTTCCAGGAACTGCTGCCGCTCCTCGCGATTCGGTGCCTCGGCGGACAGCCGCGATGGCAGTCGGGTGATCTCGTCCCAGTCATATTCAAAGCGATGTTGCGCTGCCTTGTTGCCGTAGATAAAGACGGGATCGGCTGCGGTGCTATGGGCCAGGACCGCAAACGGCGCCTGTTCGTAGAGCCATGCCGTGGCATCCGCGACTGACATTGGCTGGGGTACCAGAGGCTTGCCCAGAAGCCGGGCATGGCTGTCGGCCAGGAGCTGATAGAAGGCGGGATCGCTGTCAACTACCCCGGCCTAAAGGCCGGAGCTTGAAAGGCAACTGAAAAGCTCGGGTTGACCAGGCAAAGCGGTAGCCAACCCGCTACGTTGCGAATAGGT
>CAUUBQ010000068.1:0-41739 GCA_963543405.1 uncultured Cupriavidus sp.
CCACATAGTCGGTTTTCTTCGACACCGACCCTGCCACCTTGGCCCCGGCGGCCTCGAGCTTTTCCTTCGCATCCTCGCGCGACAACGTCGGCAGCGTACCGGTCAGCACCACGGTCTTGCCGGCCAGCGGCAACGGCGCACGTGCCGTGGGCTCGGTTTCCGTCCAGTGTACGCCTGCGGCGCGCAGCTGTTCGATGACCTCCACGTTGTGCGCTTCGGCCAGGAAATTGGCAATGGATTGGGCCACCACGGGGCCGACGTCGTTGACTTCCAGCAAAGCAGCCTCATCAGCGGCCAGCAGGTTATCGAGCTTGCCGAAATGCCTGGCCAGGTCCTTGGCCGTGGCCTCCCCAACGTGGCGAATACCCAGCGAGAAGATAAAGCGGTTCAGCGTGGTCTCGCGCGATTTTTCGATTGCCGCCACCACGTTGGCGGCCGACTTGTCGGCCATGCGGTCCAGCGCGGCCAGCTTGGCCACGCCAAGCTTGTAGAGATCGGCCGGGGTATGCACGATGCCGTGGTCGACCAGTTGCTCCACCACCTTGTCGCCCAGGCCTTCGATATCCATGGCGCGGCGTTGCGCGAAATGCAGCAACGCCTGCTTGCGTTGCGCCGCGCAGATCAGCCCGCCGGTACAGCGTGCAATGGCTTCACCTTCCAGACGTTCCACATGCGACCCGCATACCGGACAAACCGTCGGCATCACGAATGCGCGGGCATCGGCGGGACGGCGCTCCAGCACCACGGCCACCACTTCCGGAATCACGTCGCCGGCGCGACGCACGATCACCGTGTCGCCGATATGCACGTCCTTGCGGCGGATCTCATCCTCGTTGTGCAGCGTGGCATTGGTAACGGTCACACCGCCGACGAACACGGGCGCCAGTCGCGCCACGGGCGTGATGGCCCCGGTGCGGCCAACCTGCACCTCGATGTCCTCGACCGTAGTGGTCATTTCCTGCGCCGGGAACTTATGTGCCAAGGCAAAGCGCGGTGCGCGCGAGACAAAACCAAGCTGTTCCTGTTCGGGAATCGCGTTGACCTTGTAGACCACGCCATCGATGTCATACGGCAACTGGTCTCGCCGCTCGCCAATCTCGCGGTAGAACGACAACAGTCCTTGCGCGCCCTTCACCACGCGACGCTCGTTGCATACCGGCAGGCCCAACTTGGCAAAGCCATCCAGCATCACGCCATGCGTGGGCGGACGATCCGCACCCTGCAGTTCGCCAAGGCCGTAGGCAAAGAACGATAGCGGACGCTTGGCCGTGATGCGCGGATCGAGTTGGCGCAAGCTGCCGGCGGCCGCGTTGCGCGGATTGACAAAGGTCTTCTCGTCGGCCTGCGCCTGGCGTTCGTTGAGGCGATCGAAATCGGCGCGATACATGAACACCTCGCCGCGCACTTCGAGCACGGCCGGAGCCTGGCCGCGCAACTTCAGTGGAATGGCCTTGATGGTCCGCACATTGGCGGTGACATCCTCACCGGTTTCGCCATCGCCGCGCGTGGCGGCCTGTACCAGCTTGCCGTCTTCGTATCGCAGCGACATGGCCAGGCCATCGAACTTCAGCTCGCAGGAATACTCGACCGCGTTATCCGCGGCTTCGGCGGCACTGAACAGGTCGTCGGCAGGCGCAGCGGCCGCGGTGCGGCCCAGCCCCTGCGCGCAACGACGGTCGAAGCTGACCACATCCTCGTCTTCAAAGCCGTTGTTGAGCGACAGCATCGGCACGCGATGGCGCACCGTATCGAACGCCGACAGCGGTGCCCCGCCCACACGCTGCGTGGGGGAATCATCGGTCAGCAGTTCGGGATGCTCGGTTTCCAGCGCCTGGAGTTCGCTGAACATCGCGTCGTAATCCGCATCGGGAATCGTCGGCGCATCGAGCACGTAGTACTGGTAGCTATGGCGTTCCAGTTCGTTGCGCAGCCATTGCACGCGTTCCGCGGGCGACGCATCGGCCGGCAATGCGGCGGCCGGCGCGGCAGCCGGAGCCGGCGCGCCGTGTTGCTTGGCGGTCATGACTGGCTCCGGTTACAGGCTGAACAGGCGGACAGCCACTGGCGATCCGGCCGGCATGCCACGCGCTTCAAGCTTTTCGTAAAGCTTTTCGAGGTGGTTGAAGATCGCCACGAATGACGCTTCGGTCAGCGGACGCAGATTGTCGTCCACCAGTTGCGCGCCCATGCGCTGCGCCAGGCTGTAGCCATACTCGCAGACGGTCTTGAACGGCTTGATCGACTGCGGCGCTTGCGGTACGTCCAGCAGCAGCGTGATCTGGCGGCCCGCGTTCAACGTCAGGTCATCGCGCAGGAAGTTCGTTTCGCCAAACTGCAGCGTGAACAACGGCTTTTGCACGCCGTCGGCACCCGGTTCGTAGCGGATGAAACGCGTACCGTCGCGCGAGAGTACCAGCCCGTCCTGCGTGGCCACGGTCTGCACATAGGCGGCGGACCATGGCGCGCCATCGGAGATCACATTGACGCCAAGTTGCACGTCGGCGCCAGCGGCAAAGCCGTCGAGCTCACGCGCATTGGCAACCGTTTCCGTCATGTCGGGCAAGTCGGCCGAAGCATCGAGCGATTCGGCCAGCGCTTCCACGGCATTGACGAACTCGGAAAACTCGAGCGCGTTGAGTGGGCCACTGCGGTTGGCCAGTTGCACGGCTACCTGCAGATCTTCGTACTGATGGCCGGCGGTCACGGCTTCCCAGGCATTGGTTTCCGCGCGCAAACCCTCGATATGCACCTGCTTCGTGCCCGCGCGCCGCAGGCGGCCCGTCAGCGGCAGGATACGGTCGCCCGAGGCCTTGCGTTCCAGATGCATCGGCACGATGCAGTCGATCAGCGGATCGATCACGGCCGCTGCCGGCTGGCCGTCCATGACGTTGGATTCGGCTGCGGGCGGCGCCTTCGGGGCAGGCTGCGGAGCAGCCGTGCTGGCGGCCTCCGCATGCGCGTCGGCTTCGGCATGCGCCATGGCGGGTGCCGCGGCAACCGCAACCTCGTCGGCCACGATTTCGTCGGCATCGGCGGTACTTGCGGCGGCATGCGCCGCCGCCGTGGCGGTGGCCACGTCAGACGGACTGTCCGTCTCGTCGTGCATCACGCCCTTGCCAGCCTCGCCAAGCGTGGGCTCGCGCCGCGCAATATGCTCGGGCGGTGGCGTTTCCTTGAGCTTGGCCTGCGTCTCGGGCTGGATGGTCTTGCCCACCACGGGCTCGCGCATCGGCGGCAGGTCGTCCTCCGGCATCAGCGGCCGCACGCGGCGCGCCTTGTGGATCTGCCAGCGGTTATAGGCCACCAGCAACAGGAGCAATACAACACCAGCGATGATCAGTGCGTTCTGCAGTTCCATCTTAAGCGGCCTCCGCCATCGATACGGCTGCATCCATGTCCACCGCCACGATCCGCGAGACGCCCTGTTCCTGCATCGTCACGCCAATCAGCTGATGGGCCATCTCCATCGCAATCTTGTTGTGGGAAATAAACACAAACTGCGTCTTGTCCGACATGCGCGCCACCATATTGGCGTATCGCTCCGTATTGGCGTCGTCCAGCGGCGCGTCCACCTCGTCCAGCAAGCAGAACGGTGCCGGGTTCAGCTGGAACATCGCGAACACCAGCGCAATCGCGGTCAGCGCCTTCTCGCCACCGGACAACAAGTGAATGGTCGAATTCTTCTTGCCTGGCGGCTGCGCCATCACCTGCACACCGGCATCGAGGATTTCCTCGCCGGTCATGATCAGCCGTGCCTGCCCGCCGCCAAACAACGACGGGAACAGCTCGCCGAAATGATAGTTGACCTGGTCGAACGTGCCTTGCAGCAGCGCACGCGTTTCCTGGTCGATCTTGGCGATCGCATCTTCAAGCGTATTGATGGCATCGGTCAGGTCGGCCGACTGCGCATCAAGGAACGTCTTGCGCTCGCGTGCCGCGGCCAGTTCGTCCAGTGCGGCCATGTTGACCGGACCCAGCGCGTTGATCGCATTGTTCAGGCGCGTGACTTCGCCTTGCAGGTACGATGGCTTCAGGTCGGCGGTCAGCTTCTCGGCCAACGCGGCTTCATCCACTTCGGCCGTCGTCAGTTGCTCGGTGAACTGTTCCTGGTTCAGGCGTGCGGCCTGCTCCTTGAGCTGGCACTCGGTGATACGGTCGCGCAGCGGCTGCAGGCTGCGCTCGGCGGCCAGGCGCTGTTCGTCGAACTGGCGTAGTTGGGCCGACAGCGCATCGAGTTCGATACGCGCCGCGGACAGCTTCTGCTCTTTCTCGGCGCGCACTTCCAGCGCTTCATGCAGGCCGGTATTGGCGGTCTGCTCGTTGATGGTTTCAAGCTCGGCGCGCGCATTTTCCAGCGATTCGGCAATGCGTTCGCTCTGGTCGGCTGCCATCTGGATATTGCGGCGCAGCTCGTCGATACGTCCGGCGAGGTTGCGCTCGGCAAACACCGCTTCCTGCGAGGCACGTTCAAGATCGCGCAGCTGCTGGCGCGCGCCAGTCAGTTTGGCATCCATGGCATCGAAAGCCATCTGCTGATCTTCGTGCGATGCCTGCAGCTCGGCCAGCTGGGTATCGTGAAGTTCGAAGCTGGCTTCGGATTCGGCACGAATGGCGCGTTGCTCGTCGATCTGCGCATCGATCTCGGACAGTTCCTCACGGATCTGGTTGCTACGGGCCGAGAATCGTTCCATGGCCTGCGACAGCTTGAGCACATCCATCTGCAGCGTGTGCACGCGGCGCGTGGCCTGTTCGGCGCGGGCGCGGGCTTCGATCAGCTGGGTGCTGGCGTGCGTGTACGCTGTTTCGGCGCGTACCGACTGCGACTTCGCCTCGTCGGACAGCAGCATCTGCGCACGCGACTGTTTCTGCAGGTTCTCGATTTCCTGCTCGCGCGCCAGCATGCCGGCCTGTTCGGAATCGGCCGCGTAGATCTGGATGGCATTGCGGCCCACCAGATGGCCTTCGGCCACCACGAACTGGCCGCCTTCAGGCAGCGTAGTGCGGGCGGCCAGCGCCTGCGACATATCGGTGGCCGTATAGATATCGGCCAGCCAGTCCTGCATCACCGCACGGATGCCGGGCTCGGTGATCTGTACCAGCGACATCAGCGGACGCAGTCCCGCCGGGGCTTCTACCGGACGCGCGGCGGGCGGCGGCGTGTAGAACGCGAGCTTGGCCGGCGGGGCGTCGGACAGGAAGGCCTTGACCCAGTCGAGGTTCGACACCTCGAGTGCCGCAAGCTTTTCGCGCAGCACCGATTCCAGCGCGTTTTCCCAGCCCGGCTCGATGTGGACCTTTTTCCAGAGACGCGGCAGTTCGGCCAGCCCATGGCGTTCCAGCCACGGCTGCACCTTGCCATCGGTCTGGACACTTTCCTGCAACTGGCGCAGCGCGGTCAGGCGCGCTTCCAGCGAGGCGATTGCGGACGCTTCGCCCTGCACGCGCTCCTGCGCAGTACGGCGCTCGGCATCCAGGCGTGGCACGGCCTCTTCGCTGTCCATCAGCACGGCCTGGGCTTCCTCGAGCGTGGCTTCCTGCTCGGCCAGATCCATGCGCAGCTCTTCGAGCCGCACCTCGTCAGGGCGATCGAGCCCCTTTTCCTCGCCCTGCAGGCGTTCCTTGCGCTGCTCCAGCTGCTGCAGCATCTGGTTGGCATTGCGCTGGTGCGCGGCCTCTAGCTTCAGTGCCTGCTCGGCCTGCATGATGCCGCCACGCTGGTCGTTCAGCATTTGCTGGGCATCGCGCCATTGCGCTTCGAGCGTCGGCAGCTCATCGCTCTTTTGCGCCACGGTGTCCTGCGACTCGATCGTGCGCGCTTCGGCGAGCGCCAGGTTTTCCTCGGCCTCGGCCAGTTCCTCGTTAGCCTGGTCGGCCTTGCCCTGCCATTGCTCGCGTTGCGTGGTCAGTGCGGCAACCTGGGCCTGCAGGCGATTGCGCGATTCCACCACGTAGCGGATCTCGGCTTCGAGCTTGCTGACCTCGGCATTGGCTTCGTACAACGCACCCTGCGCGACGTGCATGCCGTCGGATGCGGCATAGTGTGCCGCGCGCATCGTTTCGAGCTCGGCTTCCACATGGCGCAACTGCGCGGTCTGGGCTTCGAGGTCGATCTGTGCCTGGTCGATGGCCCGCGCGTGGCGTTCCTGCTCGGTCTGGGCTTCACGCTTGCGCAGCAGCCACAACAGGTGCTGCTTTTCCTCGCCATCGGCCTGCAGTGCCTTGAAGCGCTGCGCCACCTCGGCCTGGCCTTCGAGCTTTTCGAGATTGGTGCCCAGTTCGCGCAGGATGTCTTCCACGCGCGTCAGGTTTTCGCGCGTGTCGCCCAGGCGATTCTCGGTTTCGCGGCGGCGCTCCTTGTACTTCGACACACCGGCGGCTTCTTCCAGGAAGATGCGCATGTCATCGGGCTTGGCCTCGATGATCCGCGAGATCATGCCCTGCCCGATGATCGCGTATGCACGCGGCCCCAGGCCGGTGCCCAGGAAGATGTCCTGGATGTCCTTGCGGCGTACCGCCTGGTTGTTGATGTAGTACGACGAGGTGCCATCGCGCGTCAGCACGCGCTTGACGGCCACTTCGGCGTATTGGCTCCATTGGCCGGCGGCGCGGCCTTCGGCATTGTCGAACACCAGTTCCACGCTGGCCCGTCCAGCCTGCTTGCGCGCGGTCGAGCCGTTGAAGATCACGTCCTGCATGGATTCACCGCGCAGTTCCGACGCACGTGACTCGCCAAGCACCCAACGCACCGCATCGATGATGTTGGATTTACCGCAGCCGTTGGGACCTACGATGCCGACCAGCTGGCCAGGCACTTGAAAATTGGTGGGATCGACGAAGGACTTGAAGCCCGCCAGTTTGATCGATGACAGTCGCACGTTGTCGTGTGGTTTGGGCGATACGCAATTGGAAATGTCGGGCCAATGCCGGAGCACACGGCCAAGCGTGACGCCCGCGCCGCAAACTACCCCCGGTGCCCGGTAGATTGGGGCTAATCATACCATCGCCAATCCGCTCTCCGGCCGCTTTATCGACCGTTGCACGCACCACGAAGCGGTCCGTGACGGCTCCCGAAAAGCCTTGTACTTCCGTAAGTTGCATGCATTGCTGCAAGCACTTTCTAGCCAGGATTCGCGTTTCTGGAAACCATCGGCCCGGCGAATCCGCAAGAAACTTCTTAGGGTAAGTGCTAGTCTCTGACAATGCCTGCGTGATCCCGGAGGCCTCTCCGGCAAGCGCTCTCGCCGCCGCTCCGCCATGATCGGGCGTGTACCCGGGCAAAGCGGCCAGTCTGAAGCCATTGCAGCAGCCTGGAGGAACCAGCATGACCCCAACGCAACCGGCCGAACGGCCGGCTGACCTGCCGTGGTCGGTATCCGAGATCGACTACGAGGCCATCGACGTTGACCGTGTGCGCGATAATCGCACCCTGTTCTACTTGCTCGCCGCCGCATCGTTCATTGAAAGCGGCTCCGATACCTACGCGGGCAACCTTGCCGCCTACTACGCGGACATTCCCGAAGCCGCCGCCTGGTTGTCCCACCACTGGGAAACCGAGGAACTGCAGCACGGCCTGGCGCTGCGCCGCTATGTGGCGCATGTCTGGCCCGGGTTCGACTGGGAGCGGGGCTACCGGCGTTTCTTCGAGGATTACGGCAAAACCTGCTCGATCGACAATTTCGAACGTTCGCAGGCGCTGGAAATGGCCGCCCGCTGCGTGGTGGAAACCGGTACCGCCACCTACTATCGCGCACTGGAGCAGGCCAGCGACGAGCCGGTGTTGCGCGACCTGACCCGCCGCATTGCCAACGACGAGGTTCGCCACTACAAGCACTTCTACCGCTATTTCAATACGCTGTGCGACCGCGAACAGTTGGGCCGCACCCGGGTGCTGGGCGCACTGGCGCGTCGTCTGCTGGAAATCAAGAACGAGGACGCCGAAATTGCGCTGCGCAATGTGCTGCGCATCGAACAGGACCGCGAGGACGTGCCGGAACACGAGGTGCGCGCCCTGAATTCGCGCTGCAGCGCCGTGGTGCGGCGGCATTTGCCGATCGAAATGACGGTCAGGATGCTGCTGCGGCCACTGCACCTGCATGCCCGGTTCGAGAGCTTCGTGCGCCGCCCGATCGTGGCCATGGTGTCGCGCGTGATGCTGTATTGACCTGCTGCATGGGCCGCCGCCGGCAACCCGGCTGCCAGGCACCCGGTGGTACGCGGCATTCCTTTATAATGCTGCGTTTCAACCGCCCCGCCGCCTGCCACCGTGAATCCGCGCCTCGACCTGCTCCAGACCTACCCTTTCGAGAAACTGCGCGTGCTGGTGGCCGACGTGAAACCCGCCGACAAGCCGGCGATCAGCTTCGGCATTGGCGAACCCAAGCACCCGACACCCCAGTTCATCAAGGATGCGATGACCGCATCGCTGTCCGGACTGGCCGTCTATCCGGCCACGGCCGGCACCGACGCGCTGCGCCAGTGCATCGCCGGCTGGCTCGAGCGCCGCTACCATCTGCCGCGCGTCGATGCCGCCACCGAGGTGCTGCCGGTCAGCGGGTCGCGCGAGGCGCTGTTTGCCTTTGCGCAAACCGTGGTGGACCCCAGCAAGCCCGATCCGCTGGTGTTGTGCCCGAATCCGTTCTACCAGATCTATGAAGGCGCGGCGCTGCTGGCCGGCGCGCGTCCGGTCTTCGCCAACAGCGATCCGGCTCGCAATTTCGCACCGGCCTTCGACCAGATCGATGCCGATGTCTGGCCCCGCGTGCAACTGCTCTATGTCTGCTCGCCGGGCAATCCCACCGGTGCCGTGCTGTCGCTGGAAGACTGGAAGCAGTTGTTCGAACTGTCGGACCGCTACGGTTTCGTGATCGCCTCCGACGAGTGCTATTCCGAGATCTATTTCGACGAGGCCACCCCGCCGCTGGGCGCGCTGGAAGCCGCCCATCAGTTGGGCCGGGGCTTCGAGCGCCTGGTGATGTTCTCGAGCCTGTCCAAGCGCTCCAATGTGCCGGGCCTGCGTTCAGGTTTCGTGGCCGGCGACGCCGCGATCCTCAAGAAATTCCTGCTATACCGGACCTACCACGGCGCCGCGCTGAACCCGGCCGTGCAGGCCGCCAGCGTTGCCGCGTGGAGCGATGAAGCCCATGTGCGCGAGAACCGCTCGGCGTACGTAACCAAGTTCGCCGCGGTCACGCCGATGCTGGCCGAAGTACTCGATGTGGCGCTGCCCGATGCGGCGTTCTACCTGTGGGCCGATGTTTCACGCACCGGCCTGACCGATACCGAGTTCGCCGTGCGCCTGCTGGCCGAGCAGAACGTGGCCGTACTGCCGGGTAGCTACCTGGCGCGCGACGCCCATGGCATGAATCCGGGCAAGAACCGCGTGCGCATGGCGTTGGTGGCCACCCCCGACGAATGCCTGGAGGGCGCGCGCCGGATTGTTGAATTCTGCAAGTCGCTGGGCTGAACCGGCGCATCGCATCACCCTGTTTCACCGATCGAACGTCCCGGTGCCCGGGCGCACGCTTCCGGCACCGCATTCACAAACATCACCACTGAGAACACCATCATGACGCAAGCACTGCAAGCCCTGATCGACCAGGCATGGGAAGACCGCACCAGCCTGTCGCCGAAGTCCGCGCCGAACGATATCCGCGAAGCCGTGGCCAACGTGATCTCGCAACTCGACGCCGGTTCGCTGCGCGTGGCCGAGAAGCAAGGCAAGGAATGGATCGTCAACCAGTGGGTCAAGAAGGCCGTGCTGCTGTCGTTCCGCCTCGAAGACAATGCGCCGATGAGCGCCGGCGGTTTCGCCCAGTTCTACGACAAGGTGCCGACCAAGTTCGCCAACTGGAGCGGTGACGACTTCGCCAAGGCCGGTTTCCGCGTGGTGCCGCCCGCCGTTGCCCGTCGCGGTTCCTTTATCGCGAAGAACGCCGTGCTGATGCCGTCGTACGTGAACATCGGCGCCTATGTGGATGAAGGCACGATGGTCGACACCTGGGCCACCGTCGGTTCGTGCGCACAGATCGGCAAGAACGTGCACCTGTCCGGTGGCGTGGGCATCGGCGGCGTGCTGGAGCCGCTGCAGGCCAACCCGGTCATTATCGAAGACAACTGCTTTATCGGCGCGCGCTCGGAAGTGGTGGAAGGCGTGATCGTCGAAGAGAACTCGGTGATCTCGATGGGCGTGTACCTGGGCCAGTCGACCAAGATCTACGATCGTGAAACGGGCGAGATCCACTACGGTCGCGTGCCGGCCGGTTCGGTGGTGGTGGCCGGCAACCTGCCGTCCAAGGATGGCAAGTACAGCCTGTACTGCGCCGTGATCGTGAAGAAGGTGGACGCGCAAACCCGCGCCAAGACCAGCCTCAACGACCTGCTGCGCGACTGATCCACGGTAGTCACGCCGCACGTGCCGCCGGGCCAGCCCCGGCGGCGTGAAGCAACGCCCAATGCCATCCCTCCGCAAGCGACTCATGGCCCTCGACCCCGCCACCGTCAGCACCGTGCTCTCCCTGCTGCCCACCATTCTCGATCAGGCCAACAAGACCATCGAGAAGCTCAAGAAAGGCAAGCGCAAGGACGACGGCGCACCGTCTGACGCCGCGGAAGCGCGCGATCCGGCCGCACGCATCGCGGAGCTGGAGGCCACTGCCATGCAGCAGGCCGAAGCGGTCAAGCTGCTGGCCGAGCAACATGCGATCACGATCGAGGCCTTGCGCCGCGAGGCTGCGCGCCTGGACCGCCGCCTGCGCCTGATGACCGGCGTGGCCATGGCCGGCGTGGCGCTGGGCCTGGGCGGACTGGTGATCGCGCTCAACCTGCTGTTCCGTTAACCGTCGTCTTTTCTTCGTTCCGCGCCACCATGACCGTCCTGCTCTACGGCATTCCCAATTGCGACACCGTCAAGAAGGCCCGTACCTGGCTGGAATCGAACGGCGTCGCCTACACGTTCCACGATTTCAAGAAACAAGGCGTCGACGAGACGCTGCTGCTTGCGTGGCTCAAGCATGTGCCGCTTGCCACGCTACTCAACAAGAAGGGCACTACCTACCGCGCGCTGTCCGACGCGGACAAGGCGAAATCCGAGAGCGAAGCGGGAGCCATTGCGTTGATGCAAACCAGCCCGTCGCTGATCAAGCGCCCCGTGCTGGACCGCAACGGCAAGGTCAGCGTGGGGTTTTCCGCTGATGCCTACGCCTCGCTGTTCTAAAAGAATCCTGCAATACCCTGCCCCATGAATCCGACCCTTGCCCTGACCGAAGACCTGATGCGCCGCCGCTCGGTCACCCCTGCCGACGAAGGCTGCCAGGCCGTGCTGGAAACGCGCCTCAAGGCGCTTGGCTTTACCTGCGAGAACATCGTCAGCGGGCCCGACAGCTTCCGCGTGACCAACCTGTGGGCGGTCAAGCGCGGCACGCAGGGCACCGCGGGCAAGCTGCTGGCCTTTGCCGGCCATACCGATGTGGTACCCACCGGCCCGGTCGAGCAATGGTCGTCGGACCCGTTCGAACCCACGCACCGCGACGGCAAGCTCTATGGCCGTGGCGCGGCCGACATGAAGACGTCGATCGCCGGCTTCGTGGTGGCCTGCGAGGAATTCATCGCCCAGCATCCCGCTCACGCCAATTCGATCGCATTCCTGATTACCAGCGACGAGGAAGGCCCCGCACATGACGGCACCGTCAAGGTCGTGGAAGCGCTGAAGGCTCGCGGCGAACGTCTCGACTACTGCGTGATCGGCGAACCGACTTCGGTGGACACGCTTGGCGACATGGTCAAGAACGGCCGTCGTGGCTCGCTGTCGGGCAAGCTTACGATCAAGGGCGTGCAGGGCCATATCGCCTATCCGCACCTGGCGCGCAACCCGATCCACCAGGCGGCGCCTGCATTGACTGCGCTGGTCAACGAGACGTGGGACCAGGGCAACGAGTACTTCCCGCCCACGACATGGCAAATGTCGAATATCCACGCGGGCACCGGTGCCACCAACGTGATTCCGGGCCATGTGACCATCGACTTCAATTTCCGCTTCTCGACGGCCAGCACGCCCGACGGCCTGAAGGCGCGCGTGCATGCCATCCTGGACCAGCACGGCCTGGAATACACGCTGGACTGGACGCTCGGCGGCGAGCCGTTCCTGACGCCGCGCGGCGACCTGTCCGACGCACTGTCAGCCGCGATTGCTGCAGAGACCGGCGTGACCACCGAACTGTCGACCACGGGCGGTACGTCCGACGGCCGTTTCATCGCGAAAATCTGCCCGCAGGTCATCGAATTCGGCCCTCCGAATGCCAGCATCCACAAGATCGACGAGAACGTGGAAGTGCGCTTTATCGAGCCGCTGAAGAATGTTTACCGTGGCGTGCTCGAACGCCTGATCGCCTGATTTGCCGGAGCACCCGCGAGCCATGCCTACTCCCTCCCCCCTGAAGACCGTCCGCGACCTGCTGCGCCTGGCTGTTTCGCGTTTTACCGCGGCCCGGCTGTCGTTCGGACATGGCAGCGCCAACGCGTATGACGAGGCAGCCTATCTGGTGCTGCATACGCTGAGCCTGCCGCTCGACACGCTGGACCCATTCCTCGACGCCCGCCTGCTGCCCGAGGAAGTCGACGCCGTGCTCAAGGTCATCGATCGCCGCGTGACCGAACGCGTGCCGGCGGCCTACATCACGCATGAAGCGTTCATGCATGGCCTGCGCTTCTACGTGGATTCGCGCGTCATCGTACCGCGCAGCTTTATCGGCGAACTGTTGCAGGAAGGCCTGGAGCCGTGGCTCGGAGACATCGCGCAGATTGGCCCGGTACTGGAACTGTGCACCGGCTCTGGCTGCCTGCCGATCATTGCTGCGCACGTCTGGCCGAACGCGAAGATCGACGCCGTGGACATCTCGCCCGATGCGCTGGCCGTGGCGCGCCGCAATGTGGCCGACTACAAGATGGAGAATCGCATCGCGCTGCATGAAGGCGATCTCTATGCGCCCCTGCCCTCGGACGCGCGCTACGACGTGATCCTGACCAATCCGCCCTACGTCAACGAGCAGTCGATGCGCGAACTGCCGGCCGAGTACCTGGCCGAACCGCGCATCGCACTGGCCGGTGGCGACGACGGCATGGACATCGTGCGACGGATCATCGCGGGCGCGAAGAAACGCCTCAACCCGGGCGGCGTGCTGGTGGTGGAAATCGGCAACGAACACGACAACGTCGAAGCCGCATTCCCCGACCTCGACATCGTGTGGCTGTCGGTCAGCGCCGGTGATGACCAGGTGTTCCTGGTTACTTATGACGCCCTGCCCGACTGAGGCTAGTATCGCCCGAAGGCCTTCCGCCTAGGCATAGAGAAAGCGCGCCGTGGACCAGACCGGCGCGCTTTTTTCATGACGGCATTGCTGAGTTGCTACATGCCTCCGGGCCCCACCGAGTAGATCGTCCCGTTGGACGATACCTGGTAGTAATCGGCCCCTACGCCGACCCAGTGATGCCCCTTCTTCGGGGCGGGCAGGTTGTAGTCCTTGTACTTGTCGATCACGTATTGCCGGTCACGGAATTCCGTGGGCAGCTTGTCACCCTTTTGCCATGTCTTCGGCGAGTACGGCGATTGGGCGCCCATCGGCGACGCGCCCGACGGGCCTCCAGGCGCCATGGCGTCGGGGCGTTGTTGCTGCATGCCGCGCGGCGGCGGACCGCCACGGGCCGGGGGCATTGGTGTTGCGGACGGCGGCATGGCTCCGGCTTGACCCGGGGCAGGCATGGGGGTAGGACCCGAGGGTTGCATCTGACCCGGCATCGGTTGCTGCTGGGCCTGAGCAAACGGAACGGCAAAGATACCGGCGGCGACCAGGACGGCGGGTATTAACGTCTTCGTTTTCATCGTGATCTCCTCACAGATGGAATACGTCAGACTGCCCGCGAACCGGACAGTCCCAACCAAGCTTAGTAGCAAATGCAGGGCCTGCAGGCGCCGATATGCGCAGAGCATCCTTGCATGGGCGATTTTCCCCAATGAATTCAGCAAGTTGCCGGGCAAGTTCGGGCCTCGGCACGCGCGTCGCAATAAGCATTTCGAGCTATCTCACCCGGTAGTTTTGGCATGCATGCCGTGTAGCAACTTCCGGTTGAGCCGTGCTGCGGCGCGCCACAACTTTTTCTTGCGGCGTCCGGAAATGTCGCCTAGAAATTGGTCTGACCGCTTGACCATTTGTCCGCTGCCTGCCTTGGATTGCCCATGCCGCTTCAGCAGATCGAACCGCGTCGCCTATATCGCCAGATTGCCGACCAGCTACGCCGGCTGATCGAAAGCGGCGAATTTCCCGTTGGCGCACGCTTGCCACCCGAGCGCGATCTCGCCGCGCAACTGGGCGTATCGCGCCCATCGGTGCGCGAAGCGCTGATCGCACTTGAAGTCGAGGGCCTCGTGGAGGTGCGCATGGGGTCCGGCATCTACGCCTGCGCAGCCGATGCCACGCGCATGGCCACGCTGGCCGGCAGCATCATGGCGGCACCGCCGCTCGATGTCATCCGCGCGCGCCAGACCATTGAAGGCGAAATGGCCGCCAATGCCGCCCGCCACTGCAGCCCTGCCCTGCTTGCCGCGCTTGCCGAGTCGATCGTGTTGATGGAAACGGAAGCCGGTGGCGGCAATATTCCGGTGCGCGGCGATCGCGCGTTTCACCTGCGCATTGCCGAGGTATCCGAGAACGCGGTGCTGCAACGTCTGGTTGCAGAGCTGTTCGACGAACGCCACAACCCGCTGTTCGCCCAGTTCGGCAACCACTTCGAGAACGCCGAGAGCTGGGCCGCGGCAATTGCCGAACATCGGGCCGTCGTGGATGCCATTGCCTCGGGCTCGCCCGATGCCGCGCGTACCGCCATGTGCGACCACCTCGAACTGTCCCACAACCGCTTCTATGCGGCATGGCCCGGCAATACGAAAGACGTGAAAATTCTGAGCGAGGAATCGTGATGTCCCTGACCTGCCATATCCACGCGAGCGAAGACCTGCGGTTCACCGAGATCGAGCCGATCGCCCCCGGCCCGCACCACGTGCTGGTGCGCCTCGGCGCCGCCGGTATCTGCGGATCGGACCTGCATTACTACTTCCATGGCAAGGTCGGCGCGTTCGTGATCCGGGAACCGCTGACGCCCGGGCATGAAGCCTCGGGCATTGTTGAAACGGTAGGCAGTGCTGTCACGCGAGTAGCGCCGGGCATGAAGGTAGCCATCAACCCGTCGCATGCCTGCGGCCAGTGCGACTATTGCCGGGCCGGGCGCGACAATCTGTGCCGCAACATGCGTTTCCTGGGTAGCGCCAGCGTCTTCCCTCATGTGCAAGGCATGTTCCGCCAGCATTTCCTGATGCATGAGCAGCAACTGACCCCGGTCGATGCTGATATCTCGCTGGGCGAACTCGCGTTTGCCGAACCGCTTTCCGTGGCCTTGCACGGCGTGAATCGCGCGGGCGAACTGCTTGGCAAGACCGTGCTGGTCACCGGCGGCGGCACGATCGGCAGCCTGACCGTGATGGCCGCGCGGCTGGCCGGCGCCGCGCGGATCATTGTCTGCGACATCGCCGAACGGCCGCTTGAAGTCGCACGTTCGGTCGGTGCCGACGAGACCATCCTGACCACACAGGTAGCGGCCAGCGAATTGCAGGATATTGCCGATGTCAGCCTCGAAGCTGCCGGCAGCGCTGCCGCGCTGGGCACCTGCCTCGGGGCCACACGCCGTGGTGGCCGCATCGTGCAGGTGGGCACGCTGCCCGCTGAAGGCCTGCATTTCCCGGCCAACAGCATCATGGCGCGTGAACTCGACTACGTTGGTGCGTTCCGCTTCGGCCGCGAGTTCGACTGGTCGGTGCAGTACCTGACCAGCCGCCGGCTCGATGTGCGGCCATTGCTGTCCGCACAGTTGCCGCTGGCGCAAGCCGTGGAGGCATTCCACCTGGCGGCTGACAAATCCCGCAGTACCAAGGTGCAGTTGACTGGCTGAGGTTTGCCTCGCGCCGACCGGTCACCCCGAAAAAGGCCGGCGGCATTTCCACCGAAGAAAGGAGACACCCATGATGCAACATCGTCGGCAGTTCTCGCGCGTGCTCGGTGCGGCCCTGCTGTTGGCCGCCGCCACGCTGTCCACGCCCACCCTGGCCCAGCAGGCGCCAATCAAACTCAAGTGGGCACATGTCTATGAAACGTCCGAACCATTCCACAAATGGTCGGTATGGGCCGCGGACGAGATCAAGAAGCGCAGTAACGGCAAGTACCAGATCGACGTATTCCCCGCCTCGCAACTGGGCAAGGAGAACGATATCAACCAGGGCCTGGCAATGGGCACGGTGGACATGATCATCTCGGGCTCGAGCTTCGCGGCCAAGTCGTTCCCGCGCATCGGCGTGACCTACTACCCGTACACGTTCCGCAGCCCCGCACATCTGCTGGCCTATACCAAGAGCGATATCTACAAGGAACTGACCGCCGGATACGAGCAGAAGACCGGCAACCATATCGTGGCCACCACGTACTACGGTACGCGCCAGTCCACGTCGAACAAGGCCTTCTCGCACTGCACCGAGATGAAGGGTCTCAAGATGCGCGTGCCTGACGTGCCCGCCTACCTGGCCATGCCGCGAGCATGCGGCGTCAATACGTCGCCGATTGCATTTGCCGAGGTCTACCTGGCATTGCAGAACGGCACGGTCGAGGCGCAGGAAAATCCGCTGACGACGATCGAGGCAAAGAAGTTCTACGAGGTACAGAAGTACATCGTGCTGACCGGCCATATCGTCGACCACCTGAACACGATCGTCTCCGGCACGCTCTGGAAGAAGCTGTCCGAACCGGAGCGGAAGATGTTCACCGAGGTCACGCAGGAGGCCGCCGCCAAGGCCACTGCCGATGTCGAGGCGCGCGAAAAGGAACTCGTGGCCGTGTTCAAGCAGAAAGGCATCACGGTGACGGAGGTCAGCATCCCCGAGTATCGCGACGCCGTGCTCAAGAACGTGAGCGTCGAATCGCAGGGCTATCGCAAGGCCGACTGGGAAAAGATCCAGGCCGTGCAGTGATATGACCACTGACGTTCCGCTCCCCTCTCCCGCAGGCGGGAGAGGGGAGCAAACCAACGGAGATTCCGATGGAAATGCGTTCCCAAACCATGCATGGCGATGCCCGCGACACCGAAGGCGCCCCGCACATGACCTCCGTCGAAGAAATCGTCCACACCTTCGAGGAAGCCGACGCGCAGCCGGTTGACCTGTCGGGCTACGCCGCCGAAGACTGGTTCACGCTGGGCCTGTTCTGGGTCATGACGTTCCTGGTTTTCCTGCAGTTCTTCACGCGCTATGTCATGAATGACTCGCTCGCGTGGACCGAGGAACTGGCTACCTATTGCCTGATCGGCGTGGTGTTTATCGGCGCCTCGATGTGCGTGCGCAAAAGCCGCCATATCCAGGTGGACCTGCTCTACCGCTACCTGCCGCATGGCCCGGCGCGGGTGCTGTCGACGCTGGTCGATATCCTGCGCACCGCGTTCCTGGCCTACGCGGCGTGGCTGGTCTGGCGTTATATCGGCATCGTCGGCGACGAGCCGATGACCACCATCGAATGGAACAAGAGCCACGTGTACTGGATCACGCTGGCCGGCTTCGCATTGATGACCGCACGCTCGCTACAGGTAACGTGGCAGAACTGGCGCAATGGTTACTCGATCCTGGAACGCCCCGAAGCGTTCGAATCGTTCGACGACTGAGGAGCAGCGCGCATGTGGATCCTGATTGCATCGTTTCTACTGTTGATGCTGGTGGGCATGCCGGTAGCCGTGTCGATGGCGCTGGCGTCGCTGTTCTATATCTGGGCCAGCGGCTCCGTGCCCGACGTGATCCTGGCGCAGCGCATGATTGCCGGCGTGGAAAGCTTTCCGTTGCTGGCCGTGCCGTTCTTCATCCTGGCCGGCAACCTGATGAACGTGGCGGGCATTACCGGACGCATCTACAACTTCGCGGTGGCACTGGTCGGCTGGATGCGTGGCGGCCTGGGCCACGTCAACATCATCGGCTCGGTGATCTTCTCCGGCATGAGCGGTACGGCCATCGCCGATGCGGCCGGACTGGGCACCATCGAGATCAAGGCGATGAAGGACCACGGCTATGAGACCGAGTTCGCGGTCGGTGTCACGGCCGCGTCAGCTACGCTGGGCCCGATCATTCCGCCGTCGCTGCCATTCGTGATCTACGGCATGATGGCCAATGTGTCGATCGGCTCGCTGTTCCTGGCCGGCATCGTGCCCGGGCTGGTGCTGACGCTGTTCATGATGGCCACCGTGGCGTGGATCGCGCACCGGCGGGGCTGGGGTGGCGATACCGCGTTCTCGTGGAAGCTGCTGGGCGCGGCCACCGTGGAAATCATGGTCGTACTGGCCTTCCCGCTTGGTATCTGGCTGGCTGTAGAAGCCGGTGTATCCACCAATATGGCCGCGATGATCGCGCTGGTGGTATTGCTGGCGCTGGACTGGTACTTCGATTTCTCGGCCGTGATGGCGCTGATGGCGCCGGTGATCCTGATCGGCGGCATGACGCTGGGCTGGTTCACCCCGACCGAAGCCGCGGTGGCGGCCGTGATCTGGGCGTTGTTCCTGGGCCTGGTGCGCTACCGGTCGATGACGATGCGCGCACTGGCGCGCGCCACGCTCGATACCGTCGAGACCACTGCATCGGTGCTTTTCATCGTCACGGCCGCATCGATCTTCGCGTGGTTGCTGACCACCAGCCAGGCCGCGCAGGCGCTGAGCGATGCAATCCTGGGCTTCACGCACAACAAGTGGGTGTTCCTGCTGCTGGCCAATGTGCTGATCCTGATTGTCGGCTGCTTTATCGACACCACCGCCGCCATCACGATCCTGGTACCGATCCTGCTGCCGATCGTGCTCAAGCTCGGCATCGACCCGATCCACTTCGGGCTGGTCATGACGCTGAACCTGATGATCGGACTACTGCACCCGCCGCTGGGCATGGTGCTGTTCGTGCTGGCGCGCGTGGCCAAACTGTCGGTGGAACGCACCACGGTGGCCATCCTGCCGTGGCTGATACCGCTGTTCCTGACGCTGATTGCCATTACCTACGTGCCACAGATCACGCTGTGGCTGCCACAACTGGTGGGATCGAAATGACCACCGTCACGACTATCGCGACTATCGCGACGATCGAGATGACCACGCCAACCAAGGAGCCATTCATGTCGCAACGACTTGCCGGCAAGATCGCACTGGTCACGGCAGCCGGCCAGGGTATCGGCCGCGCTACCACCGAAGCCTTCCTGCGTGAAGGCGCACGGGTGATCGCCTGCGATATCAACGCAGAGACGCTCGCGGAACTCGCGACGCTGCCCCATTGCACGACCCGGCGGCTCGACGTGACCGATGGCGCCGCCGTCGAGACGGCCGCGCGCGAGATCGGCCGCATCGACATCCTGTTCAATGGTGCCGGCTTCGTGCATCACGGCACGATCCTTGAATGCGACGATGCAGCGTTCGACTTCTCGATGAACCTCAACGTGCGCGCGATGTACCGCATGATGCGCGCCTTCCTGCCCGCCATGCTCGATGCGGGACGTGGCTCGATCATCAACATGGCATCGGTGGCCGGCAGCATCAAGGGCGCGCCGAACCGCTTTGTCTATGGTGCGAGCAAGGCGGCCGTGATCGGCATGACCAAGGCCGTGGCGGCGGACTTCATCACGCGCGGGATTCGTTGCAACGCGATCTGCCCCGGCACCGTGGAGTCGCCCTCGCTGCGGCAGCGCATCGGCAACCAGGCCAGTGCCAGCGGCAAGTCGCTGGCGCAGGTGGAGGCCGATTTTGTCGCGCGCCAGCCGATGGGCCGCATCGGCACCGCCTCCGAGATTGCCGCGCTGGCCGTCTATCTGGCGTCCGACGAATCGGCGTTCACCACCGGCACCGCGCAGGTCATTGACGGTGGCTGGTCCAACTGACACCCGGAGGCGCGCATGCCAGCCGCACCCGCCGTTATCCGCATTCATCCCGACGACGATATCGTGATCGCGTGCCGCCAGTTGCTGCCCGGCACCGTGCTGCATCAGGAAGGCGTGACCGTGGCCAGCATGGTGCCGCCCGGCCACAAGGTGGCGGTGCATGCGATTGCCAGCGGCGCGCCGGTGCGCCGCTACAACCAGATCATCGGCTTTGCCAGGCAGGACATCGCACCGGGCCAGCATGTGCATACGCACAACCTGGCCATGGGCGACTTTGCGCGCGACTATGCGGCTGGCAGCGATGCCCGTATCACGCCCAAGGCCAACGCGCTTGCCACGTTCGATGGCATCGTGCGGGCCGATGGCCGTATCGCCACGCGCAACTATATTGGCATCCTGACCTCGGTGAACTGCTCGGCCACGGTGGCGCGCGCCATTGCCGATCAATTCCGGCGCGATATCCATCCGGAGGCGCTGGCACCGTATCTCAACGTCGATGGCGTGGTCGCGCTGACGCACGGCGCCGGTTGCGCCACCGACAGCGAGGGCGAAAACCTGCGCGTGCTGCGCCGTACGCTGGCCGGCTATGCACGCCACCCGAACTTTGCCGCGGTACTGGTGGTTGGCCTGGGCTGCGAAACCAACCAGATCGATGCGCTGCTGGCCGAGCCCGGCCTGTCCTCGCTGGCCGATGGCCCGCGCTTCCACAGCTTCAATATCCAGGACACCGGCGGCACCGCAAAGACCGTGGCGCGCGGCGCGGGCGTGGTGCGGGCGCTGCTCGACGACGCCAATCGGGTGACACGCGAGCCGGTATCGGCCAGCCATCTCGTGGTCGGCCTGCAATGCGGCGGCTCGGATGGCTATTCGGGCATTACCGCCAATCCGGCACTTGGCGCGGCGGTGGACCTGCTCGTCGCACAGGGCGGTACCGCGATCCTGTCCGAAACGCCCGAGATCTATGGTGCCGAACACCTGCTCACGCGGCGTGCCGTATCGCCGGCGGTGGCCGAACGCCTGATTGCACGGATCCGCTGGTGGGAGGACTACACCGCGCGCAACGCGGGCAGCATGGACAACAACCCGTCGGCCGGCAACAAGGCCGGTGGCCTGACCACGATCCTCGAAAAGTCGCTCGGGGCCGTGGCCAAGAGCGGCACGACCAACCTGGTCGAAGTCTATGAGTTTGCCGAACCGGTGCGCGCGCATGGGCTGGTGTTCATGGATACGCCGGGCTATGACCCAGTATCGGCCACCGGGCAGGTGGCGGGCGGCGCAAACCTGATCTGCTTTACCACGGGGCGCGGTTCGGCTTATGGCTGCGCACCGTCGCCGTCGCTGAAGCTGTCGACCAACAATGCGCTCTGGCAACGGCAAACCGAGGATATCGATATCAACTGCGGCGACATTCTCGACGGCGCGGCAACGGTCGCCGAGAAAGGCGCCGCGATCTTCCGGCTGATGCTCGACACGGCGTCGGGCCGCAAGACGCGCAGCGAGATCCACGGCTACGGCCAGAACGAGTTCGTGCCCTGGGCGCTGGGTGCCGTCATGTAGTACCGAATGTCCCGTCATTACGCTTGCCTTCTGGAGACCCTGCATGAAGATCACCAACGCGCGCGTCATCGTCTGCAGTCCCGGGCGCAATTTCGTCACGCTCAAGATCGAGACCGACGAGGGGCTGACCGGCATTGGCGACGCCACGCTCAATGGCCGCGAACTGGCCGTGGCCAGCTACCTCGAAGATCACGTGATGCCGTGCCTGATCGGGCGCGACGCGCACCAGATCGAGGACATCTGGCAATACCTGTACCGCGGTGCCTACTGGCGGCGCGGCCCGGTCACGATGAGCGCGATTGCCGCGGTCGATACCGCGTTATGGGACATCAAGGCCAAGGCCGCCAACCTGCCGCTCTACCAGTTGCTAGGCGGCAAGAGCCGCACCGGCGTGATGGTCTACGGCCACGCCAACGGCAGCGACATCGCCCATACCGTGGAAGAAGTGCTGCGCTACAAGGAGCTGGGCTACAAGGCGATCCGCGCGCAATCGGGGGTACCGGGCCTGAACAAGGTCTATGGCGTATCGCGCGACCGGCTGTTCTACGAACCGGCCGATGCCAACCTGCCGAGCGAACACGACTGGAGCACCGAGCGCTACCTGGACCATACCCCGAAACTGTTCGACAAGGTGCGCGATGCCGTGGGTCCCGACATCCACCTGCTGCACGATGTGCATCACCGCCTGACGCCAATCGAGGCCGGCCGGCTGGGCAAGTCGCTGGAACCGTTCCGCCTGTTCTGGATGGAAGACGCCACCCCGGCCGAAGACCAGCGCGCCTTCCGGCTGATCCGCCAGCATACGGTCACGCCGCTGGCCGTGGGCGAGATCTTCAACAGCATCTGGGACTGCAAGACGCTGATCGAGGAGCAGCTGATCGACTATATCCGTGCCACCGTGGTCCACGCGGGCGGCATTACCCATCTGCGCCGGATTGCCGACTTCGCGGCCATGCACCAGGTGCGCACCGGCTGCCATGGCGCCACGGACCTGTCGCCGGCCTGCATGGGCGCGGCGCTCCATTTCGACCTCTGGGTACCAAATTTCGGCATCCAGGAATACATGCGCCATACTGAGGAGACCGACGCCGTTTTCCCGCATGCCTACTCGTTCCAGGATGGCATGCTGTATCCGGGTGACGCGCCGGGCCACGGCGTCGACATCGACGAGAAGCTTGCGGCAAGGTATCCGTACCAGCGCGCCTACCTGCCCGTGAACCGGCTCGCACATGATGGCACGCTGTGGCATTGGTGAAACGCCCGGCCAGGAGACAAGCATGAGCGATATCGAACAACTGCCACGGCTGAATCCGTCACACCTTCGCGCGCTACCCGCCTCCGTACGCCAGCCAACCTATCCACGCGAGCGTCTGCGCGCCGGCATCGTTCACCTCGGTATCGGCGCATTCCATCGCGGCCATCAGGCCGAGATCACCGAGGCGGCCATCGAGGCTGGCGGCGAGGATGGCCTGCAATGGGGCATTATCGGCGTGTCCTTGCGACGACCGGATACGCGCGATGCCCTGAAACCGCAGGACGGCCTCTATACGCTGTCCCTGCGCAGTGCATCAGATGAGTCGCTACAGGTCATTGGTGCGGTGCTCGACGTGCTGGTGGCCGAGGAAAACCCCGAGGTCGTGCTGGACCGGATTGCCCATCGGGACACCCGTATCATCAGCCTGACCGTGACCGAGAAAGGCTATTGCCACGACCCGGCCACCGGCGAATTGAACCGCGCCGAACGCGAAATCGTCGAGGATCTGTCCGGTGCCACCCATCCAGTCACGGCAATCGGCTACCTGGCGCGCGGCCTGCAACGCCGCATGGAACGCGGACTGGGGCCGGTCACGCTGGTATCGTGCGACAACCTCGCCAGCAATGGCGATACCCTGCGCCGCGTGCTGCTGGCGTTCTGCGCGGAAATCGATCCGGCATTGCAGCACTGGGTGGATACGCGCTGCACCTTCCCGAACACCATGGTTGATCGCATCGTGCCGCGGACCACGGTCGACGACGTGGCGCGTGTATCCACCGCACTGGGCCTGTACGACGCGTGGCCGGTGGTCGGCGAGCCGTTCTTCCAGTGGGTCATCGAAGACCGCTTTGCGGCCGGGCGGCCGCGCTGGGAAGCTGGCGGCGCGCAGTTCGTCGAGCAAGCCAAGCCATTCGAGGTGCTCAAGCACCGGTTTGTCAACGGCAGCCAGTCGATGATGGCGTATCTGGGCGTTCTGGCCGGCTGGCCCACCACCGACCGCGTGATTGCCCAGCCCGCCGTGCATACGTTCATCTCCGAGACGATGGCACGCGAAACGCAGCCGACGCTGCCCGCGCTGCCCGGGCTCGACGTGGATGCCTATCGCGCCAGCCTGCTGCCGCGCTTCACCAACCCGGCGCTGGGCCACCGCACGCGCCAGATCGCGATGGATGGTTCGCAGAAGATTCCGCAACGGCTGCTGGCCCCGATCCGCGACCGCATCGCGGCCGGCCAGCCATTCCCGCGCCTGGCGCTCGGCGTGGCCGCGTGGCTGCATTTCCTGCGCGGCTACGATGAGGCGGGCAATGCGTTTGCGATCGAGGATCCACTCGCGCAACCGCTGGCCGCGGTCATGGCAGAGGCCGCGCGTCATACCGAAAAGCTGTTCGATGCCCTCGCGCGCGAACGGGAGCGCGTGCGCATCATTGCCGGCTATGCCCCGGTGTTTGGCGACCTGGCGCAGTCGCAGGTGTTTGTCGACGCCGTGGCCTTGCAGCTCGAAACGCTGTGCGCCCACGGCGTGACCGGTGCGCTCACGCGCGTGAACAGCGCATAAGCCGCAGGCCCTGGCCTGACGCCAGCGCACGCGACGCATGCGCTGGCGTCATGGCCACATGCGCAGATTTCGTTTCTCGTGTCACGACGACGCCCCTAACATCGGCCAGAGCCTGCCAGCAATGGGCTGGCCAGTGTGTGGTGCCAAAGGGAGAGAGAGACATGCAAGCCAGCGCCCCCGCCTATGCGGACACGGGACCCCGGATCGGGGCCAGTCAACGCCGCCGCGCCATCATCGCCACGGTGATCGGCAATGGCCTCGAATGGTTCGACTTCACGGTGTACAGCTTCTTCGCCGTGATCATCGCCAAACTGTTCTTTCCCACCGGCAACGAACTGTCTTCACTGCTGCTGGCGGTGGCCACGTTCGGCGTGGGCTTCTTCATGCGGCCCGTGGGCGGCATCATCCTGGGCGTCTATGCCGACCGCGTGGGCCGCAAGGCGGCACTGTCGCTGACCATCCTGCTGATGGCCGCCGGTACCACGCTGATCGGCATTGCACCCACCTATGACCAGATCGGCGTGTTCGCGCCGCTGCTGATCGTGATTGCGCGCCTGATGCAGGGCTTCTCCGCCGGTGGCGAGATGGGCGGTGCCACCGCCTTCCTGACCGAATATGCACCCGAGCAACAGCGGGCCTACTATTCGAGCTGGATCCAGGCCAGCATCGGCGTAGCCGTGCTGCTGGGCGCCGCGGTCGGTACCTTCGTGACCTCCACGCTGAGCCCGGAGGCCCTCAACAGCTGGGGCTGGCGACTGCCGTTCCTGATCGGCATGATCATCGGCCCGGTCGGCTTCTATATCCGTCATAACCTCGAAGAGACGCCGACCTTCCAGGCCACCACCGACAAGACCGATTCCCCGCTGACCGAAGTGCTGCGCGACTATCCGCGCCAGACCGCGGCCAGCTTCTCGATGGTGATCCTGTGGACGGTCTGCACCTACGTGCTGCTGTTCTACATGCCGACCTATGCCGTGAAGGTGCTCAAGGTGCCGCAGTCCACCGGCTTCGTCGCCGGCATGGCCGGTGGCATGGCGATCATGGTGTTTGCCCCGATCGTCGGCATGATGGCCGACCGTTTTGGCCGCCGCGGCCTGCTGTCGGGCGCCGCCGTGCTGATCTTCGTGCTGGCGTGGCCGATGTTCGCGTATATCAACCACGCGCCGGGGCTGGCCTCGCTGCTGGTGTTCCAGATCGTGTTCGGGGTGCTGATCGCCGCCTATACGGGCCCGATCCTGGCTGCCTTCTCGGAACTGTTCCCGGCCAAGGTGCTGTCGACGGGCCTGTCGGTGGCGTACAACCTGGCCGTGACGATCTTCGGTGGTTTCGCGTCGTTCTTCATCACCTGGCTGATTGCCAGCACCGGCAGCACGATGGCGCCCGCCATCTACGTGATGATCGCCGCCGCCATCAGTTTCTGTGGCACGCGCCTGGTGCGCGAGCCCGCCTATCTGCAAAAGAAGTAAGCCACGATGACCCAGATTCTGCTTCAGGGCGGCAACGTCCTTGACCCGGTACGCGGTACGCTGTTGCCGCGCCATGATGTGCTGATCGACGGCGAGCGTATCGTCGAAGTGTCGGGCACGCCTATCCATGCCCCGCAGGCACGCGTAGTCGATGTAACCGGCAAGACCGTGATGCCGGGCCTGATCGACCTGCACGTGCATGTGCTGGCATCGCTGGCCAACCTGGGCCTGAACGCGGTGCAGCCCAATGTACTGGTGGCGTTCCGCGCCATGCCGATCATGTGCGGCATGCTTGAACGCGGCTTCACCACCGTACGCGATGCCGGCGGTGCGGACTGGGGCCTGTCGCAGGCCGTGGCCACGGGCCTGATTCCCGGACCGCGCATCTTCCCATCGGGCAAGGCGCTGTCGCAGACCGGCGGCCATGGCGACTTCCGCCCGCGCTCCGATACGCTGGAGCCCTGCTCGTGCGCGTTCCGTGCCGGTGCAATCGCACGCGTGGCCGATGGCGTGGATGCGGTACGCCTGGCCGTACGCGAGGAAATCCAGAAAGGTGCCACGCAGATCAAGATCATGGCGTCGGGCGGCGTGGCATCGCCGACCGACCCGATCGGCAACACCCAGTACAGCGAGGACGAGATCCGGGCGATCGTGGCCGAAGCCGAGGCCGCACAGACCTACGTGATGGCTCACGCCTACACGGGCCGCGCAATCACGCGGGCGATTCGCTGCGGCGTGCGGACCATCGAACACGGCAATCTCGTCGATGCCGCAGCGGCACGCGTGATGCGCGAGCATGGCGCCTATGTGGTGCCGACGCTGATCACGTATGACGCGCTGGCCCGCGATGGTGCGCGCCTGGGCCTGCCCGCCGATTCCGTTGCCAAGATCGAGACGGTTCGCCAGGCCGGTCGCGATTCGCTGGCCATCTATGCCGAGGCTGGCGTACCGATGGGCTTCGGCTCCGATCTGCTGGGCGAGATGCACCAGTACCAGTCCGAGGAATTCCTGATCCGTGCCGAACTGCTCGGCAATGTGGAAGCGGTGCGCTCGGCCACCTCGATCGCGGCGGAAATCCTGCAGCGTGAAGGCGAACTGGGTGTGATCAAGGCCGGTGCGATTGCCGACGTGGTGGTGGTCGATGGCGATCCGCTCACCGATATCGGCGTGCTCGCGGGGCCGGATGCGCGCATTACCATGGTGATGCAGGCGGGACGGATTCATAACGACAACGCGTAACCGTGTTTTTCTCCCCTCTCCCGCATGGCGGGAGAGGGGCCGGGGGAGAGGGCAAACGCGTCAATCAACCAATCTCCTTTGGCACCGCTCTTGCATCTATCATTGGCATCAACTCCCCGCCAATGATTCACACCGATGCGCATCACCCCGCTTCCCCCCCTGCCCTGCCTGGTCGCCTTCGAAGCGGCGATGCGCCATGGCAGCTTTACCCGGGCCGCCACCGAGCTCCATCTCACGCAGAGCGCAATCAGCCGGCAAATCGCGCAGCTTGAACGATTCCTGGGCAAGAAGCTGTTTATCCGCGAGCCGCGAGCGTTGCGGCTAACCGTCAGTGGCCAGCAGTATGCGGAACAGATCCAGCGCCTGCTGGTCAGCTGCGCCGAAGCCACCGAAGATGTGATGAAGCGCAAGGGCCGGGTCGAACTGACCGTGGCCTGCTCCTCGGGCGTGGCGGTGCTTTGGCTGACGCCGCGCCTGGCCGCGTTTCGCGCGCGGCATCCCGACTTCCGCGTACGGCTGGTCGTCAATGACAGCCTGGCGTCGCTGTCAGGCACCGATTTCGATATCGGGCTCTACTACCTCAGGGAAGGCGCGCCGAGCGGCATGGCGGCACAGCGGCTCTATGACGAAGAGGTTTTTCCGGTCTGCGCGCCGTCCTATCTCGATGGCCGCGAACTCAGCGTGGCCGCGATGCCGAAAGAATCGTTGCTGGTGCTCGAAGACGCGCAGCGCATCTGGATGTCGTGGCCGGCATGGTTTGCGCGCAATGGCTTGCGCGAGTCGCGCTTCGAGCGCGAGCTCGTGGCCAATACCTATCCGGTCCTGGTGCAGATGGCCATCGAAGGCCAGGGCATCGTGCTGGCATGGCGCCATATGATCGACCGTTGCCTGGCGGCGGGCCTGCTGGTGCGCGCCTGCCAGGCCAGCGCCTCGCTGGGCGGCGGGTACTACGCGGTATGGCCGCGCGATCGCGCCGAGCCGGCGGCAGCGCGCGCATTCCGTCAATGGCTGATCGAGGAAAGCGGCGCCGACGCCTGAACTAGACCGCCAGCGCCTTGCGCACCGCGTCGGTCACCTGGGCGACCACACCTTCGCGCCAGTCGTCGGCATCGCCATAGAACGCCGTCCACATGGCTTGCCGGATCAACGCACGCTGGTTTTCATCGGCATCGGGATGGATATGCAGCCAGTGGTCGCCACGCAGCGCATCGAGCACCTCGGTCAGCGGCAAGGTGCCGAATTCGAGCGCAATGCCCGCGTAGTCGATTGACGGCAAGGTCTGCGGCACGGCCAGCCACGCCAGTCCGGTCAGGTTGGCCGAGGTCGACGAGCCATCGTAGATCGACGTCACGCTGCTGCCCCAGATCGCGCGTGTCAGACCAAGTTGGCTGGCCTGGTTCGGCCCCATGTAGATCGGTTCCCCGTACCCCCAGGGCCCGAGTCCGGTATGGACATCGACCCAGCGCAGCACGCCGCGCCCAGCGCCAAAGCGCGCCAGGATGCGGCGCAAGGTGTAATTGCTCCAGGTTGCCTTCTGGCCACCGAAGAACATGCCGGCGCGGTCCTGGTATTGCCCGGCGCTGACCGCCGCCTGATACCAGTCCATGCCCTTCTGGGCCACGGTCTTCATCAGTTCCGCGTGCTCTTCGCACGACGGTGGCCACTGCGACGGCAGCAGCAGCGGCGCCACTTCCGCATACGCTGGATTCAGCGGCAACGGCTGGTCGAAATCCATGAAGTTGCGATTCAGGTCGACGTTGTCCTCGTTGACCCGCCGCAGGTAAGAGAAGCCGTAGGGATTCACGGCATGCACCAGCATCAGCGCAAATCCGGCGCGCCGGCAATCGGCGTGTAGCGCGGTATCGGCCAGCATCGCCACCTGCGCACCCGAGCCGCAGAAACCCTCGGCGCCATGTGTGCCCGATGTCACCAGCAGCACGCGCTGAGCGTCGGCGGCGCCGATCCATGCAACATCCATGGCCAGCGTCTCGCCTTCAAGGCCAACTTGGGTAGGATGGGGAAATTCAGTCAGCGTGGCACCGCACGAACGTGCGGCATCTAGAAACTTCTGGCGCGCTTCGGCATAGCTACGCGCAAAGTACCGGACGGAAAGGCTGGCAGGCATGGCGGCATGGGCCTGGGCCGAGTGGGGATGCCCTCAATGTAACGCCAATCCGGCATCGAGCGCCACCACCGCCTAGAACCGCCCGCCGGATTCGGCTTCGTCGGGCCATGCCGAACGGAACGCATGCGGATGCATGACAATCCCGGCAGCCTCGATCTGCGCGGCGGACAGCACCAGATGTCTGGCCAGCCAGTCATGCAGGCTGCGCAGGAAACGTATGCGGTCCACCCGATTGGACGCTGCGATCAGCCATTCCAGCTTGACATGCGCGGTGTAGACGTCGAGCAGGTTCAGGCTCTTGAGCTTGGGCGGTGTGGTGGCACTGCGCTCGATTGCCAGCACGCGCTGGACCTGCGCATGCGTCAGCGGGCGTCCCGCGGCAATCTGCTGGTACAGGTCGTCCAGTGCGGGAAACCGCACGGTCGGCTGCACGCGTGGCACGCTGGCCACCTTCTCCATGCGCAATACGACGTAGCAGGTCGCTGCGTTGCGCCGTTCCAGTTCCAGTTCCGCGGCAGTCGGCTTGCGGCGTGGCAAGGTATCGAACTGCACATCGGCAAGCTTCACGGCATCGCGCGCGGTGTAGTCGGGGATCTGGTCGAGCATGCCCGGCACGGCCAGCGTGGCGCGTGCGCATTCGAGGCCAAACGGATATTCCTGGCCATCGGGGCCACGCAGGATCCATGCGTGGCCTTCCGGAAAGCCATGATGCCGCCCGCCCTTGCTGCTGCGCGCGTGGCAGCGCGTGGTGGACGGATCGGCAAAGTCCTTGCGAACGGGGATCCAGCTCCCGTGCATGGGTGAAGTCATGGATGTGGCAGATGCAAATGGGGAATCGGCCGCCATTGTCCCATTGTTTGCCTACCTCTCCCCAACTTCTACTTGAGCATGAACGACATTGCCGAGCAGCAGTTCAGCATGCGCACCGCGGCCTGTACGGTCGGTGCGGTAAAACATAGCGTCACGCCGTCCACACGTTCGAACGTGGGCCATTGGCAGAACAGGTCGGCGTGCGCCGTGGTCTGCGTCTGCAAACGGCACGTTACCGGACCGGAAAGTTCGAAGCAGCGCGCCTGTGGATGTGCGATGGCATCGCGCGTGGCGGCTTCCGCGGCACTGGCAATCGCCTCGCACGCAGCGGCTGGCGACAGCGTCGTACCGCTGCCCTGCCCGCCGGCGGTCTTGGTCTGGACGTAGCGCACCCACGGCATCAGCGGCTGCGTCTCGGCAACGAACACGTCGTCGCCGCTGGCCATCAGCACCGGCACATCGAACTCGCCGGCCAGCGCCGCGTAGATGCCGGCTTCGCCCAGTTCCATTCCATTGAGCCAGACGCGCGCAAACGCGCCGCTGTTGATCGTGTGCGCCAGCACGCCGCGACTTTGCGCGCGGCCGTGGTAGCCGATCATGAACACACCGTCGCAGTCCTGTTCGACGCCCGCCACCATGCTCAGGTAGCGCGGCTTGCCCAGCACCAGTTGGGCGCGCGGGTCGATGCGGTCGGGCAGCAGGTTGCGGAAGCCGCCATGCGAATCGTTGACCAGCACCTCGCTGGCGCCGCCGGCAAACGCGCCTTGCACGGCCGCGTTGGCCTCGGCCGTCATCCAGGCGCGGGCGCGTTCATATTCGCCGTTGCCGGCTCGGGTCTGCTCGGCATGGAACACGCCGGCCACGCCCTCGATATCTGCGGAAATCAGGATCTTCATGCGGTCAGGTCTTGCAGTACTTCACGCAGCGCGCTGCGGCGGTGGCCATCACGGCCATGCACGGTCGTGGCATGCCACAGTGCGTGGACGATGGCCTGCTCGACACTGTCCGCGGCAGCACGGAATAGCGGATCGAGCTTCGATTCATGCATCATCGGCAAAGCCGGCATTGGCGCGTCGGCCAGGTGCGGCACGGTATAGGCAGTGGAGAATGCCAGCACGATATCGCCCGAGCCATGGCCGTAGACCGAGCCGGTGCGCGCCAGCCCGGTGCCGGCACGCAATGACAGCCGGCGCAACTGGCGTGCATCGAGCGGGGCATCGGTCGCCACGATCATGATGATCGAGCCCTTCTCGGCTTCGGCAGCCTGTTTCAGGCGTGCGTCCAGCTCGGCGCCAAGCGGCCGGCCGGCAAGGATCAGCGATTCGGGCGTACCGAAGTTCGACAATACCAGCGCACCGACCGTATAACTGCCAGCCACGCGCGAGGCGGTGCCGATGCCGCCCTTGACGCCGAACGACGACATGCCACGCCCCGCCCCGACGGCACCCTGTGCAACTTCCGCACCGGCGGCCGCCAGCGCGGCATCGTAATGCTGGGCGTGCACGGCCATTGCCTGGATATCGTTCAGGTAGCCGTCATTGCATTCGAACACCAGCGGATTGACGGTGGGCCACTGCCGGCCGATCTCGGGATTCCCTGCAATCGCGGCACGGATCTGCGCCTGGGCAAGTGCGCCAACCGAGAACGTGTTGGTCAGCGCGATCGGTGTTTCCAGCACCCCGAGTTCTTCGACCTGCACCAGACCGATGCTCTTGCCAAAGCCATTGAGCACGGTCGCGGCGGCAGGCACCTTGTCCAGGTAGACATTGCCCGCATGCGGACGGATCACCGTCACGCCGGTCTGGCAGTCACCATCGGCCAGCGTGCAGTGCCCCACCGTAACGCCGGCCACATCGGTAATCGCATTGCGCGCGCCGGCCGGCAGCACGCCAACGACAGGAGCCTCGGCCAGCATCAGCGACGGTCGATCTTCGGGTCCAGCGCGTCGCGCAGGCCGTCGCCAAGCAGGTTGAACGCCAGGACGGTCAGGAAGATTGCCAGGCTCGGGAAAATGGCCACGTGCGGTGCGGTCACCATGTCCGCGCGCGCTTCATTGAGCATCGCGCCCCACTCGGGCGTGGGCGGTTGCGCGCCAAGGCCCAGGAACGACAGGCCAGCGGCGGTAATGATCGACGTGCCGATCCGCATCGAGAAATAGACCACGATCGACGACACGGTACCCGGCAGGATATGGCGCGTCAGGATGGTCCAGTCCGATGCGCCGATGCTGCGTGCCGCCTCCACATAGGTCAGGCCCTTCAGCATCAGCGTGTTGCCGCGTACCAGGCGCGCAAACGCGGGCACGCTGAACACCGCCACCGCGAAGATCACGTTGACCATGCCGTTGCCGAGAATGGCCACGATGGCGATGGCCAGCAGGATGCCCGGGAACGCGAACAGCACGTCGCAGATACGCGTGACGATGCGATCCCACCAGCCTTCGTAATAGCCGGCCATCAGACCCAGCACGGTGCCGATGATGGCACCAATGATGACCGAGAAGAAACCGGCGGCCAGCGAGATACGCGTGCCAGCCAGGATGCGGCTGAAGATGTCGCGGCCCAGCGAGTCGACGCCCATCCAGTGCGCCATCGACGGTCCGGCATTGAGCGCGTCATAGTCGAAGAAATTCTCGGGGTCGTACGGCACGATATGCGGCGCCAGGATGGCAACCAGCACCAGCAACAGTA
This sequence comes from uncultured Cupriavidus sp., assembly GCA_963543405.1. Classification (GTDB taxonomy): domain Bacteria; phylum Pseudomonadota; class Gammaproteobacteria; order Burkholderiales; family Burkholderiaceae; genus Cupriavidus. The sequence continues at coordinate 32,677 of CAUUBQ010000068.1, forward strand.
CGAATGCACCAGCGGCCAGCGCCAGATGCTGCTTGCGGAACTTGCGCCAGAATTCGGTCCAGGGCGTGCGCACGGCCTCGGGAGTCGCGGTCGATGCTGCGGCGGCGGACGTGGAAAGCTCTGTCATGTCGGCCTCCTTACTTGTAACGGATGGTGGGGTTGATCACGGTGTAGAGCATGTCCACCACCAGGTTGATCATGATGAATTCGAGCGAGAACAGCAGCACTTCGGCCTGGATCACGGGGTAGTCGCGCATCTCGACGGCGTCCACCAGCAGGCGGCCCAGCCCCGGCCAGTTGAAGACCTTCTCCACCAGGATCGAACCACCCAGCAGGAAACCGAACTGCAGGCCCATCATCGTCACCACGGGGATCATCGCGTTGCGCAGCGTGTGCTTGATCACCACCACGGTTTCGCGCACGCCCTTGGCGCGCGCGGTGCGCACGAAATCTTCCTGCAGCACCTCGATAAACGAGGCACGCGTAAAGCGCGCCATCACGGCGGCCACGGCCGCACCCAGCGTCAGCGACGGCAGGATGTAGTGCTTCCAGCTATCGGCGCCAATCGACGGCAGCCAGCCCAGCTGGACCGAGAATACTTCCATCAGCAGCATGCCCAGCGCGAAAGCCGGAAACGAGATGCCGGACACGGCCAGCGTCATGCCCAGGCGGTCGGGCCATTTGTTACGCCACACGGCGGAGCTGATGCCGATGGCCATGCCGAATATCACGGCCCAGACCATCGACGACACCGTCAGGTACAGCGTGGGCAGGAAGCGCTCGCCAATTTCCTCGGAAACCGGGCGCTTGGAGCGCAGCGAAGTACCAAACTCTCCACGGAGCGCATTGGTGAAGAAATGCACGAACTGCTCGTGCATCGGGCGGTCCAGCCCAAGATCCTTGCGCACCAGGTCCACGGTAGCCGAATCGGCTTCCGGGCCCGCGGCCAGCCGCGCCGGATCGCCGGGCAGCAGATGGACGAAGAGAAACACCAACACTGCCACGATCAGCATCGTCGGTATCACGCCCAGAACTCGTTTGAGGAAGTAATTCAGCATCCTGACACCAGAAAAACCAGAAAACAGAAATCGAGACCGGCGGCCGCCCGCCCTTTCACCCCGCATGCACGGGCGGGCGGCCTCACGGCTTACCGCTTGTATTTACAGCTTGTTATGGGAACTGCCTTACCGCGACTGCTACCACTTCACTGCTCCCCTCTCCCGCGAGCGGGAGAGGGGTTGGGGGCGAGGGCGTGAGGTTCAAATTGCGACTTGTCTCAGCTTGAAACCTTTACCCTCTCCCCCGCCCCTCTCCCGCAGGCGGGAGAGGGGAGAAAACCGACAGCTTTTTACAGCCTTACTGCTTGATGTCGATCTCGTCGAAGTTGAACGAGCCGTCGGGCATCACGTAGGCACCGGTCAGGCGCTTCGAGCGTGCATATACGATCTTCTCGGTCACCAGGAACGCCCACGGAGCATCCTTCCAGATGCGTTCCTGCGCGTCCTTGTACAGCTTCGACTTCTCTGCGCGATCGGTCGTGCGCAGCGCGCCGGCGATATCGGCATCGACCTGATCGTTCTTGTAGTACGCGGTGTTCAGCAGCTTCGGCGGCATCGATTCGGAAGCCAGCAGCGGGCGCAGCGCCCAGTCCGACTCACCGGTCGACGACGACCAGCCCACGTAGTACATGCGCACGCCAGCGTCCTCGGGCTTCTGCACCGACTCCACACGCTCCACGCGCTGGCCGGCTTCCAGTGCCTGCACCTGGGCCTTGATGCCCACCTGCTGCAGCTGCTGCTGCACGAACTGGATCACCTTTTGCGCGGTCGTGTGGTTATAGGCCGACCACAGCGTGGTTTCGAAACCGTTCGGGTAGCCGGCTTCCTTGAGCAGCTCGCGTGCCTTGGCCGGGTCATACGGCCACGGGCCCAGCTTCTCGGCGTAGTCCACGCCCTTCGGCACCACGCCCTCGGCCGGAATCGCATGGCCGGCGAACGCCACCTTGATCAGCGCTTCCTTGTTGATCGCGTAGTTGATGGCCTGGCGCACCTTCGGGTCATTGAACGGCTTGACCATGGTGTTGAAAGACAGGTAGCGCTGAATGATCGACGGCGAGTCGATCAGGTCCACCTTGGGGCTGGCCTTGAGCACGGCAGCCTGCTCGAACGGAATGCTGAACGCAAAGTCGGCCTCGCCGGTCTGCATCACGGCCGAACGCGTGTTGTTGTCCACCACCGGCTTCCACGTGATGGTGTCGATCTTCGGATAGCCGGTCTTCCAGTAGCCGGCAAACTTCTTGCCCTTCAGGTAGTCGGTCTGCTTCCATTCGACGAACTCGAACGGACCGGTGCCCACCGGGTGGAAGGCGATCTCCTTGCCGTATTTCTTGAGCGCGGTCGGGCTGATCATCACGGCCGACGGGTGGGCCAACACGTTGATGAACGGCGAGAACGGCTCCTTGAGCGTGACGCGCGCGGTGTACGGATCCACCACTTCGGTCTTGGCCACGCGGTTGAACAGCGTGTAGCGCTTGAGCTTGTTGGCCGGGTCGGTCACGCGGTCGAAGTTGGCCTTGACGGCCGTGGCGTCGAACGTGGTGCCGTCGTGGAACTTGATGTTCTTCTTGAGCTTGAACGTGTAGACCAGGCCGTCCTTGCTCACGTCATAGCTTTCGGCCAGTACGTTGACAAGCTTCAGGTCCTTGTCGAAACCGAACAGGCCCTGGTAGAACGACTTGGTGGCCGCCTGCGACAGCGTGTCGTTCGCATCGTACGGGTCCAGCGTGGTGAACGTGGAATACACGGCCATCACCGCCTCCTTGGCGGCAAAGGCCGGCGCGGCCGCCAGCATACCCATGGCGCCCACTGCGGCAGCACCGGCCATCAGCCGGAAAGAAACCTTCGACATCTCTTTTTCTCCTCTCGGGAAATTCAAGGACTTCAAGACAACAACATCAGTAGGCACCGCCAATGGCGTGCCGGGCTACGTAATGACCATGCGCACCGCTACCTGCGACCGCCACCAGCGGCTGCACCACCGGTTCGTCGCCGACCGCGCGGATCGGGCTCGGGATTTCATCGGACAACGGCTCGCGCTTCACGTGGCGACGCGCCGGGTCGGCAATCGGCACCGCGGACATCAGCTTCTTTGTGTACGGGTGCTGCGGATTCTCGAAGATGGCGCGACGCGGACCAATCTCGACGATCTGGCCCAGGTACATCACGGCCACGCGGTGACTCACGCGTTCCACCACGGCCATGTCATGCGAGATAAACAGGAACGCCACGCCGAGTTCGCGCTGCAGATCGAGCATCAGGTTGACGATCTGGGCCTGGATCGATACGTCCAGCGCCGACACCGATTCGTCGGCCACCACCACCTTGGGATTCAGCGCCAGCGCACGCGCGATGCAGATCCGCTGGCGTTGCCCACCCGAGAACTCGTGCGGATAGCGCGATGCATGCGCGGGGGTCAGGCCAACCTTTTCGAGCAGCCAGGCCACGCGCGCTTCGGCCTCCTTGCCGCTGGCCACCTTGTGCACCAGCAGCGGTTCCATGATCGAGTAGCCCACCGGCACGCGCGGATCGAGCGAGGCGAACGGATCCTGGAAAATGAACTGGATATTGCGGCGCAGTGCCTGCAGCGCCGGGCCCTGCATCTTGCTGATGTTCTGGCCCGCGAATTCGATGGTCCCGCTTTGCGCATCGACCAGCCGCAGCAGCGAGCGTCCCGTGGTGGACTTGCCGCAACCCGACTCGCCCACCAGTGCCAGCGTTTCGCCGGGATACAGATCGAAGCTGACCTGCTCCACCGCATGCACGCGGCGCGTGACCTTGCCGAACAGGCCGCCCGGCACGTCGAAACGCGTGACCAGGTCGCGCACGCGCAGGATCGGCGCGGCATCGGCCGGCACGGTGTCCTGCGGCAGTTCCTTGACCGGCGCGGCCGCGTCGTTGGCCTGCACCAGCGGGAAGCGCGACGGCAGGTCGGTACCCGACATCGCACCGAGCTTCGGCACCGCCGACAGCAAGGCCCGGGTGTAAGGGTGCGCGGGCGCGTGGAACACGTCGTCGGACGTGCCCTCTTCCACTTTCTCGCCGCGGTACATCACGAGCACACGGTTGGCCACCTCGGCCACCACGCCCATGTCGTGCGTGATAAAGACCACACCCATGTCCATTTCGGACTGCAGGTTGCGGATCAGTTGCAGGATCTCGGCCTGGATCGTGACATCGAGCGCGGTCGTCGGTTCGTCGGCAATCAGCAGCGCCGGCTTGCACGACAACGCCATGGCGATCATTACGCGCTGGCGCATGCCACCCGACAACTGGTGCGGGAAGCGGTCCAGCACACGACGCGCCTCGGGAATACGCACCAGTTCGAGCATGCGCAGGGCTTCGGCACGCGCGGCGGCCTTGCTCTTGCCCTGGTGCAGGCGGATCGATTCCGCGATCTGCTCGCCGACCGGGAACACCGGATTCAGCGAGGTCATCGGTTCCTGGAAGATCATCGCCACATCGGCGCCGCGTACGGTGCGCAGCGTCGATTCCGGGGCCTTGGCCAGATCCAGCACCTCGCCGCCACGACGACGCAACAGCATGCTGCCGCTGGCAATCTTGCCGCCGCCGTGTTCCACCAGGCGCATCAGCGCCAGCGACGTCACGGACTTGCCCGAACCCGATTCACCCACCACGGCCAGCGTCTCGCCACGATCGACGTGGAACGACAGGTTGCGCACCGCTTCGACCGTCCGTTCGGACGTGGCGAAGCGGACCGTTACGTTGTCCACCGCCACCACGCGCTCGGGTGGCAGCACAATGCCCTGCTTTGAAACTGTAGTCGCCATATCAGCCGTAGATCCAGACGTTGACCGGGGCGCCCACGCGGGCCACGCCGCGATACATGCCTTCGGTGTTGAACGGCAACGTGACGTTGCCCGCGCGATCGACCGCGATCAGGCCACCGCGGCCATGAATGGCCGTCAGCTTCTCCATGACCACGCGCCGCGCAGATTCCTCGAGCGTCAGCCCCGCATAGCGCATCTGGGCCGATACGTCGAAAGCCGCCACGGTGCGGATGAACATTTCGCCGGTGCCGGTGGCCGATACGGCCGCCACGTCGTCGGCATAGCAACCGGCGCCCAGCACCGGCGTATCGCCCACGCGGCCCACCTGCTTGTTGGTGACGCCGCCGGTGGACGTTGCCGCCGCCAGGTTGCCGTGGATGTCGCACGCCACGGCGCCGACCGTGCCGAACTTGGTGTCGGCATCGAGCGGATCCGCACCCTCGGACTGGACGGCCTTGGCCGCCAGCGCTGCCGCATCGTGATCGAGCAAGGCCATGCCGGCCGTGGCACGCGCCCGTTGCCATTGGTCGTGGCGCGCCTGCGTGAAGTAGTATTCCGGCGCCACGAGTTCCAGGCCTTGGGCTGCGGCAAACGCCTCGGCACCGTCGCCCGCGAACAGCACGTGTTCGCTATGTTCGAGCACCGCGCGCGCGGCCAGCACCGGATTGCGCAGCCGCTTGACGCAGGCCACCGCGCCGGCATTCAGCGTGGCGCCATCCATCACCGATGCATCGAGCTCGTAGGTGCCGGCGTGCGTCAGCACCGCGCCCCTGCCAGCGTTGAACAGTGGACATTCCTCGAGCAGGCGCACCGCTTCGGTCACCGCGTCGAGCGCGCTGCCGCCGTCGGCCAGCACGCGCTGGCCAGCCAGCAGCACCTGTTCCAGCGCGGAGGTGTATTCGCTTTCGCGGTTGGCGTCCATGGCCGCACGGGTAATCGTGCCAGCGCCGCCGTGGATGGCGATAACAGCTTGTGACATAGGTCCTTCTACTTCTCTACTTCAATCGGAAGACTTCGATGCAGCGCGGTCTTCGCGCGCACCGGGCGCGCCGTAGAGCCACGGCAGCAGGAATTCGGTCATCTCGGCGGCGGCCTTTACGGAGCGCGCCGAACGGTAGGCCACGGCACCACACAGCGCTTCGATCAGCGCCAGCACCGTGGCATCGGAATTGGCCGACAGGCGGTTGCCGGCGTTGGCATACAGCGCGATATCGGCCAGCGGTGCCAGCGGCGAGGTCGGGCCATCGGTCAGCGCCAGCAGGCGTCCGCCGTGTGCTTTTACGCGCTGCGCCAGCACCATCGAATCGGCCACGTAACGCGGAAATGCGATCGCAATCACGAGGTCCTGGGGTGTCAGCTTGAACAACTGGCGCGCCGCATGCGAAGCACCGCCCACGGTGGACACCGACGTCACCATGCGGCAGTGCATTTCCAGGCCATGCTGCATCAGCCCCGACAGGAAGCCGCTGGCACCGAAGCCCATCACATAGACCCGTTCGGCGCCCAGGATTGCATCCACGGCGCGCTCCACCGATCCGACGTCGAGGTTGCGGCGCGTGGATTCAAGATTGCGGGCACCGTCATCGAGCGCGGCGGCGAATACCTCGCCCACCGTGGTCGGTCGCGCCAGCTCGTCGCGCAGGCGTTCGACCGGCGCCAGCGTGGCTTCGAAGCCGCGCACCAGTTCGGCACGGAACTGCGGATAGCCCTCGAAACCCAGCGCCTTGGCAAAGCGGTTGGCCGTGGCCACCGACACCTCGACCGCCGTGGCGAATTCGTCGATGCGCATGGTGGCCGCGCGAAACAGGTTGTCCAGCACATAGTTCGCCATGCGCTGGTGCGCGGGCGTGAGCGTGGGCAAGGCACGGGCAATGCGTTCGGAAATCGTCTGGCCGTCGGGCATGTCAGGACGTCAAAAGGGTTCAAGGGCCGGTTCAAGGGCCGCCGGCGCACCAATCTGGCACCACCTTAGGCAAACGGCTATGAAAAGGCACTTTCGCAGTGCAGCAATCCATGTAAATAAATTTACACGCAAATGCTGTGCCCGGCGAAGCCAAAGTGCACGATTAGGGGAAATCCCTCAATACATGCGTGCGGACATGCAAGCGATCTGAAAGCCAGCCGGGTGGATCGCGGCGGCTTCGGGGGTCTGGCGCGCTACAATGCCCGCCTGCCGAAAGAACCGTTTTCCTGCCTTCCTCGTGATCCGAATCGACCAGCTTGTCCTCCAGCGCGGCACCAAGGTGCTGTTCGACCACACCAGCGTGACGCTCAACCCTGGCGAGCGCGTGGGCCTTGTCGGCGCCAACGGCAGCGGCAAATCCACGTTGTTCTCGATGCTGCGTGGCGAGTTGCACCCGGACGGCGGCGATCTGTTCGTACCCGCGCAGTGGCGCATCGCCCACGTGGCGCAGGAAACCCCGGCGGTCAGTCGCACCGCGGTGGAATACGTGATCGACGGCGACACGAAGCTGCGCGAAATCGAGGCCAGCATTGCCGCCGCGCAGGCCAGCGGCGATGGTTCGGCCGAGGGCGAAGCCCATGCCGCGTATGCCGATGCCGATGGCTATACCGCCGCGGCGCGCGCCGAGGCGCTGCTGCTGGGGCTGGGTTTCACGCTGCCGCAGGTGACGCAGCCGGTGGCATCGTTCTCGGGCGGCTGGCGCATGCGCCTGAACCTGGCGCAGGCGCTGATGTGCCCGTCAGACCTGCTGCTGCTGGACGAACCGACCAATCACCTGGACCTCGACGCCATTGTCTGGCTCGAAGACTGGCTGGCGCGGTATCCGGGCACGCTGGTGATGATCTCGCACGACCGCGAATTCCTGGATGCGATCTGCACGGTCACGGTGCATATCGAGAACCAGCAACTGAAGCGCTACGGCGGCAACTACACGTTGTTCGAAACGATGCGGCTGCAGCAGATGGCGCAGCAGCAGGCGGCGTACACGCGCCAGCAGAAGGAAATCGCGCACCTGGAATCATTCATCACGCGCTTCAAGGCCAAGGCCACCAAGGCGCGCCAGGCACAGAGCCGCGTCAAGGCATTGGAAAAGATGGAACGGCTGGCCCCGGTACATGCAGCCGCCGGCTTTGCCTTCGAATTCCGCGAACCCGATTCGGCGCCCAACCCGATGATGGTGCTCGATAGCGTGGACTGCGGCTATGCCGAAGCCGAGCCGCCGGTCACGATCCTGCACAACCTTGCGCTGTCGATCCAGAATGGCCAGCGCATCGGCCTGCTTGGCGCCAATGGCCAGGGCAAGTCGACGCTCGTGAAAACGCTGGCTGGCACACAGGCGCCGCTCAATGGCACGGTACGGCTCGGCAAGGGTCTGGTGATCGGCTATTTTGCGCAGCACCAGTTGGAAACGCTGCGCGACCATGACTCGCCGCTGCAGCACCTGGCACGGCTGGCGCCAGACGTGCGCGAGCAGGAACTGCGCGATTTCCTGGGCAGCTTCAATTTCCGCGGCGACATGGCCACGTCGTCAATCGAGCCGTTTTCCGGCGGCGAGAAGGCGCGGCTGGCGCTGTCGCTGATCGTCTGGCAGAAGCCAAACCTGTTGCTGCTCGACGAACCGACCAACCACCTGGACCTCGACACCCGCGAAGCGCTGACCATGGCGCTGGCCCAGTTCGAAGGCACGCTGATCCTGGTATCGCACGACCGGCACCTGCTGCGCGCCACGTCCGACCAGTTCATGCTGGTGGCCGACGGCACGATCCGCCCGTTCGATGGCGACCTCGACGACTACCGCGACTGGCTGTTGCAGCAGGCCGCCGCCAAGCGCAACGCGGCGGTGGCAAGCCATGCCGCCGAAGCGGCACCGAGCGTCAACCGCAAGGACCAGCGCCGCGCCGAGGCCGACGAACGGCAACGGCTGTCGGTACTGCGCAAGCCGCTGACCAAGGAACTGGAAAAGGTGGAAAAGCGCATGGCCGTGCTGCAGGACGACAAGACCACGGTCGACGCGTTCATGGCCGAATCCTCAAGCTACGAGGAAGCCAACAAGTCGAAGCTGATGGAGATGCTCAAGCGCCAGGGCGAAGTCACGAGCGAACTCGATCAACTCGAGGAACGCTGGCTGGAACTGCAGGAACAGATCGAGCAGATAGAGTGAAGGCTTGAATTTGTGATGGTTTGACTCCCCTCGCCCACGCAGTGGGAGAGGGGTCTGTCTCTTATACACATCTGACGCTGCCGACGAAGCTAG
>CAUUBQ010000069.1:0-41042 GCA_963543405.1 uncultured Cupriavidus sp.
GGCTCTTATACCCAGAACCCCCAAGCCCATAAGCTTGGGGGTTTTGCTTTTGGGCTTTTGTATTTTTGCGCGACGGTTTGGGCTCGCGTATCATCGCTGCCAAATGTCTGCCGATACCGACCTCGCGATCGCTGAGGAAACTCCCTGGTTTCTCTATATGCTCGAGTGCGAAGGTGACTCGATCTACACCGGCATTACGACTGACGTTCAGCGCCGCTATGCCCAGCATGTGGCGGGAATCGGAGCCAAGTACACACGTGCCCGCAGGCCATTGCGATTGCTTGGCTGGCTGCAATTTCCAAATAAATCCGAGGCCCTCAAGGCCGAAATAAGGATCAAACGGATGTCTGCCACGCAAAAGCGTGCGATGTATGTCGATCTGCAGAGGTCAGGCTAATAAACCCAGGATCCAATGAAAAACGCCGGCAAATAGCCGGCGTTTTTCATATCTGCAGCGTAGACAGCTTCACACCACGATCAGGTTGACCTCGATGTTGCCGCGGGTGGCATTCGAATACGGGCAAACCTGGTGAGCGGCTTCCACCAGCTTTTGCGCGGCTTCCTTTTCCATGCCCGGTAGCGAGATCTTCAGTTCGACCTGAATGCCAAAGCCCTGGGGAATCTGGCCAATACCGACTGCACCTTCGATCTTGGCATCCGGTGACACGGTAATTTTCTGCTGGCCTGCCACGAAGCGAATCGCACCCAGGAAGCAAGCCGAGTAACCGGCGGCGAACAACTGTTCCGGATTCAGGCCGTTGCCGGCTCCGCCCATTTCCTTCGGCACCGCCAGCTTGGCATCGAGTTGGCCGTCGGAAGTCTGGGCGCGGCCATCACGGCCACCGGTTGCGGATGCATGAGCGGTATAAAGGACTTTTTCCAGTTTCATTTGCAATCTCCTAGGTTCGCCCGGAACGGGCAGCTAATCAAAGAGCCGATGATCGGCAATCAATCCTCGGTCCGCGAAGCTTCCAACGTGGACCGCATGGCATGCAGGCGCGCCGTCAATGACTGGATCTCTTCGATCGAGCACTGCGTCGCGCACAACAACTTTTCCGGAATTCCTACTGCGGTGCTGCGCAACGCGCGGCCAGGATCCGTAAGGCTGACCAGCACGCGGCGCTCATCTGCAGCATCGCGCTCGCGTCTGACGAATCCGGCGGTTTCCAGGCGCTTCAGCAAGGGCGTCAGCGTCCCGGAATCCAGCGTCAGTCGCGTTCCCAACTCCGATACCGCCAACTCGTCGTGCTCCCACAAGACAAGCATCACAAGGTACTGAGGATATGTAAGCCCAAGCTCACTAAGCATCGGCTTATAGACTTTCGTCATTGCAAGCGATGTTGAATACAGCGCGAAACAGAGTTGCTGATCGAGCTGAAGCCAGTCAGTTGGCTTGGCCTGGGTGTTGGTTGGCGTCGTCATGCAGCTATCTTATACACAATTAAATTGTGTGCAAGATAAATTTTCTATCGACCCTATAGAGAATAGGGCTCGCTCATGAAGGGGCAAGGACTGATCGGTTCTGGCAAGCCAATAGCCGAGCCTTAAGTCTGGTTTAAGTGTGGCTGCTTAGGATGACCATGTCGCGCCAATCAGCAAAGCGGCGCCACCCATCATCCAGAAAGGAAAGCACCATGATTCGTCAGACTCTTGCTCGCTCCGCTGTCGGTGTCGCCGCGCTCGCAGCCCTTGCGGGCGGCTATGCCTATTTGCAGAAGGATGCCATCACTCCCGGATATGCAGCGCCAACGCCGGCTGTCACTGCACCGGTAGCCGTGGCCACCCCAACTGATTTTTCCGGCATCGTCGACCAGTATGGTCCTGCCGTCGTGAATATCAGCGTAACCGCGCGTGCCCAGCGCACGTCGGCGCAAATGCCGTCGGGCATGGACCCGGACGATCCGCTGTTCCAGTTCTTCAAGCGTTTCGGTCCTCAGTTCCAGGGCCCGCAGAGCCAACAACCCCAGCTTGTGAAGGGGCTGGGGTCGGGCTTCATTGTCAGCGCCGATGGACTGATCCTGACCAATGCCCACGTTGTCGATAACGCAACCGAGGTCACGGTGAAGCTGACGGATCGCCGCGAATTCAAAGCCAAGGTACTGGGCTCGGATCCGCAGACCGATATCGCAGTCATTCGCATCGATGCCAAGGACCTGCCTACCGTACGTCTGGGCGACCCCTCGAAGATTCGGGTTGGTGAGCCCGTACTCGCGATCGGCTCGCCCTATGGCTTCGAGAATACGGTGACTGCCGGCATCGTCAGCGCCAAGTCGCGCTCGTTGCCGGACGATACCTATGTGCCGTTCATCCAGACCGATGTTGCCGTCAATCCAGGCAACTCGGGCGGTCCGTTGTTCAACCAGCGTGGCGAAGTGATTGGTATCAATTCACAGATCTACAGCCAGACCGGCGGTTACCAGGGATTGTCGTTCGCGATCCCGATCAACGTGGCCAAGAAGGTTGAGCAGCAACTGGTGGAGCATGGCAAGGTCACCCGCGGGCGTCTTGGCATCTCGGTACAGGAAGTCAACCAGGCGCTGGCGCAGTCTTTCAACCTGCCGAAGCCGGCGGGCGCGCTGGTCAACTCTGTCGAACCAGACAGTCCCGCTGCAAAAGCCGGCGTAAAGCCGGGCGACGTGATCGTGCAGCTGGGCGATGACGTGATCGATCACTCGGGCGATCTGCCAGAACACGTGGCTGACCTGCAGCCAGGTACTGAGACCAGGCTTAAGGTGATCCGCAAAGGCGAGCCAATGGCATTGACCGTCAAGATCGGCGCCGTGAAGGAAACGTCGGTTGCGCAAGGCAAGAACGGTGGCGAGGCAGGTGGCCGACTGGGTCTCGCGGTACGTCCGCTGACGCCGGCCGAGAAACGCGATAGCGGTATCGATGGCGGACTGGTCGTCGAGGATGTTACGGGTCCGGCCGCGCGCGTGGGTATCCAGCCCGGAGATGTCATCTTGTCGTTGAACGGCACACCGATCGCATCGGCGGAGCAACTGCGCGCGCTGGTGTCGAAATCCGGCAAGCAGGTGGCCCTGCTTGTACAACGCGACGACGCACGCATCTTCATCCCGCTCGATCTCGGTTGAGCGAGCACGACGAAGCGGTTTACGCGCCACCGGAAACGTATACGAGACGTATACAGCGGGCGTATACGTATACGCGTATACGCCCGCAAACCCTTGCCAGAAGCGGATTTCCGGGTGACAAAACGTACCATGGAGGCGTTTGAGCGGGTATCATCTCGACTGCGATGCATGAAGCGTGTGGTGACTCACGTCGCCACTTCTGGTTCTTGCTGAATCGACAGAAGAAGGAAGTCTATGCAGTTGGATTTCACCCGCGCCCCCATCTCGCCGGGTACCGACCTGGCACGGCGGCTCACGCCAGCCACTACAAAGCCGACGGCTCGTCGGCGCAAGAAAGAAGTCCCTCCCCACTGGGAGCGTGGCTACCGTTCTCACTACTATCGCAGTGATCGTGGCGACAAGCTTGGCGAGGTTCGCCTGTCCGACCGCGGTGACCTGCCTGTGGTCTACCACTGGGCGGCCGGCAACTATTCCGGCGCAGAGGGTTCGCTCGCACACGCACGTGCCCGCGTGGAAGAGACCGTGGGTTTCGGCATGCGCCAGCTGTCGCTGTTCTGAAGACCGCGTGACCGCACCGCGTTCCTGATCTCAGGGCATACTTGCCCGTTCGCGATGGCGATGCGCCATTGCCGCGCTGCTGCCAGCGCAACCGTACGACCGCCGTTCCTCCTCCGCTTGCTTCGCCAGGCGTGGTCAATCGAGCCGGCGCTGCACCAGCATAAAGACCGCCGCCATCAGCGCGAGCGCGGCAATCAACCGATAGAGATCCTCGCAGGCAATCAGTCGCGCCTGTTGATCGACCATGGCAGCCAGTTGTACCAGCGCACCGGCGTGAGCCTGTCCGGCATCGAAGCCACGTGCTGCGAGTGTGGACTGCATGGCATGCATCCATTGTTCTGTTTCCGCCGGCCGTTGACCGATGGCATTTGCCAGGCTCGTGTGCACGGCAAACTGACGGTTCTGCAGTAGCACTGCGCCAACGGCCGAGGCGAACGAGCTCGCGATCTGCCGGACCAGGTTTTTGCTGCGATAGCCGTGGGCGAAGTCGTCGCCGGCCAGAGAGCCGAAGGTGAGCCCTGCAATCGGGATGATGACCATCACACCGAACAGGCCCTTGCCGATGAGCCCGACGACTAATGCCGAAGGGCCAATGTCTGGCGGCATGAACGAGAAGTACGTCATGGCGGCACACATCAGCAGCAGCCCGGCGACCATCACCGGCTTCTTGTGTTTGAGCCTGCGCGCCATGCGCAGATAGACCCAGATGCCCACCAGGCTGATGACCCCGGCCAATGTGTTGAGCCACCCGGTAGTGGCCAGCGGAAACCTGAGCGCCTGTTCCGCATAGATCGGGAACACATAGCTGCTCAGGTTGCTGATCATGTAATAGATGAAGTACATCGCCAGCCCGGCCATGTACACCGGTTGGCGCAGTGAGCGCAGCCGCAAGACGGGCGTGGCGTGGTGCCACTGATGCCAGAGGAAGATGCCGAGCAGCGCCAAAGCGACCGCGGCAATGACAGCCACGCGCAGAGGGTGCGAGAAGATGTCGAAGCGTGCCTCGGTCATCGATGCCTGCAGCGCGACCATGGCCACGCCGAACAGCAGCAAGGGGCCGAGTGCGGGCCCTTCCATGTCATCGCGCGGTTCCGCGTCGGGCAGCAGCAGCCAGACCCCGGCCGTGGCGAGCAAGGCGAACGGCATTACGCCGTAGAAAACATCCTGCCAGACACCGCGTTCGACCAGCTCCGCAGCCAGGGCCGGCGCGATGGCCGATGCCGTGAAAATTCCCAGCATGAACAAGCGCGAGGCGCGCGGGCGGTCTGCGGCGCCGAACATCAGGTTGACCAGTATCCGGCAACTGGTGAACAGCGCACCGCCGCCGACACCCTGCATGAAGCGGGCGAGAACCATTTGCGGCAGTGACGTGCTGGTGGCGGCCACCAGCGTGCCAGCCATGAACAGCAGCAGCGAGGCGGTCAGGTAGTGGCGATAGCCAAACCGCTGCGCCAGCCATTGCTGCTTCAGGATCATCATCATGCTGCCGACCGCGTAGGCGGCCTGCACCAGCGCAAAGCTGCGCGGGTCCGCATCGATGCCGCCGATGATATGGCTCGACGCAAACACGAACATGATGTTTTCAAGGAATTCGACGCCGGTCGTCAGTCCCAGCAGCATCATGATCAGCGTCTGCCGCTGCTGATGGCTTAACAGCCGCAGCCAGCGCATGCCGGCACGCAGCCGGTGCCAGCGTCCAGCATGGGCGCTCACGGCTTGACTGCCTCCAGCGCGGCAAGGTGCTGATGTAGCTGGGTGAGTTCGCGGGTGGCGGCAGCCAGACCGGCCTTGCCGATCGGTGCCCAGGCTTCGCCATAGGCGGCATGGACGGCGGGCGCTGCATGTTCCAGAAGCGCGTGTGCGGCCGGTGTCAGGCTCAGCTCCAGGCTGCGCCGGTCATGCTCGGAAGCCTTGCGCTGCACTAGGCCCCGCGCTTCCAGAACGTCGATCAACCGCGTCATCTGCGTGCGCGTGGCATCGATCGTCATGCCCAGTTCCGACGGCATGGTCGGTTCGCCAGCATCGATCGCCAGCATGCTGATGACAAGGTACTGGCTCAGGTCCAGCCCGTGAGGCGCGAGGGCGCGCTCGATGTGATGCCGCAACAGCCGCGCCGAACGCAGCAGCAACCGCGACGCCAGGATCAGGTCACGTGGCGCTTCTGGATGGTCATCGCAAAAGCGGTCGATGCGGCGTTCGAACGACATAGGTAGTTTCATCTGCAATAGTTACGGATGAAACTATATGTGCCGCGACGTCAGTTTGCAAGGCGCGTCTGATGGACAGTCTGGTCATGCTCAGCGACGATTCGCCGCGCCAACTTGTCGGCAAATCTATCGTTTGAGGCTTCGCGCCAATTCGCGCAGTGCCTGGCGCAGGTTGGACAGGTTCCTGGCGTCCGCTTGCCCGGCCGGTTTCCCGTAGCGCCACGCAATGTAGCCATTGGTGAACGCGCGCACCGCTGGCGCGGCGTGGGGCAACGCGGTTTCGGCACGCGCCGCGAAATCATGCGGCCCCTCCGATGCGCGCCGCGCGCAGCCATGCCGAGACAGCAGCCCACAGAAGCGCTCGTACAGTGCCTGAACCGGATCCACGCGCCGGCGCCGTAGCCACATCGGCACCAGTGCCATCAGGCTCAGGCCGGCCAGCCCAAAGGCCATCACACGCGGCAACTGGTTGGCCAGACCAATCTGGTCGAGCAAACGGTGTTGTTGCCCCCGGTCGTATTCGAGCACCCAACGTTGCCATTTGTAGGCCAGGCCGTCGAAGCCCCAACGCAGATCACGCAACCATCCGGGCGCGCGCAGGTCGCGCAGCGCCTGCAGTTCTTCTCCTTCGAGCGCGGCATCGACACCTTCTTCCACCCGGCTTGGCGCTACGGCGCTGGTCGGGTCCACACGAACCCAGCCGCGCCCGTCGAGCCAGACCTCGGCCCAGGCGTGTGCATCGGACTGCCTGATCACATAGTGTTTGCCGACCGGATTGAACTCGCCGCCTTGATAGCCGGTTATCACCCGTGCAGGCACGCCGGCCGCGCGCATCAGGAATACGAAGCTGCTCGCGTAGTGCTCGCAAAAGCCGCGCCGCGTATCGAACAGGAAGCTGTCGACCTGTTGCGCACCCAGCGGCGGCGGCGAAAGTGTGTAGGCAAATGGCGCCGCGGCAAACAGCCGCATGGCTGCCTGCACGCGTTGCCACGGATCGGCATACTGCGTTGCCCAGCGTGCCGCCAGCTCGCGACTGCGCGGATTACCATCCGGCAATGCCAGCGATAGCTGCAGCGTACGGCGTGTCAGCGGCTGGGGTGTTGCCTGCAGCATCGATTGCGCCCGATAGCGCAGTGGCCGGTCCACAGGGGTACGCGTGAAAAACTCTCCGTCGGCGGATTGGCGTGCCGCGAGGCTGTCCGACACTGCCACGCCACGATCGAGCAGATAGAGCCAGGTTTTCTGCGTGGCCTCCAGGGTCACGTTGTATTCGCGCAGGCCTGACGATGGTGCGGCCAGCGGGACATCGTCCTCGACATCATCGCGCAAGCCCGGCGCGGGTCGGGTCGGTTGCGCGTCGTCCAGTCGCCACGTCTGGCCGTCGTAGTTCCAGAGCACCAGGGCGCGCCAGTAGAGCGCGCTGGGGGGCAGTGGATTGCCGATGATGTCGGCGCGGAACGCCGCTTCCGGTGACCGGATCAGCTCGCCGATACTCCCCGGCTTCATCGTGTCGCTGATGCCGGTACGGCCCAGGGGCTCGGATTGCGGTAGCCGCCATAACGGATGGTCGAGCCGAGGAAACAGCGCGAACAGGAACAGGGCCCAGGGCAAGCCGAACAGCGCCATGCGTCCCAGCAGCGGCCAGATCGCCAGCCGTCCGCGTGCTTCCGGGTGATGGAACAGCAGCCAGTTGCGCAGGATCCAGGCACCGATGGCCATGCTGTAGAGCGCCAGCCAGAATGGCTGGTCAGCCAGATAGAGTGTCAGCAGCAGGTAGAACGACAACTGCGTGACCAGCGTCGCATCGGGCAGCGCACGCGTTTCCATCAGTTTGAGGATGACGAACGCCGCCAGCAGCGCCACGCATAGCTCTCGGCCCAGGCTGCCGCCGGCCTGCCAGACCAGCGCGCCGGCAATCACCAGTACCAGTACCGCTGTTACGCCGATCATCAGCTTCGATGGCAGCGGCGCGCGCTGCCGCCACAGCAGCCAGCGCCAGGCCAGCAGCAGCAATAGCAGGATACTGATCGACACCGGTAGCGTGCGGGCCTGCGGCGCAAGCACCAGCGCCAGCTGGCCAATCAGCATGCCATGTTCCTGGTGGCCGAGCGTGCGTTGCGGCTGGGCTGGCGATGTCATGATGGGCGGCGCTCCGGCCATAGCGCCAGCGCTTCCAGGCAGGCACGGCGATGCGAAGCGCCGTGGCCTGGCGAGAGTTCCACGCCGGGCAGGCGCAGGCCGATGTCCATGGTGTCGCCCGCGGCCAGCACCCACGCGCAGAGCCGCGACAGCCGTGCCTCGGTGTCCATCGTGACCGGCAGCGTATTCCAGTCGATCCAGCAGCCGGGCTGCCGCTGGGTTTGCCCGGTACGACTGAGCCAACGGCCGGCACGTGCGCTGTGCTTCCACGCTATTCGGTGCAGCGGGTCGCCCGGACGGTACCTGCGCAACTGGTCGATGCCATCGTCCGATGCCACGCCGAGCACGCCGTCGTCACTGTCGTCGGGCTGGGGAATCAACGGCAGCGGTGGCGCCTTGGGTTCGGCTGCGGGATAGACGATCGCGGTGACCGGAAAATCCGCATAGCTCCAGACGCGGAATAGCCCGAATGGAAAGCGGCTGGAGATGGTGACGCGCGGCAATGCCAGCCGGCCGCGGCGCGGTGCGGGCACATGGACAGGCAGGTCGCCACTGCCCATGCCATCGAGCGTCAGCGAAGGTGGCTGCCGTGTCTCGCTGTCGCGCGATACACGTGCCTCGATGCCGATTCGCGCGCCGCTGTCGTGATTGCTGGCGTGCAATGCAAACACCGCGACATCGCCCGCGAAGGCAGCGGATACGGGGCCTGCGGAAACTTCGAGGTCAAGCAGGTTGCGATAGGCCATCCACATGCAGGCCATGCCGATACCGGTCAGCAGGAAGGTCAGGGCAAAGCCCAGGCTGATGTTGTAGTTCAGCGAAGTCACCAGCATGGCCAGCAACAACAGTGCGAAGCCGAGCCCGCTACGCGTGGGCAGGATATAGAGATGCCGCCGGTCGAGCGTGACCACGCCGTTGATGGGCTTGCGCGGCCGACGCGGGCGCGCCGTCACCGTGGCGGGTGACGTTCCATGAGCATTGGGCACCGCCGAGGCGCGTCGCATGATCTGGGCGCAAGCAACTGTGGCGCGTGGTCAGGGGATCGCCACGCCGGCCAGCAGGCGATCCAGCGAGGTTTGTCCCTGCCCGGCTGGCAACAGCCGGTGAGCGGCTACCGCTGCAAAGACGGCCTGCACGTCTTCAGGCACCACCATCTCGCGCTGGTCAAGCAGCGCCCAGGCCCGCGCGCATGCCAGCAGTGACAGGCCGGCGCGTGGCGAGAGTCCCGCGGCGAAGCCTGGTTCCGCGCGTGTGGCCTGTACCAGGGCCAGTACATAGTCCACCAGCGCCGGGCTGGCGTAGACGCGGCCGACCGCAGCTTGCAGCGCCAGCACCTGCTCCGCGTTCATGATGGCCGTCGCTTCCTGCTTTGCGGCACCGCCCAGGTAGAGCACGCGTTCGAACGCCGGGTCGGGATACCCGAGCGAAATGCGCATCGTGAAGCGGTCCAGCTGGGATTCGGGTAGCGCATGCGTCCCGATCTGTTCTAGCGGGTTTTGGGTGGCAATGACAAAGAACGGAGCCGGCAGTGCATGCGTGACACCGTCATGGGTGACCTGACGCTCGGCCATCGCTTCGAGCAGGGCGCTCTGCGTCTTCGGTGGCGCGCGGTTGATCTCGTCGGCCAGTACCAGTTGCGCAAAGACCGGACCGGGGTGGAAGCGGAAGTCACCGGTCTCGCGCAGGAAAACCGAAACGCCAACCAGATCGGCGGGAAGCAGGTCGCTTGTGAATTGCACACGCCGGTACTGGAGTCCCAGTGTTTGCGCCAGGGCATGCGCCAGCGTGGTCTTGCCCACGCCGGGCACGTCTTCCAGCAGCAAGTGGCCGCCAGCGAGCATGCATGCGAGCGCCAGCCGCACCTGGCGGGGTTTGCCCAGGACGATGCGGCCGAGCTGGTTCTGGGCCTCGGCCAGCGAGGCGGTGATCTTGGGTCGGGCAGTCACGATGGCGGCATCAAGGGTGGTTGGCGATGCGGTTCGTACAGCAGGGTGCGGCCATTGTAGCGGCGCCGGGGTCGCATCGGACAGTGGGTTTCCGCACGCAGCGAAGCCGCGACAACGCCTCTGTTTAGTCCAAAAACACCGGAATCAGGCGCCAACCCGCGCCGGTTCTCGTGGCTTCTGGCATCATCGGTGTTGTTGGCACCTTGCCACTTTCAGAATCGTCTTACCTCGCTGCAATGACTGCTTCGCAACAGCGCGCGTCTGGCGCGTCCGCTTCCCTCGATTTCGATTCTTCCGCGCCGCTGGCCGACCAGGCGGCGCTGGCCAGCCTGGCGCGTGAATTCCACACCGGCGGGTACATTGTCCTGCGCAACTTTGCCAGCGAAGCCACGTGCGCGGCGCTGGAAGCTGTGACGCGCCAGCATTTGGCGGGCGCGGTGCCGCCGGTGGAGTTCGAGGCCGATCTAGGCTACCCGGGGGCACCGGCCACGCGCCAGGCCACGGGCGGCAATACGGTGCGCCGCCTGCGCCAGGCCTATGGCCGCGACGAGGCATTCCGACGCTGGGCCAGCAATGCGCAAGTGGTGGCCACGGTCGAGGCGCTGCTTGGCGAGCCGGTGCGGCTGACCCTGGCCCACCATAACTGCGTGATGACCAAGCATCCGCATTTTGGCAGCCAGACTGGCTGGCATCGCGACACGCGCTATTGGTCGTTCGTAAAGCCGGATCTGGTCACGGTGTGGCTGGCACTGGGCGATGAAGACGAGCGCAACGGCGTGCTGCGCGTGATTCCGGGCTCGCACCGCGCGCGGCTCGATCCGGCGCAGCTCGATCCGGCCGAGTTCCTGGTGGAGGCGCATCCGGCCAGCAAGGATCTGCTCAAGGGCACCATGCCGCTGGCGCTGCACCGGGGCGACGTGCTGATGTTCGACAGCCGGCTGTTCCATGCCGCGGGCCGCAATGACTCGGAAGCCGTCAAGCTGTCGGTGGCATTTGCGTATTTCGGTGCCAGCAATCGTCCGATAAGCGGTAGCAGATCGGCCGAGTTTGGCAGCGTCGAGATGCCGCCGGCCACGATCTGAACGACCCGGGAAAACAAAAGCCGCCCATCTGGGCGGCTTTGTTCATGGTGGGCCAGAGGTGTGGCTTTGGCTCAGACCGTCTTGCTTTGCGTGGTTCCGCTCCGGAGCAGCGCCAGCAGGTCGGCGAAACGGAACGGCAGCAACGGCGTGGCCTGACGAACGATGGCACGGCGTGCGAAGTGGCTGCGAAGCTGCTCGCCCACCGGACGGTCGAAATACGAAGCATCCGGGTAGTTCATGGTGATTCCCTATTGTGGTCAACAAACGCCTACAGTATACACTTCAATGGTGCACTGCGCCATTTCGTGGTGCGCAATGCGGGCTTGTGTGAACTGAAGGGGTGCAGCTGACCTCAGGGAGCCACCGGGCGAGCGAGTTATTGCGGTGCTGCGCTACTGCGTTATTACGCCGCCGTGGCGTCACCGTTCATCGCTTCCACTGCCTTGGCCGCGCTGTAGACATGGCGGGTAGCCAGTAGTGACGCCAAATCGGCATCGCCGGCGATCACGGCCTGCAGGATCTGGGCGTGCTCGTCCCAGTTGGTGCGCGCCCGGCTCAGGTTTGCCGGGGCAAACAGCAGCGCGGTACGTTCGCGCAACGAGCGCATCATGTCCTGCAACACACTGTTGGCAGCGATATTTCCGAGCACTTCGTGAAAGCGGGAATTGAGTTCAATAAAGCGCTCGGTCTGCCCGCTGTTGACGGCATCGTTGCCTTCCTTGAGCACTTTCTCGAGCTCCTGGATCAGCGCCGGGTCGCGGCGCTGCGCGGCCAGCTTGGCGTTAAGCCCTTCCAGCGTGGCGCGCACTTCCACCATCTCGCGCGCGATATTGGGCGACAAGCGCGCCACCGATGCGCCACGGCGCGGCTCGATACTCACCAGGCCTTCGGCCGCCAGCGCGCGTAGCGCCTCGCGCACCGGAATACGCGACACGCCCAGCTCCAGTGACAGCGTATTTTCCACCAGCCGCTCGCCCTGTTCGTATTGCCCGCCAAGGATGCGTTGCCGCAAGGTGTCGGTCACCAATGCGAAAAGAGGGGAATGCTGGGCACCCAGGCTGGCAGCCGGGGCTTCCGGATTCGGCTTGATGGCACTGGCGGTGGCGTCGTTCATGGTCGGGATCGGCCGTCGGAATTCGATGGAACGCCGCGGTCGGTTGGCCACGGCGTGAATGCCGCTATTGTATACCGTCACTTCCTCATGCAAGACATAGGGTAGACAACTACTCAATGCTCGGCATGCTGGAACGTGAATCCGTCCGAGTAAATGAACGGCGCCTGCGCGCCCAGCACCATGAAGGCCTGTTTGGCATCGTGGATCATGTTCGGTGAACCGCACAGGTAGATGGCGTGCTCCGACAGGTCGCCCAGGTCGGCGGCCACGGCATCGTGCACATAGCCGCGGCGGCCATGCCAGTCTGCGTCGGCACGCGACAATACCGGCACATACTGGAAGTCATAAAGCCGTTCGCCCCAGCGCGCAATCTCGTCATGCAGATACAGGTCGGCGGCTGAGCGCATGCCCCAGTAAAGCCACACGGGCGGACAGTCGGGATCATCCATCAGCGATTCGAGCATGCTCTTGATCGGGGCCAGCCCGGTGCCGGTGGCCACCATCAGCAGCGGGCGGTAGTCTTCCTTGCGCAGGCTGAAGTTGCCATGTGGCAGTTCTACGTCGAGCTGGTCGCCGGCGTGCAGTTGCGGCAGCTGCTGCGACGTGAAGCGGCCATTGGCGATCTGCCGGACGTGAAAGTCGACGGTATTGCCATTCGGCGCCGACGCCATCGAGAAGCTGCGATGGCTTCCGTCGCCGAGCAGCACCTTCAGGTACTGGCCCGGCGCGTACTCGAATGGCTCGTCTGCGGGCAACGCCAGGCGCAGGTGAAGGACATCGGGGCCGAGTTGTGCGATGGACTGGACCGTGGCCGTGGCGCGCCGCGCGGGCACCAGCGTTTCCGTGCCGCGCGCGGTGCTGATCACGAGATCGCCGTCGGGCCGCGCCTGGCAGGCCAGCGCGAAGCCTTCGGCGTGTTCTTCCTCGGTCAGCCCCATCGGGAAGTCCTCGTAGGAGACCGACCCTTCCACCACGCGCATGCGGCACGTGCCGCAGCCACCGAAGGTGCACTCATGCGCCAGGCTGACGCCGCAGCGCAGCGCGGCGTCGAGCACCGATTCTCCAGGTGCCACCATGAACACCTGCTGCGTTTCCGCAATCTCGACCCGATGGGACATGATGACTCCTGCTTACTTCTTGATATCGGCCTGGGCCAGCACGGTCAGGTCTTCAGCGGCCAGCAGGTCGCGCAGCGCTTCGAGCGCCGCCACGCCGCAGGCGGTGTCCTGTTCGCCGTTGCCGCCCGACAGGCCCACGCCGCCAATCACTTCGCCATTGACCACGATCGGGTAGCCGCCCACGAACACGGCGAACTTGCCGTCGAAACTCCACTGGATGCCGAACGCTTCGTTGCCGGGCAGTGCCGGGCCATTCGGCGCCGTGTTGAACAGATGGGTCGAGCGCTTGTGCCCGGCGGCCGTGAACGCCTTGTTCCAGGCAATCTGCGGACCGGTGATGCGGGCACCGTCCATGCGTTCCAGCAGCAGCGGATAGCCGCCGTCATCGACGATACAGACCGATTCGAGCACGCCGATTTCCTCGGCCTTGCGAATCGCGGCGGCCACCATATGGCGGGCTTCCTTCAACTCGAGCTTGATGGCTTTCTTCATGTTGGTTTCCTTATGGCGTTGTTTGTCAGACGCCCTGGTAGACGGTCTTGATCTGCGTGTAGAACTCCAGCCCGGCGCGACCCGATTCGCGGAAGGTCGAGGTACTGGAGCGCTTCAGGCCACCAAACGGCGCGTTGACCAGGTTGCCGGTGGTGGTGCGGTTGATCTTCACCGTGCCCGATTCGATATCGCGGGCAAAGTCGTGGATGTAGCGCGGATTGCGTGTGGCGATGGCGGCGGACAGGCCGTACTCGCTATCGTTGGCCTTGGCGATGGCGTCGGCGTAGCTGTCGACTTCGATGATCGCCAGCACCGGGCCGAAGATTTCTTCCTGCGCGATCCGCATGGCCTGCGTGACGTCGGTGAAGACGGCAGGCGCCACGTAGTAGCCGTGGGCGAAGTCGCCTTCGGTCAATGGCTCGCCGCCGCACAGCAGCGTTGCTTCCTGCTTGCCGGTGGCGATATAGCCGAGCACCGTTTCCAGTTGCTTGCGTGTGGCCAGCGGACCCAGATCCATGCCCGACGCCATGCCGTGGCCGATCTTGAGGGTCTTCACCTTGGCCACGAGTTTCTCGGTGAATGCCTGCTTCACGCCGCGCATGACCAGGATGCGGCTGGTACCGGTGCAAGCCTGGCCTGACAGCGACAGGCCGCCCTTGATGGCGAGGTCCACGGCGCGATCGAGATCCGCGTCTTCCATTACGATCAACGGATTCTTGCCACCCAGCTCCATCTGCGTGCGCGTGGTCATCGGCACCGACTTGTGGATCTGTTCGCCAGCCGAGGTCGACCCCGTGAACGACACCGCGCGCACCGCACGTGATTCGACAATCGTGGGCCCCACCTCGGCGGCACTGCCGGTCAGGAAATTGAGCACGCCTTTCGGGATGCCTGCCTTGACAAATGCCTCGGCCAAGCGAAATCCGGACAGCGGCGCGTCGGAGGATGGCTTGAACACCACGGTGTTGCCGGTAATCAGCGCCGGTGCGATCTTGCGCGCGGGAATCGATACCGGGAAGTTCCACGGCGAGATCACGGTCACCACGCCCAGCGGTTCGCGCAGGCTGTAGACCAGCATGTCCGGATCGTCGTTCGGATAGCTTTCGCCGCTGAAGGTCTGGCCTTCGACCGCATAGAAGCGCAGCGTCTGCGCCGAACGCATGATTTCGTCGCGCGCCAGGTTCAGCGACTTGCCTTCCTCGCGCGTCAGCTCGGCGGCGATGGCATCGGCGTTTGCTTCCAGATGCGCGGCGGCATCGTTCAGGATCTTCGCGCGCTTGCCGATCGGGGTTTTCTTCCACGCGTCGAATGCGGCGGCGGCGGCGGCCACCGCGGCGGCGGCGTCACGTGCGTCGGACGCTGCGTGGCGGCTGACGATGTCGCGCGTGTCGGCAGGATTGATATTGTCGAGCGTGCGGCCGCTGGCGCTGTCGCACCATTCGCCGTCAATATAGTTGCGGTACGTCTCGGTCATCTTGCGGGGGCCCTGTTCTGATTCGGAGAAACACCGGACGCGCCAGCAGCAGCGTCCGGCCATGGCGTCGCGATGCTTCAGGCGGCCACTGCTTGCTGCTTCGGTTCGACGTAGTCGTAATAGAGCGCGGTCGTATAGAGCAGGCGCATCTGGGCGCCGATCTCGCAGATCTTCAGGCAGCGCTGTTGCAGTTCGGGCGTGTTGGCGTGCTCGAGCACGATCTGGTAGCCGCGCTCTCCATGGATTTCGTCGGACACGATATGCAGGTCGAAGAATTCCACTTCCTCGTCGGTAAAGCCGTACTTCTCGCGCAGCGTCGGGGTTTGCTTGCGATAGATCGACGGGACCTGCGACTCCAGGCCCACTACCAGGCCGGCCACGGCCACCACCGGGTCTTCACGCATGGCCACCGCATAGCACCAGCTCTGCAGGCCGCGCGTGGTGGGCGACATGTTGTCGGGACTCACCATACGTTCGCGCGTGGTGCCGCAGGCCTCGGCAAAGCGGATCAGCAGGTCGGTATGGCGATCACCGCCAATTTCTTCCTCGTACATGTTTGCCAGCAGGAAGTCCTTGGCCTCGGTCATGTGGTCGGGCGTGCGGGCATAGATATAGCCAAGGTAATCCGCGAACGGACCCACATAGTGATAGTGGTTCTCGGCCCAGCGGGCCAGATGGTCGCGGCTCAGCGTGCCACTGGCCCATGCCTTGCTGAACGGCGCCTGGTTGGCGCTCTTGCCCTTGATGGCGTTTTCAAGGGCGGCACGGAAATCTTCACGGTTCATCAGTTCGGCCATTTGGGGCTCCTGTACTTGGCGAATGGGGGTGAGTGAGTTTTGTATACTTTCTACAACGTCGTTTGGGCGATAAAAAAGCCGCACAAGGCGGTTGACTGCAAGGTTCCTTTATCCGGTCAGGCGGCGACGGCTTTTGCGTCGCACAGGCGTTGCCATGCCACGCCAGCCAGCGCCACATCTTCCAGGCCGACGCCCACCGACTTGTAGATCACGATGTCGTCGGGGTTTTGGCGCACGGCTTTCGAGTCGAGCAATACGTCGGACAGTTCCACGATCTTGTGGTCTGGCAGCACGGCCTTGTCGGCCAGCACGAGGTCGCCCGCTTCGCGCAGGGACTGTGGCCGCCATTCGACCACCACTGCGGCGGCACGCGACAGCAACGTGTCGTCGAGTTCACGCGTATGCGGCAGGCTGGAACCGATGGCCGCCACGAATGCGCCGGGTTTGACGCTGGCGCCCGCGAATAGCGGTGTGGTGGACCGTGACGCCGTGACAATGATGTCGGCGTCCGCCACGGCGTCTTCGGGTTGGGCAAATTCGACAGCGATGCCGCATTGCGTGGCCAGTCGGTCGGCAGCATCGGCAGCGGCATACGGATCGCTGACAAGTATGCGCTGCAGTGGCAGGGCGGCGGACAGTTGCAGCGCATGCTGCACCCCCTGGGTGCCGGCACCGAACAGCGCCAGTGTCCGCGCATCGGTGCGCGCCAGGCGCTGTGCGGCCAGTACCGTGCAGGCCGCTGTGCGCAACCGCGTGATGGCGCCCGCGTCGAACGAGGCCAGCGGCCGGCCGTCAACCGTTGAAAACAGCAGGATGACAAACGAGAACTGACCGGCGATCGTGGTGTAGACCTTGGCGCCGGCCACTTGCTGGTCCGGTATGACAGCGCCCAGTGTCGAAAGCTTCACGCCGCCGGCCTCGGTACGAATCCGTTCCTGCATGGCGGCGTCGCCGCGGCCGAAGCTGCGGAATGCTTCCAGCATCGCGGCCTGGGCGTCGGCGGCCGTGACGTGGCGATCGATCATTGCGTCGGTGACGTGGAGCATGGCTAAGTCGTCTCAGAAGCTATTTCGGTATACAGTCTACACAAGCTTTTGAAAAATGCCAGAGGGTTTTCCATATTCCGAGGCACTTCCGAACTGGTGCGAGATGCCCGTAATCCGTGCGCTGTAGCCAGATATCGCACCGATCGGGTGATTTCCCTAGGTTCTGCAACTTTCGCTTGTTTTCGGGATGTTGCGGGATATAGTATACAAAAAAGATTCGAGACAGTAATTCCATACCGCCCCCACAAGGGCCTCCATGATCAGGGGAGCCTCATGCAACAAACCGTAGAGATCGGCCTGGCACACTGGGTGTACCTGCTAGGCGTTGCAGTGATCGTGTTGACCATGATCCTGCGTGCCAATGTCGTAGTGCCGTCGATTCTTGGCACTTTCCTCGTGATCCTGGCCATCACGGGCAGTCCGGTCAGCGCGCTGGGCGGCATATTTTCAGCGAGCCTGGTCGCGGCCAAGGAGCTGTTCAACATCTTCCTGGTCATTGCGTTCATGACGGCGCTGCTCAATGCGCTGAAGACGTTGCGCTCTGATATACGCATGGTCGAGCCGTTCCGTGTGGTCATGAAGAACGGACACAGCGCCTACTTCATCCTGGCCGGCATTACCTATGTGATCTCGCTGTTTTTCTGGCCCACGCCCGCGGTGCCGCTGGTCTCGGCCATCCTGCTGCCCGCCGCGATTGCCGCTGGCTTGCCGCCGCTGGCCGGAGCCATGGCCATTGCGATTGCCGGCCAGGGCATGGCACTGTCGTCGGACTATGTGATCGGTGTGGCGCCGGGCATCAGTGCCAAGGCGGCCGGTGCTGCGGTCAGTGCCGCCGTGGTGGCGGACCGTGCGCTGATCCTGTCGATCATTACCGGCGCGATTGCGCTCACGCTGGCCTACCTGTCGATGCGTCGCCATATCGTGCCCGCCAGCGGGGCGCTGCTCGACCGCTGGCAGGCGCGTGCCACCGGTGTCGATACCGCCGTAGAAGCAACCGGTACCTTCGACAAGGCTGAGATCGCACGCGGCACCTCGCATGCGGAACCGCTGGTGACCGACGCCAACATCGAGTCGAGCCTGGCGATGGTGGCGCAGCGTCGCGTGAAGTGGTCCAAGTTCTTCGCGGTGCTGACGCCGTTGGCGTTCATCTGCGTGGTCTCGCTGATGGTGCTGCCGAAGATCGGCGCGGGCATGCCCGATCTCAACGGTGGCGCTGCCGCGGCGCTGGTGGGTGGCGTGGCGGCTCTGCTGATGATGCTGGCCACGCTGGCCGCCGAGGGGCCGCGCAAGATGCTCGACGTGTGTCCCGAACACATTACCGATGGCTTTGTGTTTGCATTCAAGGCCATGGGTTCGGTCCTGCCAATCGCCGGTTTCTTCTTCGTGGGTGCCGGTGAAACTGCCGCGCAGATCCTGGGCGTGGATGCGGGCAAGGCGCCAAGCCTGCTGTTCGAACTGATCCAGGCCTACCAGCACATGATTCCCGACAACCACGTGCTGGTCGCCTTTGGCGTGCTGCTGGTGGGCATGATCACCGGCATCGACGGTTCGGGTTTTGCCGGACTGCCGCTGACGGGCACGCTGGCCGGTGCGTTGGGTCCGGTCGTTGGTTTCGATTCGGCCACGCTGGCGGCCGTAGGCCAGATGGGTGCGGTGTGGACCGGTGGCGGCACGCTGATCGCCTGGTCGTCGCTGATTGCCGTGGCTGGCTTTGCGCGCGTGCCGGTGCTCGACGCCGTGCGTGCGCTGCTGCTGCCGGTGATTGCGGGGCTGGTTGTCTCCACGACCTGCGCGATGTTGATCTGGCACTGATACGAGCACGGGCCAGCCGATTCCAACTCAGATTTTACAAAGTCATATGCCGAAAGTTGTTTTCCACAAGAACGGCCAGGTGTTCGTGGACGAGGTCAAGCCTGAGACGAACCTCGTGGTGCGCGCGGGCATCAAGCAGTTCCCGTATCCACACCTGCGCTACGAGTGTGGCATGGGCAAGTGTTCCAAATGTGCATGCCGAGTGCTGGATGGTGCCGAACACCTGCCGCCACCCAACTGGAAAGAGAAGAAGCAGCTTGGCGAACGGCTCGACCAGGGGTTCAGGCTGGCATGCCAGATCTGGCTCACGCATGACATCGAACTCGAGCAGCCGGAACTGACGACCTGACATGTTCGTGATCCTGACCAGCAAGCCCGGCCAGTTCCGCACCGAGGCCGTACCCGGCGTGCAGCCTCTGGAAACCTGGGAATACCTGTTCTACGGGCGTCCCAAGGCCATCTTCGTGATTGCCGAACTGGTGGAAACGGAAAAGACGATAAAGGTGCGCGTAATCGATGAAACCGGCGATGGAGTCGATGCCGGCACCGCGCCAGTGGTCAATCACGTGCCCACCAAATTCCTGGAGCGTTTCGATACGCTCGCCGCTGCCCACGATGCGCTTCACAAACTCGCGCACTTTGGCAGCATGGATCTCACTATGAGGAAGCAATGATGCGGGCCGATACCGAAACGGATACCACTGTGGCCGACGATACCGAAGCCGATGCCGTGCCGCAGACGCGCACGGTGGCCATCACGTTCTTGACCAATCAGGGCAAGACCGTGACCGCGCCGGAAAACAGCAACCTGCTACGCGTATCGCTGCGCGAGCAGGGCGGCATCCCGTTCAAGTGTGGTGGCGGCATCTGCGGTACCTGCAAATGCCGGATCGAGACCGGGCTCGAGCATACCGATGCAGTCAAGCCCAAGGAGCGCAAGCATCTCAACGATGACGATCTGCGCGCCGGCTATCGCATGGCGTGCCAGACGTTCGTCAAGGGCGATGTATCGGTGTCCTGGCAGCCATTGACCGCGCCGCGCTAGTACCAGCGGGCTGGCGCGCTCAGGTGCGCAGCCCGACCATGGCCGAAATCTTGTCGGCCGCCTCCAGCAACGGCGGCAGGAACTGGTCCACCATTTCCTGTGCGCTGGTGCGATTGGCCTGGCCGCTGATATTGAGCGCGGCAATCACCTGTCCGGTGCGATTGCGGATCGGTGCGGCCAGCGACACCAGCCCTTCTTCCAGTTCCTGATCGTTCTGCGCCCAGCCGCGTGTGCGGATTTCGGCGATCAGTGTCTTCAGCGTGTCGATATCGGTGACCGTGCGACGGGTACGTGCCTGCAGGTCCGATGCACGCAACACCCGGTCGAGTTCGGCCGCATCCAGTCCCGACAGCAGCACGCGTCCCATCGACGAACAGTAAGCCGGCAGCCGGCTACCGATCGACAGGTTGATGGTCATGATCTTGCGTGCCGGCACGCGCAGCACGTAAACGATCTCGGTGCCGTCCAGCACGGAGATCGAGCAACTCTCATGCACGGATTGCGAGAGCGTTTCCATGATCGGCTCGGCCAGGTTCCAGAACGGCATCGACGTCAGGTACGCGAATCCGAGGTCCAGGATCTTCGGCGTCAGGCGAAACAGCCGACCATCGTTCTGCACATAGCCCAGGCCCACCAGCGTCAGCAGGATGCGGCGTGCCCCGGCGCGGGTCAGTCCGCTGGCCTGGGCGATCTCGGTCAGCGTTTGCGCCGGATGACTGGCGTCGAAGGCACGGATCACCGACAGGCCGCGCGCAAACGACTGCACATAGCTGTCGCTCGGTTTCTCTGTCGTACCGGCCACGGGCGCCCGGGACGTTGCGGAATCGGCTGGATGCGCCATGGATCTGAAAGGGCTCGAAAGGCCGAAAGGGTAGAGGAAATGTGCCTGCTTTGCCAGTCCGGGGCAACCTTTTGCGAACTTGTGTGGCCATCGTGTCGAAGACGGAACTCGCGTGGTCGCTGACGAGACAAAACTGTCTATCGCATAATGTGCAACCGCACAATGTTGCAGCATCGCGCAACAGATGGCCACGACAACAATGTCATGCAATGGGAAACGGGTCCGGTGAACGAGACAATCCAGTGGAACGATTGGGAGGCTTTTTGCTGTGTGGTGGAGCAAGGCACGTTTACAGCCGCTGCCGCCGCGCTTGATTGCCCGAAGTCACGCGTTTCGGCGGCGGTGATCCGGCTCGAGACCGCGATCGGCGCCAAGTTGCTGGAGCGCACCACGCGCCGCATGCGGCTCACCGATGCCGGGGGCGCGGTTTATCGCGACGTGGCGCCACTGTTTGCGCGCCTGCGCGAAATCCGCCAGGAAACCCTGGCGCGCGAGGAGCGCGTGCAGGGAATGCTGCGCATCGCCACGCCCTATGAATTTGGTGCCCAGCAACTGGGCGGCGTGATCTGCCGCACGCTGGCCGCGCATCCGGCACTCGATATCACCGTGGAGATCGCGCAGGGACTGGTCGACCCAATCCGCGAAGGCTATGACATTGCCTTCGTGACCGTCGATACCGACCTGCCCGACTCGGGCACGATTGCCCGCCGCATCTGGCACGTCGAGCGCGGGCTGGTGGCGGCGCCGACCCTGGCAGCAAGCCTGCCGGCACAGATGCAGCCGGAAGACTTGTCGAACATGCCTACGCTGGCCACGCCGGGTGCTTCGATCTGGGAATTTTCGCGCAACGGCCAGCGGATTGCGGTGCCGATCCGACCTCGCATGCAGACCTATAACGCCGAACTGCGCATGCAGGCCGCGCTGGCGGGACTGGGAATTGCCAGGGTGCCGATGACGGCTGCGGAGACGGAAATTGCGCAGGGCAGGCTGGTGCGCGTGATGCCGGATTGCCCGTTGCCGCCGCTGAGGGTATTTGCGTTACTGCCCGACCGGCGGCTCCAGCCGCGCAAGGTGCGCGCATTCATGGAAGCCATCGAGTCGATGATGGGGGCGGATCTCGACGATCTCGGGCAGTAACTTGCGCTGTGTGACTGGCTCAACGGAACTGGGGGAGCGTTCCGCCGAACCTGTTTCGCCTGGACTGGCGAAACTCATGCGCCGGCGAGGCGCATGCGACGCTTACGCGCCTTCGGTGTAGACGTCGCGCTTTTCCGTGACGGTGCGGGCGCCTTCGGTGTAGACGTCGCGCTTTTCGGTGACGGTGCGGGCGCCTTCGGTGTACACGTCACGCTTTTCGGTCACGCCGCGCGCGCCGTCGAGGTACGGGTCGATCGTGCGGCCGATGCTGCCGTCCAGGCGTGCCAGGTCCGACAGGGGTTGGGCAGCCTGGGCTGCGGTGGCGCCGATCGACAGGCCGAGGGCGATCAGGGAGAGGGCGAGGGTCTTCTTCATGGTGTGCTGTTCCTACTATTTGGCAGAGATCGCGGGTGGGTTCCGCGCTGGCTGTAATGTAGGCTTCGGCATGCACAGGAAAAAGGGTGAATCCTCGACAGACTGTTCAATGCACTGAACAATAAGGGTTAACCCTAGACCGGAATTGTGTGATACGGTGGCGCCCCTCGCCACCGCTGATACCGGCCAGTGATTGGCCGTAAAGCGGGTTAGCGACTGCTTACACCGACGCTAACTTCGAGGTTCATACGACCCCGCGGCTCAACCCGCCGATCACCATCAGCAGGATCTGGGCGATCACGAACAGGATCAGCGGCGAGATATCGAAGCCGCCAAGGCGAGGCAGGATGCGCTGGATCGGGCGCAGCAGCGGGGCGGTCAGGTGCCAGATCGGGCCGGCCAGCGGCGATTGCGGGTTCACCCAGGACAGTACTGCCATCAGCAGCGTGACCCACATCACCATGCTGATGCCCCACTTGAGCATGCTCAGGATGGCAAGCGCGAGGATCACAGGCAGGAATGACACCGGATCCGCATTGAGCACCAGCGCGCGGCAAACCAGGAATGCCACCGCGGTCAGGTAGGCCGCGAGCACGGTAGCCCAGTCGATACCGCCGATACCGGGAATGATGCGGCGCAGCGGACGCACGATCCAGTCAGTGACCTGGAATACCCCTTGCGACACCGGATTGCGGGACGGCAGGCGGGTCAGTTGCATCCACAAACGCAGCAGCAGCGCCATGCCGAAGAGCGTGAAGACAGTATCAAGCAGGAACAGGACGATTTCCGTGAACATCGGGCGGATTTCCCTTTTAGGCGTTGCGCGTTTAGGTTGCGACAGGGGTGTCGGCGACCGCACAGATTTTGCCATACCCGGTTGCCCCACCCTGCGCAAAAATGGAGGCTGAATGCGCGTCAGCGCACCAGATGCGATCGCGGCAACTCATATAATGGGCGCCCAGTCACCTGACACCGCGCATCCCGCTGCCTTCTATGCCCCGCAAGCCCGCCACCGCGAAGCCGACCGGCGAAACCACCGCACTGAGCAAACCGGACTTCGAGGCGTTGTCCGACTTCCGTTACCAGTTGCGCCGCTTCCTGCGGTTTTCCGAGGATGCCGCGCAGTCCGAAGGCGTGACCGTGCAGCAGTACCTGCTGATGCTCCATATCCGCGGCAGCCGCGACAAGGAATGGGCGTCGGTGGGCGAACTGGCCGAGCGGCTGCAGGCGAAGCAGCATGGCGTGGTGGCGCTGGTCAATCGCTGCGAAGCGGCAGGGCTGGTCAGCCGTCGCGTCAATCCCGACGACCGCCGCGTGGTGCAGATCCATCTGCTGGCCAAGGGCGAGCGTTGCCTGAACCGGTTGGCCGCGCTGCACCGCGCCGAGCTCGAGTCGTTGCGCGGCACGTTTCGCGTGGCGCGCATCACCGCGTTCAACGACGACGAAGCCGAACGGACCTGATCCGACCTGACCCGGAACGCCACGCGTTACAGGCGGTTACCCAACACAATCTCTGGTGACACCTGCGCGCAGGCGGCCGCTCTAGACTCCCGCGCATTATCAACACGCGCTTCGACGCGGGAGTGTCCACCATGTCCATCCGAATTCGTTCAGTCATGCGCCCGCTGGCACTGGCCACGCTGGCCGCCGGTACGCTGGCAGGCTGTGCCGCGCCCTACGGTGCCGGCTATGGCGATGGGTATGGGACGGGGTACCAGAGCGGATACCAGACCGGCTATGGCAGCGCAGGTTACGGCAGTACCGGCTATGACAATGGCTACGGCACCTCCGGCACGCAGATCAGCGGCACCCCCGCCTATCAGCAGCAGCCGTATCCACAGCAAAGCTACCCGCAGCAAAGCTATCCGCAGCAGTCATATCCGCAGGCGCAACAGCCGGGTTATCCGCAGCAGCCTGCCTATGACCAGTATGGCTATCCGCAGCAGGCCCAGGGTGGCTACGGCGCTGCAACTGGCAATTCCGGCTACAGCGACCCGTATGCCGTGCGCTATGGCTGGGTCGAGTCAATCGAACAGGTGGGTGGCCAGCCGGCCGGCACCAGCGGTGCCGGCGCGGTGATCGGTGGGGTGGTGGGCGGCCTGCTGGGCCACCAGGTAGGCGGCGGGCGCGGCAATACCGTGGCGACGATTGGTGGCGCGGTGGCGGGCGCACTGGCGGGCAATGAAGTGGAGAAACGCTCCGGCACCACGCAGCCTGCGTTCCGCGTACGTGTACGCACCAATGACAACAACTATCTGACGTTGACGCAGACCACCCCATACAACCTGCGCATGGGCGATCGCGTCAAGGTGCAGAACGGCGTGGCCATGCCCTACTGAGCCGCGTCACCAGCATCACCAGCATCACCAACATCAGCCATCAGGAACGCCCGGTCACGCAGCCGGGCGTTTTGCTGTCTTGCCGTCTTGCGTTACGACAGCGCGTTGGCCAGGAAGGACAGCGTGCGGCCGTGGGCCAACGCCGCCGAGCGTTGGTGATACGAGCCACGTGCCCAGCAGTTGAAGCCGTGGTCAGCCTGCTCGTATACGAAGACCTCGGTGCCGCGCTTGCCGGCCACGGCCTGGCGCACCTTCTCCACGTCGTCAGGGGTGATATGGGCATCCAGCGCGCCGTAGTGGAACTGCACCGGCACGTTGATGGCTGCCGCCTCGTGCAGGTTGTTCTGGATGCCACCGCCGTAGTACGGCACGGCCGCATCGACCAGGCCACGGGCCGCGGCTATGTACGAGACCAGTCCGCCAAAGCAGTAGCCCACGGCTGCGACCTTGGCGCCTTCGCCAATCTCTTTGCGCAAGGCAGCCACCGTGGCGCTAACGTCGGACACGGTATCTTCGAGGTTCACGGCCTTGCGCAACTCCATGGCCTTTTCCCAATCCTTGCCGTCGTAGCCCAGTTCCACGCGCGGTGCCTTGCGCCAGAAGACGTCAGGAGCCAGCACCACATAGCCGTCGGACGCATATTGATCGGCCACCGAGCGGATGTGTTCATTGACGCCGAAGATTTCCTGAACCAGTACGATGCCGGGATTGCCCGGCTGCTTGCCGGCGGGCGGCAGGCTCAGGTAGGCGTCAAAGCTGCCGTCGGCGGTATCGATACGGATCCAGCGGCTATTGGGCGTGGTGCTCATGATTGGGGAAACTCCAGGGTTGTTCAGGCCAGCAAGGGGCCAGCGGATGCGCAAGTGTGCCACCGCTGCAAGGAACCTGCAGCGCGCCGATCCAGGTCACGCCAAGGCAAACCAAGGCGTGCCGCAAAAAAACATGCCGGCACCCGCGGGTCGGGTTGGCCGGCATGGGGGCCGCATGCATTGCGGCCGCAGGACTGCTTGTTCTTTCGCTGGGCGTTGCTGCTATGCGTCGCTTACCAGCGTTACCAGCGCAATTGCACGTTCTTGTCGCCGGGAGCCACCGTCGTACGTTTGGACATGCCGTCGTACGTCGCTACCACCTGGTACGAGGCGCGTGGGCCCTTGATCAGGCAGCGTGGACCGGTCGATGTGAACTGGGCCACTTCCTTGCCATTGCGCATCAGCTTCACGTTGACATCCGACAGGTACTCGCCACGTCCACCTTGCGTGAACAGCAGCCCCATATCGTAGTTACGCGCCTCGCTGCGCATTTCGGCCTGTTCGTCGGCTGCGACACCGCCGCACACATAGGTGAACGGGCCGGCCGTGGACGTACTCATGTCCGCGTTCGCCGCCATCGACACGCCTAATGCTGCGGCGAATATGCCGACAGCACACCAGCTTCGCGCGCGTCGGTGCACCGTGGACTTCCGGGCAAATTGGTCAGTGTGTTGATCTGCTTGCATCGCTTCCTCCTGCCAGGTTGACGGGATGGCGCGACGCTTGCCATGGGGCAGGTTCATGGACTGGACAACAGCCTGTCGCGGCATCTCCTTGGATACGTACCTCAAGTAGATACCGCAGCGCAGCAGGCGTCTGTCAGCGTTTCACTGATCTTCCTGCGGGACGAGGCTGAGCCATGCGGGAAACAGCGGGGTATTTTGCCCGCTGCCGTACCGGGCTTGCAGGAAAGAGAGGCGCCGCTCACATGGCGGCGCACACTTGTTACTCTGGCAGGCAGTGTCAGTATGCCGACGACTTTTCGAAGCGCGTGCGCCAGTTGTCGGAGTAGGCCTTGACCACAGCGCTATCGCCACGAATCAGCATGCCGTTCTCGGCGTTGCGTTCCTGCGCGGACTTCGTGAAATTGAACGAACCCGTGAATACTGCCTGGTCGTCGAACACCATGACCTTGTTGTGGGCGATGGCTGGCCGGGTATCGACCACCACCGGAATGCCCGCGTTCTTGAGGAAGGTGGCACTGGTGTAGCGTTCCGATGCCTGGCTCTTGTCCACGATCACGCGCACATCCACGCCTCGCTGGTGCGCTTCGGTCACGGCCTTGGCGATTGGCGTGCTGGTGAACGAATAGGCCTGGATCAGCAGCTTGTGCCGCGTCTTGTTGATGGCCTCGACAATCATGTCCTGGCAGCTTGGACCATCGGGCACGAAGCACAACGTGTAGGTGCTGCCGGTGGCGAACTGGCTGGTATGCGCGCGTGGCGCGCCAAGCGTGTCGACAAAACGTTCCAGCGTGGAAGTGGTGCGAGCCTGCGCGGCACCCGCGACAGTGACGACGGCCAGCAGGCCCAACATGCCCGCCTTAGCGAGGCGCCTGCATCGGAGCAAGGAAGGAAACATCAGGTTACAGGGTGGTGACAGGAATCGAGGGCACGCAGCGTAACAGGCCGTGCGCTGTTTTCGCAACCGGAAACGCACATGCATTTGCTGCTTGCGGGAACTGATGAACGGCCTTGGGACTCGATCCTGAGGGTGCCTATGATGAATGGGCTGCAGTGCTGTTACGCGGCAGGCAGCGGTCCTGCCAAATGAGCCATGACACAGGAGACCAAGATGTCCAACCACACCTACAAGCTGGTCGAAATCGTCGGGTCGTCAGCCGATGGCAGTGACGACGCCATTCGCAATGCGCTGACCAAGGCAAGCGAGACCATCAAGCATATCGACTGGTTCGAAGTGGTGGAGACGCGCGGCCATGTGGTGGACGGCAAGCTCGCGCATTTCCAGGTGACGCTGAAGATCGGCTTCCGGGTCAACTGAGCCCGACGGGGCCGGGCGCATTCAATCGAACTGGTACGACCACAGCAGGTTGATCCGTGGCGAGCGGTGGCTGGCGTTGGTGGGCTTGTCGCCCACGGGCTGCGCCACCGATACGTCCATCGAGTAATAGCGGCGGTCGGAGAAGCGCAGGCCGATAGCCACCGACTGCAACGTACGGTGTGACAACGACACGCTGTTGGAGTACACGCGCGCCATGTCGGTGGCAATAAAAGGCTGCAGCGTCTTCAGGTACGTGAAGTCAACGGTGAACAGCCGGTTGATCTCGGCCGATGCGCCCCAACCCTTGTCGCCGGCGATCTCGCCTGCGGGATAACCGAGACCGAAGAAGCGGCCCCCGAAGCTGATCTGCTCGCTGGAGGCGAGCCGGTTGCCGCTGTATTGTCCGGCGGCCGACAGCGCCATGCCGAAGCCGAACGGCAGGTCGTTGGCCTGTGACAGCAGCAACCGGGTGCGCCAGAAGCTCAGATCGTTAAGGTTGTTCTCGCGATTGGCGCCGAGCGCGTCGAAGCCCTTGTAGAGGCCCAGCGTCGCGTTGCGTGTGACACCGCTACCGCGCTGCAGGTAGGACATTTCCGCACTGGCCACGCGCACGCTGGTCGACAGTTCCACCTTGCGCCCAGCGCCCGGTTGCACAGCCTGCGTATAGCGCTCGAACTGGCTGTTGGCATAGAAGCCGCCGGTCAGCGTCAGCACATGGCGGTTGTTGAGGATCAGCGGATAGGCAAGCGAACCGCCGAGCCGTTTTGAATCGTTGACGTAGCGCGATTCGAAACCGATGGGTGCCAGCGCGCTGTTCTCGGGTACGCCGCGATAGTGCGAAGCAGTGATCTTGGCCAGCATGCCTTCGGTGCCGAGCGGCTGCGCGTAGGTGGCGGCGTAATACTCTTCGCTGTCGCGGCCCTTGGGGAACAGCGTGGAGAACGACAGTTGCTCTCCGAGCGGCGTCAGGCTGTTGGTGGTGGCCGTGGCAATCGCGCGGATACCCGGCGACATCCATTCCACACCGGTGCCGAAGGTGAATGGCTTGCGCTTGACCTCGATCACCATGTCGCACGCACCATCGGTGGTGGTGGGCGGTTGTACCGTGGCGTTGACCTGCATGCCCGGCTGCTGCGCCAGCACGTTGACATAGTGCTCGAA
Source organism: uncultured Cupriavidus sp. (assembly GCA_963543405.1). Classification (GTDB taxonomy): domain Bacteria; phylum Pseudomonadota; class Gammaproteobacteria; order Burkholderiales; family Burkholderiaceae; genus Cupriavidus. The sequence goes on from CAUUBQ010000069.1 coordinate 28,586, forward strand.
GCTTTCCTGGCGCAGCGGGCGGTCCTGCTTGAGCTGTTCGGCGATCTTGCGCAGCCGCGCTTCAGAGGGCCCCGGCTTGCCACGTACCGTGACGTTGGCAACATACCCTTCCACCACGGTGATCAGCACCTTGCCATTGTCGAAAGCTTGCGCCGGCACGAAGGCGAAGGACAACGGATAACCGGCGTCCTTGTACATCTGCGTGACGGCTTCCGCTGCCTGCAGCAGTTCGGCCACCGTGATTTCGCGATTGGCCAGCGGCGTGAACTTTGCCGCGATCTGCTCGAACGGCAGGGTCTTCGCACCTTCGATCTGGAAATGCCTGGGCGTGAGGCGCGTCGCAAGCAGATTCTGCAAGGCTGAGTCGGGACGCTCCACCTGCACCGTGACATTGCTTTGCGCAGGCTTGCTTGGAGCGATGCTGGGCAGGGTCTGGGTCGGATCGCCCTGTACCGGGCCTCGTTCCGCGTGAGACAAACCGCCATGTATGGCGCCGACGCCAAGCAACAGCGCGGCAACGCGTTTGCGTGTACGCATGGTATTACCCCTCGGTGTAAAACTGCTGTGCGGCTATGAGGTCGCGTGCCACGGGCGCAAGGGATGCCGCTTCCCTTGCCGCCCACTGGTGGCCGTGACGCTTTGCTTCGTTGGGGGTGCCATCAGCACCCCGTCAAGGTCTAGGGCTTGCCGCCGAGCGCGCCGCTCAGTCCGCTTGTGAGCCCACCCACGAGGCCCCCGACGACGCCCGTAACCGGGGCCAGCGGATTGGCCGGCTTGCTGCCGCCCGAGGTCGAAGCGGTGGTGGTGCTGGCCGGTGCATTGCCGCCGGCAAGGCCCGCAACCACCGCGGTGACTGGCGCCAGCGGACTGGCGCCGCCGCCGGTGGCGTTGGTCACGCTGCTGGTTACTCCGCTGACCAGGCCGGTCACCGGGGCGAGCGGACTTGTGCCACCACTGGCTGCGCCGCCGAGTCCGCTGCCGAGTCCGCTGGTGAGTCCATTCGTGAGTCCGCCGACCAAACCAGTCACCGGCGCCAGCGGGCTGCTTGCGCTGCCACCGGCCGGGCCATTCACGACACCGCCCACCGATGCCACCGTGGTGCCGGTGCCCGTGACGATGCCGCCTACACCCGATACGACCGGTGTATTGGTATTGGTCAGTTGCGTGCCGGCAGTTGCCAGTGCGCCGCCCACCGTTGCCAACAGGTTGTTGACCGGTTGGCCCAGCCCCGTTGCGGCGCCAAGCGTTTGCGTGCCGTTGGTCAGCGTGGACGTCAGCGGCACGATGGCTTTGCTGACGCTGCTGGTCAGTTGCTCGACCGGACCCGAGGAAAGCGCGGTGCCGAGCTGGCTGCCAACGCTGCTGACCGTGCCGCCCACCTGCGACACCACGCCACCCAGCGGCGTGGTCACGGTACCCAACGGTGCCAGCGGGCCGCTACCGAGGCCGCTGACGGCGCTACCGGCATTCGACACCGCATTGCCGAGCTGGCTCACCACGCCGCCTGTGCTGGCAACCGTGGTACCCACCGGGTTGGTGGCATTGGGAATATTGCCGAGACCGGACTGCACACCGTTGCCAAGTACGCTGACGGCATCGCCAACGGAACTCACCACGCCGGCCAGGCCGTTCTGCGTCTCTGACGATATGCCGGGCACGTTCGCGGTCTGGATGGCATCGCCCACGCCGCTGACCGTGTTGCCCACGCCGCTCACGAGGCCGCCGGCATTGTTGGCGATGACGCTGGTCGGCGTCAGTGCCGTGGTGTTTCCGCCATTGTTGCCGCCGTTACCACCACCGTTGTTGTTCGAAGTATCGGTGCCGGTGCTGCCGGTGCTGCCGGTGCTGCCGGTGCCTCCGGTGCCACCAGTGCCACCGCTGTTGCCCGTCGTTGCGGTATTGCTGGTGCCGCCGGAACTGCCCGTGCCGCTGGTACCCATCGACGTCGAACCGCTGCCGCTCGCGCAACCGCCAAGTGCCAGCAAGGACCCCAGCAGAGTCGTGACCAACATCTGCTTTGCAAAACGTTGCTCTTGTCGCATGACCTTTTCCTGTTTTGATTTTCCCGTTCAAGTTCACGAGCACGCGTCCTTGTTTTGTGTGTCATCGAGGTACGTGGCGTGCCGTGTCTGACATGCATTGCGCAAACGGTGTGCCAATCAGCGGGAGGGTCCTTGATGGACCCATACGAAGGTTGGGGATGCCGCTGCAAACGCCCGTGTCACAACGGTTTCAGGCAGGTGGGTCAAACGCGCGCATGAAGCGCGCGGACATCGCGCAGGCTCTAATTCGCGTTACGCGTTACGTAACGCGTCGGCGTAACACGTTACGTGACACGTAACGGCCTGTGATGGCGCCGAACCCCTGCGTGGCTCGCCCATCAGGAACCTGCGCTCGTCCCGCAAAGCCGCCGTGCGCAACGGTTTGCCGGCGTTCGGCGGAAGTGCCGCGGCGCTCGTGTCGAACATGCGCTTGAGCCTGGCACACCGTTTGCGCTTTCGGTTCCCACATACCAGCACACCGAAGGAGAACAGGACATGAAGGCAACGATGCAGACGCGCCCCCTCAACGTGATGGCTATCGCCTGCGCCGCCGCGGTGGTCTTGCTGGCCGGGTGTGCCTCGGGTGGTTCGAGCGGCGGTGCAAGTCCGTCGTCGCCAAACACGCCGACCAATCCGGGGACCACCAATCCGCAACCGACCGCGGAGACCACGCCTACCGCCAAGGTGACGGAGAGCGCCGGCAATACGGTGACGGCCACGGGCAGCGCGCTAAGCCAGATCGGCCAGCAGATCAAGGACACCGACGTGCCGCTGGTACCGGCTGCCGCGAAGAATGCCACCGGTGATGTCGTGGTGGAGGCAGGCAATACCGTGGCCACGCTCGGTACGGGTGTGCGTGATGGGTTAGGCATGATTGGCGCGGTCGACAATCCGGTGGGCGTGACCGTTGCCAACACCGGCAATGTCGTGACGCAGGCCGGCGCTACCGTGGTCAGTGCCGGCGACCTGGTGCAGGCGGTTGGCAGCGACCAGCTTGCGCCGCTGTCGGCCGTGACCAATCCCGTGGGAGGGGTGGTGCAGACCGTGGGCAGTGCCGTGATGACCGGTGGTGACAAGCTTGGCGAGGCACTGTCGACCGGACCTGTCGCGCAAGTGACCGGCAGTGTCAGCACGGCCATCGTGCCGCTGACCACGCAACTGACCGGCGCCACGCAGACCGTAGGTGCGGCAACCGGCCTCGGTGCGCCGGTGAACAACCTGCTGACGCAGGTCGGCAATACGGTGGCCACTACCGGCGGCCTGATCTCTGGCCAGAACGTGCCGGTGGTGTCCCCCTTGGGCGGTGTGGTGACCGAAGCGGGCAATACCGTGTCGGTGGCCGGCGTGCTGCTCAACGGCAGTGGCAGCAACGGCGGAGCTGCCGGGAATCCGTTGGGCGGCCTGCTCAACACGCTACCCGCGCTGGGTGGCGCAACGGGTGCCGCAAGCGGTGGCACGACCGCTGGCAGCAATCCGCTGGCACCGGTCACCGGATTGCTGGGCACGGTGACTGGTGGGCTGACTAGCGCGACCGGCGCCACCACGGGGGCAGGCAGCAGCACGAGCACCAGCAATCCGCTGGCGCCGGTTACCGGACTGCTCGGCGGACTGACGCGCCCCTGATACACGCGGAGACTAGGGACTTTCCCTGTCATTCGCGCCGACTACTTTACGGTGCGTTGTCGTCCTTACCCCGCGCTGCGCATCCTTTTATTTCGTGCCGTGCCTCGGTCCTGCATTGTCATGTGCAGACTGCCGCACGGCACCCTTCATTTGTTGCACGCTCCTTAACAATTCGAGCCTGAATCATTGCTCCTCATCCCGATGGCCAAGGTGCGGGCCGCATTGTTTCAAACGTCTGTCCTACCTTAAGCTGGCTCGGCCATAGCCCGAACGGGGGGTATGGTTGAAACAAACCATGTCTTATAAATGTTCTACCGGCGGCGAAACGAAATAAATGCCACAAGTTGCATAGATGGCAATGCGGATAAGGGGTCAGAGATCGCCGGGGATCCATGCAGGGGTAACGCACTTCGGGAGTGAGCATCATGAATCGGAAGCTGGCGCGCTTCAACAAGACCCAACGCGGTGCAACCGCGATCGAATATGGCCTGATCGTAGGCCTCATTGCCCTTGCCATCGTCTCTGGCGCAACGCTTCTGGGCAATAACCTCGGCACAAGTTTTACCACCCTGGCAGGTCAGGTTACCGGATGGCTAACCGCGCGCTGATAGCGATCTGACGGCTGTTGCCGCGCAGCGGCAGCAACCGTCGCGCAGTCAAGACGCGGATCGCATTGATGTTCGTGCCTGCGGCGGCGCAGGCACGACGGGCGCTTCTGGCCGACGAAAACTGGCTTTTCAACTTTCGACATCACTCTCGATGGCGCGGGGCTTCGGCTGCCCGCTCAGCGGGCGAAGCATTGGTGGCAGCACAGAAGGCGGAATCTGAAGTGGTAGCAGTGGCACTGGCCGCAGGCAATCACGGACGGCCAGGCAAGAGTGGTAAGAGTGGTCCAAGTCGCGATACGTCGCAGTAACGGCGCCCACAAGGCACGCCGCTGCTGGCGCCGGCAGCCATGCCGGCGCCAGTCATGCGGCCTTGGCGCGCTATCCGGAAGGCGTACGTAGAAGATACCGGGTGAAGCATGGCATCACGGGGGAATGCGTACCGTCATCGCGAAGACGGTGTCGCGGCGATCGAGTTCGCACTGGTATTTCCGATCCTGTTGGCGATGGTGTTGGGCATCGTCTACTACGGCATGGTGCTTGCCGTTCAACAGGTACTGACGCTCGCCGCCGAGGAAGGCGCGCGGGCTGCCTTGCGTTATCCATTGACATCAAATGGCGGCACGCTGGCCGACACGGTCCCGCTGCGCGTGGTGGCCGCCGAGCAGACTGCACGCAGTACGTTGCCGACAACGCTTGCCGCGAACCTGCAGTCGACCGCCATCGCCCAGGCCGAGGCCTGCACCGCGCCAGCCGGCACACAATGCGTGCGCGTCACGCTGAACCTCCCCACCCAAACCATGCTTCCGGTCGTGCCGTTCGTGCCGGTGCCGGCCACGCTGACCGGCAGCGCCGTCGTCCAGCTTTCTCCAGATACCTGAGGCCATGATGCAGATGCCATTGCGTGGTACTTCCCAAAACCTCACCGGACGGGTTGAGACATGAGCAGCAAACAGATCCGGATTCTTGCCGTGGTCCTGCTGGTACTGGCCGGGCTGCTGGCGCTGATGGCGTGGCAGGTGGCGCGTCATCAGGCGTTGCCCGTGCCGGTTGCCACGGCAACGCCAACGCATGCGGTAGTGGTAACCACGCGCGCGGTGGAAGCCGGCAAGCCGCTGCCAGCCGATGCGCTGACCGTGATGCAGTTGCCGATCCAGCCTGCCGGTGCCTACCAGGATGTGGCGCGCGTGGCGGGACAAATCCCGCTGGTCAACCTCGGTGCCAATGTTCCGGTCATGGAAAGCCAGTTGCTGGCTGGACTGGCGCGACAGATTCCCGAAGGCGACCGTGCCCTTGCAGTTGCAGTCGACGAAGTCGTTGGCGTCGGGCATCAGGTACAGCCGGGAGACTTTGTCGACGTGTTCGTGATCCTGCGCCGCGACAGCCAGGAAATAGCGGAAAGCCAGACCCGCCTGCTGCTGTCGCACCTGCGCGTGCTGGCGTATGGCGTGGGCTCGGTCGGCGAAGCGCCCAAGGTCCAGGGCGAACAGATGATGGCGCGCCGCGAGGGCGCCAAGACCGCGGTGCTGTCGGTCCCCGTCGAGCAGGTAGGGAAGCTGGCCATGGCGCAGCAGGCAGGGCGCCTGATCCTGGCATTGCGCAATCCGAAGGACGAATCGATGCCGAGCGAAGGCATGTTTGCCGAACCGCCATCCGTGCTGGCGGCACGTGCGGGTGTGCCGCCCGAGGCTGAGCGCGCGCCGATGGACAAGGCGGCGGCTGGCGTAAGTCTGTCTGGGCTGGTGAACAACACGGCGCCGCGCACCGGCACGCCAGCGCCGGTCATGCGACCCGTCGTGCAGCCCGGCGCCGGTGCGTTGACTGCATCGGCATCGCGCCGCGAACCCCTGGACAACAACGGCGTCGAGGTGATCCGCGCCGGCAAACGAGTGATCGAGTAACGGACAACACGGCATGCCCAAATCGATGAAAGACCGTGTGTGGGCGCAGGCGCGCCAGAGCAAGTCGCAATGGATGATGGAGATCGCGCTGCTGATGGCAGTTGCGACGTCAGTCATCAATGTCATGAACATCCGGGCTGCCCACGCGGAGGAAGCCACGACGCCATCGTCGGTGCGCACGCTACGTATGCTGGCCGGCGCGCAACAGGAAATCCGCCCCGGTCAGTCGTTGGAGCGTGTGGCCGTGGGCAACCCGGCCGTGGCCGATGCATTGCTGCTCAAACATCGCGGTGGCTCGCCCACGGTGCTGGTGGTGGCCAAGAAGCCCGGTGTCACCGACCTGATGATCTGGAGCCGCAATGTGGCGCCGGTCAGTTACACGGTGCAGGTCGACGCGGTGGCGCAGGACGCCGGCGGTGCCACGCTTGACCTGTCAGCGGCAGGTGCGACGATCAGCGGCCAATCGCGCGACGCAGCAGCCGCCTCGCGCATGCAGCAGGCCGCGCGTGCTGCGGTGAGCAGTCCCGATGGCAAGGGCGGCATGGTGGTTGACCGTTCGGTCGTGCCGGTATCGGGCACGGTGCAGGTCGATGTGAAGGTAGTGGAAATCAGCAAGACCGTGCTCAAGGAGGTCGGGCTGAATTTCGTACGTAACAACGGGGGCTTCACGTTTGGATCGTTTGGTCCGTCGTCGCTGACCAAGACCACGATCGGGCCGAATCCGTCTGTGGAAGGTACGTTTCCGATCAGTAGCGCGTTCAACCTGATCGCGGCTTCCGCGTCGAAAGGCATTTTTGCGAACCTGAGCATTCTGGAAAGTAACGGACTGGTGCGCGTGCTGGCGGAGCCGAGCCTGGTGGCGCTGTCGGGACAGAGCGCGAGCTTTCTCGCCGGCGGCGAAATCCCGATCCCGGTGCCGCAGGCCTTGGGCACGACGACGATCCAGTTCAAGCCGTTCGGTATTGGCCTGACCGTATCGCCGACGGTGCTGTCGAGTGATCGGATTGCACTGAAGGTGGCGCCGGAAGCCAGCGACCTGGATCCGTCGCGTGGCATCACGATCAATGGCGCATCGGTGCCGGCCATCATCACGCGCCGTGCCGATACCACGATCGAGCTGGGCGACGGCGAGAGCTTTGTGATCGGTGGACTGGTCAGTCGCAATACCGTCAGCAACGTAAGCAAGATTCCGTTCCTGGGGGACCTGCCCATCATCGGCAGCTTCTTCAAGAACCTGAACTTTCATCAGGAAGACCGCGAACTGATGATCGTGGTCACGCCACACCTTGTAAAGCCGCTCGCCAAAGATTCACAGGCCGCGGCCAATGTGGCCAACGATGGGCGCACGACGGCCAGCCCCAATGTGTGGGGCCGCTTCGTGCTGGGCGAGTATGCGGATCCGACCTTGCCGGGATTTTCACGCTGACCGGCGGGGCAGGGAGCGAGCGACCGAGGGTGGATCAACGGTGATCAAGGTAAGCAAGGGCGGATGATGGAGCGAGATGGCCAGATGGACTATTTCCTGCTGAACACCACGCGCGAGAACGTGCGGCACTGGCTGGGCCAGGCCCTTGCCGGCGTCGGCACACTGGCGGCCGAGGATGGTGCGCAGGAGGCCTTTGTCGAGCAGATCGGGGTACTGCGCCCCGGACTGGTGTTCCTCGACTTCTCCGCGGCGCATGCGGCGGCATCGACGCGCCTGGCGGAGCAGGTGCTGCGCCTGTTCCCGCAGTTGCCACTTGTTGCGGTGGGCAACGCGGGCGAGCCGGACGCGATGCTGGCGGCACTGCGTGCCGGCGTGCGCGACTTCATCGATCTGCGCGGCGCACCCGCGCAAGCGACTACCGCCGTGCGGCGCCTGATGGTGCCGCGCGCGCAGGTCCGGGCCGTTACGCCCAGGCATCGGCACGGCAGGATCGTGGCCTTGCTGGGCGCGCGGCCTGGCGTCGGCGTGACCAGCCTGGCGGTGAACCTGGCCGCGGCGGTGCGCCAGCGCGAGAGTGCCGAAGTGTTGCTGCTCGACCTGGGACTGCCCGCGCGCGATGGCGCGCTCTACCTGAACATCGCACCGGAGTTTCACTTTGTCGAAGCCGTGCGCAATCTGCGCCGCTTTGACCAGGTGTTTGTCGAGACCGCGCTGGCGCGGCATGGCAATGGCGTCTCGGTACTGCCGCTGCCGGCCGCGCTGGCCGAGTTGCGCGATATCTCGTTTTCGGAGGCGCTCTCGCTGCTCGATCTCCTGCGTGGATTCTTCGACCTGCAGGTCATCGACCTCGGCGGGTTTTCCAATGCCGAGTTCATGGCGCAGATCGTCAAGGCGGCCGATGCCGTAGTGGTGGTTGCGGAACAGAGCGTTGGCGCCATTGTCTCGGCGGCGGAGCTGGTGCAGGAACTCAGGAAGCGCGAGATCGATCGCCAGGACCTGCATCTGCTGGTGTCGCGCTTCGATCCCGAGCTTGGCGTGGATGCGCAACAGATTGCCGAGCGGATCGGGCTGGCCTCGGCAGGCACGCTGCCCGACCGGCGCGCCGCACTGCTGCAGGCCGCGAACCGCGGCGTGGTGCTGGCCGACGATGCGCCGACCGACCCCTACGTGCGCGCGATGGGTGCGTTGATGGAACGACTGGGCTACCACGCCGGACAGCCCGCAGAGCGTGGCCTGCTGGGCCGGATCAAGGACAAACTGCCTGGGGCATTGCGTGTCGCGCGCACCGCACGGGCCGGGAACTGACATGACCGATGCGATCGAATTCTCGGACAACACCGCCGCCCCGTTTCCTGTCTCGCAGGAATTCCACCAGATCAAGGAAGCGGCGCACGAACATCTGCTGACGCGCATCGAGGAACTCGGCGCGGAGTTCGGCCGCTGGTCGCGCGGGGCGATCCAGCGCTTTGTCGATCTTGAACTCGAAAGCTTTACGCGGTTGCGCCGCATTCCGATCAACGAGGCCGAACTTCGCCAGATCTCGGAGGCGCTGACCAAGGAACTGGCGGGTTTCGGTCCGATCGAGGACCTGCTGCACGACGTGGCGGTGGAAGACATCCTGGTCAACGGCCATCTCGACGTCTATGTCTCGCGCCACGGCGTGCTGGAGCGGATTCCGGTGCGCTTTGCCGACAACGGCCACCTGTTGCGCATCGTGCGCCGGATCCTGGCACCGATCGGCCGCCGGCTCGACGAATCGAATCCGATGGTCGATGCGCGGCTGCCCGACGGCGGCCGCATCAACGTGATCATTCCTCCGCTGGCATTGGCGGGCCCGGTGGTGTCGATCCGCAAGTTCCGCAAGGACCCGCTGACGCCGGCCGACCTGCAGGCGCTGGGCACGATGAGTCCGGAGATCACGGAACTGCTGGAAGCGGCAGTGCGCGCGCGCTGCAATATCCTGGTAAGCGGTGGCACGAGTTCCGGCAAGACTTCGCTGCTCAATGCGCTGGCTACATTTATCCCTCCCACGGAGCGCGTGATCACGATCGAGGACACTGCCGAACTGGCGCTCAATCACCCGCATGTGGTGCGCCTGGAAAGCCGGCCTGGCGGATTCGAGGGCACCGGTACGGTGACCATCCGCGACCTGCTGCGCAACAGCCTGCGCATGCGGCCCGACCGCATCATCGTGGGCGAAGTGCGCGGTGGCGAGGTGCTGGAAATGCTGCAGGCCATGAGCACGGGCCACGATGGCTCGATGGGCACGATTCACGCGAGCAGTCCCCGCGAATGCCTGTATCGGCTGGAAATGCTGGCCGGATTCGCCGGCTTCCAGGGTAGCGAAGTCAGCCTGCGCCGACAGATTGCCAACGCCATCGACTTCATCGTGCAGATCGGGCGGTTGTCGAATGGGCGCCGCCGCATCGTGTCGATTACCGAGGTTACTGGCCTGGGTGACAACATCATCTCTACACAGGAACTGTATCGCCACGAGCCCGTGCAGAACGCCGACGGCACGGAAACCGACCGGTGGCAGTCGCTTGGGATCCTGCCGCATTCGCCGAAACTTGCGCGCATGCGTCCGGCCAACTTCGCGCTGGATGACCGCTTTGATCTCTAGCGCCAGCCTCTTCATCGCCGCGTTTGCCCTGGTGCTGCTGGGGCTTGGCCTGCTGATGCTGGCCACGGCCCGTGGCCGCGCCAATGCCGAGGACGCGCGGGCGCATCTGGTGGCGCAGACCGAGCAGGTGCGCGCGAGGTATGTCACCGCCGCGGAACCGGCGCCGCAAGGCAATACACGTGATTTGCGCCGGCACTGGGCGGATCTGCTGCGTCGCGCCGACATTACGCCAGCGCGCGGCACCTATTTGCGCTGGGGTATGCCGATACCGGTCATGGTGCTGGTTGGCGCGGTCGCGGGTGGCTGGATTGGCGCGGTGGCGCTGCTGATCGTCGGCGTGGCGCTGCTGTCGTTCCTGCTCTGGATGCGCATCCGTCGTATCAAGGACAAGATGCTGCGGCAACTGCCGGGCTTTCTCGACGGTGTGGTGCGATTGATGACGATCGGCAGCAGCGTGCCGGCCGCGTTCCAGAATTCGGTGGCCAATACCGAGCCACCGCTGCGCCAGTGCCTGGTGCAGGCCATCCATCTGCAGCGTGCCGGCAAGGAACTGGACCAGGCCGTGCTGCAGATGGGGCGGGCCTATGATCTCGACGAACTGGTCATCGTGTCATCGGTACTGCGGCTTTCGCAACGCTATGGTGGGCGCGCCGACGTGGTGATGGAGCGCACCGCGACCTTCATGCGCGACCGCGAGGAAGCGCAGCGCGAATTGTTGGCCTTGTCCGCGGAGACACGACTGTCCGCATGGGTACTTGGGCTGCTGCCGTTGGTGGTGGCTGGCGGCCTGTTCGTGATGAATGCCGGGTACATCATGCTGATGTGGCGCGACCCGAGCGGCCGCGCCATGCTGCTGACCGCCGCGGCGCTCGAAGTGGCGGGTGTGCTGATGCTGTACAAGCTGGCGAAGTCCATCTAGGCGCGCGCATATGCAAATCGACGCGATCACGTTGATCTCCACAAGCCTGCTGGCCGCGGCGATGGCGCTGCTGGTGCTGGCATGGCCACTGCTGCAGCAGTGGCGCCATCGGCGTGCAGCCTCGCGCACGATCGACGCGGCACTCCAGCGCCAGGCCGCGCTTGGCGCCGCGCAAGCGGGCCATCCGGCGCCAGCCACACCGACTGCGCAGGGCGTGCCCACGGCCGCGCCAATGTCGGCGCGTGCTGCCGCGGCGGCGGCAGCACTGACACCCCAGCAAGCATCGACGCAGGCTGCGGCCCCGGCCAGCAATGTTTCGCCGGCTGCCTCCGGCACGCTGGGCGCAAGGCTCGGCAAGGAATTTGGTGAACGCTTCAACCAGCGCTGGCTTGAATCGCGACTGGGCCGTGCGGTGGTCACTGCCGAGGAACAACGGTTGCTCGAACAGTGCGGGCATTACGGGATACAGCCGCGCGCCGTATTTGGTGGCCTGCGAGTGCTGGTGCCAACGGCGCTGGCAGTCTGCGTGCTGCTCTGGCGCATCGATGGCAAGGTGCTGCACGCCTTGACGTGGTCCTTCGCGACTTTCTCGGTGATCTTCCTGCTGTCGAAGATGGTCTTGCGGCGCTGGGCGCGTAGCCGTCAACGGCAGGTGGCCGAGGAATTATCGGTGCTGATCGACATGCTGCGTCTGCTGCAGGGCGTGGGGCTGTCGATCGACCAGAGTCTGCAGATCATCGTTACCGAGTTTGGCACCATGCTGCGCGTACTCGGCCCGGAACTGCAGCGCGCCAACCAGCAGTTTGCATCAGGGCGCTCGCGTGAACAGACGCTTCAGCGGATCGGCAAACTGTTCGATGACGAAGACCTCAAGAGCCTGATCACGCTGCTGACGCAGGTGGACCGACATGGCGGCGCGGTGCAGGAGCCGCTGCGCCAGTTTGGCGAACGTCTGCAGGTTGCGCGCAAGGCGCGCATGAAGGACAAGATTGGCCGACTGACAGTGAAGATGACCGGCGTGATGGTGGTGAGCCTGCTGCCGGTCCTTCTTATCCTGACCGCTGGCCCGGGTTTCCTGGGCGTGATACGCATGCTGTCGCGCATGAACGGAGGACATTGATGGAGATTTCCATGACCCGGCCCGTTGCGCTGGCCGCGATGCTGGTGCTGCTCGGTGGCTGCGCCAACGTGCCCAACAACGCCGACGCCATGGCGCGGCAGGCCGATGCACAGATCGAGCTCGCCAAGCTGCAGGAGAAGGAAGCACGTGCCGAGTACAACGACCAGAACGTGTACATCGGCCTGATCGCCAAGATGC
>CAUUBQ010000070.1:0-40865 GCA_963543405.1 uncultured Cupriavidus sp.
ACCCGAGCTTTTCAGTTGCCTTTCAAGCTCCGGCCTTTAGGCCGGGGTAGTTGACGAAACGGTGAAATTCCTCGCGCGAGCTTACGCATGCCAGATCGGCTTCACTTTGAATCGCTGCCAGTAGGCTTGCTCGCTGGGTTGGCAAACAAGCATGCCACGCGCGCAGCAAAAATGGTTTGATCTCAGTGAAGGACTCGCCATTTAATGCACGGTTGCAAGCTGCGTTGAACAGCCAGTTGTAGACGTCCCGGTTCTCCGCTGTATTTCTTTAACCCGTCCGCAATACCCGCCGATACTGGATGGCCTCGGCCACATGCCGGGCGTTCAGTACCTCCACGCCATCCAGGTCCGCGATCGTGCGGGCCACCTTGAGCACGCGGAAATAGGCGCGCGCCGACCAGCCCAGTTTCTCCATTGCACCGCGCAACAAGGCCTGGGCCTCGCTGTCGAGCGGACAATGACCTTCGATGGCGCGGCCGGACAGTTCGCTGTTGGGGGTGCCCTGGCGCGCCATCTGACGCGCGCGGGCGGCGCCGGCGCGCGCGCGTACGGCCTCGCTGGGTTCGCCGGGCGGCCCGTCGAGCAATTCGCGCTGGCCTTGCGCGGGGACTTCGATCTGCAGGTCCACGCGGTCGAGCAGGGGCCCCGAGATGCGTGACTGGTAGCGTTGCACCTGGTCCGGTGTGCAGCGGCACATGCGTGTGGGATGACCGAGGTAGCCGCACGGGCAGGGATTCATGGCGGCGATGAACTGGAACCGCGCCGGGAAATCGGTCTGGGCCGCGGCGCGCGAGATCGTGATGTGGCCGGTTTCCAACGGCTCGCGCAACACTTCGAGCACGCGGCGTTCGAACTCGGGCAGTTCATCGAGGAACAGCACCCCGTGGTGGGCCAGTGAAATCTCCCCGGGGCGTGGATTGCCGCCGCCGCCCACCATGGCGGGTCCACTGGCTGTGTGGTGTGGGCTGCGAAATGGCCGGCGCCCCCAGTGCGCGGGCTGGAAACCATTGGGCGTCAGGCTCGCCACCGCTGCCGCTTCCAGTGCCTCGGTGTCGGTCATGGGCGGCAGCAGTCCCGGAAACCTTTGCGCCAGCATCGACTTGCCGGTGCCTGGCGGCCCCACCAGCAGCACGGAATGCTGCCCGGCCGCAGCCACCTCCATGGCGCGCCGGGCCTGGAGCTGTCCGCGTACGTCGCGCAGGTCGGGCACCTCACCGGCTGCACTGCCGCGCTCGGGTGGCGTGGCGCGCGCGAGCGTGCGCGCCGGTAGCAGCCCTGCGTGATGGCACACATCGCGCAGCGTATTGCCGGTGTAGACCGCCAGGTCTTCGACCAGCGCGGCTTCCGGGCCGTTGCCGGTGGCGACGATAAACGCGCGTGGTGGGTGTCCGTCGGCGCGCCGGGCGCGATTGTCGCGCGCCAGCCCCATTGCCATGGCCAGCGCGCCGCGTACCGGCCGCAGGTCGCCGGCCAGTGACAGTTCGCCAGCAAATTCGAAGGCATCAAGCCCGCTTGACGGCAATTGGCCGCTGGCGGCCAGGATGCCCAGTGCAATGGCCAGGTCGAAGCGCCCCGATTCCTTGGGCAGGTCGGCCGGCGCCAGGTTGACCGTAATGCGGCGATTCGGGAATTCGAACTCGCTGTTGAGCAGCGCCGCACGGACGCGCTCGCGGCTCTCGCGCACTTCGGTGTCGGCCAGGCCGACGATATTGAAGGCCGGCAGGCCGTTCGCAAGATGGATCTCGACCGAAACGGGCGGTGCATCGATGCCGGTCAGGGCCCGGCTGCGCAGGACGGCGAGGCTCATGAGTGGCTCAGGCGTTTGCGAAAGTGTTAAAGAAAAAGGCCACCGGAATCCGGTGGCCTTTCTGGCGTGGCGAGGCGTAGTGCGCGCTGGGCGTCATACCCCGGAGGAAGGGGGCGCGCCGATGCCGGCCCGGGCTTCCAGTGCCGCGACGCGCGCTTCCAGTTCTTCGAGCCGGGCGCGGGTGCGTGCCAGTACCTGCGACTGGACATCGAATTCCTCGCGCGTGACCAGGTCCAGGCGTGCAAAGCCCTGGGTCATCATGCTGCGCACGTTTTTCTCGATGTCCTTGGCCGGCGAATTGCGCAGCGCTTCGCTGACCTTGTTCTGCAGATCATTGAAGAGATCGGTCGGTTTCATGGTGAAGCTCCTGTAGTGACCAATTTGTTTCGTTCCGGGGTCCGTGTGCCATCGCCATGACGTATCTGCCATGCATGCACCGTGATGGGGCGCCTTGCAGGGGCGTAACGCACATGCGGTGACCGCAGTGATGCACCTGAGTGGGGCGCACCAAGTCTGGTCGCCGTCCATCCGCGCTTGTCAGCAGTCCAAACGCCAAGCCTGCAGCACTTGACCCTTCATGACGCGGATTATGGCGCTTCGTTGCCCGCCATGAAAGCTCCAACAAGGCTTGCTCACATCTTTTAACGGATTTCAGTGCTTTCGGGGCGCGTCAGCGAGCGTCGGACAAGTGGTGCCGACACCGCCTGTCGACGGGGGATCACACGTTTCGGAGCATGCGCCGCCACGGGGCGGGATCGCTGGCACGGCAGTTGCAGTACTGGATGCCAGGAGCGTCAAACCTTCGAATTCAAAAAGAAGCAGCAGATCCCTCAAACGAGCCCCGCGAAGATTTCAGGAAAAGGAGAAAACCAGATGAAGACGTCGAGCCTCGCAGTCAGCGCCGCTGCGGTATTGCTCAGCCTTGCCGCCCCGGTTGCGTTCGCGCAGACCGCACCCGATGCCGCCGCGCCAGCCGCCGCCGCACCGGCCGCCGAGCCGGCATCGCCCCACACGTTCACGGCCAACGTGTCGCTGGTGTCTGACTACCGCTACCGCGGTATCAGCCAGACCAACCTGCGTCCGGCCATTCAGGGCGGGTTCGACTATTCGCACGAGAGCGGTTTCTATGTCGGCAACTGGAACTCGAGCATCAGCTGGCTCGAGGACTCCAATTCGGCCGTTTCCGCGCCGGTCGAAATGGACTTCTACGGTGGCTTCAAGAATTCGTTCAAGGTGGCCGACCAGGACATCA
The DNA here is from genome assembly GCA_963543405.1 of uncultured Cupriavidus sp. GTDB lineage: Bacteria > Pseudomonadota > Gammaproteobacteria > Burkholderiales > Burkholderiaceae > Cupriavidus. Next base: position 3,060 of record CAUUBQ010000070.1, read on the forward strand.
ACTACGACGTGGGTGTGCTCCAGTACTACTACCCGGGCGGCTACACCACAACGCGCCCGTACACCACCGAGCTCTATGCCGGTATTGGCTGGGGTCCGGTATTCCTGAAGTACTCGCACGCGGTGACCAACCTGTTCGGGGTCGACGACAGCAAGAACAGCTACTACGTCGACCTGACCGCCAACGTGCCGTTGAACTTCTGGGACCTGACGCTGAATGCGCACGTGGGCTACCAGGGCGTGACGCACCACAGCGATGCGTCGTACACGGACTGGAAGATCGGCCTGACCAAGGATCTCGGCAAGGGCTTCGCACTGTCGGTGGCCTATGTCGACACCAACGCCAAGGAATCGTTCTATACCAGCGCCAACCGTGGCCGGTACCTGGGCAAGGCCGCTGCCTGGGCATCGATTACCAAGACTTTCTAAACACCACGCTTCAGGCAGGGTGGCCCGCCTGAGAGGGCCACCCCGAGGAGAAATCTGATGAAACTCATCATTGCAGTCATCAAGCCGTTCAAGCTCGACGAGGTGCGCGAAGCGCTCTCGGACGTGGGCGTGTCCGGTATCACCGTGACCGAGGTCAAGGGCTTTGGCCGCCAGAAGGGCCATACGGAGCTCTATCGCGGCGCCGAATACATCGTCGACTTCCTGCCCAAGGTGAAGATCGAAGTGGCGGTGCCGGACGATGTGGTCGAGCGCGCCATCGAGGCCATCGAGAAGTCGGCCCGCACCGGCAAGATCGGCGACGGCAAGATCTTCATCGCGCCGGTCGAACAGGTCATCCGCATCCGCACCGGCGAGACCGGCGGCGATGCGCTGTGACACAAGAAAGACGAGAGACAGAGGTTAAGCACATGAAAACCTGGTTCAAGCGATTCCTGACGGCTGGCGCAATGACGCTGGCGCTCGGCACGGCCGGCCTCGGCCTGTCCACCCATGCCGTGGCGCAGGACAAGCCCGCTGCCGAGGCTTCGGCCCCGGCGGCGGCCACCGCCCCCGCCGCAGCGCCTGCCGCGGCAGCTCCCGCCGCGGCTGCTGCAGCGCCCGCCGAAGCCGCGCCTGCCGCGGCACCGGCACCGGTCCCCAACAAGGGCGATACCGCCTGGCTGCTGGTGGCTACCGCATTCGTGATCCTGATGACGCTGCCTGGCCTGGCACTGTTCTACGGCGGCCTGGTCCGCTCCAAGAACATGCTGTCGGTGCTGATGCAGTGCCTGGTGATCTTCTCGCTGGTGTCGCTGCTGTGGGCCATCTACGGCTACAGCTTCGCGTTCACCGAAGGCAACGCGTTCTTTGGTGGCACGGATCGCCTGTTCATGAAGGGCCTGAACGCGGATGCCGTCACGGCAACGTTCAGCAAGGGCGTGGTGATTCCGGAACTGGTGTTCTTCGCATTCCAGTGCGCCTTCGCCGCGATTACCTGCGGCCTGATCATCGGCGCCTTCGCCGAGCGTGCCAAGTTCTCGGCCGTGCTGGTGTTCGTGGTGCTGTGGTTCACGTTTGCCTACATCCCGATGGCCCACATGGTCTGGTTCTGGCCGGGTCCTGACGCCTACACCGACGCCGCTGCCGCCACGGCTGCCACGGCCAAGTCTGGCTGGCTGTTCCAGAAGGGCGCGCTTGACTACGCTGGTGGCACGGTGGTGCACATCAACGCCGCAGTGGCGGGTCTGGTGGGTGCGTTCATGTTCGGCAAGCGTATCGGCTTCGGTCGCGAAGCGATTCGTCCGCACAGCCTGACGTTCACGATGGTGGGTGCCTCGCTGCTGTGGTTCGGCTGGTTCGGCTTCAACGCCGGTTCGGGTCTGGAAGCCAACGGCGGTGCCGCACTGGCCTTCGTCAACACGCTGCTGGCCACGTGCGCCGCAGTGCTGGCCTGGACTTTCGGTGAGTGGATCGGCAAGGGCAAGCCGTCGATGCTGGGCGGTGCCTCGGGTGCAGTGGCTGGCCTGGTGGCGATCACCCCGGCTGCCGGCTTCGTGGGTCCGATGGGCTCGATCGTGATGGGCCTCGTGGCTGGCCTGCTGTGCCTGTGGGGCGTGACCGGCCTGAAGCGCATGCTGGGCATGGACGACTCGCTGGACGTGTTCGGCGTACACGGCGTGGGCGGTATCGTGGGCGCGCTGCTGACCGGTGTGTTTGCCGCACCGAGCCTCGGTGGTGTCGGCATCTACGACTACGTTGCCAACAAGGTGGCCGACGACTACTCGATCGCTGGTCAACTGTGGATCCAGTTCGAAGGCGTGCTGACCACCATCGTGTGGTCGGGCGTGGTGGCCCTGGTGGCCTTCAAGCTGGTTGACATGCTGATTGGTCTGCGCGTGCCTGAAGAGGAAGAACGCGAAGGCCTGGATATCACCTCGCACGGCGAAACGGCCTACGAAGTCTGATATCCACGAAAGTGTTGTGCTGGAGAGCTGATTGGGAATCTTCTCTCAGGAGTTTTGCCCCGGCCTGGTGCCGGGGCTTTTTTATTGTTGCGGGCCATTCCGTGCAACTGCAAGAAATGTGTTGGAGATTTGTGTGAGTCGGTAGGAATTGCTGAATATCGGTGCGAGCGATTCACCGATCTGGCGTGCGTGACTGTTTTGCACGACCGAAGATGATTTATCGAAATTCCAATGCGCAAACCTTGATTTCATCCAGCGCCCTTTGTGCCGTGGAACTCTAGGATCCTCTCAACGATCCGGAGTTATTTTCCTTGGCCTTTTTTGCTTTCCGTGCACTAGATTTTGTAGGACGGTTTTATAAGGCGAATTTTCTTCCGGCATGCATGGCAGCAATGCAGGAAATGGCATCTGATCCCGGAATTCCAGCTGGATCAGATTGGTCGGCACGCATCGTTGGATTTCACAAATTCTGTTAAAGGAGTTTAATCGTGAGTCAAATTTCTTCCGGTGCGAGTCCCGCTGTTCCAGTCATGTCACCGCGCCTGTGGGTGGCGGGAGACCTGAACGCATTCTTCGGCCTGTTCACCAATGTCCTGCTCAACGTGCTGGTGCTATCGGGCCTCGCCTTGTTCGTGGTGCAGATGCCTGGCGAAACCGTCTATGGCCGCATTCTTCCGGCGCTCGGCATCGCGTTGCCACTGGGCAACCTCTTCTATGCCTACCTGGCCTGGCAACTGGCCAGGAAGGAGGGCCGCGATTCCGTGACGGCGATGCCGTACGGCCCGAGCGTGCCGCACATGTTCATCGTCGTGTTCGTGGTCATGTTGCCCACGTACCTGTCCACCAAGGATGCCATCCTGGCGTGGAAGCTAGGGCTGGTATGGGCCTTCATTGTCGGCATCATCGTGCTGCTCGGGGCGTTCGTCGGACCCACCATCCGCAAGTACACGCCGCGCGCAGCCATGCTTGGCACCCTGGCGGGCATCTCGATTGCCTTCATCTCGATGCGTCCGGCCTACCAGATGTTCGATGGCGCGTGGATCGGGCTGGTCTGCTTCATGATCATCCTGCTGTCGTGGGTGGGCAATGTGCGCTTGCCGTTCGGCGTCCCAGGTGGCCTGGCCGTGGTGCTGGTGGGGGCGGGCATGGCATGGATTGCCACCGCGCTTGGCTGGAGCAACCTGATGCAGCCGTCGGCCGTGGGCGAGGCCATCACCCATTTCTCGCTGCACCTGCCGATCGTCAGTGGCGATGTGTTGTCGATTCCGTTCAGCCAGGTATGGCCATTGCTGGTCACGGCGATTCCGCTCGGCATCTACAACTTCACCGAAGGGATCAACAACGTCGAGTCCGCCAGCGCGGGCGGCGACAACTACAACCTGCGCGCGATCCTGATGGCCGACGGGCTCGGTGCGATCGTTGGCGCGTTCCTTGGCTCGCCGTTTCCGCCGGCGGTGTATATCGGGCATCCCGGCTGGAAGGCCATGGGCGGACGCATCGGCTATTCGCTGGCCACCGGCGTCGGCGTGGGCCTGATCTGCTTCCTCGGCCTCACCGCGCTGTTGTTATCGCTGATTCCGCTGGTATCGATCGTGCCGATCCTGCTGTTCATCGGGCTGGTGATCGGTGCGCAGGCGTTCCAGGCATCGCCGAAACGACACGCCCCGGCGATCGTGCTGGCGCTGGTGCCGAATATTGCCGAGTGGGCCAAGACCCAGGTGGATGGCGCGCTGGGCGCCGGCGGCTTCAACGTTGCGGCAATTCCGGAAAAGGCATTTGCCGACATGGCCAACGCCGGCGTGCTGTATCGCGGCATGGAACTGGCGGGCGGCGGGGCGGTGCTGGCCGGGCTGATGATCGGCGCCATTGCCGTGTTCGTGATCGACCGGCGCTTCAACTGGGCGGCCGTCTATGCGGGTGCAGCCACGCTCCTGTCGTTTTTCGGCTTTATCCATGGCGCGCACCTGGCAGTCAATGCATCGCCGGGCGTGTCGTTTGGCTATGCAGTGGCCACGTTGCTGTTCATCTGGATGGCGTGGCAACAGAAGCGATCGGGCGAAGGCATCAGCTGGGCACCGTCCAACGATGACGAAGCCGACCCGGTTCATTGATTCAGGAGTATTTCACCATGGCAAAGACGCTGTTCGTCAACGGCACCCTCATGCGCGGCCTGGCGCTGCACGGCAACCTCGACGGTGCCGAATTCCTGGGCGAGTTCCGCACCCGGCCGCTGTACCGCATCTACTCGATCAATGACGTGCACCCGGGCATGTTCAAGGTCAGCGAAGGCGGCGTGTCGGTCGCGGGAGAGATGTACCGCATGAGCGACGAGACCTGGGCGCGCGTGGAGGCCGGCGAGCCGCCGCATCTGTACTGCGGACCGGTCGAGCTGGACGATGGTCAGGTGGTCGACGGCATCCTCTATCCGCAGGAGCAGATCACCGCGGCACACACCGATATTTCGAGCTATGGCGACTGGCGCGCGTACATGGCGTCGAAGCGCGCGTGACGCGCCGATTCTGCAGGAGTTTGCAATGACCAGATCCATCAAGGCGGAACCCTACGATCTTCCGTTCGACCCGGACATGACGGCGCTCGTCATCATCGACATGCAGCGCGATTTCCTGGAGCCCGGCGGCTTTGGCGCGATGCTTGGCAACGATGTATCGCTGCTGCGTGGTGCGATTGCACCGTGCAAGGCCGTACTCGATGCCGCGCGGCGCCACGGGCTGCTGGTGGTGCATACGCGCGAAGGGCACAGTCCGGACCTGGTCGACTGTCCGCCGACCAAGCTGGCGCGCGGCGGACTGGAAACCGGGATTGGCGACGCGGGACCGATGGGGCGCATCCTGGTACGGGGCGAAGCAGGGCACGACATCATCCCGGAGCTATATCCGGTGACAGGCGAGCCCGTGATCGACAAGCCGGGCAAGGGCGCTTTCCACGCCACCGACCTGGAACTCCGGCTGCGCAACCGTGGCATCCGGACGCTGATCGTATGTGGCGTGACGACCGAGGTCTGCGTGAACACGACCGTGCGCGAGGCCAACGACCGCGGCTTTGAATGCGTGGTGGTCTCCGACGCCACCGGATCCTATTTTCCCGAATTCCAGCGCATCGGGCTGGCAATGATCAAGGCCCAGGGTGGCATCTTTGGCTGGGTGGCGCCGTCGGCGGACGTGATCGCCGCACTGAACGCCTGAGCGGGCGCGCCCGCGCCGCAACAGGAAAGGATGTTCGTATGACATCGACCGCAGTACGCTTCTTCCCGAATCTCTATCGAGACTCGGTCGCCTTGATGCAACTGTCCGCGAAGCTTGGCAAGCTTCCGGGCGTGAGCGAGGCCTCCGCGCAGATGGCCACTGGGCCCAATCTCGAACTGATGGTTGGCGCGGGGTTGCTCGACGCCGCGCCCGCGGCCCGTCCCAATGACATCCTGCTGGTGGTGCGCGGCGAGGCCGACGCGCTCGACGCCGCGCTGGAGCAGGCCGCGGCCCTGCTCAACGAGAAGGCTGCCGATGCCGCGCAGGACGCGTTGAGCGAGCCACTGCGCAGCGTGCAGATGGCGTACGAGGCCAGCGATGGACGCGCCAATCTCGTGCTGATTTCCACGCCGGGTGACTATGCCGCGGCCGAAGCCATGAAGGCGCTGCGGCTGGGCATGAATGCGATGCTGTTCTCCGACAACGTCAGCGTGGAAGCCGAGGTTGCGCTCAAGCGCTACGCGCAGTCGCGCAACCTGCTGGTCATGGGGCCCGACTGCGGCACGGCCATCATCGATGGGCTGCCGCTGGCGTTTGCCAATGTGGTGGCGCGCGGAGACATCGGTGTGATCGCGGCGTCGGGCACCGGCCTGCAGCAGGTCACCTGCCTGATCGACCAGTACGGTTGCGGGATCACCCATGCGATCGGTACTGGCGGGCACGATCTTTCCGAAGCCGTGGGCGGAATCACGATGCTGACGGCGTTGTCGCAACTTGCCGCCGACCCGGCGACCCGGGTGATCGTACTGGTGTCGAAGCCGCCGGCGGCCAGCGTTGCCGCGCAGGTACTGCGCGCCGCGCGTGAGAGTGGCAAGCCGGTGGTGGTCTGCTTCCTGGGCGCAAATCCGGAAGAGACGCGCGCCGCGGGACTGGTGCCGGCGGCCACGCTGGAGCAGGCCGCGCAACTGGCCGTCGATCTTTCGAAGGGCGTCGGACCGCGCGAAGCCGCGCCAACGGATGCTGCCATGCAGGCGCGCGCGGCGGCACTCGCGCAACGGCTCAAGCCGACCCAGACCATGTTGCGCGGGCTCTATACCGGTGGCACGTTCTGCTACGAGGCACTGCTGTTGTTGCAGGACGAACTGCCCGGGCTCCAGTCGAACACGCCAACCGGAAAGGCGCTGCGTGTTGCGGATCTTTGGCATAGCCAGGGCCATACCATCCTCGACCTTGGCGACGACGATTTCACGCGCGGACGTCCGCATCCGATGATCGATCCCGGCCTGCGCAACGAACGCATCGTTGCCGAAGCATCGGACCCGGGCGTCGGCATCATCCTGCTCGACTTCGTGCTCGGATACGGCGCGCATGAAGACCCGGCGACGCAGATCGTGCCGTCCTTGCAGGCGGCACGCAAGGTGGCGGCCAGCGATGGCCGCGAAGTGCTGTTCATCGGCCATGTCTGTGGGACCCGAGGTGACCCGCAGCAACTGGATCTGCAACGCCAGACGCTGGCGGACGCCGGTGTGGAACTGGCCGACAGCAATGCGCAGGCGGTGCAGCTGTGCCGCACGGTGCTGGGCTGCGTAAATCGAATCGATGCAGGAGCCTGATGCCATGACCCTGATTCAGCAGAAGCCCGTTGTCATCAATGCCGGGCTCGCCAGCTTCGCCGCCAACCTGCGCCAGTGCGGCGGCGAGGCGTTCGAACTGCAATGGCAACCGCCCGCCGAGGGCGATATTGACGCGGGCCTGGCACTGGCCAGGCTCATCGATGATCCGCGTATCGAGGAAGCCAACCGCGTGGCCTACGCGCGCTATATGGCAGCGCAACCGGTGCTGACCGGCGTGTCGACGGCTGGGGAGGCGATCCCCGGCATGGGCGGCCGGATCATCCTGCATTCGGGACCGCCGATCGGCTGGGACGCGATGTGCGGACCCCAGCAGGGTGCGGTGCTGGGCGCGATCCTGTTCGAAGGCTGGGCCGATACGCTGGCCGATGCGCGCGCCTTGGTCGAGCGCGGCACGGTGCGGCTGGAACCCTGCCACCATCATGCGGCAGTGGGTCCGATGGCCGGCATCATCAGCCCGTCGATGCCGGTCTGGATCGTCAAGAACATGACCGGCGGCAATGTCGCCTACTGCAACATGAACGAAGGGCTTGGCAAGGTATTGCGCTTTGGCGCCCATGGCGATGAAGTCCTGCAGCGCCTGCGCTGGATGTCCGGCACGCTGGGGCCGACGCTGGCCACGATCGTCGAGGAACTGGGCGGCCTGGAACTGAAGCCGTTGATGGCGCAGGCCCTGCATATGGGCGACGAGGTGCATAACCGCAATGCAGCGGCCAGCGGACTGCTGTTCCGCAAGCTGACCGTGGCGGCGCTGGCTTCCACCCGGCTGGACCCGCGCAGCGTGGCCGAGACGCTGGCGTTCGTGGCCGGCAATGACCACTTCTTCCTGAACCTGTCGATGGCGGCCTGCAAGGCCATGCTCGACGCCGCGCACGGCGTGCCGCATGCCACGCTGGTGACCGCGATGGCCCGCAACGGCGTGGACTTCGGCATTCGCCTGTCGGGGCTCGACGGCTGGTTCACTGCGCCGGCAGCCGTCATCGACGGATTGTTCTTCCCGGGCTTTGGCCCCGAGCACGCGGCGCGCGACCTGGGCGACAGTGCCATTACCGAAACCGCCGGTGTAGGCGGCTTTGCCATGGCGGCGTCACCGGCCATCGTGCAGTTTGTCGGCGGAACGCCGCGCGATGCGCTGGCCAATACGCGGCGCATGTTGCATATCACGCTGGGTCAGAACAGTGCGTTCACGTTGCCGGCGCTCGACTTCACCGGCACGCCGGCCGGCATCGATGCGCGGCGCGTGCTGGACACCGGCATCCTGCCGGTCATCAATACCGGCATTGCGCATCGGGAAGCCGGTGTCGGCCAGATCGGCGCAGGCATTACCCATGCACCACTGGCCTGCTTCACCGAGGCCATTCGCGCGCTGGCTGCGGTTCTGCCGCCAGCGCCGCAAGGAGACCCGAATGAGCACAGTTGAGCAGGCAACACGCCCGATTGCGGTGATTGCGGTTGGCGGTAACGCGCTGGCCCCTGAAGGCGGCGGCACGACCCTGCACGACCAGGCCCGTGCCGCCGCGCGCGCCGCGGACCATGTTGTCGATGTGGTGGCGCAGGGCTGGCGCGTCGTGCTGACGCATGGCAATGGTCCGCAGGTCGGCTATATCCTGCGCCGCTCCGAGCTGGCCATGAACGAAGTGCCACCGGTGCCGATGGACTACGCCACGGCCGACACGCAGGGCGCGATTGGAGACATGTTCCAGCGCAGCCTGTACAACGCCTTGCGTCGGCGCGGCATGGCGATGCACGTGGCGACCGTGATCACGCAGGTGGTGGTCGATGAAGCCGATCCCGCGTTTCAGGTCCCCAGCAAGCCGATCGGCTCGATCATGGACGAGGCGCTGGCCCGGCAACTGGCGCAGTCAAACGGCTGGAGCATCATGGAAGAGCCGGGCCGCGGCTGGCGCCGCTGCGTGGCTTCGCCGCGGCCGCGTGCCGTGGTGGAAATCGAAACGATCCGCGCGCTACTGGACCGCAACCATATCGTGATCGCGTGCGGCGGCGGCGGCATACCGGTGACGATGGACGCCGACGGCCTGCTGAGCAATCGCGAGGCGGTGATCGACAAGGACCTCGCATCGTCATTGCTCGCGCAGCAATTGCAGGCGCAACGGCTGCTGATTGCCACAGCGGTGCCGAAGGTGGCGATCCATTTCGGCAAGCCCCAACAACGCTGGCTCGATCACCTGAGCGTGGCCGAGGCCGAACGGCTGATGGCCGAGGGCCATTTTGGCAAAGGCTCGATGGGACCGAAGATCGAGGCCGTCCTGGAATTTGTGGAAAAAAACGCACATTCGGAGGGTGTGGTCACCGACATCCCGAATATGGGTACGGCGCTGGCCGGCGCTGGCGGCACCCGGATCGGTGGCTAGGCGCGGTCCGCTGGACGGGTAACCGGGGGCGCGCCGGAGCGGGCCTTGTCAAACGGACTCAAACGGACTCAAACGGGCGTCAGTATTCGCAGGGTGCTTAAATCGGATCTTAAAAAGTCTCAATTGTCTTTAAGGGGGAGCACGCATAGAGTGCCACTGAGGCAGTTTCCTCCACCTGCAGAACGCTCCCCGTATCTGTCAGGCCATTTGAAAGCGCGGCGCACGCCGCGCTTTTTTTTTCGACCAGGGTGGTTCAAGCTGGATACCGTATGCGCCCCAGCATTGGCTACCGGGGTTTGAAATGCCGTGATCGGCCCCATATCCCCCTCCTTCAAGTCCCCTTTAGCACCCTTAAGCCGGCGTCCGCATATGGTTATATGAGGCCAGCCTGCAGTCTGAAGGCCGTTCCCTTACAATCGGGGCGGACAATAAAGCTAGATACCTTAGGATGGATATGGTCCCGCATCTCATCACCGCGCTGAACGGTCCGCTGCTCGAACTGGAAAAGAAGATCCTGGACGCGACTCCGTCCATCGAGCGCTGGTTCAGGCTGGAATGGCAGGAACATACGCCGCCGTTCTATTGCTCGGTCGACCTGCGCAATGCCGGTTTCAAGCTGGCACCGGTCGATACGAACCTGTTCCCGGGCGGTTTCAACAATCTCGCTCCGGAGATGTTGCCGCTGGCCGTGCAGGCCGCCATGGCCGCGATCGAGAAGATCTGCCCCGACGCCAAGAACCTGCTGCTGATCCCCGAGCGCCACACCCGCAACATGTTCTATCTGCAGAACGTGGCGCGGCTGTCGCTGATCATGCGCCAGGCTGGCCTGAACGTGCGCCTGGGCTCGCTGTCCGAGGAAATCACCGAACCGACGCCGATCGACCTGCCCGATGGCCAGACGCTGGTGGTCGAACCGCTGGCGCGCCTGGGTACCAAGGGGCGCCGCCTGGGGCTGAAGGACTTCGACCCCTGTTCGATCCTGCTGAACAACGACCTGTCGGCCGGTATTCCGCCGATTCTTGAGAACATCCAGGAACAGTACCTGCTGCCGCCGCTGCACGCGGGCTGGTCCACGCGCCGCAAGAGCAGCCACTTCGCCGCCTATGACGAAGTGGCGAAGAAGTTCGCCAAGCTGATCGACGTCGATCCGTGGATGGTGAACCCGTACTTCGCACGTACGTCGGGCGTGAACTTCCACGAACGCATCGGCGAGGAAGAACTGGCGGACGCGGTGGAAGGCGTGCTCAAGAAGATCGCCAAGAAGTACCGCGAGTACGGCATCAAGGAAACGCCGTACGTGGTGGTCAAGGCCGATGCGGGCACCTATGGCATGGGCATCATGACCGTGCGCGATCCGTCCGAGATCAAGGGGCTGAACCGCAAGGAACGCAACAAGATGAGCGTGGTGAAGGAAGGCCTGGAGGTCTCCGACGTCATCATCCAGGAAGGCGTGCACACGTTCGAGAAGGTCAACGAGGCCGTGGCCGAACCCGTGGTCTACATGATCGACCGCTACGTGGTGGGCGGTTTCTACCGCGTGCACACGGGCCGCGGCAACGACGAGAACCTGAACGCGCCGGGCATGCATTTCGTGCCGCTGGCCTTTGCGCCCAACGGCATTCCCGACAGCCATGCCAAGCCGGGCGCGGCCGTGCCGAACCGGTTCTACATGTATGGCGTGGTGGCCCGCCTGGCCCTGCTGGCGGCTTCGGTGGAACTTGAGAAGACCGATCCGAATCCGATTCTCTGATCCGCGGCGCCGGCCGCACACCCTGTCCGCCCCTGGTCCGGCTTGGCTGAGCCGGACATATCCAATCTGACGCGACCGCGACGAGCCATCATGCGCATCCTGTTCATTACCGATCCGCTGGAGACCTTCAAGACCTACAAGGACTCCACCTACGCCATGATGTCCGAGGCGGCTGCACGTGGGCACGAGCTGTTCTTCTGTCTGCAGGCCCAGCTGTCGCTGTCGGCCAACGTGGTCGAGGCGGTGGTGCGGCCGCTGGAGCTGACCGACGATGCGCATGACTGGTTCCGCCTGGGCGACGCCGCGCTGACGCCGCTGACCGCGTTCGACGCGGTGCTGATGCGCAAGGATCCGCCGTTCGATATGGAATACGTGACCAGCACGTGGCTGCTGGAACTGGCGGAGAAGCAGGGCGCGCGGATCTTCAACAAGCCGCAGGCGATTCGCGACCATTCCGAGAAGCTGGCAATCGGCCAGTATCCGCAGTTCATCACGCCGACGCTGGTGACGCGCGATGCGGGCCGTATCCGCGAATTCCATGCCGAGCACCAGGACATCATCGTCAAGCCGCTGGACGGCATGGGCGGCATGGGCATCTTCCGCGTGGGCGCCGATGCCATGAATCTTGGCGCGATCGTCGAGACGCTGGGCGACAACGGTGCGCGCACGCTGATGGTTCAGCGCTACATTCCGGCCATCAAGCAAGGCGACAAGCGCATTCTGCTGATCGGTGGCAAGCCGGTCCCATATTCGCTGGCACGGATTCCGCAGGGCAGCGAGATCCGCGGCAACCTGGCGGCCGGTGGCCTGGGCCGCGCGCAGGAGCTGAGCGCACGCGACCGCGAGATTGCCGAAACGCTGGCGCCGGGTCTGTGGAAGCAGGGCCTGCTGCTGGTGGGACTGGATGTGATCGGCGACTACCTGACCGAAGTAAATGTGACGAGCCCGACCTGTTTTCAGGAAATCACGCAGCAGACCGGGTTCAACGTCGGTGCCATGTTCATCGACGCGCTGGAGCAGGCGGTGGCGGCAGAGCGCCGCTAGGCCGCGAGGCAATCGATGCGAAGGCGCCACAGTCCGTGCGCCGGGTATAAACACGGGAAGAGGCCGTAAGACTGCCTGCTACAATTCGGGCAGTCCAACGGATTCACATCATGGCAGGAATTCTGATCATCGCGCATGCACCGCTGGCTTCGGCGCTGCGCGATTGCGCTGCCCACGTCTACTGTGGCCAGCCGCCCCGGCTCGAGGCTGTCGACGTCGTTGCCGACGCCGATCCGGCCGCGGTGCTGGCTGAGGCGCGGCGCAGCCTGGAAGCGGTCTGCGAAGAAAACGGTGCCCTGGTGCTGACCGATATCTTTGGCGCCACGCCTGCCAATATCGCCGCACGGCTGGCCGAGCCGGGCCGGGTGAAGGTGCTGGCGGGCGTGAACCTGCCGATGCTGGTGCGCGCGATCTGCTATCGCACCGAAAAACTTGACCAGCTGGCCACCAAGGCGCTGGCCGGTGGCGCCCAGGGCGTGCTGCAGGTGGGCACGACCGCTGTCCAGAATCAAACCGCAAATCATCCCGACAAATATGCTGCAGAGGGACACCAACATCATCAATAAGCTCGGGCTGCATGCTCGCGCATCTGCCAAGCTCACGCAGCTGGCGGGCAGCTTCAAGAGCCAGGTCAAGATGGCCCGCAATGGCCGTCAGGTCGACGCCAAGAGCATCATGGGGGTAATGATGCTGGCGGCTGGTATCGGATCGACAGTCACGATCGAGACCGACGGCCCCGACGAGCAGGAGGCAATGGACGCGCTGCTGGCGCTGATTGCCAACCGCTTCGGCGAAGGCGAGTGAGTCCCGGCGTCATAACGAGTCAGTCTTTCTAAACGTTCCTGACGGAGCGGGTCATGCCCTTTGCCTTGCACGGCATTCCGGTTTCGCGTGGGGTCGCCATCGGGCGGGCCCATATCCTTGCGCCGGCTGCGCTCGATGTATCGCATTACCTGGTCGACGAAGACCGGCTCGATGCCGAGGTGGAGCGCCTGCGCGCGGCGCGTGCCGCGGTGCGCGCGGAACTGATCAACCTGAAGCGCGACCTGCCGCGCGAGGCCCCCGAGGAAATGGGGGCCTTCCTCGATGTGCACGCGATGATCCTCGACGACGAGGCATTGTCGCGCGAGCCCGAGGAACTGATTCTCCAGCGCCGCTATAACGCGGAGTGGGCACTGACCACGCGACTCGAGGAACTGATGCGCCAGTTCGACGAGATCGAGGACGAATACCTGCGCGAGCGCAAGGCCGACATCCAGCAGGTGGTCGAGCGGATCCTCAAGGTACTGGCCGGCGCGCCGGTGCTGGCGCCGGCCCCGGTGCCGGCCCTGGCGCCCGACGGCGAAGCGGCACCGGGCGTGATCGTGGTGGCCCACGACATTGGTCCGGCCGACATGCTCCAGTTCAAGCACACGGTCTTCCACGGGTTTGTCACCGACCTGGGCGGGCGCACGTCGCACACGGCGATCGTGGCGCGCAGCCTGGACATTCCGGCTGCCGTGGGCGTGAAGAGCGCCAGCGAGCTGATTCGCCAGGACGACTGGATCATCATCGACGGCGATGCCGGGCTGGTCATCGTCGACCCGTCCGCGATCATCCTCGAGGAATACCGTCACCGCCAGAGCGAGCGGGCGCTGGAAAAGAAGCGCCTGCAGCGGCTGCGCCACATGCCGGCGGTTACGCTGGACGGACTCGAGATCGACCTGCTGGCCAATATCGAGATGTCCGAGGACGCCGGTGCGGCATTGTCGGCCGGCGCCGTCGGCGTGGGGCTATTCCGCTCCGAATTCCTGTTCATGAACCGTCGTGACGAGATGCCCGACGAGGAGGAGCAGTTCCAGGCCTACCGCAACGCGGTGGAGGCCATGCATGGCCTGCCGGTAACCATCCGCACCATCGATGTTGGCGCGGACAAGCCGCTGGAGGGGCTTAACGATGACTTCGAAACGGCGCTGAACCCGGCGCTGGGGCTACGTGCGATCCGCTGGTCGCTGTCCGAGCCGGCCATGTTCCTGACCCAGCTACGTGCCCTGCTGCGCGCGTCGGCTTTTGGCCCGGTGCGGCTGCTGATCCCGATGCTGGCGCATGCGAGCGAGATCGACCAGACGCTCGACCTGATTGCCCAGGCCAGGCGCCAGCTTGACGAGCGCGGCCAGCCATACGATCCGGGCATCAAGGTTGGCGCGATGATCGAGATTCCGGCCGCGGTACTGATGCTGCCGCTGTTTCTCAAGCGCATGGACTTCCTGTCGATCGGTACCAACGACCTGATCCAGTACACGCTGGCCATCGACCGGGCGGACAATGCCGTCGCGCACCTGTTCGATCCCCTGCACCCGGCGGTCCTGCAATTGATCGCGCGCACCATCCGCGACGCCAACCATGCCGGCGTGCCGGTGGCGGTCTGCGGTGAGATGGCTGGCGACCCGGCCATGACCCGGTTGCTGCTGGGCATGGGCCTGCGTGAGTTCTCGATGCATCCCGCACAGCTGCTGCGCGTGAAGCAGGAAGTCATCCACGCCGACTGCGAAAGATTGTGCAAGGTGGTGGACCAGATCCTGACCTGCTACGAGCCGGAAGAACTGACTGCGACCCTGAAGCTGTTGTCAGCCTGACACAACCCTCGACTTCGTAGGGTCTTTGTCTGGAATGTCGGCGGAGTGCACGCCACTTTTCGATCCGTAAAGTGGCGTGAAGAATGCTCCTGGAAACCCGGGTTGGCGGATTGTGAATGGCGATTCTCATGAGCAATAATGGGAATTGTTATCATTTTCGATTCCTGTTATTCTGCCTCTCATCGCGTACGGCATGCCGGTGCCGGCGCTGCCCCCAGGAGGCTTCTGTGTACGTTTGCATCTGCAACCAGGTTACCGACCATGAAATCCATGGTGCCGCTCATCTTGGCGTGTCCACGCTCGACGAGCTGGCCGAAACGCTAGGCGTGGGAACCTGCTGCGGCCGTTGCCGCGATTGCGCGAAGCAAGTGCTATGCGAAGGCGTTGCCGCCGTACAGAACATGAAGGCCTCCACCCTCTCGACCATCAAGGTCGTCGAAATTTCAGCCTGTTCGACTGCGACGTCACATGCCATAATGGACGCTCGTGACCCGGCAGTCGCGAACGACCAGCGCACCGCGCTGGTTGCCTGATTCAGGAAAGCAGCCTCTCACCGAACAACGCGTGAATTGAGAAGCGCGCCTACGGACTTGTTCCGCGGCGCGCTTCGTCGTTTGGCGTTTATTCGGCTTTGTTGGGTTGTTTGAGTCGCCTGCGCAGTTCTTTCGCGTTTTTCGCAACTGCGTGCATGCCGGGTTCAACGATGCAGACAACAGGAGCCCCCGTATGAAAGGTGACAAGAAGGTCATCCAGCATCTGAACGCCCAGCTGAAGAACGAGCTGACCGCGATCAACCAGTATTTCCTCCACGCGCGCATGTACCGCCACTGGGGCCTGAAGAAGCTAGGTGATGTCGAGTACAAGGAGTCGATTGGCGAAATGAAGCACGCCGATCGCCTGATCGACCGCATCCTGATGCTCGATGGACTGCCCAACCTGCAGGACCTGCACAAGCTGATGATCGGCGAAGACACGCCCGAGATGCTCAAGTGCGACCTGAAGCTTGAGCAGACCGCGCACGCCACGGTCAAGGAAGGCGTTGCGTACTGCGAATCGGTGGGCGACTACGTGAGCCGCGAGATCCTGGTCGATATCCTCACGGACACCGAGGAACATATCGAGTACCTGGAAACGCAGCTGGACCTGATCGACAAGGTTGGCCTGCAGAACTACCTGCAGTCGCAACTGGAGCCGGGCGAGCAATAAGCTCGCTGGCGATCGCCACTGCCGCGGGCGCGTAGCGCAAGCGGCGGGCGGTCAGACACGTGGTGCGGGATGGCGCCACGTTTCGATGTGGAATGGGTTAATAACCTTTCTCATTCGGATTCTTGTCTCCATCCAGTCACATCGCGCCGGAACTGGCGACCTCGCGGGGAGGGGGCTCCACCGCGGGGGCCGCCAGGCGCTTCCAGGCAGCTTCTGGCGTTTCCCCGCTCAGTGTCCCTGTCCGCAGACCTCGCAGCCCGGCGTGCGCGCCAGACGCATCGTGGTCCATTCCATCGTCATCGCATTGACCATCAGCAGCCTGCCGGCCAGCGTTTCTCCTACGCCGGTCAGTAGCTTGAGCGCTTCGGCGGCCTGCACCGTACCGATCATGCCGACCAGCGGCGCGAATACGCCCATGGTGGCGCAGGCGGCCTCGGGCGCCGGTTCCGATGGCGGAAACAGGCAGCCGTAGCAGGGCGCCTCGGGCCGGCGCAGATCGAACACGCTGACCTGACCGTCAAACCGTAGCGCGGCGCCCGAGACCAGCGGCTTCCGATGTCGCAGGCAGGCACGGTTGACCGCCTGGCGCGTGGCGAAGTTGTCGCAACAGTCGAGTACCACGTCGGCACGCGCCACGAGCCCATCGAGTTCGGCCTCACCCACGCGTTGCGGCACCAATTGAATATCGATGTCGGGATTGATGCGCAGCAGCCCGTCCCTGGCGGATTCCACCTTGGGCCGACCCACGTTGGCGGTGGTATGCAGGATCTGGCGCTGCAGGTTGGTCAGGTCGACCTCGTCGTCATCGACGATCGTGAGATGACCCACACCGGCGGACGCCAGGTAGGGCAGCGCTGCCGCGCCAAGGCCACCCGCCCCGATGACCAGCGCGTGGCCGGCCAGCAGCCGCTCCTGGCCCTCGATACCAAGTTCATCCAGCAGGATGTGGCGCGAATACCGTAATAGCTGATCGTCGTTCATGGCTTGGCGGCAAATGAAAAACGGCCCGCCGGTGCAATACCGCGGGCCGCAAGGTTGGGTCCGGAACGCGCCGCGCAAACTCGCGCGGCAGCTGCGTTTCCTCTGTTTCCTTTACTTCTGGCCGGTCGGCGTACCCAGCGGTTGCCCGATCGGGGCGCTCGCGGGTGGCTGGCTGGCCGGGCCCGGCTTGGCGGGCGCCGGTTTCGCGGCGGGCTTGGCCGGCGCCTTGCTACCGGCCTTTTCTTCCTTGGTGTCAGGCTTGCCGGCCGTACCAGTGGCTTCCAGACGCGACTTCGAGCGCTGCACCGGCTTGCCGTCGAGCTGCGCAATGGCCTGCTGCAGCATGAAGTCGTCGGCCGAACCGAATTCCACCGGCTTCTTCTTGCGATCCTTCTCGCGCTCTTCCGGCGTCTTCTTCGAGTTTTCTTCCTCGAGGCGGCGCAGTTCATCCACGCGGCGCTGCTCGCGTTCGTTCATTTCCGGCTCTTCCGATTCCTGCTTGTTGTGCAGGTGGCGTTCGGTGTCGATCTCACGCGTAATCAGCGCGTCGTCGGGATCGCCTTCCGGATTCTGGTCGACCGGAATATCGGGGCGGATGCCCTTGGCCTGGATCGATTTGCCCGACGGCGTGTAGTAGTAGGCGATCGTCAGCTTGATGCCCGTATCGTTGGTCAGCGGCCGCACGGTCTGCACCGAGCCCTTGCCGAACGTAGTCTTGCCCATGATCAACGCACGCTTGTGATCCTGCAGCGCGCCGGCCACGATTTCCGAGGCCGATGCCGAGTAGGCATTGGTCAGCACGATCATCGGCAGCTTCTTGAACTGCGCGGGCAGGTCCTTGAGCGGATCGTCCTCGAGCGACGACAGGCGGTAGTTGTTGAACGATGACTTGTAGACGCGCTTGGCATCGGGCACCTGGCCGTTGGTCGACACCACGGTCGAATCTTCCGGCAGGAAGGCTGCTGCCACGCCGACCGCGCCTTGCAGCACGCCACCGCCGTTGTTGCGCAGGTCCAGGATGATGCCCTTCAGGTTGGGGTTCTTCTCCGCCATGTCCTTCAGGCGGCGGCCCAGGTCCGACACGGTGCGTTCCTGGAAGCTCGTCAGGCGCACCCAGCCGATGGTGTTGTTGTCGAGCATCTTGGTCTTGACCGACTGCACGCGGATCTCGGCGCGCGTGATCGAGACCGGGAACGTGCGTTCCTCGCTCTTGCGATAGATGGTCAGCGTGACCTTGGTGCCCGGCTCGCCGCGCATGCGCTTGACCGCCTGTTCGAGCGGCAGGCCGCGCACGGGCTTGTCGTCGATGCGTGTAATCAGGTCGCCCGGCTGGATGCCGGCGCGGAAGGCAGGGGTGTCCTCGATCGGGTTGATGACCTTGACCAGGCCTTCTTCCTGCGAGATCTCGATGCCCAGGCCGGCAAAGCGGCCGCGGGTACCTTCCTGCAGTTCCTTGAAGTCCTTCTCGTCCAGGTAGGCCGAGTGCGGGTCCAGGCTGGCGACCATGCCCTTGATGGCTTCGGTCAGCAGCTTCTTGTCGTCGACCGGCTCTACGTACTCGCGCTTGATCTGGCCGAAGATGTCGGACATCAACCGCAACTGGTCAAGCGGCAACGGCCCGGAGGAGTTCTGGGCGGTTGCCGAGATCTGCAGCGTGGCCAGCACGCCGGCAACGACGCCGACCGAGACGAGGCTAATGTTCTTGAGCGTCTTACGCATGAGGGCAGCCTGAACTTGTGAGGATTATGCGAAGGTCAAAGCCGGGCCGGAGCAAGGGGGCGACCGGCGCGGATTTGACCGACAGTATAAGAGGGTGCGCAGAAAAAGACCTGCGGGCCACCAATCCATGGTGGGAGTGGCCACACAAGCGTGCGCGTCTACCCGGACGCAGCCCGGGCGGGCGCGTTTGCGCACCGGCTGTCAGCGGGACTTGCCCTGGTTGGCCACGGCGGCCAGCGATGCGGCGATCGCGGCCTGGTCGCCCAGGTAGTAGTGGCGCAGGGGGCGCAGGTCGGCATCGAGCTCGTAGACGAGCGGGGTGCCATTGGGAATGTTGAGGCCGACGATGTCGTCATCCGAAATCTGATCCAGATACTTTACGAGCGCGCGGATGCTGTTGCCGTGGGCGGCAATCACCACTCGCTTGCCGGATTTGATGTCGGGAGCGATGGATTCGTTCCACAGCGGCATCACGCGGGCCACCGTATCCTTCAGGCATTCGGTCAGCGGCACCTGCTCGCGCGGCACATTGGCGTAGCGCGGGTCATTGAACGAGGCGCGCTCGTCGGTCGGTTCCAGCGCGGGCGGCGGGGTGTCGTAGCTGCGGCGCCACACCAGCACCTGCTCGTCACCATACTTCTTGGCCGTTTCCGCCTTGTTCAGGCCGGCCAGCGCGCCGTAGTGGCGTTCATTGAGGCGCCATTCGTTGCGGACCGGGATCCACATCAGGTCCATTTCGTCCTGCACGTGCCACAGCGTGCGGATCGCGCGCTTGAGCACCGAGGTGTAGGCCACGTCAAAGCTGAAGCCGGCTTCCTTGAGCAACTGGCCGCCTTGTCGGGCCTGGGCCACACCGGTATCGGTCAGGTCGACGTCGACCCAGCCCGTGAAGCGGTTTTCGAGATTCCACGTCGATTCGCCGTGGCGGATGAGAACGAGCTTGTACATGCTGCTTCCAGGGTAGTAAGTAACCTGCGGCGCCACTTGCTGCCGCACCGGGTGCGGCAAGCGCCGCCGACAAATAATCGGCGCTGGCGCGAAACCGCGTATTTTATAATGCCGCCGACCCAACCCAACGGAATGCCAACGTGAATTTCTTCGCCGATTACAACAACCTGGCCCTGATCGCGATCGCCGTGGTCTCGGGCGGCCTGCTGGCCTGGCCGCAAATCAAGGCCGGCACGGGCGGCAAGCGCGTCAACACGGCTGCCGCCACGCAGCTGATCAACAAGCGCAATGCAGTGGTCGTGGATATCCGCGACGCCGCGGATTTCGCCAAGGGCCACCTGCCACAGGCGAAGAGCGCGCCACTTGCCGACCTGCCTAACCGCGCCAGCGGCCTGGCCAAGGACAAGGCCGCGCCCGTCGTGCTGGTCAGCCAGAACGGCCAGGGCACGGCCAAGGCCCAAGCAGCATTGAAGGAAGCCGGTTACAGTGAGGTCTACGCGCTGGAGGGCGGCCAGACCGCCTGGCAGCAGGCCGGCCTGCCGGTCGTGAAATAAGGCCCCTTTTTCAAATGCAGTCGCGGCGCGGTACTGCCCCGGGCAGTCCGCGCCGTTGTTTTTTCAGTCAAGGAGAACCCGCATGGCCCGCGTCGTCATGTACAGCACGGTAGTGTGTCCCTATTGCCAGATGGCCGAGCGCCTGCTCAAGCAGCGTGGCGTGGAAGCGATCGAGAAGGTCCTGATCGACCGCGAGCCTGGCAAGCGAGAGGAAATGATGACCCGCACCGGACGCCGTACCGTGCCGCAGATCTACATCGACGATACCCACGTTGGCGGTTTCGACGACCTGTCGGCGCTCGACCGGCAGGGTGGCCTCGTGCCGCTGCTGGCGGCCTGACACCCACGGCGGGCGGCGGCCACGTTGCGCCGCAGCAGATCAAGAGACGAATCTGATAATGCTGCGGCACGGTGAATTCGCCATCCGCGTCATGTACCATATGCGCTTTCGTGCGACACGCACTTTCGTGTCCGGCAGCTCTACGTTAAGAGCATCGACCTTTGTTGAGACAAGGGAAAGGCTTCGGCCAGAACCGTCCAATCTCAACCATTTCTTGCTTTGACAAGCCCAGCCGTAAGGTTGGAGCGAGTCCATGTGTTGTGGGAAGGCCAGACCATCGGCTGACTCGCAGCTTGCTATTTGCTGGATATATGTCCAGCCATTGCCCAAAGGCGGGGACGCTTGCCTTTGGGCAAGTTCTCTTTAAACGCCCTACTTCGGTAGGTGCGGGTGGGTTTGCGACTGTAGTTTTCGTTGCATCTCCGCTACATAGCATTCAAACCGGCCCGGTTGGGTCGGCGCTACGTTCTTTGGGACGGGTCTGCGCTCGAAAGAGACCGCCGCCGTCAAGCGCCTGCCACTATGGAGGCACTGAAGTAATGAAGTGAGGTTTCCCGGAGCGTATAGCTCTGCGCGTTATGGTTCGGTCGAATACACCCGCGAGGGTGCCTCGATAGAGAACCTGTCATGCGACTGACAGTAGCCTAGGGAGACATGCGTCACTGGCAACGGTGGGGTGTGAAGCTTTCCTGACAACGTAGCCCCCGCAAGGGTGCGTCATTATCGTGAGATAAGGACGCAGAGACTCCGAGCAGCAATGGGGTCAAGGAGCCAGGCTGGCTGGTATGGGTAATGTAAGTGAACTGCTGATAAACGCCGTGAATATGACGGTGCCTAAGCTGCTGCGTGGCACTAACCAAAAGGTACGTGGTCGGTTATTCCGCTGGAAGCTCGGAATACGTCGCTGTAAGACCACCGGCGAAGAGGCAGGCCCTAACCCGGTCTTGTAACGCGCAGGGAACGTGGTAAGCCCGTATGGCTGCCGGGGCGCTGTATGGCTCTGGCAAGCGAACCGCAAGGAACGCTGTTGGCTGTGCGGGTATGGGAGGTTGGAGAAAGCGAACGTCGGGCTGTAATGGTCCGGATAGGGGTTGAAACATCATCCCACGCGAAAGCGGGCAGACTTCCAACTGGTCTTTCGTCGCAAGACGGCTGACTGAACTCGCTTGTTTAATTTTCTTCCCTTGGGGGGTGACATACCCCGCAAGGGGCATGTTGTCTCTGCTAGTTGGGGAAGTCCTCAAGATAGGAGAGCAGCATGGAAGCATTGATCCGCGAGGATGAATCTGCGCCCTCCGGCATTCCGCAGCGATGGGGCGACATCAATTGGCGCCGCGTCGAACAGAATGTTCGAGCAATGCAGATTCGAATTGCGAAGGCGACACAGGAACGGGACTGGCGCAGGGTGAAAGCTCTGCAGCGGTCTCTGACCCGCTCGTTTTCCGCCAAGGCATCGGCGGTGCGACGAGTGACGGAGAACCAAGGTAAACGGACGGCAGGTGTCGACCGCGAACTCTGGGACTCGCCTGAAGTTCGATGGGTAGCCATTGGACGGTTGAGACGCCGGGGGTATCGGCCCATGCCATTACGGAGGGTCTTCATCCCCAAAGCCAACGGAAAGGAACGCCCTCTGGGTATCCCGACCATGTTGGACCGGGCCATGCAGGCGCTATATCTGCTGGCGCTGGAACCGGTGTCCGAGGGGACGAGCGATCCGAACTCTTATGGGTTCAGGTCCAATCGTTCTACTGCGGATGCTATGTCCCAGCTATTCGTCAACTTATCCAGAAAGGTCTCGGCCTCATGGATATTGGAGGCGGACATCCGCGGGTGTTTTGACCATATCAGTCACGACTGGCTGGAGCGCAATGTCCCTATGGACAAAGCGATCCTTCGGAAGTGGTTGAAAGCTGGCGTGGTATTTCAGGGCCAGTTTCAGGCGACCGAAGCCGGTACGCCACAGGGGGGCATCATCTCCCCGACCTTAGCCAATGTGGCGCTGAACGGACTGGAACAACAGCTAGCTCGGTTTCTCGAAACCACGCTGGGTGTCAACCAGACCCGGAAGCTCAAAGTAAATGTTGTGCGCTATGCGGACGATTTCGTGATCACCGGCAGCACGCCGGAAGTTTTGGAACACGAGGTGAAGCCGTGGGTGGAACAGTTCCTCGCAATTCGAGGGTTGTCCCTGTCCACGGAGAAAACGCGGATCGTGAGCATTGACGAGGGTTTTGACTTCCTTGGGTGGAATTTCCGGAAGTATTCCGGAACGCTGCTCATTAAGCCAAGCAGGAAAAACGCGCAGGCGTTCTATCGCAAGGTTAAGGAGGTTATCAGTGCTAACAAGACGGTAAAGCAGGAGGTCATCATTCGCCTGCTGAACCCGATGCTGAGAGGCTGGGCGCAGTATCACAGCCCGGTAGTGGCAAAAGAAGCGTTCAGCAAGATGCAGAGCCGAGTTTTCCGGGCGCTGCTTTGGTGGACAAAACGGCGACACAGAGGGAAGAACGCCGAATGGGTGCGGAAGAAATACTTCGCTTCGTTTGGTGATCGAAACTGGGTGTTCGGGACTGAGTTTGTGGAAGACGATGGGGAACGGCGCTGGCAGGAGTTGTATTCGCTTGCTAGCACGCCCATCAGACGGCACAAGAAGATTCGGGGGGACTTCAATCCTTTCGATCCAGCGCAAGAGATGTATGGCGAAAATCTACGCCGGGACCGCATGCTGGAAAGCATGTCTCACCGGAAACAGTGGATCAGGCTATATGTCGATCAGCGGGGCTTATGCGCGGTGTGTCAGTGCAAGATAACCAAAGAGACCGGGTGGGATGACCATCACATCGTCTACAGAACCCACGGAGGTTCAGACGCTCTAGGAAATCGCGTATTGCTGCATCCCAACTGCCACGTCCAAGTACACCATCATGGTCGAACCGTTGTGAAACCGGTGCTGGAGATGTCCAGCATTTTGTAAGGGCTTGAGCCGTATGCGGGGAAACTCGCACGTACGGTTCTTAGGGGGGAGCAAACCAGCAATGGTATGCTCCTACCCTCCCAATCGGCCGCCGGTGGTCCTGACCGCCGGCTGCGCATGGCGCAGCGCGCCCAAACCGTTCCATCCGGAAGCCTTTCATGAGCGACCAGCAACAAGCCACCCAGCAGGACGACCAGCCCTTCTTCAACATTCAGCGCGTGTACCTGAAGGACATGTCGCTCGAGCAGCCCAATTCGCCGGGCATCTTCCTCGAGTCGGAAGCCCCGTCGGTGGAAGTGCAGGTGAACGTAGGTGCGTCCCAGCTGCAGGAAGGCATTTTCGAAGTGGTCGTGACCGGTACCGTGACGACCAAGGTGCAGGACAAGGTTGCTTTCCTGGTGGAAGCGCACCAGGCTGGCATCTTCGACATCCGCAACGTGCCGGTCGAGCAGCTTGACCCGCTGCTGGGCATCGCCTGCCCCACGATCCTGTACCCGTACCTGCGCGGCAACATTGCCGACGTGATCACGCGTGCCGGTTTCCAGGCCATCCACCTGTCGGAAATCAACTTCCAGGCCTTGTACGAGCAACGCCTGCAGGCTGCGATGGAAGAAGCGCAGGGCCAGGCCAGCGACTCGGGCATCGTGCTGCCGGACGGCAGCCAGGCTCGCCACTGATCCGCGTCCGCGGCGCAGGACTACCGCAAAACGGGGCTTCGGCCCCGTTTGCCTTTTCCGGCGCCGGATTTGCCTTTCATACTGTCTTCATTCTTCATAACAGCGCTATTCTCCGACCTGCCGATGAAACTGACCATCCTGGGCGCCGGTGCGTGGGGTACCGCACTGGCCAGCCATGCCGCCGTCGATACGCGACACGACGTGATGTTGTGGGGGCGCGATGCAGGCCAGTTGGCCAGCATTGCCGCTACCGGTATCAATGCCACCTATCTTCCCGGCGTGGCGTTGTCGCCGCGGCTCGTCTGCGAGTCTGATTTCGACCGCGCGGTAGACCATGCATTGTCCGATCCGCAAGGATTGCTGATCGTTGCCACGCCCGTCTCCGGACTACGCGAGATGACGCGCCGCCTGGCAGCGCGACGCCAGGGGGCATTGGCGATGCTGTGGCTCTGCAAGGGATTCGAGGCCGATACCCACGCGCTGCCGCACCAGATGGTGCGTGAGGAACTCGATGCGCTGGGCGTGGCATCCGGCGAGATCGACTACGGCGTGCTGACCGGCCCGAGTTTTGCCAAGGAAGTCGCGCAGGGCCTGCCCTGCGCGTTGACCGTGGCCGGCACCACGCACGCGCTGACCGATCGCGCCCAGGCGGCGTTTCATCACCACGCCATGCGTATCTATGGCAGTGACGACCTGACCGGTGTCGAGGTTGGCGGTGCGGTGAAGAACGTGCTGGCGATCGCCACGGGTGCCAGCGATGGCCTTGGCCTGGGCCTCAATGCTCGCGCGGCGCTGGTAACGCGCGGACTGGCTGAAATGACGCGCCTGGGCCTTGCGCTCGGTGGCCGCGTGGAAACATTCATGGGCCTGGCAGGCATCGGCGACCTGATTCTCACGGCCACCGGTGACCTGTCGCGTAACCGCAAGGTCGGCCAGCAACTGGCCGGCGGCAAGACGCTGGAGCAGATCCTGCGCGACCTCGGCCATGTGGCCGAAGGCGTGCGTTGCGCACAGGCCGTTGCGGCACTGGCAGCACGCCACAGTGTGGAAATGCCGATCACGCGTGCGGTGTGTGCGGTGCTGTTCGAAGGCCTGCCCGTGGCCGATGCGGTAGCGCGGCTGCTGCAGCGCGATGCGCGCGACGAGTAGCGACAAGTAGCTACGAGATAGCTGTCCAGTGCTTTACGTGCTGGCCCTCTCCCCCAGCCCCTCTCCCGCCATGCGGGAGAGGGGAGCAAACCGACAGCAATTGATAATCCGTTGGTTGTCTCCCCTCTCCCGCCGTGCGGGAGAGGGGCGGGGGAGAGGGCCGGCGCATCAATAACCAATCACGCCGATGCCCACCCGCCGCCAGGCCCTGCACGCCCTGATCGCCTCTACCGCCGCCGTCGCCTTGCCCGCGCTTGGTGACAGCTGGCCCTCGAAACCGATCCGCATGATCGTGCCGTTTCCGGCCGGTTCGTCTCCGGACCTGATTGCGCGCATCGTTACCGAGAAACTCGCCGCAGTACTGGGCCAGCCCATCGTGGTCGAGAACCGCCCCGGCGCGGGGGGCAATATTGGCACGGGTATGGTCGCCAAGGCCGCGCCCGATGGCTATACGTTGCTGTTCACGATCAATGGCCCACTGGTCACGGCGCCATCGCTGTACCGGAACCTGAGCTACGACCCGATGAAACAGCTGGCGCCGGTAACGCTGGTCGCGACGTCGCCCAATGTGCTGGTTGTCGATGCGCGGCTGCCAGTGCACGACCTGCGTGAATTCGTGGCGCTGGCCAAGGCGAAGCCCGGTGATCTGAACTACGGCTCGGTGGGCAATGGCAGTGCCGCGCATCTGGCGATGGAGCAACTGAAGGCGATGGCCGGCATCGATCTGCAGCACGTGCCATATCCGGGCTTTCCGCAGATCACCACGGCAATCGTGGGTGGTCAGGTCCAGGCGGGCTTCATGGTGCCCGCGATCGCGATGCCGATGGTGGCTGCCGGCAAGCTGCGTTTGCTGGCAGTGACGTCCACCGGGCGCACGGCCGTGCTGCCCTCGGTGCCGACCGTCGCGGAATCGGGCTATCCAGGGTTCGAGGCAATTTCGTGGCAGGCCATCCTGGCGCCGGCAGGTACACCCGCGCCAATTGTCGACCGGCTTTATCGCGAACTCGTGAAGATCATTGGCAGCGCGGACGTACGCGACAAGATGCGCGCGCAGTATTTCGTGCCGGCCGGTACCGCGCCGGCATCACTGCGACAGACCATGGTCAGCGAGAAGGCGCGCTGGGACAAGGTAATCCGCGCCGCCAACGTGCAGCCGGAAAACTGATTCGCGGCTCAGGCGCCGCCGGCGAAACCGTTCTGGCGCCACGCTTCGAACACGACGACGGCAACCGTGTTGGAAAGGTTCAGGCTGCGATTGTTGGGGCGCATCGGCAGTCGGATACGCTGGGTCGTTGGGAACCACTCGCGCCGTTCGGGGGCCAGGCCACGCGTTTCCGAGCCGAACACAAACCAGTCGCCGGGCTGGAATTCGACCTGGCCAAACGGTGTCGAGCCATGTGTGGTGAGCGCGAACATGCGCGACGGATCGGGCTTTTCAGCGGCCATCAAGGCATCCCAGTCGTCATGCACGCGCATCGTGGCGTACTCGTGATAGTCGAGCCCCGCGCGGCGCATGCGTGCATCTTCAAGCGGGAATCCCAGCGGCTTGACCAGATGCAGCTGCGCACCGGTGTTGGCACACAGGCGGATCACATTACCGGTGTTCGGCGGAATTTCGGGTTCGACAAGGACGACGTTGAACATGGGATGGAAGCAGGAAACCGGAGCGCAGCTTACCTTGTACGACTGCCAGTGTCACGGCGTGCGCAGCGCAACCAGCGCGGTAACGCGTGCCGCGCCATGTGCCTTGAGCACCCGTGCCGCCTCGCGCAGCGTTGCGCCGGTGGTCATCACGTCATCGACGAGGCCGACATGCAGGCCATCAAGTTTCGCCGTGGCATTGACTGCGAATGCCTGTTGAAGATTGGCCTGCCGCGCGGCCAGGTCCAGCGTGCGCTGGCTCAGGGTGTCGCGCGATCGCGTCAACATGGTGGCCGACATGTCGATGCCGAGTCGCCGGGCCATCGGACGCGCCATTTCCCATGCCTGGTTGAAACCGCGTTCTGCCAGGCGCTGCGCCGAAAGCGGAACCGGTACGAGCAGGTCGGGCCGGGTGCCGGATACGCGCACGGTCTCTGCCAACTGCGCGCCAAGCCATGCGGCGACCGGTAGCCGGGCGCCAAACTTGAGTTGCAGGATCAGTGTGTCGAATGGTGCGGCATAGTTGCCGAGCGTCAGCGTGGCATCGACGGGATCATCGTCGGCGCAGGTCCCGCAGTGCCCGTGGCTGTCCGGCATGGCACAGCGCGGGCAACGCGGCACGGGCAGCAGCAGGGTGCCGGCACATTCCGTACAGACCACCTCGCGTTGGACGCTGGCGCAGACCAGGCAAGCCGATGGCAACAGCAAGGGCCACAAGCGCGTCACTTTCCGGATCAGGCCGGCTCCGGCAGCCATCGGGCCTGGCGCGTATACTTCCGGACCTGCCGGGGCGCGATGCGCCACCCGGCTGTTCCAGGGTGCGACACTTTGTCGCACTGCCCGTCGATCCGATTCCTGTTGCCCCGTCTGTCCGTGTCCCTGCATGCCTCCGATTCCCCCGATGCCTGGTTGCCGCCCGCGCGGCTGACCCGGCTTGCGTTCGACCGCCGCAGCCCGCGCTTCGGCCAGCTCGATTTCCTGCTTGGCGAAATTGGCCAGCGCATGCAGGAGCGAATGGAGGTGGTCAAGCTGTCGCCACGCCGCGCGCTCGATATCGGCTGTGGCCATGGCCAGGGGCTGGCGGGTTTGCGCGCCCGCTTTCCCGATGCGCAGATTGCCGGACTCGATATTTCCGGCGCCATGCTGCAACAGGCCGGCCAGCGCGATCCGCAACGGCGGCCCGGCTGGGTTGGGCGTCTGCTCGGCAAGCGCCCGATGTTCGACCTCGTGCAAGGCGATCTTGCCACACTGCCGTTCGGCGCCGCCACCTTCGATCTGCTGTGGTCGAACCTGGCGCTGCACTGGCATCCGGAGCCGCATCGCGTGTTTCCGGAATGGCATCGTGTGACGGCTGACGAAGGGCTGGTCATGTTCTCGCTGTTTGGTCCCGATACGCTCAAGGAACTGCGCGAGGCGTTTGCCGATGTCGATCTCGACGCCCACACGCTGCGCTTCGTCGACATGCATGACATTGGCGACATGCTCGTGCATGGCGGCTGGTCCACGCCGGTGATGGACATGGAAACACTGACCATTACCTACGAATCGCCCGAGACCCTGTTGCGCGAGGTGCAGGCATTCGGTGGCTTGCGCCGTCCGGGCATGTCGGGCCTGCGTGGCAGGCGGTGGCATGCGGCCTTGCTGGCGGCACTGGAGCGGCTGCGCAACACCGAGGGTGTAATTCCATTGACGTTCGAGATTGTCTATGGCCATGCCTGGAAGCTGGCGCCGCGTGGCAAGCAGGCGACAGACGATCAGGGCCGCGCGATAGTGCCGATCGACAGGATCGGCCGCGCACAGCCGCGCCGCTGAACAATGCGCCGGGCACGGTTGGGCAACAATCGGGGCCCGTCGTTTGTGTTGCCTATCGGGGGGCTTTGCGCCATGCACAAAAATTTGCCGATGGCAAGCACTTCGGTCAAATCCTATGTTGTTCAGGTATGCGAAGCGCCATATAATGGCCCGGTTTGTCGCAGTGGTCCCCTGGCACAAGAACGCCCCTGGAATGCACTTCGCACGTGCAGAGCCTGAGGCGGGTTTCGTCCCGGGTGTGCATCCGATGCAGAGTGGTTGGCGATGCAAGACTTGGGTATCGCATTCCAGACGGCAGTAGGTGACTCCGGCGGAAATCTCGACGGACGCACTCCCTTGCCGTGCAACGACTGGCTGATGAAGCGGAATTGTTCGCTCTCTCCCCGCCAGGTTGGCTGGTTCTACTTCTCCATCGCATGCCTTTCCCTTGCCATCACGGCATATCTGACCGTGTGGCATGGGGCCTGGCTCGTGCTGCCGTTTGCTGGCCTGGAACTGATCGGGCTGGGGATTGCCCTGCTGGCGTATGCGCGCCATGCGGCGGATTATGAACGCGTGAGTGTGATCGACGGGATGCTGGTCGTGGAGACAGCCAGCGCCAATCGGGTCACGCGGGAAGTATTCAATCCACACTGGGTGCGGATTGAACTGGGTGAATCGTTCCGGGCGCTGGTGGTCTTGCGGTCGGACAAGCGCTCCGTGCGGGTGGGGTCGTATCTGGTCCCGTACCGGCGGCGCAAGTTCGCGCAGGAACTCGCGGCGGCCCTGCATTGCATCCAGACCGGATGCGAAACGGGGCACGGCGGGGACAGATTTGAATCTGTAAATTGGGTAGATAAACAATGAAAATGTGGAAGAAGGCATCCGCAGCATGTCTGGCAGGGGTATCCCTGCTTGTCAGCCAGGCGGCCTCCGCGGTCAGTGACATGCCAGGCGGCCCGGCCGTCCGACAACTGAACCTAACCGAACCCGTTACAAAAATCGCCGAACAGATTCACTGGCTGAACTGGATGATGTTGATCATGTGCACCGTGATCTTCATTGCCGTGTTCGGCGTGATGTTCTATTCCATCTTCAAGCACCGGAAGAGCAAGGGCGCCAAGTCCGCATCGTTCCACGAGAGCATTACCGTGGAAGTGGTCTGGACCATCGTGCCGTTCCTGATCGTGATTGCGATGGCGCTGCCTGCCACCAAGACCGTGGTGGCGATGAAGGACACCACCAACTCCGACATCACGATCAAGGCCACCGGCTACCAGTGGAAGTGGGGTTACGACTACATCAAGGGCCAGGGCGAGGGCATCTCGTTCGTGTCCACGCTGACCACGCCGCGCGAGCAGATCAACAACCAGCAGGAAAAGTCGAACACCTACCTGATGGAGGTGGACAACGAGCTGGTGGTGCCCGTCAACAAGAAGATCCGGATCGTTACCACGGCCAATGACGTGATCCACGCGTGGATGATTCCCGCGTTCGGCGTCAAGCAGGATGCGATTCCGGGCTTCGTGCGCGACACGTGGTTCCGTGCCGAGAAGACCGGCATCTATCGTGGCCAGTGCGCCGAGCTCTGCGGCAAGGAACATGCGTTCATGCCGATCGTGGTGCGCGTGGTGTCCGACGCCGAGTACACCAAGTGGGTCGACGACAAGAAGAAGGCGCTGGCCGCCGCTGCCGACGATCCCAACAAGACCTGGACGCTCGACGAGATCAAGGTGCGCGGCGAGAAAATCTACGCGTCGAACTGCGCGGTCTGCCACCAGCCGAACGGCAAGGGCGCCGGCGCATTCCCCGCGCTCGATGGCTCGAAGGTCGTCAATGGCCCGAAGGCCGGCCAGATGCACATCCTGCTGGAAGGCAAGGGCGGCATGCCGTCGTGGAAGCAGCTCTCGGATACCGAGCTGGCCGCGGTCATGACGTACACGCGTAACAGCTGGAGCAACAAGACCGGTGAAGTGATTCAGCCGGCGGACTTCGTGAACGCCCGTGCGGGCAAGTTCCCGGAAGGCGGCGGCGCGCAAGCCGGCGCCGGCGACGCGGCCCCCAAGGCCGCCACGCCGACCACGTCCAACGACAAGCAGGCCAGCCGCGCGGGCAACCGCGTTGCAGGCTGACCCGCGGCAGCCCCGCATTCAGGAATTGATGGAGTCATTGCGATGAGTACCGCTACCCCGGAGACACTGGGCCATCCGCACGACCACGCGCACGATAACGGCCATGGTCATGACGATCACGCGCATGATCATCCGCATGGCTGGCGCCGCTGGCTGTTCGCGACCAACCACAAGGACATCGGCACGCTGTACCTGCTGTTCTCGTTCACGATGCTGCTGTCGGGCGGCGTGCTGGCACTGCTGATCCGCCTGGAGCTGTTCGAGCCGGGCCTGCAGTTCTTCCGCCCCGAACTGTTCAACCAGTTCACCACGATGCACGGCCTGATCATGGTGTTCGGCGCGATCATGCCCGCGTTCGTGGGCTTCGCGAACTGGATGATTCCGCTGCAGATCGGCGCATCGGACATGGCCTTCGCGCGCATGAACAACTTCAGCTTCTGGCTGATGCCGCCGGCGGCACTGCTGCTGGTGGGTTCGTTCTTCGCACCGGGCGGCGCCACCGCCGCGGGCTGGACGCTGTATGCGCCGCTGTCGGTGCAGATGGGCCCGGGCATGGACATGGCCATCTTTGCCATGCACATCATGGGCGCATCGTCGATCATGGGCTCGATCAACATCATCGTGACCATCCTCAACATGCGTGCCCCCGGCATGACGCTGATGAAGATGCCGATGTTCTGCTGGACGTGGCTGATCACCGCCTACCTGCTGATCGCCGTGATGCCGGTGCTGGCCGGTGCCATCACGATGGTGCTGACCGACCGCCATTTCGGCACGAGCTTCTTCTCGGCCGCCGGCGGTGGTGACCCGGTGATGTACCAGCACATCTTCTGGTTCTTCGGGCACCCCGAGGTGTACATCATGATCTTGCCGGCGTTCGGCATCGTCTCGCATGTGGTACCGGCCTTCGCGCGCAAGCGCCTGTTCGGCTACAGCTCGATGGTGTATGCCACGGCATCGATCGCGATCCTGTCGTTCATCGTGTGGGCTCACCACATGTTCACCACGGGCATGCCGGTGACGGGCCAGCTGTTCTTCATGTACGCGACGATGCTGATCGCGGTGCCCACCGCCGTGAAGATCTTCAACTGGATTGCCACGATGTGGCGCGGCTCGATGACGTTCGAGACCCCGATGCTGTTCGCGATCGGCTTTATCTTCGTGTTCACGATCGGCGGCTTCACGGGCCTGATGCCGGCTGTGGCGCCGATCGACATCCAGCTGCAGGACACGTACTTCATCGTGGCGCACTTCCACTATGTGCTGGTGGCGGGCTCGCTGTTCGCGCTGTTCGCGGGCTTCTACTACTGGGGCCCGAAGTGGAGCGGTTTCAAGTACGACGAGATGCGCGGCAAGATCCATTTCTGGGGTTCGCTGATCTTCTTCAACGTGACCTTCTTCCCGATGCACTTCCTGGGCCTGGCAGGCATGCCGCGCCGCTACGCCGACTACCCGACCCAGTTCACGGACTTCAACGCCGTGGCTTCGCTCGGTGCGCTGGGCTTCGGCCTGATGCAGGTGTACTTCTTCTTCGCCGTGGTGCTGCCGTCGTACCGTGGTGGCGAAGCTGCCGGTGACAAGCCGTGGGATGGTGCCGAAGGCCTGGAATGGACCGTGCCGTCGCCGGCGCCGTTCCATACGTTCGAAGAGCCGCCGATCGTCAAGTAATGCAGTAGTGAAGTAATCATGTAATCCGGCCGGATGCCTCGTGCATCCGGCTGTACGGACCTGGTAGATATGCAGCCCTCAGCAAAAAGCCCTTCGCAATTGCAACGACAAGCCAGCCAGAAAGCCGCCAACCGGCGCCTGGGCCTGATCATGCTGTCGATCGCGATGGTCTTCTTCCTGGGATTCGTTGCCAAGATGGTGTTCCTTGGCGGCTGACCCGAATAAAAAGATGAAGTAGCAGGAGACACACGCGTGGACGCGCAGGACAAGGCTCTCGAAAGGCGTTTCAACCGCGGCATGCTGATGCGGCTGCTGGTGGTGGTGACGTTGATGTTCGGCTTTGGCTATGCGCTGGTGCCGCTGTACAAGGCGATCTGCGAGATCACCGGCCTGAACGTGGTCACCACGCGCGACCTGTATGGCGCCAGCTCGGTGAAGAACACGCAGGTCGACACGAGCCGCACGGTCACCGTGGAGTTCGACTCGAATGCGCGCGGTCCGTTTGCGTTCCGCCCGGTGAAGCATTCGATGGAAGTGCATCCGGGCGAGCTGACGACGATCGTGTACGAGGTGGCCAACGGCCAGCCGCGCGATATCTCGGCGCAGGCGATTCCGAGCTACGCGCCCAAGCAGGCGACCGAGTATTTCAAGAAGGTGGAGTGCTTCTGCTTCAAGCAGCAGACGCTCAAGGCGAACGAGGCGCGCGAGATGCCGGTGGTCTTCGTGATCGATCCGAAGCTGCCGAAGGATGTGAAGAACATCACGCTGTCGTACACGTTCTTCGAGGTGGGTACGCCGGTGGCGCAGGCGCCGGGCGGCGACGAAGCGGCCGCGCGCCAGGGCAGCTGACGGGATAGGGGACAAGGGATGGCGACCGACGATCCGGTACATCGCAAGGCGTCTTTCGCACAGACGGTGCGCGCGGTGTTGTGGTCGTTCATCGGGCTGCGCAAGGGTTCGGAGCATGAGTCCGACATGGCGCGCCTGAACCCGGTGCATGTGATCATCGCCGGGCTGATTGCGGCGGCTGTGTTCGTGGCGGTATTGATCGTCATCGTGCGCACCGTGGTCAGCCAGGCATAGCAGGGCAGCAGATACAAAGCGAGCACGCCACCGGCACAAGGCTGGCCGGATGTGCGGATAACCATGAAACAGAGACTTTGAGCTGGAGATAGAAGAATGAGTGCGAATCGCGCAAACGCCCCGTACTACTTCGTGCCGGGCCCGTCGCGCCATCCGATCACGGCGGCGTTTGGCCTGCTGCTGACCGGTGCGGGAGCCGCCGGTTGGGTCAACGGGCAGTCCTGGGCGCCGTACCTGTGCGGCTTCGGCCTGATCTGGTTCCTGTTCGTACTCAAGAGCTGGTTTGGCGACGCCATCGGCGAATCCGAGGGCGGGCTGTATGGCAAGAACATCGACGTGTCGTTCCGCTGGTCGATGGGCTGGTTCATCTTCTCCGAGGTGATGTTCTTCGCGGCATTCTTCGGCGCGCTGTTCTACGCGCGCACGATCGCCATGCCGTGGCTCGGCGACCTGAACAACAAGATCATCTGGCCCGAATTCGCGGCTGTGTGGCCGAACACGGGGCCGGCTGGCACCGTGGAAAGCTTCCAGACCATGGGGCCGTGGCCGATCCCGACGATCAACACGGCGCTGCTGCTGACTTCGGGCGTGACGCTGACCTGGGCCCACCACGCGCTGCTGGCTGGCAAGCGCAACCAGGTGATCCAGGGGCTGGTGCTGACGGTCCTGCTGGGCGCGATCTTCATGTGCCTGCAGGCCTACGAGTACATCCACGCCTACCATGAACTGAACCTGAAGCTGACCTCGGGTGTCTATGGTTCGACGTTCTTCCTGTTGACGGGCTTCCACGGTTTCCACGTGACGATGGGCGCGATCATGCTGGCCGTGGTGCTGGGACGCGTGCTGAAGGGCCACTTCACGCCGGAGCACCACTTCGCATTCGAAGGCGCCGCGTGGTACTGGCACTTCGTGGACGTGGTCTGGCTGGGCCTGTACGTGGTGGTGTACTGGCTGTAAGGCACTGGCGCCGCCCGGACGGCGGCGCTGCGGTACCAAAGCAGAAGCGCCGCGGGAGAAATCCTCAGCGGCGCTTTTTTGTTGATGCGCGAAGCAGTGTCAACGCGGGTTCAGGGCGACATCTGGATGCCGGTGCTGTGGATCCAGCCCATCCAGTGCGAAAACAGGATGAACAGGAACAGCGCCACCGAGAACCCGACGCGCAGCATCAGCGAGCGCATCATGTTGGGCGTGCGGCCACGGTCGCGCATCATGAAGAACAGCGCGGAAGCCAGGCTGCCGATGATCAGGATAAAGGCGACGATGATGACGAAGCGCATGTGGGGGCCGGTTCTTGTAAGCGCCCATTATCGCACCGGGCCGTGCCGGGGAAACCCGTGACGACCCGCATGCCATGGCGTGCGCCGGGGCTGGTGCCGATGATTGCCGCGCTGGTGGTCGTGGCGGTTACCTGTGCGCTGGGCAACTGGCAGTTGCGCCGCGCGCACGAGAAGACCGGGCGCGCCGAGCGGCTGGGCATGCTGGCCGTACAGGCGCCGGTGGATCTGCATGCAGGACAGGCAGATGCCGCGCGGCTGGTGGATCGCCATGTGCGCGCACGCGGCACCTTTGACGATGCCAGGACCGTGCTGCTCGACAATCGTCCGCACGGCAACGGCACCGATAGCCGGGCGGGCTTCCTGGTGCTGACGCCGCTGCGGATGGCAGATGGCGCCGATGTACTGGTGCTGCGCGGCTGGCTGCCGCGCGATACGCAGGACCGCACGCGCATCGCGCCGTTTTCGACGCCGGGCGGAGAAGTGACCATCGAAGGCACGGCGCTGGCGACAGTGCCGCGCGTGTATAGCATGGGCCTGGAGCCGGCGGCCGAGGCCGGGCAAAAGATCCGTCAGAATATCGACCTTGCCGCGTTTGCGCGTGAGACCGGTGCGCCACTGGTGCCCGTGGTGGTGGAGCAGTCCGGCGACACTGGCGATGGCCTGGCGCGCGACTGGGCACCGGCCGACTTCGGCGCCGAGCGTCACTATGGCTATGCCGCGCAGTGGTTTGGCCTGGCCGCACTGACCGTCATACTGGTGGCCGTGCTGGGCTGGCGCCGCGCCCGGCGCGAAGCTACGGCGGCAAACGAATAACCGAACCATGAACGTACAGACCAATTCCATGTCGCAGCAAGACCCTCCGGCCACGCAGGATCCCCGCATCGATGCGCGCACGCGCCGCGGCCGCCTGCAAATGTTGATGCTGCTGCTGGTATGTGCATCGCCGGTGCTTTTTTCGTATTTCACCTATTACGTGATCAAGCCCGCGGGCGGCAGCACCAACTATGGCGCGCTGATCGATCCGCAACGGCCCATGCCGGCCGCACAGTTGACCAATGAGCGTGGCGAAGCGGTGCCGCTGGCGGCGCTGCGCGGCAAATGGCTGATGCTGATGACCGATCCGTCCGCCTGCGACGAGGCCTGCGCGCGCAAGCTGTTCACGATGCGCCAGATTCGCATGGGGCAGGGCGAGGATCGCGAACGTATCGTTCCCGTCTGGCTGATCCAGGATGCAGGAAATGTGGACGATCGGCTGACCGCCGCCTACAACGAACCGTATGCCGGCGTGCGCTTCCTGCGCATGGACCGTGCCGCCATCGCACAATGGCTGCCGGCCAGGGAGGGCGGGCGCGTCGAGGACACGATTTACCTGGTCGATCCGATGGGCAACCTGATGATGCGTTGGCCGGCGGACCCCGACCCCAAGAAGGTGAGCAGCGACCTCAAGAAGCTGCTCAAGTATTCCCGCATCGGCTGACTGGCTGACGTCCCGATACCGATTGAACTGAAGAACCGAATAACTGAATTACCGGCTGTTCCGAAATGCTGCTCCAGCTCGCCATTATTGGCATCCTGATCGCCCTGCTGCCGCTGTCCTATGTGATGGTGCGCGGCAGCCGTGACAAATACCGCAAGCTCGTGTGGATCACGGCGTTCCTGACGCTGGATCTGATCATGTTCGGCAGCTTTACGCGGTTGACCGACTCGGGCCTCGGTTGTCCGGACTGGCCCGGTTGCTACGGCCATTCGAACCCGCATGCGGCAATGGAGCCGATCCGCGCGGCGGAGACGGCGCTGCCAAGCGGCCCGGTGACGCTGATGAAGGCCTGGATCGAAATGATCCATCGCTATTTCGCGATGGCGGTGGGCGTGCTGATCATTTCGCTGATGGTGCTGGCCTGGGTCAGGCGGCGCGATTTGAAGCAATCCCCGTGGTTTGCCACCGGGGTATTCGTGCTGGTCTGCGTGCAGGGTGCATTCGGCATGCTGACCGTGACCATGAAGCTGCAGCCGATCATCGTGGTCACGCACCTGTTGCTGGCCATGGCGCTGCTGGCGTCGCTGATCTGGCTTGGCTCGCGCAATGATCCGCCGCACGTGGTGGCGCCCCAGGCCGCGTCGCTGCGCTGGGCCGGACTGGTCGCCATCGTGCTGCTGGTGATCCAGATCTTCCTCGGTGGATGGGTCAGTACCAACTACGCGGTGCTGGCCTGTACCGACTTCCCGCTCTGCAACGGGCAAGTGGTGCCCGAGATGGACTTCCGCCACGGCTTCACGCTGTGGCGCCAGCTCGGCATGACCGCTGACGGCGACTACATTCCACACGCGGCGCTGGTGGCGATCCACTGGGTCCATCGTGGCTTTGCATTCGTGGTGCTGGGCTACCTGCTCTGGTTCGGACTGCAGGCCCGCAAGCTGGAAGGCCTGGCGCGCCATGGCAAGTGGCTGCTGGCGGTGCTGGCGCTGCAACTGGCCACCGGCATGTCGAACATCGTGTTCGACTGGCCGCTGGTTGCGGCCGTGGCTCATAACGGCGGAGCAGCCCTGTTGCTGATGCTGTTGCTCCGTCTCAACTACAATATCGGCCTCGCGACCCGTTCCGCCGGCGCCGCCGCCCATTCCGCAATTGCGGCGCGCGCCACATGAAGGACAAGATGCC
>CAUUBQ010000071.1:0-40548 GCA_963543405.1 uncultured Cupriavidus sp.
GAGGGCCAGCGTATCAAGACGCGAGATCGGCAATTTGAACCTCGATGCCCTCTCCCCCGCCCCTCTCCCGCACGCGGGCGAGGGGAGAAAACAATCAGCGCACGAGCGCCGTGGCACGCTCCGAACAAGCTTGCCTCACCACTTCCGGCGTAAACGGTGCTTGCGTAAAACGCACGCCAGTCGCATCGAACAACGCGTTCGCAATTGCCGGCGCGCCCGGCAACGACGCCGACTCGCCGGCTCCGAGTGGGCTTTCTTCCTGTCTCGGCATCAGCAGCACCTCGATCGCCGGCAGATCCGGAAACGCGATGATCGGGTAGCTGCCCCACTCGCGGCTTGCCACGCCCTGCTGGTCGAACCGCACCTGCTCGCGCAATACGCGGCTCAGGCTTTGCACCACATTGCCGTGGATCTGATGACGGACGCCGTCTGGGTTCACCATCATGCCGGTGTCCTGCCCCACGTGCAGGCGCGTCACGCGCACGTTGCCGGTGGCCGGATCGACCTCCACATCGACGATCCAAGCGGCCCACGCCGCGCCAAAGCCTGGAAACTTGCTGTGGATGTAGCGTGCATAGGCCACGCCGCGGCCGCGCAGTAACCCGTCGGCATCGGGCTCGCCACGCGAACCACACGCGCCGTCTTGCCATTGCGCGGCCTGGGCCAGCGCCTCCAGCAACTCGCGAGCACGCGGGTCGGGCAGATGCCGCAGACGGTATGCCAGCGGATCGGCACCACACAGATGCGCCAGTTCGTCGACAAAGGACTCGTGTGCGAACGTGTTCGGCAGGGCTGACACACCACGCAACCACGATGCCCGTGCAATGGCTGGCGTATCGTCGCAGGCGATATCCAACGATGCGTAGTCATAGGCCGGTACCGCCGTGCGGTCCCCCATCTCCAGCATGCGCGGTGCCGACGAAACACGTCCGGTCAGCAGCAATGCGAGCACAGGCGCATCGTTCGACGGATAGCGCGACACAAAAGAATACCCGGTCAGCTTGCCATCGGCATCAGCGCCGCCGCGCACGTCCATCAGCTGTGCCGCACCCTTGGGTTCCCACAGATGTTCCTGCTCGCGCGTCAACTGCACGCGGACCGGACGCCCCACTGCACGCGACAGCAGCACCGCATCGGCGCAAACGTCATCGGCACAATTGCGGCCATAGCAACCAGCCGCTTCCATGCGCACGATCTCGATCGCACCTTCGTCCAGGCCGCTGAGCCGCGCCATGTCGATGCGCAGCACATGCGGATTCTGCGTGCCCGACCACACGGTCAGCTGCCCGTCGCGCCAGTCGGCCACCGCGCACGATGGCCCGATCGATCCATGCATCTGATAGGGCCAGACATAGGTACGCGCCAGGCGATGTGCGCCTAGGCCCGCCGAGGCATCGCCGGTCTTCAACAATTCGCGCCGTTGCGCCGGTGCCGCCCGCAATGCGGCTTCCGGTTCGTTGAGATCCGGAAGCGGTGGAACCGGCTTCCATTTCACCTTGAGCCTTCGCGCGGCTTCGATCGCCTGCTCCTCGCGCTCAGCCACCACGCCAACGAAATCGCCTTCGACCACCACACCCACTACGCCGTGCACGGAAGCAATCGATGCCTGGTCGACTTCGATCAGGCTCGTGCCGACGAAATCGCCACTGTCGCGGCCCGCATAAGGCGGCCGTACCACGCGGCCATGCAGCATGCCCGCCACCCGTACGTCGTGCACGAACGTCAGCCCGCCGGTCGCCTTGGCCGGAATATCGACGCGCGGCGCGCTACGTCCGACCACGCGATACTGGTCCACGGGCTTGGTCCTGACGTCATCGGCCAGCTTCAATTCGATGTGCTTGCCTCCCAGCAACGCAGCCACGTTCACGGCGCCACCATTGGCCTGCTCCACCAGCCAGGCACGCGCCTGGGCCGCCGCGCGGCGCAGCGGCAACGCTGAAATCTGGATCGAGGCGCTGGCAATGGTCGGACCCTGATTGGGCGTGGCTTCGGTATGGCCGAGCACCATCGTCACGGCATCGGGCTCGACTTCGAGTTCCTCGGCAACGATCTGCGCGAGCGACGTGCGAATGCCCGTACCAAGGTCGACGTGGCCGTTGAAGGCCAGGATCTGGCCCGAGGCGCGGATCGCGATGAATATGTCGGGCAAATCGGAGACAAAATCCGAGGCGGCGCCGGGCTGGCCCGGTGACGGGCGCGGTGCCGCCGCCGCGGGGCGCGTGACCAGCAGCACGCCCGGTTCCTGGAACAACGCTTCGCGCAAGGCGCGCGGGGTCTGTTGCATCGATCGTCCTTCCCTGCCGCGCATCGGAACGCACGGCTATACTGGCAACCGCGCCGACGTGCAGGTCCGCCGGCACATTGTTGGAACTATTCCGGACTACGGCCCGCATGCCAAAAGACACGAACACCGCGCCCGCCCCGTTGGGCACCCGCGCCCGCCAGGCCCAGGACACGCGCGCCAAGATCCTCAAGGCCGCCATCAAGGTCTTCGCCCAGCATGGCTACGACGGCGGACGCATCGAAGCCATCTCGTCGCTGGCCAAGACCTATGACCGGATGATCTATTACTACTTCGGCAGCAAGGAAAAGCTGTTTATCGAAGTGCTGGAGACCATCTACCTGCAACTCAACGAGGCCGAGCAGAAACTTGAACTCGACCCCGACGATCCGGTTCGCGCGCTGACGCAGTTGGTCGACTTCGTCTGGCGATACTACCTTGAGCATCCCGAGTTCGTCGCCATCCTGAACAGCGAAAACCTGAGCCGTGCGCGGCATGCGAAGAAATCGGCGCGTCTCAATGAAATCTCCGGTTACGCACTGTCCGTACTCGACGGCATCCTTGCTCGCGGCATGGCCAGCGGCATCTTCTTGCCGGGGCTCACCGCGCGCGACGTGTACCTGATCATCGCCTCTCTCGGCTACTTCTACAACTCGAACCACCATACGCTCAGCGCGTTTCTTGGCGAGCCCATCATGAGCGCGCCGGCCGTCACGCATTGGCGTGACGTGATCCAGCGCACGGTACTCAACGCCGTGTGCCACGACGCCGAAATCCCGGCCGTCGACACCACGCAGGCACCGCGCAGGCCGCGCGGCCGCCCACGTCGCGTGGCCTAGGCGGCCACGGCCTCTGCCGCGCCGATTGCCGCCAGTGCGGCATCGCGCGGCATTACGGTCGCGTACTTCTGCTCCATGTCGAACAGGTTCGCTTCATGCGGACCAATTGCGCGGTCGCCCACGCAGTCCGACAGCACCAGCGGACGGAAGCCGTACGACATGGCGTCGACCACGCTGGCGCGCACGCAGCCACTGGTCACGCAGCCAGCCACCAGCAGTGTCTGCACACCGCGCTGCGCCAGCCACGCCGCCAGCGACGTGCCGAAGAACGCCGACGGCACCGTCTTGCGCACCACCAGTTCACCTGGCGCCGGCGCCAGTTGCGGCACGATCTGGCTGGTGACGCCATCTTCCTTCAGCGTCAGCATGCCAGGCACCTTGAGCGTGAAGATGTTGTGGTCGGCGTCATCATCGGCAAATACGATGCGGCTGTGCGCCACCGGCCAGCCCATCCGGCGCGCGGTGGCCAGCAACGGCTGCGTGTTGGTGATTGCCTCGGGAATATTGCCACCGCCGAACACAGCCGGATCGGCAAAGCCGTTGACGAAATCGATGATCAGCAGGCCAAACGGCGCCTTCAGTTCCATCGCCGTGCCAAAACCCTGGCGGCGATAGGTTTGCACTTCATCATGCATGAGCAAGCTCCTGACCGGAATGGGTCACGCCGTCGAGCACCTTGCCGGCAGCCACCACGGGCTCGCCATCGAGGCTGACAGTACAGCGGCGCAACGGAATATCGATATGGCACGCCGTGGTGCGGCTGCCGCCTGCTTCGTTGTTGGGGCCGAACGAACACAGGAAATTGCCTTCAAACGCGCGCGCGTCCATGCCAATGGTGGCCTCGCGGTCGTACATCGCCAGCGTGGACCAACGTGCGCGCGGTTGCAGACCCCAGCCGACATGCGACATCGCATACGACTCGGGATCGTTGAACGACGCCATGTAGTCGGCCAGCAGTTCGGCGTCGAGTCCGCCTTCGATGTTCGTCACATAGCCGTTCTTGACGGTGACATGGATCGGCTCCTGCACGTACGACTTCATCGGCAACAGGATATCGCCGCGGTCCAGTACCAGATGGCCGCTCGTACCGCCTTCATTGGGCCATGTCAGCACGAATCCGCTGGGCCAGTGGTCCCACCTGCCAGGCTCGTCGACGAAGCCGTACTCGCTGATGGCCGGAAACTCGCCCAGGTCGCAGCGCAGATCGGTACCCGCTTCCGACGTGATATGCATCATGCGGGCGCGCGACAGCCGTGCGGTTGCCGCTTTCACCCGCGTGCGATCGGCCTCGGTTGGCACCAGGCGAGCCAGTACTTCGGGGGGCTCCACCGCCAGCAGGATCTTGGTACCGGTAGACAGGATGTCGTGCTGCTCGGGCGAGAACAGCAGCGTCATCAGGTCCAGCACCAGGTCGCTGGCCTTGAGCGCCGCGATGGCAGCGGGATTGCCGGTCAACGGCGTGGTGCCGAGATAAGCCAGCGCATCGCGGCTCAACGCCTTCTCGCCATTGACTGGCGGCAGGTCGAGCCGGTTGACGATGGCGCCCATCGACGCCGCCGCCAACAGCGCGGTACGCAGCGTTTGCGGGTGCGTGTCGGCGCCGGTCAGCACGGTCACGGTCTGGCCCGCTTCGAGTTTCGACAGCGTAAGAACCTGCTTCCATGCGCAGGTCAGGTCGTAGTCACTGACAGCCATGCTTGGCTCCTTGCGGTTGTGCTCAGCCTGCGAGCGGGGCGCCGAGAAAATCGCCGAATGCCTGATAGAACCCGGCTTCGTTATCCCAAGGGATCATGTGTCCGGCATCGGGCACACGGGTTTCCAGCAGTCCAGGCCGTAGCGACTTCAATTCCTCGACATCGGCAGGCAATACCACGTCGCCGCGCGCGGCCGTGATCAGCAGCGTGGGTACGTCCACGTGCGGCAGGTCTGCATGGATATCGTCCGTATGGAAGCCATCGAAGCTGGCCAGCATCGCGCGCTCGTCGCAGGTGTGCAGCCATTCGGCGCGCAGGCGCAGTTGCTCGTCGGTCCAGGTCGGGCAGAAGCGGCGCATGCCTTCAGCATCCGTGCCCTGCGTGGCAAGGCGGATCGAATCCACGTACCACGGCAGTTGCGCCGGGTAGGCGCGGCGGCCCGGCCCCGAGACGGGCGGGTCTACCATCACCAGCCGCGTCAGCCCGGCCGGTCTGGAACGTGCGGCGCGAATGCCGATGCGGCCGCCCATCGAATGGCCGACGATCTGGTAACGCGCGAGGCCTAGCGCCCTGGCAAACTCGATGACGTCGGCGGCCTGTGCATCGAGGCTGTAGTCAAGCTCGGCGCCGGCCGACGACAGGCCGCGGCCGCGTACATCGAGCACATAGGTATCGAAGCGGCTACCAAAGCGCTCGCCGACAAAGCCCCAGGTGATGGCCGGGCTCGTGATGCCCGGCACGATGATGACGGCATCGCGTCCGTCACGGCCATCGCCGGTGCCACCATAACGAAGGTAATGCTGGCGAATGCCATTGGCGTGCACATTGCCGCCATAGAGAAACGTGCTCATTGCGCGGCTCCGATCAGTAAGCACCAGACAGCAACGCGCCGCCACCTGGCACCACCGCTTCAAGGTCGAGTTCCTTGAGCAGCGCGTACGTGGTGGCAATCGCGGCCGTGATCACGGGCTTGCCGGTCATAGCCTCGACTTTCTCCACCACCGGTAGCGACGGCATCTGGACACAGGCCGACAGCACCACGGCATCCACGTCCTTGGTGTTCATGGTGGCCACGATGCCGGGCAGGCGCGACGGATCGTGACGGCCCACTTCGAGATTGTCTGGAATCTCCAGCGCGCGCCATTCGACGACCTCGAAGCCTTCATGCTCGATGTAGTCGACCACTAGTTCGGTCAGCGGCTTCATATAGGGCGCCACCAGGGCGATACGCTTGGCGCCGATCACTTTCAGGGCATTTACCAGTGCCCCGGCGCTGGTCACCACCGGCGCCGTGCCGCCGTTCTCTTCCGTGCGTGACTTCAGGCGCGTTTCCGATGTGCGGTGATATCCACGCCCCATCGACATGATGGCCACCAGGCATGCATAGCCAAGCACATCCACGCGTGCATCGCTCAGTTCCAGCGCGCAGCGGTCGGACTCGGCGTCCATGGCTGCCAGCTCTTCCTTCTTCACCGTCTTCATGCGCATGCGGCTCGAATGGAACGTGAACCTTTCAGGACGCACGAGCTGGCGGGCGGCCAGCATTGCCGGGATCTCGGTCTCCATCGTGGTGTTGGAACTGGGGACGATCTGTCCGATCCGGAAAACTTTCTGCACTTGTCACTCCATTCGTCTGTGTCTTTGTCTACTCACCCGCCCTTGCCGCGCGGGACGCATGGCGCACGGATGGCGCCCTTCCGGAAAATTCTAGTGTACACACCTTATTTTTTCAACTGATCGTTGTTCTGGAAAACCCGCACTCATTCAGTGCCTTCTGAATGAATGAATCCCTTAAATAGCGCATTATTTCGCCATTCATGGGCATTGAATTAAAGTTGACGATGCATCATCAGGGTTTTCCATAGGCAACTGCAAAGTCGTCTTTACTTGGAAATTTATGGTGTGTACACTCGATTTCAACGTGACAGACCAACTCAGGAGAGACGTCGTGCAAGGGAATACTCGAATTGCGGTGATTGGTGCGGGCCTGGGTGGGACGGCAGC
Organism: uncultured Cupriavidus sp.; assembly: GCA_963543405.1. Classification (GTDB taxonomy): domain Bacteria; phylum Pseudomonadota; class Gammaproteobacteria; order Burkholderiales; family Burkholderiaceae; genus Cupriavidus. Next base: position 6,819 of record CAUUBQ010000071.1, read on the forward strand.
CGCCGCCCTGCTCCAGCGTGCGGGGTTCAACGTGAAGCTGTACGAGCAGGCGCCGGCCTTCTCGCGCCTTGGCGCCGGCATCCACGTGGGGCCGAACGTAATGAAGATCCTGCGTCGCATCGGCATCGAGGACGCCATGAACACGATGGGCTGTCACCCGGACTACTGGTACAGCCGCGACTGGAAGACCGGTGAAGTGATTGCGCAGATTCCGCTTGGCGACTACGCGCTGTCGCACTACGGCGCCAGCTACCTGACCGTACATCGTGGCGACTTCCACGCGCTGATGACCGATGCCGTGGATCCGAGCCGGCTCGCGTTCAACAAAAAGCTCGAACGCGTCGAGGATCTTGGCGATGTGGTGAAGCTGACGTTCACCGACGGCACCGTGGAAGAGGCCGATATCGTGATTGGCGCGGACGGCGTGAACTCGCGCATCCGCGAACACCTGCTTGGCGCGGAACCGCCCAAGTACACGGGCTACGTTGCGCATCGCGCGGTGTTCCCGATCTCGCGCGTCAAGGGCTTCACGCACGATCGCTGCACCAAGTGGTGGTCCGACGATCGCCACATGATGGTTTACTTCGATACCAGCAAGCTCGACGAGATCTATTACGTGACCGGCGTGCCCGAGCCCGAGTGGGACACGAGCAAGAGCTGGGTACCGAGCAGCGTCGAGGAGATGCGTGCCGCATTCGACGGCTGGCACCAGGGCGTACAGTCGCTGATCGAGGGCACGGTGGAAGTCACCAAGTGGCCGCTGCTGGAACGCGATCCGCTGCCACTATGGAGCCGCGGCCGCCTGGTACTGCTGGGCGATGCCTGCCACCCGATGAAACCGCATATGGCGCAAGGCGCGGCCATGGCCATCGAGGATGCCGCCATGCTGACGCGCTGCTTCACCGAAGCGGGCCTGCAGGACCACGCCTACACGTTTGCGCTGTATGAAGCCAACCGTGCCGAGCGCGCCAGCAAGGTGCAGAAGGTGTCGCACGACAATACCTGGCTGCGCACCAACGAGAATCCCGACTGGTGCTTCGGCTACGACGTGTTCTCGGTTGCACTGCGTGACCCGGCGGCCCGGCCGGTACCGGCGGCAGCCTGATTTCCCACTAAGAACGCCCCCACTAGCCCGATGACCGCGCCCCGCCCCCTGAAATTGCGCGTGAACCGGAACTCGCACGATGTCTGTGTGGATCCGCAAACGCCGTTGTTGTACATCCTGCGCAATGACCTGGCCTGCAACGGCCCGAAGTACGGGTGCGGGCTGGGCCAGTGCGGGGCGTGCACGGTATTGATCGATGGCGTGGCGGCGCGCTCGTGCATCGTGCCGACTGGCGCAGCCGTGGGCCGCGCCGTGACCACGCTGGAAGGGCTGGGCTCGCAAGCCGACCCGGACCCGGTGCAGCAGGCGTTTATCGACGAGCAGGCCGCCCAGTGCGGATACTGCCTCAACGGCATGATCATGAGCACGAAGGCGTTGCTGGCAGTGAATCCGGACCCGAGCGAGGCCGAGATTCGCGAAGCGCTGCGTTTCAACCTGTGCCGCTGCGGCACGCATGTGGAAATCCTGCGCGCCGTGCAACGCGCTGCCATCTTGCAGCGCGAAGCCAGCATGCAGCGCGAGTTCGAGACGATCCGATGAATGCCCACGCGCGTGAAACGGCACCTGTTGCATTGCCAGCCACCACGCTGCATGGATACGCCGTGCGCCCGGCTGGCGGCACGGGACGGTTGTCCAGCTTCGATGCCGACGCCGCGCGCCAGTGCGAAGGCGTCGCCGAGATCGTGGTGCGTGGCGACTTTCTTGCGGTTGTCGCCGCATTGCCGGAGCAGGCCAGAGTGGCAGCGGCGGCATTGCGTGCGGTCTGGGCGCTACCCGAACCGCAAGCGGCACCCGTAACATCCCACATGCAGCGGATTGCGTCGCATGGCGACGCCAGCGGCGCCCTTGCCCAAGGCAAGCCGCACCTCGATGCCACCTATCGCTGGCCGCTGATGAGCCCACGCGCCGATGCGTGCGGCGTGGCTACGGCCGACTGGCGCGATGGCGTGCTGCACGTGTGGCTGGCCTGCGCACAACCGGCCGCGCTGCGACTCGAACTGGCGGCGTTGCTCGGCATTGCCGATGCGCACGTTTCGATCGTCTGCGACCCCGATCCCCTTCCAGGCCATGACGGATTCTGCGCCCGCCAGGCTGCCGCCGATGCGGCGCTGATGAGCCACGCGGTCAGCCGCCCGGTTCGCGTTACGTTCCACGCCACCGATCCGGGCGCTCCCGCGGCAAAACTGGTACTGGACGTCAGCGGCACGATCTCGCCAGCGTCGGCTTACCGGATCGCGGCCTCGGCAACCGCGCTGGCCAGCACTCCCGTGGCACTGGTGCAAACAGGCACCGCGTCACCGCTTGAAGACGCCTCGCACGCCGATCCGGGCCTGATTCCGCCCTACACGTTCGATCATCTCGAAGTATCGGCAACGCTGCCGCTCGATGTGCCCGCCGATATCGCCGCGCGCGGTCAGGTGTTCGCGCACGAATCCCATCTCGATGAGATGGCCACCCGGTCCGAGATCGATCCGGTAGCGTTGCGGCTTCAATGGCTTGACGACCGCACGGGCAGCGCACTGATTGAACGTGTGGCGGCCCAGTCCAGCTGGAATGGGCCGCTGCAAGGCCATGCGCAGGCCGATACCGCCATCCGTCGCGGACGCGGCTTTGCCTATGCCAGCGTGATCGATGTCGAGGATGGCCGTCCAGCGCGCACATGGTCCGCCTGGGTAGCGGACGTGGAAGTCGACAGCCGCACCGGCGATATCAGCGTTACACGCGTTACCGTCGGGCATGAGCGCGAAGAGCGCGTGCCGGCACCGCATGCGCGTGCCACGACGATCGAGGATGACGTTACCACCGCTACCCGCTTGTTGACCGCTGGCGGTAGCAGGCACGACGATTGGGGCGATCTTGGCGAGGCCGAGCAGGCCGGCGATGCATTCCAGGTCGCCACGCAGGAAACCACACAGGAAACCGGGCATGCGATTGCGCCGCGCCCCCGCGTCGATGTAGTTGGCGCCCTGGCCGGCGGCGCGTCGGCCACGCTACCGGCCGCCGCCGCAGTAGCAAACGCGATCCATGACGCCACTGGCATCCGGCTGCGCGAACCGCCGTTCAGCGCCGGCCAGATCCGGCAAGCATTGGAGGATCAATCAACGGCGCGCGACACGCCGCGCAAGCGCCGCTGGCTGCTGGCCGCACTCGCGCCACTGACCGCACTGGCGGGCCTGTGCGCCACGGTCATGCCATGGCGGGCGCCCATCGCACCGGTGGCTCCGGTGGAACCGGGCTTCTATTCGGCGGCCACTATCGAGCGCGGACGCCTGGTGGCGGCCGCCGGCGATTGCGCGGTGTGCCACACGGCGCCCGGCGGCACACGCAATGCCGGTGGCTTCGCGCTTGAAACGCCATTCGGCACGGTGTACAGCACCAATATCACGCCCGATGTCGAGACCGGCATCGGCAACTGGTCGTATGCGGCATTTGACCGCGCAATGCGCGAAGGCATCCACCGCGACGGCCGCCGCCTGTATCCGGCCTTTCCGTACACGGCCTTTGCCAAGGTCAGCGAGGCCGACATGCAGGCGCTTTACGCCTACCTGATGGCGGCCGAGCCCGTGGTATCGCGCCCGCCTGAAACCAGGCTCGCCTTCCCGTTCAATGTCCGTCCGGCACTGGCGGGCTGGAATGCGCTGTTCCATCGCAATGAACCATATCAGCCCGATGCCAGCCGTTCGGCACAGTGGAACCGTGGCGCTTACCTTGCGGAAGGTCTGGGGCACTGCAGCGCCTGCCACTCGCCACGCAACGCGCTCGGTGGAGAAAAAGGCGGCAAGGCCTACCTGACCGGCGGCGAAGCCGAAGGCTGGGAAGCGCCCGCACTGACCGCGTTGTCCAAGTCACCGGTGCCGTGGACCGAGGACGACCTGTTCCAGTACCTGCGCACCGGTTACGCCGCAAGGCACGGTGCGGCGGCGGGCCCCATGGCACCTGTGGTGGAAAGCCTGCGCGAACTGCCGGAGACCGACGTACGCGCGATTGCGCACTATGTAGCTTCCTTCAACACGGCGACGGAACCAACTACAACGACGGTAGCCGCGGTAGAAGCGCGCAGTGACGGGGCGGCGCTGCGCCTGTCAGGCACCACGGATCGGCTGTACCAGAGCGCGTGCGCGGTATGCCATCAGGGCAATGCTGGCGTGCCGCAGTTTGGCGTGAAGCCGTCGCTGGCATTGAACAGCAATCTGCACAGCGCGCGTCCGGACAACGTGATCCAGGCTGTGCTGCATGGCGTGTCTGCGCCGCCCCACGCCGGTATCGGCTATATGCCGGGCTTTGCCGACAGCCTCGACGACGCGCAGGTGACCGCGCTTGTACATTACCTGCGTGAACGCTTTGCACCGGACGAACCGCGCTGGAACGGCGTGGCGGACACCGTTGCAAAGATCCGCCAGCAGTCCGCACATTGATGTAGCAATCGCTACATGAGTGCAGCAGGAACGCACCGCGGCCGCCCGCGCACCATTAGCAGGCGGCGAGGTGCCTGAAGTAGACGAGCAGTACACAGAATCGATGCCAAATCGATCGTAGAACGGCTGGCGCGGACCTTGCAACAAAGCAGAGCCGCCCGGCACGGCCAGATCTCGGGTAGACAAACCACGGCGGACACGCCAAAAGGAGCGACAATGCAATCCCCGTATCAAGACACTGCGGCTGTCCTGCCCCCAGCGGCAGCCGCAACGCCTGACGTGTACCGCAAGGTCGGATGGCGACGGTTTCCCGACTCGAACCTGACGCACGGTTCCATGCGCGAAGCCATCGCGCATGAAGTTGCGTGCGTGCCAGTCCGGATCCTGTAAGGAGAAGCCCCCATGTCCTCCACCCCACCCATTGCTGTCGGTGGTGCCCATCCTGCCATGGGCAACCATTCCGATCGGCCTTCTCATCACACCTCGTCGGCAAAGATGTCGCTGGAAAACGCCATCCAGGCCGCAGGCGTGGGCAAGTTCCAGTATCGGCTTTTCGTCATTTTCGGACTGGTGTGGCTCGCCGACGCCATGCAGGTGCTGTCCATCGGCTTCAGCGCACCGTCGATCGCCAAGACGTTCGGCATCTCGGTACCCCAGGCCCTGCAAACCGGCACGTTCTTCTTCGTGGGCATGCTGATTGGCGCCTTTGTGTTCGGGCGCCTGGCTGACCGCATCGGCCGCCGGCCCGTGCTGATGATGGCCGTGGTCATCGACGCCGCTTGCGGGGTGGCTTCGGCATTCGCGCCAGAACTGACCTGGCTGCTGGTGCTGCGGTTCCTGACCGGGATTGGTGTCGGCGGCACACTGCCGGTCGACTACACGATGATGGCGGAATTCCTGCCCAGCGATCGCCGCGGCCGCTGGCTGGTGCTGCTGGAATCGTTCTGGGCCATCGGCACCATTTGCCTGGCACTGCTGGCGCTTGTGGCACTGTCTTATGGCGACCAGGCCTGGCGCGTGATTTTCCTCGTCACCGGCATTCCGGCGCTGATCGGTGTGGTGCTCCGTTTCTATATTCCGGAATCGCCGATGTTCCTGAACCGCAGCGGCAAGTCGGACGAGGCGCGCAAGGTACTGCAACGCGTGGCAAGGACCAATGGCAAGTCTGTCGACATCCCGGCCCTGCAAGCCGAAGTGGTCGAGCCGAAATCCGTCTTCGCGCTGTTCTCGGGCAGTTTTCGCCGTCGCAGCTTCGCGTTGCTTGCCGCGTGGGCACTGATTTCGATTGCGTACTACGGTGTCTTTGTGTACCTGCCGATCAAGCTCAGCGCCGAAGGCTTCGCCTTTATGCGCGGACAGGTGTTCCTGGTGGTCCTGGCCATCGTCCAGCTTCCCGGCTTCGCACTGTCCGCCTATGGCGTGGAGCGTTGGGGCCGCAAGCCCACGCTGATCGGGTTCCTGTTGCTGAGTGCAGCTGGCTGCATGCTGTATAGCCTTGGCACCGCCCCCGCGCTGGTGGTCGGATCGACGCTGCTCATGAGCTTCTCGCTGCTCGGCACCTGGGGCGCGCTGTACGCATTCACGCCGGAGGTCTATCCCACCGATCTGCGGGCTACGGGCATGGGCATGGCCGGTGCCGTGGCTCGCTTCGGCGGACTCTTTGCCCCTGCCATCATCGCCCCGGTGATGGCCACGCATTTCACGCTGGCCCTCGTGATGATCTCCAGCATGCTGCTGATCGGCGCCTTCGCGATCAGCGCCGTCAACGTGGAATCACGGAATCGCGCGCTGGACTGAAGCGATTGAAACCGGAAAGGCGGCTTTGCCTGCTTATGCAAGCCGCCAGTCCCGCAAGCACGCTACGTATCAATTCAACGGAAAGCGCTTCGCCAATGCGGTGAAGCGCTCGTCTTCCTTACGCACCTGGGCCGCGAACTCGTCTGGCGTATTCACCAGCGGTTCGGCACCCGCCGACGTGATTGCCTTTTGCAGCTCCGCATTGCGCATGGCTTCGCGGACCGCCGCGTAGATGCTTTGCGTCACTGCCGGCGGCGTACCCTTCGGCGCGAACAGGCCAAACCACGTGGTGTACTCGTACTGCGGCATGCCGGTCTCCACCACCGTGCGCACATCCGGCGCGCCGCTGAACCGATGCGTGCCCTGGTTGGCCACGATCTTCAGCGTGCCGGCCTTCTGGTGCGGCAGCGCCGAGGCCACGCCCGTCACCGCGAAGTTCACGTTATTGGCGATCATGTCGGTAATGATGGCCGCGGTTCCCTTGTAGTTCACCACGATCAGGTTGGGCAGCGCTTCGGCCTTCAGTTGCTGCCCGAACAGCTTCGCCACGTTTTCACCCGTGCCCATCGAGCAAGGGGTGGTGGCGGTCTTGCAGTACTTGATCAGTTCGGGCAGGGAGGTGGCGGGGAACTTGCCGTTCGCCACGATCACCCCCGGCGATTGCGCGATGTTGGTCACGGGTACCAGGCTGGCCAGCGGGTCGGTACCAGTGAACGAAGGTGTGTGCTTGGTGAGCACGATGGCCGGTGTCTGCAGCAGCAGCGTATAGCCATCAGGCTTGGCCTCGGTCACCTTGCGCGTGCCGATCAGCCCGTCCGCACCCGGCAAGTTGACCACCAGCACGGGCTGGCCCCACTGTTCCCCGAGCAGCTTGGCCGTTGCGCGCGCCGAAGCGTCGGTGCCGCCACCGGGTACGTACGGTACGACGATGGTCACAGGGCGATCGGGCTTCCATGTTGGCTGCGTCTGCGCGCGTGCAGGTGCGGGCGTGATGGCGCCCAGTGTGACCGCTGCCACCGCTGTGGACAGCAGCAGCGCGCCCATGCGTGGATGGCGGTAGCGAGTGTGGTGGGTGATCGGCATGTAGGTCTCCTCCAATAGATTTTTTATATCTCGGCTGCGCTGGTTCAGCGTGCCCAGCGCTTCTCGAAGTCCCAGACTTCCTCAAAGCCGATCAGCTTGCAGAACTCGTTGAAGTCGGCCATCGGAATCTCGGGCGACAGGCTGGTGCCCGCTTCCTTGAGGTGGCGCAGCGACTTCTCCATTGCCGCCGCGGCAACCAGGCTGGTCATGGCCGGGAAGATGGCGAGCGAGTAACCGATCTCCTTGAGCACGTGCGCGGGCAGGATCGGGGTCTTCCCGCCATCGGCCATGTTCGCCATCATCGGCAGGTCGAAGGCCTCGCAGGCGCGCCGCATTTCTTCCTCGGATTGCGGCGCCTCGAAGAACAGGATGTCGGCACCGGCCTTCGCATAGGCCTCCATGCGGCGCATGGCATCGTCCACGCCAAGACTGGCACGGGCATCGGTGCGGGCAATGATGAGGAAGTTCTCCTTGTCCTGACGGGCTTCCGACGCGACCTTGATCTTCTCGACCATATCCTCGATGGGCACGCAGCGCTTGTAAGGCGTGTGACCACATTTCTTCGGGAATTCCTGGTCCTCGATCTGGATCGCTGTGACACCGGCTTCCTCGTAGCCGCGCACGGTGTGGTGCACATTGAGCAGGCCACCGTAGCCAGTATCCGCATCGGCGATCAGAGCGGCCTTGGAGGTGCGCGTGATGGTGCGCATGCGGTCGACCATCTGCGTATAGGTTGCAATGCCGGCATCGGGCAGCCCCAGGCTGGAGGCAGTGAGCCAGTAGCCCGAACCGTAGATGATGTCGAAACCGACCTTGGTGGTCATGACGGTCGCGATCATGTCCTGCACGCCGGGGATCACGATGAACTCACCCGCGGAAATTTTTTGTCGAAGAATGGGATTGGCCATGACGGCTCCAGTAGTCCAGTAGTCCAGTAGGCAAGAAAGTAGGTTCGCTGTGGCTCAGTCCATCGAGGCCAGCCACGGCTGATTCCGCTGCACGCGTTGCTCGTAGGCACGCAGCGCTGCGTCATGCCGCAAGGTGCGATCCACCTCGTCCTCGGCGGAGAGCAGTTGTTCCGCATGCCCGTCGGCGAGCGTGATGGCGATGACGCTGCCATCGGGAAGGCGCAGGCTACGGTCAGCAATCCCGAGGTGAAGCGGCGCGTCGCCGGTCTGGGCCAGTGCCTGCAACAGGCGCGCATGATCGGCCGGGGTCACGGTGGCCGCCACCACGCCGTTCTTCACGCAGTTATTGCGGAAGATGTCACCGAACGACAGCGCTACCACTGCCTTGATGCCGTAGTCCGACAAGGCCCAGACCGCGTGTTCGCGCGACGAGCCACAACCAAAGTTCTGCAATGCCACCAGCACGCCGGGCGGCGACGGCTCGGCCATAAAGCCCACCTCAGGCCGGCCTTCCGCCAGCCAGTCGGCAAACAGGTGCGCCCCCATGCCCGTGCGTTGCACCAGGCGCAGGAAGCGTCCGGGAAAGATGGCATCGGTGTCGATATCGTCGCGCTGCATGACTGCCGCGCGGCCTTGAACTTCTGCAATGACGGCTTTCATGCGAGGTACTCCCGGGGATCGGTCAAGCGTCCTTGCAGCGCAGACGCCGCGACTGCGGCGGGGCTCATCAGGTGGGTACGGCCGCCCTGCCCCTGCCGGTTCTCGAAATTCCGGTTCGAGGTGGAAGCACAGCGTTCACCTGGCGCGAGGCTGTCGCCGTTCATGCCGATGCACATCGAGCAACCCGATTCGCGCCACTCGAAGCCCGCATCGACAAACACCTGCGCGAGGCCCTCTGCTTCGGCGGCACGCTTGACGCTGCCCGAACCGGGTACCACCAGCGCGCGCACACCCTTGGCCACGCGGCGGCCGCGCACCACCTCGGCGGCTGCGCGCAGGTCTTCCAGCCGGCCGTTGGTGCACGAACCGATAAAGGCCACGTCGATCGGCACCGACGACAGCGCCTGGCCTACCTTGAGTCCCATGTAGGCAAGGTTTTCCTCCAGGCGGTCGCGCTCGGCCTGCTCGCCCAGCATGGCGCCGTCTCCCACGCTGCCCGAGAATGCGGCGCTGTCGGCAGGCGTGGTGCCCCAGGTCACAAGCGGCGCAACGGTGGCGGCATCGAACTCGACGCAACGGTCGTAGTCGGACGCGGCATCGGTGCGCAGTGCACTCCAGACCTGCGTAGCCTGCTCGAAGTGCTCGCGTGCGGCGCCCTGTACGCGTTCGCGCAGATAGGCCAGCGTGGTGGCGTCGGGTGCGATCAAACCGAAGCGAGAGCCTGCCTCGATGGTCATGTTGCAAAGCGTGAGCCGCGCTTCCATCGACAGCGCCTGCAGCGTGGGTCCAAAGTACTCGACGCCATAGCCATTGCCACCGCTGGTGCCGATGTGGTGGATGATGGCCAGCGCCAGGTCCTTGGCGTAGACGCCCCTGGCCAGCGCCCCCGAAATCGCGATGCCCATGGTGCGCGGCTTGCGCATCCACAGGCTTTGCGTGCTCATCACATGCGCGACTTCGCTGGTGCCAATTCCCCAGGCCAATGCGCCCAAGGCGCCGAGCGTGGCACTGTGCGAGTCGCCGCACACCACGGTGCTGCCCGGCAGCACATAGCCAAGTTCCGGCGCAATGACATGGACGATGCCCTGCAACGGATGGTCGAGGTCGAACAGGCGCATGCCGGTGGCCTGCGTATTGCGCCGCAAGGTGGCAATCTGTTCGCGGCTCTCCGCGTTGGGGATATTGGTCAGACGGTCGGCCGTGGTCGGCACATTGTGGTCCTGCACTGCAATGTGGCGTGGCGACGAACGCAGCGTATGGCCGGCCTCGGCCATGCTGGCGAATGCTTGCGGGCTCGATACCTCCTGCACCAGGTGTCGATCAATATAGATCAGGTCTTCGCCGGCATCGTTACGGGCAACCGCGTGGGCCGCCCAGATCTTGTCGAACAGGGTTGTCATGATGTCAGTCCAGCCTGATGTTGGCGGCCTTGACGATGGCCTTGTTCTTGTCGAGGTCACGCACGATCTCGCGGCCGTAGGCGTCGGGCGTGCCCGGCGTGGCGACGATGCCCAGCGATGCCAGGCGCTCACGCATTGCGGGATCACTCAACACTTTCTGCAGCGCGGCGCTCAGCTTGTCGATCACCGGCTTGGGCGTGCGTGCCGGGGCCATCAGGCCAACCCATGAATTGATCTCGAAGTCCTTCAGCCCGGTTTCGATCAGCGTCGGCACGTTGGGCAGCGACGGTGCGCGCTGGCGCGAGGTAACGGCCACTGCATCAACCTGGCCACTCTTGACGAACGGCATGGCACCGGTCACCGCCGCGAACGTGACCGGCAGCGTGCCTCCAACCACGTCCAACAATGCCTGGCCGCCGCCCTTGTAAGGCACGTGCGTCATCGGGATGCCGGTGCGCTGGTGAAACATCTCGCCAGCCAGGTGCGTGGTGCTGCCATTGCCCGCGCTACCGTAGGACATACCGCCCGCCACGGTCTTCGCATAGTTCTGCAAGTCGGCAACGTTCTTGATACCCAGCTTAGGATTGGCCGCGATCAGCAGAATGGCGTCGCCGATCTTGCCGATGGGCGCAAAGTCCTTGACCGTGTCGAACGGCACCTTGGCGTAGACATTGGGGTTGATGACCAGCGTGCCGTCATAGCCGAGCAGCAGCGTGTAGCCGTCCGGTTCGGCCTTCGCCACCATCTGGGTACCGATATTGCCGCCGGCGCCAGGCTTGTTGTCCACCACGATCTGCTGGCCGAGTTGCTGGCCAAGCTTCTCGGCCACGATGCGCGCGCTGGTGTCGGTCACGCCGGCATTGGCAAACGGCACGATCAGCCGGATTGGCTTGTTGGGATAGTCGGTCTGCGCGTGCGCGGCAGGCAGGCCGCACGCGGCCAATGCCAGGGTTGCGCCCAGCAGGCGGCGGCGGGCTTGTGCGGACTTGGTGAGATATGGGTTCACGATGGCTGTCTCCGGTATTGTTGGATAAAGGCATCTGCGTGCCTTTTTGGCGATGGCGATTGAAGCTGGAAGCTGGATTACGGTGCTGGTCAGGTTCGCGGGTCCTGCGCGCGACGGATTGCGGCAAATTCCATCAGGCGTTCATCACGCCATGCGCGGCGCGCTTCGAGGTCGGCCTGTGACAGATGCTCGCGGCGATGCGTCTCCACTTGCCCGATCAGGTCCGCATCCCACGTTGTCTCGTGACTGCGTGAATGGGCAATGCGCTGGTATAGCGGACCCAGCCGCACCGCATAGTCGGCCACGCCCCCCGGCGCATTGAGGTCGATGGTTTCGAATGGCCCCATGAACGACCAGCGCCAGCCCAGGCCGTCGCGGATGGTCTTGTCGACGTCCTCGCAACTGGCCACGCCGTCCTGCACCAGTGCCCATGCTTCGCGCAACAGCACGGCCTGCAGCCGGTTCAGTACAAACCCTTCGACTTCCTTGCGTACATGGACCACGGCCTGGCCTACGGCCCGCATCAGTGCATCGGCAAAGTCGACGGTGCTCGCTGCCGTTTCCGGCGACGGCACCAGTTCGACCACCGGGACCAGGTAGGGCGGATTGACCGGGTGTGCGATCAGCACACGCGGCGAGATCGACAAACCCAGCGCGAACGCCGAGCCGGGAATGCCGGACGTGGAACTGCCCACCACCACATCGGGCGAGGCCAGCACGTCCAGTTCCGCCATCAGTTGCCGCTTCACCTCGACGCGTTCGAGCACTGACTCCTGCACATAGGCAACGCCGTCCACAGCGTCGGCCAGCACGGCCACCGGCGTGATGCGCGCCAGCACTGTGGCGGGGTCCTCGTCGATCAGCCCGTGCCGCCGCAAGCCTTCGAGTTGCACTTCAATCAGCGGCATCGCCTTGCGCGTGATCTCGGGGTTGGCATCGAACATCTTTACGTTCAGGCCTGCGCGGGCAAAGACGATTGCCCAACCGGCGCCTACCAGGCCGGCACCGACAATGGCCACTGGGCGGCCGGCGCAGAGCGCCTGGATTTCATGGTGGTCAATCATGTGGTCTTGGTGATCCAGGTGGTCTTGGGTTTCTTGCTCTCTGGCTTGCGACTCCGGGCACCGACAGCGGTGTCGCGTGCACGCACGGTGCCGCGTTCAACCAGCACGCACGGCACGTCCACGCTGCGGGCCATGACCTGTCCGCCGATCTGGTCGAACAGCAGGGTCCGCGTGGCTTCCACCATCAGTTCCACGTTCTGGTTTACGGTGGTCAGGTCGAATGACGGCCACGCGGCCTGGGGCACGTTGTCGAAGCCCACCACCGACACATCGTGCGGCACCTGCACGCCCAGTTCGGCGCGCAAGGTTTCCAGCGCCGCGATGGCCATATGGTCATTGGCGGCGAACAGCGCATCGGGGCGGTTATCGGGGTCGCGGAACAGGTCGAGCACGGCACGTCGCGCTTCGGCAAAGTCATAGTGGCCAACGCCGCGCGCATACAGTGGCTGGCCCGCGGCATCTAGGGCGTCGCGCAACCCGGCCTCGCGATCGCGGCTGGTCGAGGCGTTCTCCGCGCCGGCCAGCCAGGCGATACGGCGATGCCCGGTGCGCAACAGCAGTTCGCCAACCAGCCGACCGCCGTCCCGGTTCTGCGAAGTGACCGAACTGGTCGAGTAGCCACCCAAGGACCCCACCTGCGCCACCCGGTTGAACAGCAACACGGGAATACCGGCATTGATGCAGTCATTGGCCAGCGCCGACGACAGTGTCGTGGATGCCATGACGATGCCATCGACCTGGTATTGCAGGATGTCGGTCAGCACGTCGTCGGCGTCTTCCGTCTGGCTGATAAACAGCAGCACGTGATAGCCATCCTTCTGCAGCGCCTGGCATAGCCGCTCGATCACTACTGGATAGAACTGGTTCTCCAGATAGCTCATGACCAACCCGATGATCCGGCTGCGACGCGTAATCAGGCTACGCGCAATGGCATTGGGCCGGTAACCGAGCTTGCGCGCCGCGGTTTCGATCCGCTCACGCGTTTCGGGCGCCACGCTGGCGCCCGGTGTGAAGGTGCGGCTGACCGCGGACTGCGACACTTCCGCCAGGCGAGCCACATCGTGGGCGGTAACTTTTTTCATGCTGCAGTCCAGCCGCCGTCGAGCATCAGCGCGCTGCCCGTCATCAGGCTCGAGGCATCGCTGGCCAGGAACACCACCGGACCCATGACTTCCTCGATCTGGCCCAGCCGGCCCAGCGCGATCTTGTCGAGCACAAAGCGGCGGAACGTCTGGTCCTCGAACATCGGCGCGGTCAGCGCCGTTTCGATAAACGTGGGGCACAGCGTATTGACGCGGATGCCCGCTGGGCCAAGCTCCCAGGCCAGCGCCTTGCTCATGCCTTCGACCGCATGCTTGCTGGCGCAATACAGCGTGCGACGCGGGCTACCCACATGCCCCATCTGCGACGAGACATTGATAATGGAACCCGGCAAACCGGCCGCCTGCAGGCCGCGCGCGACCTCACGCGAAACATAGAAGGTGGCCTTTACGTTCAGCGCAAAGACCGCATCGATATCTTCGTCGGGCGTATCGGTCAGCAGACGGGGCCGGTTCATACCGGCGTTGTTGACCAGGATCTGGAAGGGCGCGCGGCTACCGATCTCGCGCTGGACCGCTACCGGATCGGTAACGTCCAGCACCATGAAATCGGCGCTGGCGCCTTGCTCGCGAATCGCGCCGCAAGCGGCCTCCAGCTCGGCGGCGGAACGGGCCGCCAGCGTGACAGCGGCACCGGCTTGCGCCAGCGCCACGCCCGCCGCCAACCCGAGTCCGCGGCCACCACCGGTGACCAGCGCACGCTTGCCGTCGAGGCGAAAGCCGCCGAACGTAGGCAGTGGCGTCGCGGCTGTCACTGCTGCAACTCCGGCACCGGCTCGTACCAGGGCACGTCCGGACGGTTGCCATACCGGCGCACGCGGATATTGGCCTGCTCGCCGTGGCCGGCGAAGTTCTCCATATGGCACAGGCGCGAGCAGTATTCGCCAATCTCGGCGCTGGCGGCGTCCGTCGTCACGCGCTGGAAGGTGCAGGTCTTCAGGAACTTGCCGACCCACAGACCACCGGTGTAGCGCGCGGCCTTGTTGGTGGGCAGCGTGTGATTGGTACCAATGACCTTGTCGCCATAGGCCACGTTGGTGCGCGGGCCCAGGAACAGCGCGCCGTAGTTGGTCATGTTGTTCAGGAACCAGTCGGGTTCGCGCGTCATCACCTGCACGTGCTCCGAGGCGATCTCGTCGGCCTTCTGCAGCATCTCTTCGCGCGAGTCGCAAACGATCACTTCGCCAAAGTCAGCCCAGGACTTGGCGGCGATCTGTGCCGTCGGCAGGATCTTGAGCTGTCGCTCGATTTCCGCCATGGTGGCGTGCGCCAGCGCTTCGCTATCGGTCAGCAGCACCGCCGGCGAGGTCAGTCCGTGCTCGGCCTGGCCCAGCAGGTCGACCGCGCAGAGTTCGCCATCCACCGAGTCGTCGGCAATCACCAGCGTTTCGGTCGGTCCGGCAAACAGATCGATACCAACGCGGCCGAACAGCTGGCGCTTGGCTTCCGCCACGAACATGTTGCCCGGACCGACCAGCATGTCGACCGGCGCGATGCTCGGGGTACCCACCGCCATGGCCACGACCGCCTGCACGCCGCCGAGTACCAGAATCTCGTCCGCGCCAGCCATATGCATGGCGGCGACGATCGCCGGATGCGGCTCGCCATGGAACGGAGGCGCCGTCGCCACCACGCGCTTGACGCCCGCAACCTTGGCGGTCAACACGCTCATGTGCGCGGACGCCAGCAGCGGATACTTGCCGCCCGGGATATAGCAACCGACTGCATTCATGGGAACATGGCGATGCCCCAGGAACACGCCGGGACGCGTCTCGACTTCCACGTCCAGCATGGAGTCGCGCTGGATTTGCGCGAAGTTGCGCACCTGGGCCTGCGCAAAGCGGATGTCTTCCAGCTCACGCGCCGACAGGCTTTTCATCGCCTTCTCGATGCTGGCATCCGACAGGCGGAAATCCTGCGGATCCCAGTTATCGAACTTCTTGCTGTACTCACGCACGGCCGTATCGCCGCGCGCTTCGATATCGCGGATGATGCCTTCGACGGTGTTGCGAACGGCGGTGTCGTCTTCGGCGCGCGCCTGGATATCGCGTCCACGCTTGAGGTAACGAATCATGGGAATTTCCGTGGTTGGTTGTGCACGCAACTGTGCATACGTATGCAGACTAACTTTCTTGCATTCGTATGCAAACTAAGCGTTTTCCCTAGGATTTGCGGATAGCTGTTGCCCTAGGGAAAGCACCAAGACACCCGTCCTTGCAAGCGCCAGACGCTCTTCCTATGCTTGTCTCACAATTTGTCCGGACAAAATAATAAATACGGACACGACGATTTCGATCCGGTCACCCCGGGCCATATCACGTCGCAGGAAAGAGGAGACAAACGCATGTTCGCCCCACAAACATTCACGGCGATCGCCCTGTCGCTGGGCGTTGCCGCACTGGCCTTGCCCGCGCGGGCCGAATTTCCGGACAAACCCGTCAGGATCGTCGTGCCGTATTCGGCCGGTGGCGGCACCGATATCGTGGCCCGCCGACTGGCCGAACGCCTGACGCCGCGGCTCAAGCAACCCGTAGTGGTGGACAACCGTCCCGGTGCCAACGGCATCATCGGCACCGACTTCGTTGCCAAGTCGGCGCCTGACGGGCACACCTATGTGCTGGTGGTAAACACGCACCTGCTGAACCCGATCCTCTACAAGAAGATGCCGTATGACACGTTCAACGACCTGATCGGTGTGACGATGGTGTGCAAGTCGCCGTTGGTGTTTGTCACGCAGACCGCATTCCCCGCTACCAATGCGGTGGAGTTCGCCAAGCATGTCAAGGCGAAACCCGACAAGTACTCGTACGGCAGTTCCGAGAACATGACCCGCCTGGTAGGCGAGATGTTCAACAAGTACCAGCACCTCGACATGGTCAACGTGGCCTACAAGGGCGGCTCACCACTGATGACCGACGTGATCGGCGGCGTCACCACGGTTGGCGTCACCAGCGTGCTGACCGCCAAGCCGTTTATCACGGCCGGCAAGCTGCGCCCGCTGGCCGTGACCGGTGCGCAGCGCACCCCCGCCCTGCCCAATGTGCCGACCATGATCGAGTCCGGCATGAAGGACTTCGAGGTCTACACGTCATATAGCCTCTATGCCCCCGCGAAAACGCCCAAGGCCGCGCTGGAACGCATGCAGAAGGAAGTGCACGACATTGTGATGGCGCCGGACATGAAGGAAATCCTCGCGGAACAGGCCGCCACGCCGGTGGCGCAATCGGTGGATGAATTCAACACCGAGGTGAAGAAGGACTTTGCGTTCTGGCAACGCCTGGCCAAGGAAGTCAACCTGCAAGCGGAGTGAGAACAGTAAGAGGAGCGCATATGAACACGACCACGACCGAAATCCCTACGAGCAATGCCGTCCGCCCGGTGCCGGGCGGCTGGACGCGCGCCGACATGGAACGCGACCAGAGCTGGATCCACGTGCTGAGCGCCGACGAGATCGAAGCGCTCGAACACGCCCTGCGCCACGCGCTGGCCACCGGCAAGGACATGTTCGAGATGTCGATCGAGGACTTCCCGCTCGACGCACGCGTGCGTCGCCGCTTGGTGGCACTGGTAGATGAAATGCAGGGAGGCTTTGGCGTCAAGCTGTTGCGCGGCTTCCCGGTCGAACGCTGGGACGCCGATGCACTGCGTACGCTGTTCTGGGGTATTGGCCTGCTGCTGGGTGTAGCGCGTCCGCAAGGCAAGCTGAGCCAATTCGTCTCGGACGTGCGCGATGCGGGCGGCACCTATCGCTCGAATACGGGACGCGGCTACAACACGCGTTCTGGCCTCGACTTCCATGCCGACGGCAGCGACATGGTGGGGCTGTTCTGCGTGCGCACGGCCAAGCAGGGCGGGTCGAGCCTGATCACAAGCTCGATCGCCGCGCACAACGAAATGGTACGGCTGCGCCCGGACCTGGCCGCCGAACTGTATGCGCCGCTGATCTTCAGCCGGCAAGGCGAACAGGCCGCCGAGGAAGCGCCGTGGTACGCGGCGCCCATCTGCGGCGTGCGCGACGGGCACTTTGCCTGCCGCCATATTCGCAACCATATCAAGGGCGCTCAGGCGAGCTTTCCCGATGTACCCCGCCTCTCGCCGCAGCAGACCGAAGCGCTCGACATGTTCGACGCGCTGCTGGCGCGCGAAGACCTGTGCTATGACATGAACCTGCAACCTGGCGATATCCAGTTGCTGAACAACCATATCGTGCTGCATTCTCGCACCGAGTACGAAGACCATCCCGAGCCCGAGCGCAAGCGCCATCTGTTCCGGCTCTGGCTGTCGCTGCCGCAGGCCCAACCGCTGCCGCTCGGCTGGCTCGATGCCTACAAGGATGTGGACGCCGCGTGCGTGCGCGGCGGATTCCGCGGCACTGGCATCACGCCCGCGATCCGTGCGTTCGAAGCCCGCATGGCCAACGCCCATGGCATGAAACTGCGTATCTACCCCGTCAAGGAAGCTGCCTGATGACCACCACCCCATCCCAGGGCACTGCCCGTCCGTCCATGCGCGAACTGCTCGCACGCAAACGGTTGATTGCCGCGCCCGGCGTGTTCGACATGATCTCGGTGCGCATCGCCACCCGCATGGGATTCGACTGCCTCTACATGACCGGCTACGGCACCGTTGCGTCGTACCTCGGGCTGCCCGATGCGGGGCTGGCCACCTACACCGACATGGTGAACCGCGTTGGCGCGTTCTGCTCGGCGGCCACGGTCCCCATGATCTGCGACGGCGATACCGGCTACGGTGGCTTGCTCAATGTCGCGCACACCGTACGCGGCTACGAGCGCGCTGGTGCCAGCGTGATCCAGTTGGAGGACCAGGAATTCCCGAAAAAATGTGGCCATACGCCCGGCCGGCGCGTGATTCCCGTCGAGGACATGGTCAAGAAGATCCAGGTAGCCGTGGAAGCGCGTGAAAGCCCCGACTTCCTGATCCTGGCCCGTACCGATGCGCGTACAACGCTGGGGCTCGACGAAGCGCTGCGGCGCGCCGAGGCCTATGCACGCGCGGGCGCGGACATCCTGTTCGTGGAATCGCCCGAGTCCGAGAAGGAACTCGAGATCATCGGCCGGACCTTCGACCTGCCGCTGCTGGTCAATGTGGTGGAAACCGGCCGCACCCCGGTGCTGCCCGCCGACACGCTGGAGAAGATGGGATTTTCCATCGCCATCTATCCGGCGGTCGGCTTCCTGGCGATGGGCAAGGCACTCGAGGATGTCTACGGCCACGTCCAGACGCAACGCACATCGCTGGGCATTGGCGAGCGGCTCTATGACTTCCCGCGCTTCAACACGCTGATGGACTTCGAGTCGGTCTGGGCATTCGACAAACGACACGCTTCATGACAACTGCCCTGCCGGCGCCCGCGACCAGGCATGCGGCGCTCACGCTGGCCAGCACACTGGCGATCCAGATGCTGGCCACTGCGGCCACGCTGGCATTTGCGGTGCTGGCGCCCGTGATACCGGGCGTGGCACTGACCAGCGTCGGCGTGTTCCTGTCGCTGGTCTACGTTGGCGGCATGGCAGGCAGCCTCGCCGGGGCGGGGCTGGTCGGGGCGCTGGGGCCGGTGCGGGCCTCGCAACTGGGCCTGTTTATCCAGGCGATCGCACTCGGCATGCTGGCCACCGGCGTGGCGGAACTGCGGCCGGTAGCAGCGCTGGCAAGCGGCATCGGCTATGGCCCGATCACACCGGCCAGTTCGCAGATTCTCGCGCGCACCACTTCGCCCGGCCGCATCGGCTTTGTGTTCTCGCTCAAGCAGACCGGTGTGCCCCTGGGCGGGCTGCTGGCCGGCGCCGTGCTGTCACCGCTGGCGGCCCTGACCTCGTGGCAAGCCGCACTTGGTGCGCTGGCAGTGGCGGGCCTGCTTATCGCGGCGCTGAGCCAGCCGTTACGACGCATGCATGATGATGCCGCGACCGGCCATTTCGTGTTGAGGGCCAACTTGCGCCAGATGTTTGGCGATGTGCTCGGAGATCGCAGCCTGCGGTCGATGGCTGCGGTATCGCTGCTGTTTTCCGCATGCCAGCTATCGGTCAGCGGCTACCTGATGGTGTACCTGACCACCGAGATTGGCATTGGACTGACGCAGGCCGGCCTGATCTACGCCATTACACAGGGCGCGGGCATTGCCGGCCGCATCGCGTGGGGCCATCTTGCCGACGTGGTCGGCACGCCGCGTGGCGTGCTGGTGGTGCTCGCCGCGCTGATGTGCGCGAGCGCCGTGGCCACCGCGATGTTTACATCCCAGTGGACACTCGTGCCGCTGTGCCTGGTTGCCGCACTACTTGGTGCGACCGCGATCGGATGGAATGGCGTCTACCTCGGCGAAGTAGCGCGGCTGGCGCCGCCCGGGCGCGTGGCATCGGTTACCGGCGGCGCGCTGTTCTGCACCTATTTTGGCGTGGTATCGGGACCGCTCGCATTCGGCTACTTCGCGCAACGCATGCAGAGCCTGAGCGCTGCCTACCTGGCGCTGGCCATCGTGCCAGTGCTGGCGGCGGGACTGCTGCTATGGGGCGGCCGGGCCAGACCTACCCCGGCCACCAGTGGCATGGACGGCTGACGCCAGTGGCGTGGACATGCGACAACGCTTGCCCGCCACGACACGTCCCGGCTATGCTCCGTTTCGATATCCCACCTGACGCAAGCATCGCGATCCATGGAACAAGGCGGCACCCTCCCAGATGACTTTGCCGACGCGGACACCAGCGTGCGCGCCGACGCCATTCCTCGCTATCTCGCCCTCGCGCGTAGCCTGCGTGCCGAGATCGAGTCGGGAAAATATCCGGTGGGCAGCAAGCTCCCGACCGAGATGGAACTGTGCAAGCAGTTCGGGGCGAGCCGCCATACGGTGCGCGCCGCGATCGAACGGCTGGTAAGGCTCGAACTGATCAAGCGTACCCCGCGCATCGGAACGGTCGTCACCGCCGCGCGTGCCAAACAGGGCTACGAACTGGCAGTGGGCCAGGTAGGCGACCTGCTCCAGTACGCCGCCACCACGCGCATGCATGTACTGACACGCGAACTGCGTGAAGTCGACGAGCACGCCGACCCTGCGCTGCACCCCTACCAGGGACAGCTCTGGCTCGTGATCCGGGGCGTACGTACCGGCGACGACGCCGATACACCGATCTGCTACAACGAGGTGTGGGTACACCCCGACTATCGCGGTGTCCGCGGCACCGAGCAGGATATCGAAGCCTCGGTGTTTCATCTGATCGAGCAACAGTTCAACGTTGCCGTGTCCCGTATCGAGCAGATCGTCCATGCCGCTGCACTACCCGCCGGCATTGCCGAACTGCTCAAGATGCCGCCCGGCGCCGCGGGCCTGTGGATCAATCGCCAGTACCGCGACACCAGTGGCAACCTGATCGAGATGGCGTGGTCGGTGCACCCGGCCGAGAGCTTCTCATACCGGATGGTGCTCGACCGCACGTGGCGTAGCGGGAAGTAAGTCGGCCATCTGCCGGTTTTGGCCGGTCTTGACCGGTTTTGCGATAGGATGGCGCGGGTCACCAGGACCCCAACCCGCAAGGAAACCCGCGCTTGCCCGAAGCCCTCTCCCCCAGCCTCCCGTCCGAGTTTCCCACCTTCGAGACGTCGGATTTCGCGGGTGAGGGGGCGTTCTACTTCGACCTTGTGCGACTGCAGGACCGCGACGACATCCCGCGCGGCTTCCTGCACCGGCACAACTATTACCATCTGCTGTGGATGACCCGGGCAAGCGGCACGCATATGCTCGACTTCGCGCATTTCGACGTGCGCGACCACGCGGTATTTTTCCTCTCGCCAGGCCAGGTCCATGCCTGGACCTCGTCGGTCAAGCCCTACGGCTACGTGCTGAACTTCAGCACCGATTTCTTCGCGCGCATGTTTCCGCGCGCCGACGATGTCGCCAAGTTTCCGTTCTTCCACCCCACACGCGGCAACAGCGCGCTCTATCTCACGCCGGCCCAGCATGACGGCATGCTGCCGCTGCTCGAAGAGATGGCGCGCGAGGCGCGTGATCGCCAGCCCGGCTTCCGCGACGTGGTGCAGGCCTGCCTGCTGATCCTGCTTACGCGCCTGAGCCGCCTGTGCCCCGACAACGAGCAGCCCGGCGAGGTTGGTCCGCACCAGGCGCTGACGCGCCGCTTCACGATGCTGGTGGAAACGCACTACCTGCGCTTTGGCACGATCGGCCAATACGCCGAGGCACTCTGCGTGAGCGAGCGCCAGCTCAACGACGCGGTCAAGCGAACCTTGGCCCGCACCGCCAGCCAGGTGGTACAGGAACGCGTGGTACTCGAAGCCAAGCGCTGGCTCAGCAATACCGAAACGGGCATCGCCGAGATCGCGTTCCGTCTCAATATCGACGACCCGGCCTACTTCGCGCGCTTCTTCAAGAAGCAGACCGGCCTCACGCCGGGCGACTTCCGCAGGCAGCATTGCCGTCCGCTGGAATAACGCGCAAAAAAGTCCAATACAACGGCTGATCCGTCCTAACGCCGCCACCACGCGGCTGGGTACAGTGCTTCTCATGGTGCAGACATAAGAAACCAGCAGCACAGGAGACAGACATGTACAAAGCAATCGCTTCGTTGCGGCGCCTTGCCGTGGCTACCGCATTGGCAATCACTACTTTCAACGCGATGGCGGACTATCCCGATCGTCCCTTGCGCATCATCGTGCCGTTCGCCGCTGGTGGCGCCACCGATGTGATCGCGCGCACCGTGGCGCAAGCCATGTCGACCCGGCTCGGCCAGTCGGTCGTGGTGGAAAACAAAGCCGGCGCCAATGGCAATATCGGCGCCGTCTCGGCCGCGCGCTCAGACGCAGACGGCTACACGCTGCTGATGGCCACCTCCAGCCATGCGATCAACGCATCGCTGTACCAGAAGCTCAACTACAGCCTCACGCGCGACTTCGTCGGCCTGTCCAACCTGGCCTCGGTGCCGCTGCTGCTGGTAGTGAATCCGACGGTGCCGGTCAATTCGGCGAGCGAACTCGCCGCGTACGCCAAGACCCATGCCGGCCGCGTCAACTACGCATCGGGCGGCACCGGCACCGCGTCGCACCTGGCGGGCGAGCAGTTCAGCACGCTGGCCGGCACGAAAATGACACACGTGGCCTACAAGGGCGGCGCGCAGGCACTCAATGACGTGATGGGCGGCCAGGTGCAGGTCATGTTCGCCAACCTGCCCGAAGTCCTCGCGCAGGTACAGAGTGGCAAGCTCAAGGCGCTGGCGGTCACCGGCAGCAAGCGCCACGCCGCATTGCCAGACGTGCCCGCCTTCTCCGAAACGCCATTCCCGGGCATGACCGCCCGCTCGTGGTTCGGCCTGTTCGCACCGGCTGGCACGCCACCGGCCGCAGTCGCAAAGCTGTCGCAGGCCATCGTCCAGAGCGTGGCCGACCCTGCCGTCAAGGAACGCCTGAAAGGACTCGGCGCGGATCCGGTCGGCGACGACCAGCCTGCCTTCCAGAAATACGTGAACCAGGAAGTGGCGCGCTGGGCCGTGCTGGTCAAGCAGTCCGGCGCCACCGTCGACTGAATCCACCGATCAACGATTCACTATCCACCATCCGCCATCATTCGAGGAAACCCCATGCTGTACGACGTTCGCACCTACATCTGCCGCCCCGGCACGATCAAGAAACATCTGGCGTTGTATGCCGAGCACGGCTTCGCGACCCAGAGCCATCACCTGGGCAAGCCGCTGGCCTATATGCAAACCGAAACTGGCAACGTCAACAGCTACATGCATATCTGGGTCTACGACAGCGCAGCCGACCGCGAGGCAAAGCGCCAGGCGCTGCAGAAAGACCCGGCCTGGGCCAACTACCTGAAGATGAGCGCCGAAGCCGGCTACCTGATCAGCCAGGAAAACCAGCTGATGACGCCGGTATCGTTCTTCCAGCCGTAGGCCAGCATTCACATTCTTGTCGATCGGGGCCCTAGACCATGCATCGCGGGGCCTTGAAATCAATCACGCCGCGCACGATGTCGCGCATCGCCGAAATCAACGGCCGTGTGTCGTCACGGCGCCATTGCACGGCATAGTGCAGCGGCTCCAGCGCGTCGCTATCGGGCAGGATGCGCAGGGCGCCGCGTTCGACCAGTGCGTCGGCCCACTGCCTCGGGACGAAGCCGAAGCCGATCCCTTCCACCAGCATGCCGACGACAGCGCCCCAGCTGTTGCACATCAGGCGCCGGCCAACCATCAGTCCACGGCGGGCCAGCCATTGATCGAGCACGCGTGTTCCCCCTGCGCCAACCGGCAGTGTCAGTAGGGTGTGCTCGCCCATCAAAACGCGCGGATCATCGGTCCCGGCCATGTCAAGGAACGACTGGCTCGCGACCCATGCGAAATCCACCTGGCTAATCCGTTCGGCCGCCAGGCTGCTTCGCGTGGATGGTCCTGCGAGTACCGCGATATCGAGCTCACCATCGTGAAGCCGTTGCTCGAGGATCTGGCCGATATCCACGTAAGGTTCGAGCAGCAAACCCGGATGGCGCGACGAGACTTCGCGCACGAGCTTCGGCAGCCAGGTCAGGCCGCTCAGTTCGCCAAAGCCGATCCGGCATCGTCCAATCAAGCCATGGCGTTGACCCGCCGATTGCTGCAGGTCTGCTGCCGCATGGAGCAAGGCACGGATCTGCGGGAGCATCTGCTCGCCGTGCGCCGTCAGTTCGGCGCTGCGTCCGCTGCGGTCGAACAGCTCCACGCCCAGTGACGCCTCCAGTTCGGCAATCCGCTTCGATAGCGAGGAGACCGACAGGTGCACGCGCTCCGCCGCCACCGTGAAGTTGACGCACGTGGCGGCCCAGTAGAAAGCCTCAAGTTGCTTAAGAGTCATGGTGCGGCCGGCCAAGCGCCGATATTTTCCTAAAAGCGAAATTATATATTCGTTATTTTTCGCTTTTGTCGTTGCATCGGGGTTGCTAGATTTGCCTGCAACGCATAGCCATCGCACTTATGTCAGCCGCTCCCCTCGACGACGCCGCACCCGCTTCAGCACCTCACCCCGGTAGCAACGGGGCGTCGCGCGTCGCCCCAATTGCCCACTATGGGCGGGAAGCCGCCTGGCTCAAGCAGCGAGTACTGGCTCTGCAAGATTTCGAGCCGCTGGCCCGCCAGCGTTTGCCCGGCCCCCTGTACGCCTACGTGAGCGGGGCGGTCGAAGACAACGTTTCCCGGGAACAGAACCGCAGCCAGTTCGAAGAGATCGCGCTACGACCGCGCGTGCTGGTTGGGGTGGCAAGCCGGGACCTGAGCATCAGCCTGTTCGGTCGCCACTACGCCGCGCCGTTCGGTCTGGCACCGATGGGCATCTCGGCGCTGTTCGCCTACCGTGGCGATGTGGTCCTGGCCCAGGCGGCTTCCCAGGCAAGCGTGCCGGCAATCATGAGCGGCTCATCACTGATCCGGCTCGAAGAAGTCATGGAAGCCGCTCCCGGCACCTGGTTCCAGGCCTACCTGCCCGGTGAGATGCGCCATATCGAAGGGCTGCTGGCGCGTGCGGAGGCTGCCCGGGTCGAAACACTGGTCATCACCGTCGACACACCGGTGGCCGGCAACCGCGAGAACAATGTGCGCGCGGGCTTCTCCACACCGTTGCGGCCCAGCGCGGCGCTTGCCTGGCAGGGCATGACCCACCCGCGCTGGTTGCTGGGCACGTTTGCCCGCACGCTGCTGCGCCACGGCGTGCCTCACTTCGAGAATGCCTACGCCCATCGCGGCGCGCCCATCGTCTCGCGTAATGTTGAACGCGATTTCTCTGACCGCGCCCATTTCACATGGGATCACCTGGCTACCATCCGCCGCCGCTGGCGTGGGCCGCTGGTCGTCAAGGGCATCCTGACCGCAGAAGACGCGCGCCTTGCCCATCGACACGGGGTGGACGGCATTATCGTTTCGAACCACGGCGGCAGGCAGCTTGATGGCGCCATTGCGCCCCTGCGTGCCCTGCCGGAAATCGTCGAGGCTGTCCCGCAATTGCCGGTGATGCTCGATAGCGGTGTGCGTCGCGGCACCGATGTGATCAAGGCCATCGCGATGGGGGCCCGCTGCGTGTTTGTCGGACGACCCTTCGCCTATGCGGCGGCCGTGGCATCCGGCCAGGGCGTCGCGCACGGCATCGCGCTTATGCACGCCGAAATCTCACGCGACATGGCCATGCTCGGCACCACCCATGTAAGCGATATCGGCGCGCATTGCATCCAGCGCCCGCGCTAGGCACCGTTCCAACCCCAAACCATTCCAACAGGCCCGGCCCTTGAGGCCGACACAGGAGACAACAAGATGACCTCGCCGCACGGCTTTCGCATTCACCCGCGCCCCGCACACACCGTAAGCACCGCACTGATGGAGCGCTTCCGCAATTTCCCGGTGGCCAATGTCAGTGACGCCATGAGCCGCACCACCGGCACCACGCAACTGCGCGCATTCCACCGTCGCGAGGGCACCCTGGTCGGCCGTGCGCTTACCGTTCGCACGCGCCCCGGCGACAACCTCATGGTGCACAAGGCGATTGATCTCTCGGGCCCGGGTGACGTGATCGTGGTGGACGCCGGCGGTGTGGGACCCAATGCCATCATCGGCGAGATCATGCTGGCCCTGGCCATTGCACGCGGCGCAGCCGGCTTTGTCATCGACGGATTGATCCGCGACAGCGACACGATCGGCAAGGAACCGCTGCCGGTCTATGCGCGCGGCGTGTCGCACCGTGGCCCCTACAAGGACGGCCCCGGCGAACTCCACGTGCCGGTGTGCATCGACGGCATGGTGGTGCGGCCTGGTGACCTGATCATTGGCGATGGTGACGGCTTGCTGGTGGTGCCCGCCGAAGAGGCCGAGGCGATTGCGGTTCGCGTGGAAGAAATCCAGAAAACCGAGGCTGCCGTTCTCGATTCCATTGCACAGGGTCGCGCAGACCGGACCTGGGTGGATCGTTCCCTGGCCGACAAGGGGGTACTGTGAGCCAGTCACGCAACGCGGCGCAGGAACCGCATCAGGTAGTGCGTTTCGACTACTGGCTCGACGCCGCCTTTAACCGCATCGTAGGGGAAGCCCCCGGCATCAGCCTGCACACATGCCAGCGCGATGGCGCCGACGATGAAGCATGGGCGCGCCTGTCGCAGGCGCACGTGTACCAGATCACGGCCGCCAAGGACGAACTGCCGCGCCGCTGGTTCGTGACCGCGGACTTGCTCGCACGCTGTCCGAATCTCATTGCGGTGTCGTCGAGCGGATCCGGGTGCGACACCATTGATATCGATGCCTGCACGGCGGCGGGCGTGGCGGTCATGAACCAGGCCGGTGGCAATGCCGATTCCGTTGCCGAGATGGCGGTTGGCCTGATGCTGTCCGTGATGCGACGCATCCCGGAATCCGACCGCCGCATGAAATCGCACAGTACCGGAAGCCGCGAGGACCTGATGGGCCACGAACTGCGCGGGCGCACGCTTGGCCTGGTCGGCGTGGGACATGCGGGCACCCGTGCGGCGGCACTCGGCCGCGCATTCGGCATGCGCGTGATTGGCTTCGACCCGTTCCTTGGCGACGCGGAGATGGCCAGCCGGGGCGCAGAATCCGTCTCGTTCGACGAGTTGCTGCGCAGCGCCGACATCGTTTCGCTGCACTGCCCGCGAGACGCCAGCACACTGGGGATGTTCAACGCGCAGGCTTTCGCGGCAATGCGCACCGGGAGCATCTTCGTCAGCACGGCACGTGGCGGCATTCACGATGAGAGCGCGCTGTATGCGGCGCTGTCGAGTGGCCATCTTGCCGGCGCCGGCCTCGATGTCTGGGACCAGGAGCCGCCGCCGCCCGGTCATCCGCTTCTGACACTCGATAACGTCGTCGCCACGTTTCACACAGCGGGCGTCACCCATGATGCGCGCCGCCGGAACGCTACGCTGGCCGCCACGCAAATCGTCGATCTACTCAGAACTGGCGCTAAACCAGCGCGCATTGTGAACCCTGAAGTCTGGCCGCTGGTCCGCCAGCGCATCGAGACACTGGAGTTGACCACGGCAGGCTGACGCATCGCGCTTTACAACAATACGCCTGCCTCAAGAGGGCAGGCGAAGGAGACAAAACATGAAACGCACTACCGACTCCCATCGTCGGCGTCTTTCGCTCGGCCTTGCCGCCTGCGCGCTCGGCGCCGTGATTGGCACCATGGCGCCGCTCGCGGCCAGCGCCGAAACCGCTGCGTGGCCGAACCGACCGATTGAAATGATCGTGGCCTACGCCCCGGGTGGCGGCACTGACCTGGTCGCCCGCCTGCTGGCCCGGCATCTGGAAAAAGAGCTTGGCGCAACCATCGTGGTCCAGAACAAGCCCGGCGCGGGTGGCGCCATTGGCTTCGCTGAACTGGCACGCGCCACGCCGGACGGCTACACCATCGGCTTTATCAACACGCCGAACCTGTTGACGATCCCAATCGAACGCAAGACCACGTTCACGTGGAAAAGTTACGACCTGATCGGCAACCTTGTCGATGACCCGGGCGCATTCACCGTCAACCAGTCGAGCAATATCGATTCACTGGCTACGCTCGTGAAGTACGCCAAGGCAAACCCCGGTGCAGTGACCGTGGGCACTACCGGCGTGGGCTCCGACGACCACCTCGCCATGCTGTTGTTCGAAAAGGCCTCGGGCGTGAAGATGACGCACGTCGGCTACAAGGGTGCGGGCGAGGTGCGAGGCGCACTGGCTGGCCAGCAGATCACGATCGGCGCCATCAATGTGGGCGAGGCACTGGCCTACCAGAAAGGCGGCACGCCGCTGAAGTTCCTGGGACAGATGGGACTTTCACGCGCGGTACTGGCGCCCAACGTTGCAACGTTCCGCGAGCAGGGCTTCAACATCGAGCTTGCATCGCTGCGCGGCCTGGCAGCGCCCAAGGGACTGCCGGAGCCAGTCAAGAAGAAGCTAGTCGATGCCATGGCGAAGGTGGCAGCGGACCCGCAGTTCAAACAGCAAGCCGATGCCATGTTTGCGCCGCTGCGCTATCTTGCCCCGGCCGCATATGCCGCAGAACTCGAACGCGGCGAGGCAGGCTTCCGCCAACTGTGGAAGGAGATGCCATGGCAGGAAAAGTAAGCCGGTTTCTGCAACTCGCCGCCGTTCGAGTCGCCACCGGTTGCGCAACGCTGACCTGCTCCACACTGCTGTGGGCACAGCCAGCGTTGCCACCGGGCCCGATCACCATGGTCGTCGGCTGGCCTGCGGGCGGACCCTCGGACGCCGTGGCCCGTCTGGTGTCTGCGCAAATGTCCCGGACGCTGGGTCAGTCCATCGTCATCGACAACCGTGCCGGGGCTGGCGGCAATATTGGCTCGGATATCGCCGCGCGCGCGAAACCCGATGGGAGCACCATCATGCTTGCCACGGCGACCTCGCACGGGCTCAATTCCGCGCTCTATAGCCGGCTCAACTACGACCCGCTCAAGGACTTCGCGCCGATTGGCATGATTACGACCTCGCCAGGCGTGATGCTGGTTCCCAAGGATTCGCCGTATCGTTCAGTAGCAGAGTTGGTGGCAAAGGCACGCATGCAGCCCGGTCAATTGAACTACGGTTCCGGGGGCGTCGGGTCGAGCCAGCATCTTGCCGGCGCGGTCTTCAGGAAGCTGGCCAACGTGGACGTGGCACACATCCCGTTCAAGGGCACCGCCCCGGCGATGACCGACCTGATGGCCGGCCGGGTGGATTTCATCATCACGACGGGAGCGCTACCGTTTATCCGTTCTGGCAAGGTTCGTCCACTTGCCGTGGCCGGGCATCAGCGTCTGCCTGCACTCCCCGACGTGCCGACATTCGACGAAGCCGGGGTGAAGGGCTTCTACACCGATTCCTGGTATGGACTGGTGGCGCCAGCAAACACACCACGACCAGCGCTGGAGAAGTTGAACGCAGCGCTGAATCAGGCCTTGCGGGATCCCGAGCTTCAGAAGCAGTTCTCTGAGCAAGGCTCGCTGCCGGTAAAGCCAATGAACGTGGACGAGTTCTGGGCCTTTGTCAAAAAGCAGATGCCCAGCGCGGCGGAGCAGGTTCGCATCTCCGGGGCCAAGGCGGATTAGAGGAGATGTAAAGTCCCGTAAGAATGCGTCGTTAGTAAACACTCGCTGTGCGTATCCCGCTACGGCGCTTTCCAGAGGCGAGCAGCACCATCCTGCTGCTCGCTTTTTTCTGGCGCGCGAGCATCATGACCGGGGGTGCGTGAGCGCCAAAGCGGCAACAAACGCTCGCACGGCAGGACTTTCATCATCGGCTCTGGTCACCGCCACCAGGGTCGCTTGCGTTTGCATATTTGCGATGCGCACAAAGGCCACGTCACTTCTGTTGGCCGCAGCAACCGAAGCGCCAACCAGCGTGAAGCCCAGTCCTGCAGCCACCAGGCCCAAGGCCGTGTGAATCTCGATGGCTTCGTGTCCCGCCCGTGGATTGCCTCCTGCCTGACGAAGCGCATCCACCATCAGACTGGCGAACCGACTTTGCGGGTCTTTCGGATACCGGATAAGCGCCAATTCATCCAGCTCAGCGGCCCGCACCGCCTTGCGTTTCGCTAACGGTGACCGGATTGGTACTGCTGCGACGAAGGGGTCATCGAACAACTCCGTGTAGACCAGGTCTGTGGCCCGATCGAACTCGCCAATGTAGCGCGAGATACCAACGTCAATCCGGCCACTGCGCAGCAATTCAGGCTGATGCTCGGATAGTTGCTCCAGCAGGTCTAACTGAATGCCCGGTAGCTTTTCCCGAAAGCGCCGTACAGCCTCGGGGACGATCGAGAAGATTGCGGAGCGGGTGAATCCAATGCCTAGCCAGCCGAGATTGCCAGCTGCCACCGCCCTTGCCTCCTCATCGAGTCGACGCATCTGGGACAGCAGTTCCTTCGCCCGCGGGTACAGGAATTTGCCCGTAGCGGTCAGGGTCATCGGCCGGTTGGCGCGGTCGAACACCGGCGCGCCCAGTAGCGACTCCAACTGCGATATCTGCATGCTGATTGCCGTGGGCGCGACGAACAGGCGACCGGCGGCGGCCACGGCGCTCCCGGCATCCACCACTTCACAGAAGTACCGCAGCTGCTTCAAGTTCATTTTTTTTGAATGTAGGTCCAATTTTCGGCGTTTGATTCAGTCCAGACTTTACTCGAAACTCCAGTCAACCCACATGGAGTTATGCAATGGACGGTGCTTCAACCCCTTCGAAAAGCCTGCTGGACGCAGCGCGTGACCTCAGCACAGCCGAAATCTCGGACGCGCTCGACTATTTCAAACTGCCCGGTAGCGCACTCGGCATCGGTCTGCAGGCAGGCGTGCCGCGCATCTTTGGCCAAGCCTTCACGGTTGCATTCGTGCCGGTGGATACCGCCACGCCCGGCACGGTCGGCGACTACCTGGACGACATCCCCCAGGGCGCAGTGGCCGTCCTCGACAATTCCGGACGCGTCGACTGCACCGTATGGGGCGGCATCATGAGCAAGATCGCAAAGCAACGCGGCATCGCCGGCACCGTTATCAACGGCGTCTGTCGTGACACTGCAGAGGCCCAGGAGGTCGACTACCCGCTCTATGCACGTGGACGATTCATGCGCACCGGCAAGGACCGCGTGCAGGTCAGCACCGTGGGCGAAGTCGTCAGCCTGGGCGATGTCCGCGTGAAACCTGGTGACTACATCGTTGCCGACGCCGACGGCGTGGTGGTCATACCGGAAGCGCGTGCCGCGGAAGTGTTCGAGCGCGCCCTTCGCACCTGCGAAGTGGAAGGGAAGATTCTCGAAGCAGCACTGGCCGGCAACTCCCTGCGAGAAGCGCGTCGCCAGTTTGGCTACCACACGCTGCAGCGCACTGGCCACTGACGCCATCCCAACAAAAAAATATCGGAGACAGAATGACCTGGAAGATGCATCCCGTGGCCGCGTTTGCGGCCGCTACCGTAGCGTGCGCACTTACCTCCGTACCCGTTGCGGCTGCTGAAGCGTACCCTTGCCCGACCGTGCGTCTGGTATCGCCTTACCCGCCGGGTGGAACGACGGACATTCTCGCGCGCATCGTGTCGCCCGGATTGTCGAAGCGGCTCGGCGTCACGGTTATCGTCGACAACAAGGGCGGCGCCAGCAGCAACATCGGCACCGATTTTGTCTCGCGCGCCAAGCCGGACGGCTGTACGGCATTGCTCGGAAACAATACCGGGATCGTCATTAACCGGAACCTCTACAAGCTGAAGCTCGACCCGACTCAAGCGCTCGCACCGGTAGGCGAAGTGGCCTCGGTTCCGCTTGTTCTATACGTCAATGCATCGCTTCCCGCGAAAACCGTAGGGCAGTTGACCGACCTGATCAAGACTGCGCCCGGGAAATACAGCTATGCATCGGGAGGCAGCGGCAGCCCGCAGCATCTGGCAGGCGAGATGCTGAAGCTCGAGCGGCAACTGGACATGGTGCACGTTCCCTATCGGGGGCAAGGTCCGGCGCTGAGCGATGTCATCGCAGGCCAGGTACCGATTGCGTTCGAGACGACGACTGCCATCGCACCGCACATCAAAGCGGGAAAGCTGCGACTACTGGCCACCACCGGAGCAAAGCGTTCGAAGACGCTGCCGGACGTGCCAACCATGCAGGAATCCGGGTTCCCTGGCTTCGTCATCGAGAACTGGTACGGCCTGTTCGTGCCCGCCGAAACGCCGGCCCCGCTTATCCAGAGGCTGAACGCAGAACTCAATGCCGTCCTTGCCGAACCAGACGTCGCAGCGAAACTGAACGATATGGGTTCCAGCGACGTTCGCGGCACGCCGGCTCAGTTCCGCACGTTTATCACGAAAGAGATGCCGTACTGGGAATCGCTGGTCAAGCGGTCTGGTGCGAAGGTCGACTGAACATCAACGAATTCGGAATCCATAGAAGATGACAAATCCTGCTACCGCAGAACAGCTCGCGCGCCTCGTGCGGCTTGGCACCGCAACCATTCACGAGGCCCAGGGCCAACGCGGAGCCGTGGATCCGGCCATCGCACCGCTGGACCCTTCGATGCGTGTGGCCGGCCCCGCCCTGACCGTCGACATCCGGCCTGGGGACAATCTGATGATTCACTATGCACTGACAAAAGCGCGGCCAGGCGACGTGCTCGTCGTCGACGCCAAGCAATTCGTCAATGCGGGCCCTTGGGGCGACGTGCTGACGTTTGCCGCACAAAAGATCGGCATCGCAGGCCTGGTGATCGACGGCGCTGTCCGCGATGCAACCAACATTGTCGAGATGGGCTTCCCGGTGTTCTGCCGCGGCCTCAGCATTCGCGGGACCAACAAAGTACAACCGGGCCGATTGAACGTACCGGTCGTGGTTGGCGGCGTCCCAATCAATCCTGGCGACATCGTGGTCGGCGACCGTGACGGTCTCGTTGTCGTAGCAGCAGACGAACTGCAATCGGTCATCGAAGCCAGCGAAGCGCGCGAGGAAAAGGAAGCCGGCATGAGGAAGAAGCTTGAGCAAGGAGCCACCATGGTCGAGCTGCTTGGCCTTCAGGGCACGCTTGATTCGTATGGGCTGAGGTGAATCAACTCCCAGATCGGACTCAGCAGTAATGTTGCCGTCTTGATTACCTTGGCCCACGTTGCAAGTTCCTGGTACCTGCCGGCGCGAAGACGGCAAACCACGATTCGACGTTGTAGCTCGGCAGACCGGCTTC
Source organism: uncultured Cupriavidus sp. (assembly GCA_963543405.1). GTDB lineage: Bacteria > Pseudomonadota > Gammaproteobacteria > Burkholderiales > Burkholderiaceae > Cupriavidus. Next base: position 40,048 of record CAUUBQ010000071.1, read on the forward strand.
GGCAGTGGTCGGAACATCGGGCATCGACGGATGTCGCTTGGGGCCGGTATAGGCCAGTGCCTTGATCTTTCCTGCCTTGACCTGGCCTATACCAGGTTCAACGCCATCGGCTTGCCCATTTGGCCAAGGCCAACGAAACCGACCATGGTGCGGTTGGAAGATGCAATGGTCATGCGTCGGCCCTCTCGGAGATCTCGATCAGATTCAGGTCGGGGTCACGCAGGTATATCGAACGAAGGCGATAGTTCGCGCCGGTCCGTGCGACCGGTCCTTCGATAATGGTGGCTCCACGAGCATTGAGTTGGGCGATGACCTCATCGAGGGGTATCGAGGCAATGAAGCAGAGTTCGAGAGCACCCGGCACAGGAAGATGGGCCTTGGGTTCGAACTCCCAGCCTTTCACGTGCAGGTTGATCGGAAATGCGCGTCAAACCTCGTCCTTCAGGGTCCTTCAGGGCGAGGAAGGATAGCGCGGACGCCGTAGACGTCCTTTGCGGCGGT
>CAUUBQ010000072.1:0-40444 GCA_963543405.1 uncultured Cupriavidus sp.
GGTTTGCGGCTAGGGGGAGGGGGTGCGCCGGCGCGTGGGGTCTTGCCGGTGGTGCGGCGAGTGGTGGGGTGGCGCCAACAGAATGGCGTCGGGTGTTGGGGTGCTGGCAACGTTTGGGGAGCGTTGCGCGATCCGGGTGGATTTGCGGATAGTACGGGTGCGGCACTAGCGCCTTTCGAAAGCTGGCGTGCAAAGCGAGCCAGGCAGGCAGACCCGGTAGAACTGGACGTCGCGGAACAGATGATCAGGGTCGTGCGAGGGCGACGACCGTAGTCACACTAGTGACGGTGCAAAGATAATAGGAGTTATCTCTGTAGTGATGTTTTAGATCAGAAGGTTCGACTTCCAGGGACGCCGACACAACTAAAGTTGTGCCTTAGCTTCCCACTAAAGTTGTGTTCTATCGGCTGAAACGGGCCGCGTGCCTGAGCCAGTCGACAGGCGTCGGCGTTGCCAACGTGCCGCCTAAGCCCGATAACCGTTGGGCCGGCTGCGTCCGGTCACCTGCCGGAATCTCGAATCGGCGAACGCATTGGAGCAACCTGCTCCTCACGTCAGATCGCCTGTAATAGGACACAACTTCGGTGGGAAACTGGAAATAGAACACAACTTTCGCTGGGAAAAGCCAGATGGCCTTGGCGGCGCGGAAGCGCACCGGATCAAGGGTTTTGGGGGGATTGGGTGCCAGCGGAGCGGACGAAAAATAGGACGCAACTATAGTTGTGCGAGCGGAGGGTGCGCCGGGACGCTCTGACCAGGCCGCACGCCGACGTTGGCCCAACAATTCCCACGCTCTGGCGCGGCTCAGGGCCTCACGGCAATCGCGAGGAGTATGCGTCGTCATTGAATTTGGCCCGAAGCCTGTGCGATAGCGGGCAATCGAGGAGGCCAGCGGTGGCCACCGGCCAACCTAGGTTGGCTACCCAGATCGTTGACGATCGCAACGTTGGTGTTACCTCGCTACCTGATGATGGACAGTGTCGTCGTGGGTGGGCGCCGCGGCCGGCATGGGGCGGTCGTCGATTCCGGTGTCGGGCTTGACCGGCATACCCTAGTCACGGAATGGCTCGTGCCGGCTCAGTGTGGGCTCCCGCGCGGCATCGGCGGCGCCTTGGGTAACGGCGTGACAGAGCCACCTGGCGGCATCAGCTTCTCGAAGACCCAGGATGCATGCCACTGCTTGCGCGCCATTCGGCGCTCAACGTGGCCCTTGTGATGCACTGCGTCCCGCGCTGCCTTACGACGGTGTCGCTGGGCGTTACAGAACTGGCAAGCGGCCACGATGTTGCGTTGCGAGTCACCGCCACCATCGACTCGAGCGTGCAGATGCTCGGCCGTGCATTGAAGGTGTCGAGCCTGTCGGGTGGAGAGATGGAAGGTCGCGGCGAAAGCTTCCACGGATTGCTCCCACATGGGGCAGTGGCAATAGAAGCAACGACCGGATTGAAGTTGAAAGGCGCTGGCGCGCCGACGCGCGAGAGTCGTGGGCATGAGCGATCCTGTGTTCAGGAAGATTTCGGAAACTTCGAAACCCCGCTCGCCCGAAGAAGGCATACACGGGAACCAGCCAAGTAGCTCGTGCTGGCACCACTTCAGCTCCAAGGGAGACTGACGGAAAGGAGTTTAGCCCCGCTATTCCCGCAAGCACAAGGGGAGGGCACGGATCTCTTGCAAAATCACAACACGACGCGGCTTGAGGCTGCGAGTCCTGATTGCCGGGAACGGAGAGCAAATAGCATCATGGAGGTCCCATGCCGGCCGCTGCGGCGCTGCCGATGGATCTGTATGTCACTCCAGTCGGCACGGCGCCTAGACGTGGCTACTCCTGGCTCTTGTCGGTCATGCCACGCAGGGACTCGATGCAGGCGACGTAGGCACGCCGATTCGGGATCTGTACCCGTTCATCGTGCATTGCCACCGTGAAGTCTGACCAGTCGAGCAGGATCTGCTCGTCCAATGCGAGCGGTGTCAGTTAATGCGTGTTAGTTTTGGTAGAACCCAAACGGGGCATAGTACTCCGGCGTAGATAGCTAGATTAAATTATTCGAAGCGACTCATTTAGTAAATGAAAAACAAGTCAATGTTGATGGGGGTAATGTTGATTGTTGTTTGCGTGGTGGGTGCGATGCTATTGGAAAAGAGGGTCTTTAGAAATCCGATATCCGACAACGACGACAGTCATTATGATGCTGAGGGGAACGCAATTATCCCGTTCGGCGATGCCGTGATGCGGATACGTCCCACTATTAAGTTCGCATACACCAAGTCAACGAGTTCTGAAATTGCAAGACTTGAGTTTATATTTAATTTCTCGAGGTACTTCTCTGTCCCGCCAACTACGCCGTCGACCTATGACGCTCTCGTGAAGCTTCATCTCATGGGGAGCGGCAAAGAAGATCCAGTACGTTGGGATTCGATCCTTGAAGCAGATAAGTGGACAAAAATCACTCACCGGCCGGACCTGGGTCTAACAGAATATGAGCGAGCGCCGCCCGCAGATCAGGGTTGGGGTGCCCTGACATACGTTGCTGATGCTAAGGAAAAAACTCCACGAGGCAGCTTGATAATCTTTCGATGCACTCGGGTCTTCAAGGCAAGGGAGCCGGGAATCTGCCAAACGGCATGGCAACATCAATACGGGCCAATGGTTGAGTATTTTCAAAGCGGAGAGTTATTGGGGCATTGGAATGAAATACGAATGGAAGTCGAGGAATTCGTAAACTCGACTATGGTTAAGAAAAACGGGTACACGTCAAAATAAGATGACCCTATATCTAACGCTAGCGCAGATCGACACTATTTCTGCATTCAAAGTACGCGGAGCATAATTCTAACGGACACCCTTTCCAAGGGGCGCGTCGGGCAGGATGGTGGCATCCGTAGCAGAATCGTTTGAAGGGGGAAGGTGGGGACATTGCGGTGAGTCGTAAACTGACAGGACTCAGTTTGCCATAGAAAGGCATCGGTATCGATAATGTTTGTTATTGGCAAAACTCGATGGCTCGGGGAGAGTAGGGCGGTAAATGTTCTTTGGTAAAGCGAGCTGGCCGGGGGCCAGCCTGTGATAGGCGATCGCCGGTAGAGGCGGAATTCGATGCGAAGCGGGAGGGCATCTGCCCTTGGTAAACCACGCCACGTTGACGCTTGTTGTCGCCCGACTAGGGGTGGCCGAAATCCATTCGGTTTGAGTTGAGTGCCCTTAGAATGGGAATTCTCGTTCTTGGAACGAGCCGGCAGCGGAGTCGAGCCCTACGAACAGCAATTCAGCCAAGCGGTTCGTTACACAAAAGTGCCTACGAGGCTGCCAGCACAGGCTTTGCAGCCGCTACATCCACTTGCCGCTTCCGCCAAAGGCCGTTATGGCATTGATCAACAGTAGCCAAGAACTGAAGCTTGTACCCGGCAAAATTGCTTCAGCCCACGTATGTCTAATCGAGCTCGCTGGAAGAGTTTCATTCAGGAAAGACGGAGGAGGTTTGCAATATTGCGCTCGTCGCAGCGGGGGCGCGGTTACCGCATTGCAGTGTCGCCCGCTGCGGCCGGATCGGTGAAGAAACCGAATTGGCGCCTCAGCATCTTGAGCGTCAAGCAGCTCAAACGGAGCTCAAGCTGGGTCGCCCACGCAATTTCGCTATCTCTGCGTGGTATCTAAACGATAGACGAGTGAAGAAATCCGGATCGGCGTGCTCAACAAATGCAAGGTGGCCGCGCAGGCTTTCGTTCTCTGTCGGCACCAAACGCCCCGTCGAGAATAACTTCAACAACAACCGGATGTGATCTCTATAGTTTGCGTGGATACCAATATCCCCATCGTTGTTCACGCGCAATCCGGTAATCAGGGTTGTTCCACCTTTGCGGCTCATGAACCGAGTCTTTGATTCGTTGATCGACAATTTTGGGCTCAGTGTTGACGCCAACAAGCCTCGCATCTCTGTCAAAAATTCGTTACACGCGCCTTTCTTATCTGTCGAGAAAACGAAATCGTCTGCATATCGAGTGAGGACCGCCTGGCCGAAGCGAACAGAGTCGCGAGATACAGTCGTCTCTAGAGCTGTGTCCAACGCGAACATAGCAGCGTTTGCAATTCTCGGCGAGGTCATGTAGCCAATTGGCAGTTTATCCGCCCGATCGAAGCACGCGTTGCGTATGACTGCGTCACAGTCTCTTTCGAATGCCCAGTCGGGCAATGCCTCGCGTGCCGTTGACAGGGCCAACCTCAGGTCACTCGAGCGAATCGATGGGAAAAAATTCGATAAATCGATTCGGACGGAGTAATTCGACTTGCTGTGGGCCTGTGCGTTCTTAACAATTGACGTTCCTGGCTCAAACGCAGTCGCAATGCTACTTATTGGTAAATTGGAGAGAATGCGAGCATCAAGCCAACTCTGAATAAGCTTAAGTTGGGACGCAGGCTGAATCATTATTCGATCGCCGCCGGAGCGTTTGGCGACTTTGATTTTTCTGAATCGAACGTGAGCTAGCCGCAGCGCGCTTTCAAGCAGCGATTGCGGTACCGACAGCTCGTTCGATATGCGTTCCACGATGTTCATCGGAAAATCGCTTTGGGCTTGTTTGGAGGTGATATCGCCGAAAAGTGGCTATTAATGCATTCGTATCTGTCGCGTATCGCAGAAATGGAGAGCTTGTGGTAGCTTGAAACACCCACTCGCCGCCTATTTGACTGCTCACAATTAATCGTGCTTCGCGAAGAATTCCGAGTAAGCTTTTCGCCGCGTCGAAACTCTTCTTTCCGAAGGCGGCAACGAGTACATCGATGAGCTCAGCATAAGTAAGTGGCCCTACAAATAAAACGAGGTCATGGATAAAGTAGAGACTCAGCTTGTTGGCTGACAGATCTGCGATATCTGAACTGGCGGGCTTGCCGATGGTAATTGGTCTAGAGTCAACGGCTGCTTTTAGATCGCTAAAGATTGCGCCGATTCCATCCGTCTTTAGTAGGCCATCTGCCCCCATCGGATACCAAAGTATTGGTGACTTGCATTCTTGCGCCGCAGCAAGTGGGCCGGTATCGATGAAAGAACCATTTCCACGAAACTGGGAATCGTTGACGATTATCAGTTTCTCTCTAAGGGTCTTATGGGCAAACGCTCCGAGTTCGCAGAACGCACTAGGGCTCTCAAGAACAATGAGAATTCGATCTGCAATTGCAGATATTTCATGCTCCATATCCAAGGCGTTGGTTCCGTGGCCGACCTTAGCCAGTTCCGTGAATACGCCTTCTGCGTAAATCACCCGATAGTCAGGCGACATGCTCTCGATGAACCGCTTAATCGCCTGTCGTCGCGGAGACGGGACGCCGGGACTGCGGTTCGCTCCGCACAGAAACAGGAGGCGGTTCGTCCGCGACAGAGATGGGCTGCGAAGGCGAAGGCGAGAGGCGAACCTCTCTAACTGCTTGCTTATTGCACTCTTCTCGTATTTTAAGTCGCGCACAAGCAATGCCTACTAGAGCGTCGATGGGAGCCGTTTTGGCGCGCCGTCGACTGACGGCGGGACGGAACGGCTCCCATCGCCAGAGAGGTAAAAAATCAAGGCGGATTGCAACCCGCAACCCGGTTCAGAAACATTCGAACAAATGCTAGGCCCTGAAATTATTGCCGAATGCTTTAGTCACCGCAAGTAATAAATACCGACCCGCGTTGCGCGGGTGGGACGAGGCCTTTGTGGCGTGGGAGGAAAGGCAGGATGTAGATGCTGAGGCGGTGCGTCTTGTTACGAGGACGGCTGAGAATCGAGTCGCCGTAGCATGATCAAGTTCGTTTGTAGTGCCGCGGCACGCGACTGCCCGACTATAGAGAAGCGAGTGCTGCTAGGATGCTAGCGTTCCTGCGAACACATCGGGTGGAAGCTGGACGGCCGCTTCTGGCCCGTGCTGGGACCTTCGGAAAGAGCGCTTCTGAGGGCGCTAAGAGGCAGACAGATGAGATCCTTGAGTGTCGCCGACTAGCTACTCGACTAGCAAGACTCGACGTGTAGGCGCTGGGTAAAGCCGATAGCGAAGTGCGGCTAGATTGTTCTGCAATGGTCGACTCCCGTAGTATGGGATGCTATTGCGGACAGTTATTTCCCCCAAATAGGGGATGGGCGTCTACACAAGCTCGCGTCAGACTATTGCTAGCCGCTGTCAGACAACCTGCGGAAGCGTCCGTGAGGACGGGGATTGCTCTGTAGCAGCTCGAATCGCTGTCGGCCGCCGGCAGACGCAAAGAAAATCGAGTGTTGGCGGTTGGCGATTACCGGCTGGATAGCGGCGTTGCTCCATTTTGCCCGTCCACCAAGCGACTTAAACCTGCCCTGCCTGGCATCGTAGCTCGTATCTGCTGGCTATTGGAGCCTGGCAGCGGTTGCCGGAAATCGGTGAGTTTCTTAAAAACTTCTTCGTGCGCCAAACGCCGCGGAGGCGGCAAGATGACCAAGAAGCAATCCCGGACTGCGTCGGAGATTTTTCTCAAGGGGTTCAAAGAACCCTACCTGCGCTCGAATGACCGCCCGTTCATCAAACTACTGAACTGGTACACGGGCATCGGAAAAACGTATAACGCTGCAGCTTTCAGTATCGAGCTATTCCACAACTGCGACGTTATCCCTGTCTTCATCGCACCTCTGCAATCGCTCGTTTCTCAGTTCAGCAGCGAAGTGCGCACCCATCAGCAGCGCAGTAGCTATGCCGACGATCTCGAACGAGAGGTGGTCAAGCGTGGTGCAGACATTCCGGTCTACCGGCTGTACTCGATTGACTACCACATTAACGACTGCAGTTTCTTCAGCGCCTGCCTTTCTTTGGTGCACTGGTTCGAGCGAAATCCGCGAGTGGTTGCGAAGATGGAGCGCTCGCCCAAACACGCTGACACAGAGAAGAGCATCCGCAGCCGCATTCAGGAGCTGCGTGCCAAAGCGGTCTCGTGCGAGAAGTCCAACTTTCTCGGTATGGCTCCGACGGACGATATTTACGAGGATACGAGAGCCGCATACCTGAAGTCAGCACGGCAGGCCCGCGGTTTGGCCGATAGATTTGTCTGGAAGCTGATTCAACTGGACGTGGAAAGTCGGTCCGCCAACCGAGCCGAAGAGCGGTACATGCAAACTAGAGAGGTGGGGGAGCTAGTGAGACGCCTCCACCCACTTCAGGCCTTCCTCGATGCGCCCGGCATCATAGTGAGCACTGCTTCCAAGGCGCAGGTGGCACACAAAGTCTTTGCGGCTGACGGGAAGGGCGGGTTCAAACAGCATGAGTGGGAAAACCTGCCGCTATTCCTGGAGGAGCTCAATCGAGACGAGAGCGAGCTTGGCCGGTTGGTATCCCGTCGGCCAGACTCCACCCGCGTCGTCACGTTCGTTGACGAGGAGGAGGACTCTTACTGGTACCTGTTCGATCAGCGTAAGTCGGTGGTTAACTCCGGCGGCCGGAATGATCTGAACTTGGTCATCACGGAATTTTTCCAGTACTTCGACCTGAAGTGGCCGATGGCATTCGAGCGCCTCGAGCTGTCTGGTCCTCGGCGAGGCCTAGCGCAAAAGGTGTACGACCACCTCGAAGAGTTCGCCCGTATCAGCAAGAGCTTAGAAGACGAGTTTAAGCTGGAAGTTGAACGCACAAGGGCGTCGTTCATTTCATCGCAGCGGAAGGTGGAATTGCTTCGCGCCAAGTTGTCCGAACAGCGTCCGACTATGGCGGAACGCTTCACCGACAACGAACTGTTGCAGATCCTCACACAACTACACGAGCGCAATGACGCCCATGCCGACTTCAAGCGTTTCCGTCAAAAGGCGCGAGTCCTACAGCGGATTCGCTCATACGTGCAGGCCATCCGCCAGCCAGGCCAAGGCTCTGACTACGATGTTTTCGTGAACTTGCACGACCTTGTGGTGAACAAGAAATTTTTCACCATGAGTCGCTCGACATACGGGGAGGTGCTGGACCAACCAGGGCAGACCTTCTTTTCGGAGTCCGCCAGCGTGATGGACACCGAGTTCCTGCGGCAGGTCCAGCTTACAAAAGACACAGCGCACCAAACTGTTCGCTTGCAGTATCACGACGGCAATATCCCCGAGGGTTTGTACAGCTTGTACGACTATCTTCGCCTGGTGGTCTTCATGGCACGCGTTTTGGCGGTGACCAGCGGGGATGATGTCATCGAGATGTCCAAGGTGGACCAGGAGCGGTACCCCAGCCTAGACAAGTTCCGCTCAGATGTTCGCCGGCTGTTTGACGGCAAGGTAACCTCTGAGGGACTGCAGATCGACGTGAGCGACAAGGAGTTGCTCACCGATTCATTCCTCTTCGAACACACCAAATCCGTGGTGACTCTGGAAGAGAGCCGCAACCAAGCCGAGGAGTACAACAAGGAAGCGGACATCTGCCTGACTCTTACCATTACCTCTTTGCGAGCGACGCCCGAGGAAGACATTGTTCGAGCCCTTGGGCGCACGAACGGTGTGTACTTGATGAGCGCCACCGGTGGCTTGGACTCCGCCTCCTCGGGAGCCTTCAATACGAAGCACCTGCGCCGGCATTTGGAAGAGCGCGGCGGCTATTTCTCGCAGATGGGCGACGACGAACTGGAGGTGGTCGGTGCCCGTGCACTGGAGTTCCTGAACAAGCGGGAGCGGAAGGTCGTAATCCTTGATGACGAGAATCCGGCCCCCACGTTTGACGCCTCGACTGCATTTAAGGGACTGTATCAACTGTTTGACGAAGCTCGTCCAAAAAGGGGTGAATTCGGTTATGCACAGTTGAACAGACACAAGCGCAACGAACTGCAGGGCCTCGTCGCCAGCCTAGACAAGCTGATGGCGACCAGCATCCGCTCGGGCTTGGTGTTATGTCAGACCACCCAACATGTGAAGAAGTGTCTAGTTCGTCTGGCCAACTCCTCGCTCGGGCTTGTTACGCAGAAAGACACGACGGGCGATTACTTCGTGGTGAAGCCGCGGGCGCTCCCGACATATCGTGAATTTGGACAGGCTGAAGACATCCATATCGTCCTGTACTCGGCGGAACGCTTCCGCAAGAAGGACCGCAGCAAGACTGGCGCTGCCGAGGAGGACGACGATAAGGGGCAGTTCAACAAGGAGTTGGAGGACGCGCTGGATATTAGCCGCAAGAAGGTGCTGCTCTGGACAGCATACGCGTCGGCCTCTCGGGGCATCAACTTCCTGACCAGGCAGCATGATACTGAACGCGACTTCGAGCTGTTCTGCTTGCTCAATGACCCATATTACACACGGCATACCCGGCCTGGCTCTAGCGGTTTCTCGATGGAGATGTTCCAGAGCTTCGCGCAGGTGCTGCGGGACGACGTTCCGGAGTGGGCGGCCATGTCCAAAGGCGACCTGCTGTTTGAGTACTCGCGCAATCGCTGGAAACGCCTGCGTAAAGAGCACGTCATCGACATCACCCGAACGGTCTTTCAAGCCTTAGGCCGCGGCGAGCGACGTCCCTACGGAAAGATGCTGTGCCAGTACCTCTATGTCAGCTCTGAGGCTGCTCGGATGGTGCATCTGGGCTTGCGACATGCTCCCGAACTGCGAAAACGAGCTTCTCCGGCGCAACGTGCCGTCCTGGAGAGGTTGGCCTTGCATCACCGTGAGACAGGCATTTTTGCGTCCGTGGCCGAACGGGAGCGTCATCACACAGAGAGTCTGCAAAAGGCGGTGGCGTTCAGGGAGTTCACTAGTTCGATGCCCGCGCGCTTCCGGTCTGACCCGGCAGCCCGCACGACGTGGGAGCAGCTGTTCCGGTCCACTATGTTTACCGACCCCGTCAAGTACGTGGAGGATCTGCGGGCCAGCGGAGTGTCTGAGGCTTACTTAGACGGGTGCTTCGTTGAAGTGCCAGCTGGTGCTGATATCTACACCCGGCAGTTCTCTATGGCCGGATTGTCCGACCTCGTGATCACAGATGCCGACGACGGAACGGAAGCATTCGACTGGACGGGCATGGTGGCGCCCGATAGCCTGGTATCGCGACTCTCGAAAAGTACGCACCACTTTCTGAAGGAGTGGCGCGGCTTCCGTCTGGCGGACAAGACCAAGCGCCTGCTCCCGCAGCCTTGGTTCGTGACTGAAATCATGAAGGGCTACATCGCCGAGCTCGAGTTTGAGCAGTACGTTGGCGAGCAGTTCAACGTCTGGGCGAAGGACCTGCAGTTGGGTGGCGGACCGGTCGAATATATCCAGCCGGCACAGCACCCGCTCTATGCCGAGCTCTACCAGCTCTTTGACTACTACTTGCGGCCCGCTCCAGATGTGTGGGTGGCTGTTGACATGAAGAACTGGACCCGGAACACCGACAGCCTCAAGAAACAGCAGCTGCAGGAGACCGCGGAGAAGAAGCACGCCAAGCTTCGTGAGCTGCTACCAGATGCCACCGTTCACTCGCTGTACGTCAACTTGCAGGGTGCTCACAAGTTTTCAGTGAGTGGCAAGATTCGCTTCATGGCCATGTACGTTCAGAACACTGGCGATGCCGGGTGGATGCCCAATGGGAACTTACGTGACGCAATTCTGGGGAAGTAATGCCTATCCAAACACTCGACCCACAGATCACAGCACGTGCGCGGCTGAACGCGCTTCGATTCAGTTGCTCAGTGGTAGAAGCAGCGCAGCATCTTGCCAAGTGGCAGGCCGGACAAAGTGGTCTGCTTGTACCTATCCCGCTGGTGATGACCAAGGCCGAAGAAGGGGCTTCTCGAGGCGCAGGGTTTTTCCGGGACAGGGCAAAGCTTGTGCGAGCCGAAATCGCGAGGGAACTTGGACTGGATGGGGAGGCCGCCTCGAAGCTGTCGTTCACGATGGCGGGCAAAGACGCCTGGTACCTTGGCCGTCGCCCGAAGCTTGACGTCCCTTCGATGCTGGCCGCCGTGGCCGCGCAGCCAGCCAAGTTCATCGAGCTTATGCTGCTGAAGGAGCTGATTGAATCCGCAGCCTTCGAAGAGGACACGTTTGTTCGAGGTGGCTTTGGACCGGGTGTGTATCTGGGCAGCGTCAGCCAAGCTTCGAAGACGTACCTCCAGTTGGCGGAAGCCGAGTTCGAGGTCAACATGAAGCACGGTCTCTTGCTATGTGATGTCAAGTCAAAGCGGTTTGCTCGGAAGACTTCGGCGGACTCAGAGACTGCCGCTGTCACGCGTCTCGCCATGGCGGGCGAGGGCCACCTCGTAGCAGTGACCCGTATTGTCCCGGGCGATTTTTTCGAGGTCGACGCGCGCAAGAAGCCGATGGAGGGACTGAGCTTGGACCGCGAGAAAGTCAGGCGCACCCGCCTGTACTATCTCAACATTCTCACGGAGTTTGCGGCTCGTTTGTTCACCAAGTCTGGTATTCCTTTCACATGCGAAACCTTCGCTGCGACCCACTACGTAGACGACGCGTACATTCCGCTTGAGCCGCTGGCCAACCTGCAGCGTCCCTTGATCGTGGTGAACGTCACTGTGGAAGCAATGGACCATGACGCCACAGCGCCTTTGGTGAAGTTCCCCGAGTACCTGCCTGACTATCATGTTGCAGGCAACAAGAAAACGCATTTTCCGGTCCCGGATGTGCGGGTCGCGGATGGTGTACCGCTGCAACTAGATGGCAACCTGAACTACCTTTTTTTGAATGGCGAGGGCGATGAGGAGTCGGGGAGCATCCGCCTTGTTGCTAAGGGGGGGGCGGACAGCAACATGCAGCCGGCACGGCCTGAGGTTGCATACACGGCACTGGCCAAAGGCGAGGGGAGGGCGGACCCGTACACGGAAGCGAAGTTTCACAACCTGCTTGCGCGAGCGACTTTCGAAGTATCAGCGCAGGGCCTCGACTATGGTCCCGGGGCGCTTGCAGCGCTCCGACCGGGCAAGGCGAAGGATTCGGGCGCTCGGCAACTGCAGGAAGCTCTCAAGCGATGCCTCATAGAACTATCGCTCAAGGAGGTGCTGCTGGGGAAAAAGCCGGTCTTGGTCCCATCGCTGCCCGATGCAGCCCCGCGGAAACTGACACTTCTTGCTACAAGGCGCATCAGGCAGGCAGGCCGCGAGGCACCCGAACAGATGGTGGCGGCTGTCGACGTGATGGTTGAGGGTGGCGCGCTGTACGTGACACGGACTCGCAGAACGCCGTGGGGGAGGCCCAGCGCGCTTTTGGAGTTCGTATCAGAGCTTCCTTTCCTGCAGGAGAGCGGAAAGGACTGGATTCGGGATGGGCAGTTTTGGGTCATTGACGCCAAGACGGGCGACAGGTTAACTGTCTGGGCCGGTAGGTTCGTTCCAAAAATTATTCTCAGTGACGCGTATCCGGACATCGAAACGGCCATCGCCGCACAGGACGATTTCCGGGCGGCACAGAAAGAGGACGGCGGCAAGGGCCGGCTTCTCTCCAAGAGCCGCGACTTCAACTTGTTACCGTACTACATCTCGATGTTCAGACCTGGACACTCAACGCGTGGCGAGCGAATTGGGTTGAAGATGCCGGTGCAAGACTGTGGTACGTGGGTGCGGCTTTTTGTGCCGCCGGAAGGGGGTGTCAACGGCTCCGGGGACGCGCTTTCCGGCATGCGTGACGTTATGCACTACGGCGCCGATGGCGCTGCCAGCCAGGGTGGCCTGCTGCAACTGCCCCTCGTTCAGTTGTATCTGCACACTATGACCAACGGAATACTTGTAGGCGGAGACAATTCGAAGATGAGCGTCCTTGAGAAGCTTGTCCGTTTGGCCTTGGAGAATTGATTGCGTGCAGGACCAATTTACTAACCCGCTGGCCGATAGTGTAGGCGATATCGAGATTGAAGCGCTGGCGCAGCGCAGTCGGCGTTCGGTGGCAAAGAAAGGATTTCCAGTGCGAAAGCACTATGACCTAGGCAACGCGAGGAAGGAATCGACGCGTTTCCTGTAGTGTGATCAACGCGCGGTGCTCGTCGAGGCCCTGTCTCTGGATTTGGTGAAGATCGCGCTGCTTTCGATAGCTACGGCAGGTCTACGTGGTAGGTGTGAACAACGGATTGGCTGTAATCCGCGTGCGCGGGACCGTATCCCGCGATATCGTCCAGTACGGACGTGTGGGGGTGATGTCAACGCCGCCAATTGGCCGCGCGAGGACGCAGAGCGAAATGTTGTTCCGTTCGGGGCCGCTATTGCCGAAGTGCTTTGTATAGCAGCGCTTCAATTCCAGGCGCCAGTCTTTCTTAGGTTTTGCGTCATTGCTCAGGACGCGATTGCGACGGAGAATGCCTGACACTTCCGCCTGGATGACGGCGATGCTGGTGCGCGAGCGGGAAGCTTTTTCGTCTGGCAACGCAGCGTTGAAAAACGAAAACTCCCATTGAAACTGGGGCAGAACCACCGGCGCGTTGTGCGGCAAAACACCGTACTGGACCTCCCCGCTGCTGCTGCGAGAATCTCGCACGTATTGCGGATCGTTCCATGTACTGGACCAGCGTGTAGCAGTTTCCCCCTCGGACAGGCGTGGATCGAGGGATCCACCTCCATCGCGTGCGCCGGGTTCGCCGCCGGCAACAAAGACGATATTGTCGATCTGCTCAAGTAACCCACGTCCTTCTAGATATCCCACTGGGTCGATGCTGAAGGCTGCCAGTTGCGGCGACATGGGTTCCATGTTTGAGTGAGCCGATGCAATGGTCGCCAACCGTTGGCGGAAGCTTGCGTAGGGCAACACGAGGCTACGAACACGGTTCGTCAGCAGGAGTTGCTCGAGGCCATTGATATGATCCGTGTCGAAGTGCGATACGACTGCCATGTCCACATTTTTTTTCCAGAGCTGCGATGACTCAACTGCAGATATGGCCTTCACGATCTGCGTTGGACGACGAGATCCGCAGTCTTAAACCCACTGAAATATGTCGGCGTCGGGCTTGGCCCAGCCTCCATTTGAACACAGCAGATGTCCGACGAAGAACGTTCCGTGCCCGACAGCATGGAATTCATTGTGTACGTGAAGAAGTGTATACATTGCAGCCTAGTGGAATTCGGAAGGAGGCGAGACCGGAGGCCGTAGAAATCGGCGTGAGGGGCGCCAGGTCATCTGATTGATGATCGGCAGGAGATGTCGATGGTCGAACCCTACGTGCGCAGGGTGCGCAGACAATCATCAAGCTTGGGGGCATGGGCGGGTCACAAACGTAGCCTGATAGGTGGCGGTGCGCTGCGCAACCGGCCAGCGATCCAGGGCGGAGATCTGCAGGGACGTGGCCCCCAATGCTTTCGCGCTCAAATCTTTGGGCTGCCGCGTCAGATGCGCGATGTCGCGCTAAAAGGGGGGGGCGGCAATCTGCCGCCCCTTTCCGAACCGTACCGAGCTGCTTACGCCGACGCGATTGCAGTCGCAACCATCGACGCCGGCGTCCCTACGGCTGCAACCGCCTTAACGCTCGAGGCCTTCGCAAGGCGGGCCGTTGCGACCGGCTTCGCCTTCGGAGCAACCTTAGCGGTGGCCTTCGGAGCTGTCTTCACCGTTTTGACCGCTTTGTCCACCTTAGCGACCTTGACAGCCTTTGCCGGCTTGCCGGCCTTCTTCGACGGTGTGGCTTTCACCGCCGCCTTGGCCTTCGCCTTGGCTGCCGTTGCCTTCTCCTTGGCGGCCGCAATCTCTTCCTTGGCAGCGGCCTTCTCTACAGCGTGGGCTGCGCGTGCCGATTCCTGCCGCTTCTTCAAATCAGCAGCTGCCTTGGCGATGGCCTTCTTGCCGGCAGCGACCTGTTTTGTCAGATCGGCGCGAAGCTTGTCGAGTTGCTTCTGAGCAGCTTTCACTTCGCGATCGAAGACGTTACTCGTTTGGATCGCTATTCGGTGTCGGGGATTTGAATTTTATTGCTTCGCCTTCGAATCGTCCTATAACGTCCGTGACGAAATGTTCAGAGAAACCAGCAACAAATGACCAAAAGAGGAGTTTCGCATAGCCGGAAAAGCCGTCTCTGGCATGCTGGTTTGCGATCGATAAAAAACCATCTTGAGTTCCAGAATCATCCGCTATAAACGAAGGGAATAGGCTTCCGCTCAGAAGCCCAGAAAGAAAAAGAATGTACATCAAAAGCGCCAAGACACTGCCAACTAGTGGTGATAACGAGGTGTGAAACCATGACGTCGCCAGCAATTCCAGATCATCTTCTGTCAGATCCTTTAGGCGCCGTTGCAAGCCGACAAAGCCGCCTATCGAGCCTGCACCAATCACCAGTGCGGTAACAATGTAGGCTTTATGGGAAACAAATGCCGCGAGAGCGAGGCATATAGCGAGAAGCGGAAGAAGCGTAAAGAATAGCCTGCGTGTGACTATAGCTAACAATCGCGTTGAATTGTTCGGCATCGATATCTCCAAAGTGATGTGTTGTCTTGCCAATCAGAAACAGAAGGTCACGGGCCCTTCTTCCCAGCCATGCAAGGATCCCGGAGATCGAACGAATCTGGCGAGTCCAGCTTAACCGAGGCCAGGATGCGGCGTGCGCCGGTCGAATTTGGGGCACTCAAAGCGGTAGTAATACCGAACAGCCTTCCGTGCGTGACGGTCGCGGTCAGGCTGGCGTTTCGAACATGGCCTGCCAGAACGCCGAGGGTGCTCCCATCCAGTGCCAGAATCCATATCCTTGAAAACCATGTTCGTTTACTTGCCGCACGAATTCTCTTGCACGCTCAGCACACGCCGACTGTGATTGACAGCCGCCCCCGTCGCCCACCCATGCAGCACCTACGGGTATGAGCGGTTGATGCCATGCTTTGTTGGCCTTGATAGCACGGGAAAGTCTATTTTCGACACTGGGGCTCCCGCCGTAATAGACTTGCGGAGCATTGAACTTGGCGCGGCTGACAAACGTCTCGAATGGATAATCGGGAAAGTTTTGCGGTATATCGTTTCCGCACATCGCCAAACCGCGCCCCTTTAGCAGCAGTTTTTCCGCCAGACGTTCCGCGTAAGCGTTCGCTACTTTGCTATTGCCTACAAAGAAGCCGCTGCCTCCTTCAGCATCCATCAGAATTCCGTCGAGATCCAACTCCTCCGCTAAGGCTGCGGCAAGATCCGCCTCGCTCACTGCTTTGCCCTCCGTCCCGCCATAGGGAACCTGCCATCCCCACACCGAGATTCCTGTTTGCTTCAATTTCCGCCGCAGTTCCTTAAACTGGTCAAGACGCGTACCGGTTACGTTGGCGAAACGGGCCGCGCCGTCAGCGACTTTGATCCAGACGCCGCTCAGATTTGCCTTTTGCGCCTTCTCGACCATGCGGTCGACGCCCATCTCGGCGACTATCACAGGACCAAGTTGCCAAACAAACATGCACCTTCCAGATATTTCGCTATTAGGCATAGCTTTCTCCTTCGTTACTAGAACGCCATGGAGCTAACCTGAGGAATCAGTCTTGCAGTATGCAGACTGCGAATTTAGCCTCCAAGTAGAAAATCGTGGAGGCAGACGGCATGCCCTCTCGCTACGGTGTAATCGTAATGCTGCGGAACGACTGCTTGGATTGCGGAAGACTTTTACATTCCACGCCGTTTTGTGGTATCCCACCGTCGTCGCTAAGAATCCGCACCTGCGAAGTGCCAGGGACGGCAAATAGCCCCTCCGGTCTCAATTCTGCGAGAGGATCGGAATTCCACGCCAAAGGCGGCTGTCCCTCTCGACCGGACCAACGGAACAGCGCAAATGTGCCATTGTCCGCGACAGGACCAGCCACGATGAGGTATTCATCTCCGACTCGCTCGAGACTCCGTATCCCACGCCCACCGAGATTCAAAAGCACCGGTTCTCCGATGCGCGCAGACTTTCCGTCTACGACCTCACGAGGATTCAGGAGCGGAACTACGAGGGCTTTGCCCTCTACCAATGGGTTTCGGAATCCGATCAACAGGCTGCCATCCTTCGTCGCCGCAAGTCCTTCTATATTCAGTCCTCCGGGCTCCTCGGGTCGTAGGCTGGCCGCGTTCGCAAGATTTAGCGGTTTGAGTCCTGGAGTAGCGAGCAGGTCGTCCAACAGTTTCGCGTAGGGTTTCCCTATCGTTCTAACAGTCAAGGTTTGGGGGGTGATCTCGACGGCGAAAAACCGATGGCGACGTTCTTGCATTTCGCCGTGTAAGTTTCTGCCGTGCGATGAAATGATGTAAACGTGATTGTTGATTGCCGCTGCACCCTCCAAGTCGGATTCCTTCTTTGGCTTCGTATTGAGGAAGTTGGAAAGATCGATTTCTCGAACCCAATTTCTCTGTCCTGCCTTGTACAAGGTAAGGACATTTCGTTCGTCACCAACCACGACAAAGTGCTCCGGACCGATGGCGAAGCCTGCAGAAGCGTCGCAGAGCCCATCGTAGATCTCAACACCAACGGCTGGGGAGGGTCCGGTCAATATGATCGTTGCCATCAGGCAGGCGATCTTGTGCAGTATGGATGGCATGTGCTGTCTCACTCGTATAGGAAAGGATGACGTGCTCGCCTTCGAGTTTGGCAAGCATTTCTGCGCAGCTCATGCCTCCTAGATAGCGGATGGTGCCGGATTTGACGCTCTGCTCCTCCGTCAACGACCAGCTGCCTTCCTAAAATTCGGCGTGCCAACGCACAAGGCCTCCTTCCTTCTGAAGGAATTTTTTGAGGCCAGGCAACGCTTTGATAGTCGCAACTATCTGTGTTGAATTTACCATCGGCTTCACATCAAAGGCTAGGCCAGAGAGATGCTTACTGAAGCGATTGAGGTCTTCAGTAGTGGCGTGTTTGAAAATGTCGAGCAACCCCGCAGCGATATCGGATGACTTCGTAATCTCCGTGTGCCGATCAACCCACTCCTGCCATTGGGACCGCAATGACGATGGCAAGTATGTTTGCTCGATCCAATCGCGATTTTGAGCCACGTTTTCTGCCATTGCTTCAGCTTGATTCACTAGTGTGCGGCGGCCGCTGGTGAACCTTACGCCCGGATGGGCGGTCTTCAACTTGTACGCCGCAACTCGCGCTATATCAGCTAGCTGCAGCTTCTCGATTGCCGGATCCGTTGGGTCAATCCTGGTCAGTGTCGCAGTTCCCGTGGCCGCCATCGGTCTATTCCCCCGCATCTTCTTCGTGGAAAAATATGTAAGACGAAGAACGCCACCACCATTTCCAGAATTCAGCTTCTGAAGCTTAGGAGCATGAAGCATCCTCACAACCATCCAGAAGTATTAGATGAATCGTTTCGTGGGGTTTGAAGGTGCAGGGAAATCCTCCAATCACAAATGACCGGTCTTGGCGAGAAGTCTTGACCAACTCGAGCGAGCCGATGGGAAAAATTTCTACTCCTGAACTACCGAATCGTTACGACGGTAGCCAAAGGACAATCCCAACGCCAAGGGAATCCGGCCCGCCAGTTCTCTTCCCTATTTTAAGAAGGCGCTCGATCAATCGTGATGGAAGCAAAAAATTCGTGCACATCAGATCTAAATTTCGTGCAATTGGATTTCGCCGGGTGGCTTCTACGCTCCAGCAATTGCTCGGATCCGCCTGGGTGCGGTTCCCCATGTAAAAGCAAGACGCACTAAACGGGAGCCCCTGCGATGGATATAGGCACTGCAGCGGGCGAGAACGCGGGCGATCACGGGACACAGCGTCTGTCCACGCCCTCGATCTCGTTGCCAAAGAGCGGCGGTGCGATCCGCGGTCTCGGCAAGAAGTTCGCCGCCAACCCGGCGACCAGCACCGATTCGATGTCGGTGCCCATCGCCGTCAGCCCATGCCGTTCAGGCTTCGGACCCCAACTCTCGCTGAACTACGACTCCGGCGCCCGCAATGGACCGTTCGTCTTCGGCTGGGGCCTTTCGGTGCCATCGATCCTTCGGAAGACCGAAAAAGGCCTGCCGTAGTACCTCGACGCTGTCGATTCCGACGTCTTCATTCCCTCAGGCGCGGAAGACTTGGTGGCGGTTCTCCAGGCCAGCGGTAGGCCCTTCCGTGACGACACGACCGCCCGGGTTCGTCAACCACCGCTACCATCCTCGCATTGAAGGGCTATTCGCGCGCATCGAGCGCTGGAGCAAGATCGGCTCGCCCGGCGATGTCAACGGGCGCGCCGGTCGAAGCCATTTATGGTTTCGACAGATCGGGAATCTTGATGCCTACCCATTTCCAGGACCAAAGACCGTCGCGTCGAAGGTCAGCGGTGATGGGTTCTCCGTTCTCTTTCGTAGCTGTGGCCTGTACCAAATCCCAACTTCGATACGAGACGTCATACCGCAATGTGTCCTTTGCCGCGTCTTTGCGAGGTGTGTCCGGCTCTGGTGCCGGGGCTGGTGCAGGTGCTTGCAGCGCCGAGGGCTTCGGACCAGGCTTCTCACCGGCCATCAGAGCCATCACCCCAGCGGGGGGCCCCATGGTTTCCACGAGGGTGTTGACCATAGCGAGGCCAATAATCTGCCCGAGTCCGGCGAATGGGTTGTCTTTTAACTCAGGAGAAGATGCTACATCGCCCTGGAGCGAAATCAGCAGCTGGGCTTTAAGGCTTTCTCTGAGCGCAGGATAGTCAACGTATGTGGAGAATTTCTCCGCATCACGCTTTTCGATTGCTGAGCGCATCTGGTAGATGGTCCAGTACGGACTCGCGTAACTCGCGACTGCGCCCACTACCATCACGGCGGCCACGCCGACTAACACTTTTTTGCTCATGGCAGTTTCCTGGCGGTTCTCTCCGGCATTGCTCTACTGGAATTCCGATCTAGTAGTCAATTTTAAAGCTTAGCGCCGCAAGGGCATACAAGGATCTCTCTCGTAGGAAGGGTACCGGAGGTCGGAGCCGCTAAAAGGTGATTTGACCGAATTCTTACGGGAGCCGCATGACTTCACCTAGTCTGGCCGCTCGATCCACATCGGTACGGTTTAGTGATGCGTTGCCGAGGGACTCTCGATCCTGAGGACCCCTTCGCCGTTTCGAGAACTTCGTCCGGGCGGACCGGCATATCAGATGGTGCGACGAGGATGCGGCCCCGATGTGCCGTCCCCTACGTCGATCAGCAGGCCGCGTCTCAAGCCAGGGCAGGGGTCGTGGGCTGGGCAGATCAATTTTTCTACGGCAGATCTGATGGCTGCGCCATTATCGGTCTACACGCGGGGGTGTTGTGTAGGCGGGCCCTGGTGATCCGGTGCCTCCACCCACCTGATTCTCGCCGCAACCGGCTGAGTTTGTGGGTGGGGGCGCGGCGGCAGGCGTACTTGCCCCACTGGCCGCAGTGGCACTAGCCGCCCCAACCGCGGGCGCACTTGCTCCCCCATTGCCGCCCTGCGTCGTCTTCGGCCTGTCCGTTGCGTGGCAGAGCGCCATATACCGAAAGGCGTAGGTGACTGGGCTTTCGAACCGGGTATCCATTGACAGTTGTGAATCGGACGCGCTGGAAAAGGACGCTGAAACGCCAGGGAAATCGGGGCCGAGGTTCGTCTTATTGATCGACGTAGCGACGACCAGTGCATCGACGACCTCCTTGGTGCGCTGAGCAAGCGGCTTGCTGGCGTCGACGATCGGAGGCGTAGCGGTTGGCGCGCTTGCTCCAGTCTGTTCGCTTTGTGCCGCTGGTTTGTCCGCGCCTCCATTTCCACCGCCTTCAGTTGGCAGGTTCACACCAAAAAGGTTCCCAAGCGTCTTCGTGACCAGTGCACGCTGGGAGTCAGGGGGCAGCAACATCGCCACCTTGGCAGCGGCCTTTGTTCCCTCCTTGAACTCCATGCTGACCTGGATTGCATAGGCCGCGACAACTTCACTGATGACTATTAGCGTTGCATTCTTGGTCTTGCATTGCCGCGCGAGATTGTTAAGCGATACCAGGTTGTCTTCAGCGTATGCATCGACCTTGTTATTCTGTTTTTCGGATTTGATGAGTGCGCGAAGCGCATCGTGCGGCAGACCGTATGAGACGGCAGAAGGCACCGACATCGACACTGATTTCAATGAATCGCTTGAGAGCCCCATGGTTCCTAGGAACGCTCCTGCCGGCAGAGACGCACCAAATTTAGCGCTCTTTACGGTCACGGAACCGAGGTCTGGCAGTGCGACAGTCATTTCCGGGACTGTCGCACCTGCATCTGAGGCAGCGGCTGGTCGTGCCTGTGCTCCTGACGCTGGTGTAATCGGCCTCTTCGGAAGCACGACCGATTTTTCATAGTGTTTTCTGAGGTCTTCCTTAACGTCCAGTCGCCCGAGCAGTCTGGGGAGCGCTTCTGCCTCGTACATGTTGTGGACGCCGAGTTCGTCGCTGTCGTCACAGACCGCGTAAATGTCACCCACTTGCAAGTCCTTTCGCGCTGGCCATACAGCGATGTAGTTGTACTGCCGCACGGTCTTGACCCACTCTTTGGGCAGTGCATTATCTTCTCCGCAACCGGACGCTAGTAATGCCGGGACGCCCACCGCCATCCATTTCCATCGTCTCATTGTTCTCTCCCTTGTTGAAATCCCGATCGAAGCGTGATTTTTGTTTTTTCAGCTCAGAGCTAGTCTAGCTAAACGAGGATGAAGTCGATCGCGCTATCAGATCCCAACTTAGGAGGGGTTCTTCCGTAAGGCACTGCGAAATCATTAGTGTGGACGTTTCTTTCTCATATTTGCAGTGCGCGGCAGGCTGTGCTTCTCGTCGCGCCGCGCCATGGCCCGAGGACTATCCAGCCGACGACTTGATGAATCAGAGTGACTTGTCTGCGAGCTAATATTCGGATCAGCTTCCCTGCCCGCGCGGACAAAGACATGGGACGCTCGGGTGCAGGTAGGTATTGGCGCTCCATGAACCCCCTAGCACTCCTGCGGTGAGGATGTTGCGATCAGTACACCTGCCTAGGCTATTTGAGCGTCAATCGTTCGCCGTTCTTAGACAAATATGACCGACGCTTGTCCGCCCCCAATCTATTGACGTGTTGCTGGACAATGACGTCACCCTATCGGGGGGATTGACACGGGACCGTGCTTGATTGAGTTTGCTGTTCGGGGGAGGATCAAAATGAAAAAAATATCTGGGCATGGATGCTGGAAAGCCAGCAAAGAAAGTTGGCTTTTGTTCATATTGACGTGGCTCGCCATCGCGTTAGCGACACCGTCCGCAGTCGCCCAAGTCTACAACTGGCGCGTTGCCTTACCAGCAGAAATCTCCAGCGTCGCACGAGATTCTATGTCCGAGGTTTTTCACTCATTTGATCCAGGCGCCAGCCGCGCATTACGAATTGAATCAGCTAAGAATTTGACATCAAGCTCTTCGGCGTTGGAGCAAGTGAAGCGTGGCGACATTCAACTGGCCGTGATTCCTTTGGGGGTCATGGCTGTCCAAACGCAGGGTTTTGAAATCTTCGATACGCTGTTTGTCTTCCGAGATCTGGCTGCGGTGGAGCGATATCAACGGAGCAACGACGGCCAGGCCTTGCTACGGCGAGTCGGTCACCAAGGGCTTGTTGGATTGGGCTACCTGCACGCCGGCATGTCACAGATTGTCTCGCCTAAGCAGTTAAAGGTACCTCGAGACCTAAACGGCATTACGCTTGGCACGACAGCGTCGGGCGATGTCAGGGAAGAACAGTGGGGTAATTTCGGCGTGACCACGGTGAAGGAGGCAGATAACAACCCAGTTATCGTCCTGAAGGAAGGCAAAGTCGACGCTGCCGAGGTACGGTGGTCCGAACTCGTGAACGCTTCGGTGGCAGCCTGGTCCGTTGCGGAAACTAACCATCGGTATCAGGGCTACGTGCTAGTCGCGAATCGTCGAGCTATGGAAGCCTTACCGGAATTGTTGCGTAAGAGTTTCCTAAACGAAACGAGTGTCGCCATCAGAAGGCAAAACACTAGAGTAGCCCGGGCTGAAGCCAGAGATCGCTTGCTGGTACAGGGCAGGGCACACGCGACAACGCCGCTTTCGATGCATGACTATGACACGTTGATCGGGGAGCTGAAGCCTTTCCTTGAGGAGCATCAGCCAGGATCCGTCGGGCAGGTGGCACGAGCCATTTCGGCCAGCAATGCCGTATTGTCACAAAAGTACTTCCCGGCAGTGAGTCGAAACATAGACTTCACGCCAGTTAATTATGCTGAGATGGAGAGGCTTGCCGCTGACTTGGGAAAGACTCCGACGCAAAGCGCTGACGTCGTGTACAACGCCATTCTCTCGCCAACATTGCCGAAGAACACAGCGTTTCCAAACAGGCAAGCGGTGAAAGCGGGCCAGGCCTCCACCATGCGGTTCAACATTGGCCCGCGCGATCCGGCCTCCGGAATAGCCAAGCAGTCTCCAGTACCGCAAATCCTTTCCAGTCGAACAGACATTGCTTTGAGCGTCGTCATGGCCTGCTCTTTCTGTGAGCCCTTTCAGGACTCTCTCAAAAGAGTGGTCTATCGACCAGATGTGCACAAGTCCGACGAAGTCGTCTTCAATTTTACGCCGCGTCGCACTGCTCAGGGTACACCCTACACCGGAACATTGCTCCTTCTCGTCAGCAACGACAGAACAGGACAGGAGCAAGACCGCATCTCGGTCGATGTAGTCATCGAGCCTGCAGAGACATCTCCCGCAGGTGCTAACCTCGCGCCGGCAATGCTTGCTACCGTGAACGAGCCGAGTCCGAAAGCAGATTGGGAACCCGATGTTGTTCTCTACGCAAACGAAGAGCTGGAGCGATATGTCAGTTTTGAGATCCAGCCGGTAAGCGAGGAGATGAAGAAACTGCTGGGGAAGCTGGCATTTGACAAAGGGGGCCAGAGAAGGAGGTTCCGATCCGGAATCAATGACGCTGATATGGTCGATGCTATGACGAGGAATGCATACGGAGTAATGTCTGCCGTGAGTTTGCAGGGCGAATTCCTCCGGCGCTTGAGTGCGACCGGCGTGGACGCAGTAGTGTCGAAAGCCTCACAGCAAAGCCTGTCTCTTACTGACGATGAATCGATGGCCGTGACGAACACCATCGCGGAAAGTGGGCAGCGGCTCTACCGGAATCTGTTCACGCAGTCAGCCGATTCCGATCTTCGCACCATGATCCAATCTCTGGAGAACGCCGCTGATTTGCCAAGGCCGAAACCGCTTCGGCTCAAAGTGGTGACGAATCGAATCTCGTTGCCGTGGCAGTATCTTCATCCCATTGGCCCTTCTATTGATGCAAAAAAATTCTGGGGCATGCGATTCAGTATCAGTGTCTCGCGCGCAAGTGCAGGGGGATCGAACCGGGGAAAGCTCAAGGACGACCCGGCAGAATACAAGGTCGTGTTTGCCCGCTATGGCAGCAGCGCGGATAGCAGCGTGCCGTTGGCGCTACAACAGATCAAACAGTTGCGGCAGGGTAGTGTGCAGGACTTGCTCGTTGTGGATTCTGGGCAAAAATTCCTGAATAGTGCGCTGTCAAAAGAGCGCAAGCAGATCTCCGCTGTAGTCGCCTTTCTGCACGCATCATCGGGAGCGGGAGGGGGCACCGCAGACCTCGTCGGGCCGCAGCTCGAATTCAATACAGGCGATCTCGTAACGAGCGAAAAACTTGAGAACCTTCTTAATGTACTGTCAGAGGAGGAGTTTGATTCCGGGGTGCCGTATCTTAGCCGGACGCCTCTGGTAATCCTGAATGCTTGTGAGACGGGACCGTCCACTCATCTGCCTCACGTGAAGCTCCAAGACGCGCTGTTTCAACTTGGCGTCCAGGGAGTCGTGGTAACGGAGGTTTCAGTGTGGATCCCACTTGGACACGAAGTGGGAACGCGCTTGATCGCAAAGCTTGGGCAAGGGCAATCGGTTAGCGACGCATTGACCGAAGTTCGTCAGGAGCTTCTGCGCGAAAAGAAGAATCCTCTTGGACTTCTGTATGTATATTACGGCGACCCCGCCGCGAAACTTCGATACTGAGGGATCCTTACTATGCATATCGACCGCCGGTCCTTTCTTACTACGCTTGCCGCCGCATTTGCATCTGTACCGTCGCTAGGAGGCGCGAAGACTCTTTGTCCGGACGATCCGACCATTTCGGACCTCACGGCACCGCTGACAATTGACGTTCATGCGCATATCTTCAACGGGCGAGACCTTCAGGTTCGAAAGTTCTTGTCCAAGACGCTGGTCAAGCAAGGTTCCGAGCTGTATCCGCTTGTGGATGTCATGGGGGCGGTTCTGCAAACTGTTGGATGGCATCTCGCTCCAAGTGCATCGAGAGAAAAGAATGCGCTGGAGACATATGCCGCCCGACTGAAGGAGTGCAAAGGGAGCGAACAACTGAAGACCGTAACGTCGCAAGCCTTCGATGTGGGCTACCAACTAGGAAAGAGGGAGCTGGAGGGCGCTGTAAATCGAGTCTCGCAGTCCCCTCAGGCCGCCGCTGTTCTCGGGCCCGCGCCAGGCGACGCGATCGGTTTGGCAGCGGCTGTAAGCGCGCTGCCAGCGACGTATCAGGAATTTGAAGAGACTCGTTCGGATTCTCTGCACGTACTCGGATCCAACCCGACCGTACTCGGGTACTTGCGGTTTGTGCTGAATAACTTCAACTACCGTCACGTCAACGCGATCGACTATCTTACGACATACTCGCGGAATTCGAGCCGCAAGATCGATCTTCTGGTTGCCAGTATGGTCGATTATGACTGGTGGCTGGCGCAAGGAAGGCATACGCCGACGACAATGGAAGAGCAGATCGATCTGATGGGGCAGATCTCGGTTCTCCTGGGTGGTCGAGTTCATGGATTTGTACCGTTCTGCCCATTCCGGGAGACGATGACAAAACGTAAGGATGGCTTCGGCGACTCCATGCGGTTAGTCAGACGCGCAGTAGAAACGCAAGGGTTCATAGGCGTAAAGCTATATCCTCCAATGGGATTCGCACCGTTGGGAAATCGTGGGAAAACGGTCTGGAAAGGTACCCCGGGTCTACTGCCAGCTGCGTACGCCCCTGCTTTTGGTGACCGCCTTGATGCATCCATGAGGAGCTTGTTTAAGTACTGCTGCGACAACGATGTTCCCGTCATGGCGCATTCGAATCATTCGAATGGCCCAAATGATGCACTCATGGATCTTGCTGGGAGCGAGTATTGGGCGCTTGCACTAAAGGAGTTTCCGACTTTGCGCGTGAGCTTCGGTCATTTCGGTGACACGGACACGGAGCTCCATCGCGGAGATCGTTCTCTCAAGTTTCTCGAGCTAATGAGTGCGACGAAGGGCGCTGCAGGCATAAACGCCTATGCTGATAGTGGCTACTTCGCTGGTGTGCTGCTTAACCAGCCTAAGATGGCTGAGATCATGCAAAAGTTATACGCAGCTTCCCAGGATCACGTTCTACGTGAACGGCTGATGTACGGTACAGACTGGACCATGATCCTCCCGCAGAAGAATGTCGATCGCTACCTGGCAGACTTCATTGAACTGATGGGGAGAATTGAGGCCGAGGAGACGGGCGTTGTTGTACGGCAGACGACGTTAACAAACGCGTTCTTCGGGAAGAATGCAGTCGACTTCCTTGGGTTGATGCCCGGAATGCCGACCCGCATGCGGCTAGAAAATTTTTACGCCGATAATCATGTGTCCACGCCAGACTGGACGCGCAAAGTAGGGTGAAGCCCATCGTCATGCGAAATGTAACGACGTCATTTAAGACAACCCGAGTTGTCCGTAGTGGTACAACTTGATACATGGTAACGACGTCTCCCTATGCGGATAGGGATGTCACACGAATGAAGTTTTCAACGAAATAAAAGAATGATCGAAGCTGAGGTCGTCCCATCTGCGTGGATGCGGTGGAGGCCGGCAACAAGGGGGGAACATCGAAGAAGCGAATCGGCAAGATCGGGGTCTGGTGGAGCCCGAGCCCACTTTGTCCCCCCGCTTCTGGCCGGGTGGGTTGAGTCAGCCGAACTACTACCCATCTGATTGGTATCGGAGCGATCGGGGCCGGCAGGCCACGAGGGAGTCTGCGGTTCGAAACAAGATTCCGACCTACACACCGCATTTAACATAAATTGCGTCAACCTTTCAGGGCCACACTGAATAGTTCTGCAAGGTGAAGGGCGGTTCGTCATTCGGCTGCTTCCGGAGGGATGTAGTCGGTTGTGTTTGCGATGACACGGCGACCATGCTGGGCCTCAGGTGGTCCATCCCTCCGACGTCGGGTTCAGGGCATACCGGGCAGCGTCGATATTTGAGGCTGAGGACCGCATCCATCGCCCCTATTCTTGCTCTGTTTCCGCACCATGCAACAAGCCAACCGTCGCGACCCTTCAATCCCGAGTTCGATCTTCCAGTCAAAGCGATTTCCTGCGGGCGAGGGAGTATGAACTCCAGCAAGTGGCCGCAACTCGACGGCATTATCTTGCAGTGCATGCCGGAGGTTCCGCGGGAACCGATCTCGTCTGGCATCCTTTACAGTCGCGTGATGGAGCGCTGTGGCGATGGCGCGCCTAGCCGCGACACGATCGCGCGCGCGCTCGACCAGATGCACGCCGACGGCCTGATAGACAAGCAGGGAGAAGCGCGGGCCCGAGTCTGGTGGCGAACTGGTAGGCCTGCTCCATCCGATCACGCGCGCCGGCCGCCGTTGGACCTGGCGATCGCCCTGATGACGCTGCGACGGCATGCGCACCACCATCTTCCCGGCCATATTTCGCGTGGCCTGCAGGCGTATTTCGAAGGCGCTGAAAAGGTGCTTGGGGAAAGCCTGGTCGATCCGCTGCTACGGCAGGCAAGGGCGTGGCCAGGCAAGACGGTGCGGGTTGAAGTCGGCTACCCACTGACATCGCCGCCTGTATCGAACGAGATTCTCAACGCAGTACGACATGCCCTGTACACGGGCCGGGTTCTCGAGGTGACGTATCGCAATTCCCGGCTCGACACCAAGACACCGTCGTCGTATAGGGTGGTGCCGCTGGGCTTGGTCGAACGTGGGCCGGTGCTGTACGTGGTTGCCACGCGCCGCAGCCACACCGGCCCGTTCCGCTACTACCACCTGCGCCTGGACCGGTTCGTTGCGGCGACATGCACCGAAACGCCCGGAGAAACGGATCCTGCCTTCGATCTGGACGAATACGTCCGACGAAGCGAGTATTTCTCGTTTTTTCCGGACGGCAAGATCCGGCTGGAGTTGCGCGTCCTCGAGGACGACAACTTCGGCCACCTTTTTCGTGAGCAGTGGCTGGCCGACGACCAGCAGATCATCGATGAGCCGGGAGGCTTCCGCCTTCAAGCCACTGTGATGCTCTCCGTGGCACTGCGCAACTTGCTGATGGAACGCAGTGCTCGCGTCGAGGTGCTGGCCCCGGCAGCCTTGCGCACCGAGATTGCGTCGCAGCTACAGCAGGCTGCCAGTTGCTACGACGCGGATCGAGGCGATGCGCCTGGTCCTCAGTGCCCGGAGTCCGCCGTGTGAGACATCGGCCACGGATAGGCGACCAGCATCTCGGCCGACAGGTCGGCAGCCGAGGAGGGGCGTCGCCACAAACACATGCGCTCGCGCATCAGCGGATTGAGCGAGACGACGCACTCCATGACCTGCATCTCCGCAGCGACGACGATACGCGCGGGGGTGACAAGGCTCGCATGCAACGCGGTAGCAACCGCGGCGGTAAGGCGGCGACCTACGGTGTCGCGGTTCGATCCACGCTCGCTCGACAGCACACAGAGCGCGTTCATGCGCGCCAGTTCCTGGGCGCTCCACGGCTTCTCCTGCGGAGCCTTCAGCATCGGTTCTATCATCGTGCGCGCCATGATGGCCAGCGAACTGGCGAGGCTGTTGGCACCGGACAGCACCCAGCAGCCATAGCGGCGCTGCGGCAGATGGTGGATCGAGCCCAATACCAGCGCGATCTCGCTGGCACCCCGCCGGTACGCCTTGCCCATGGCGTCGACCGGGCCCATCGCATTCCAGCGTGCCCCGCCGAAAACGCCGCTCAATCGCGTGGCATCGACGAGATGGACGACCAGGTCGGGGCAGCCCATGTGCTGTGCATCCACCGCCCACGCCAGTCGACCACCGAGGTCAGGCAGATCAGGCAGCAGACTGGCGGCCTCCTGATTGGAGAAGCCCCAATGGCGCAGCAGCACCTGCTGGCGACTCGAGCGGACAGCGGCGCGGCCTTGCGCGGCGGCGGGGGCAACAGACATCAGAGCGTGCATGCAATTTCTCCAGTGAAGTACGACAAGGAGGATTGTTCATGCCGATCTCCGCAACGCATGCGTAGATGTGGCGTTCTAATCGACTCAAGGCAACGATCCGGGCCCCCATAGAGCGCTAAAGATTGCGGCGAAACTGCCGAACAGAATGAAAAGCACAAAAACTCCAAACTGAACCGAACCATGTCATCCGAACACCTCGACAAATCCTATCCACGCCCGAATTCCGCACGGGCTCCAATCTCAACCGATGCCATCAGCGGACTCAATGCCGAAGAAGGCGCTGATGCCGATAGCCTGTTGCCACTGCCGGTCGATGCAGGCGGCCAACCGATCGACGTCGCGGCCGCCGACACCGCTGACGTCGTCCAATCGTTCTTCGAGTCGTACGCAAAGCGACAGCCGAACGAGACGGAAGCGGAGTGGCTAGCGAAGGAATTCCGCAAGTATCCCGATGTCTGGGAAAGTGACGCCGAACGGGAGTCCGCAGCGCGTGACGTAGCGGCTTCCGTCGAACGGGCGTTTCGCAGCAAGGCCGATCTGCAGAAGGCGCAGGCAGCGGGCAAAAGCCGAGCGAGCTGGCTCGCAGGCGAGATCAGCCGCATTGGCGCGGCTCAGAATATCAACGACATGGGCGCGTATGCGGGACGCATTGAGACAGCGCTCGGAGAGGCCACCGCGAACAGCATGGCAGCCGTCCTGCGTCAGGATGGAAAAGTCAGCCAATGCATGAACCTCGACGGGTTCATCGCGGAGCAGCATCATGTCGACACCTTCAATATCGAAGCAACGACCAAGGGCAGCCCGTATCGCGCAGAGGTCCTCAAACCGAAGCCCGGCGAGACATTCGGCAAGAACTCGGTCGACATCGTCATCCGCAATGGCGACGGCAAGATCGTGAAGCGCTATCAGTCCAAGTATGGCGCCGATGCGGATTCGACGGGCAAGCTTTTCGACAGCGGCGACTATCGGGGCCAGACCAAGCTCGTGCCCGAGGGCCACGGAAAGGACATCCACAAGAGCACAGAGACGATCGAGATCGGCGACATCAAGTCGAAGCCCTTCAGCAAGGAGGCCGCCAAGGAGCACCAGGAGCGCGCGCAGAAGGAAGGCAAGTCAAAAAGCTACGACTGGGAGACCGTCGACCGCGGCACATTCGCGCGGAAGCTGCTGAAGGATGCGCTGATCGCCTCGCTAATCTCGGTGGGCTTCCAGGGTGCGCGGATTCTGGGACGCCGCGCGTGGAACACCTTGCGAGGCAAGCGGAATCTGTCGGCCAGCGAAGACCTCCAGGAGTTCCTGTCAACCTCATTGTCGAGCTTCGCGAATACCGGGGTTCATACCGTATTCGCAGGTGCGATGGTGATCGCGGTCAAGCGCGGGCTGGTTGGTTCAGTGCTGAAGGCAACGCCACCGGGCCGCATCGCTACCGCCGCGTTCGTCGCGCTAGAGAACATCAAGATTCTGTTCAAGCTAGGGAAGGGCGACATTAATGGTGAAGAGGCGTTGGACGCCATGGGGGAAACCACCACGGTCGCGCTAGTCTCGCTGGTTGCCGCAGGGGAGGGTGCTGCGATCGGTGGCGCTATCGGAACGGTGTTCGGGCCGGTCGGCACGGCGATCGGAGGCTTTGCTGGCGGCCTAGTCGGCGGCATCGCGGGCGGTGCCGCGGGGCAGGCGATCTACGCCGGCGCTAAGAAGCTCGGCAAACAGACTGTTTCATTCTTGTCCGCGGCGGCAAGTACGGTTGCAGAGACTGCAAAGAACGCGGTCAGCTCCGTCGCGGCACTGTTCTCCTGGTAGAGGCTTCATGCTGCGAAGACAAGATCTGCTCGATGAACTCGATCGGCAAATTCAGGCGGGCGCCACCGGCTTCTACATTCAATCGGCCGAGGAAGGGCGCCTGGATGGCCTTCTCGTGGAGCTGTGCGAGATGCGCGCTCTCAAACCAATGGAATGGAATCGTGCATACGGCCTATGCCGCTTCGACACCAAACGGCCGCTGCGTGAGGAAGGCGACCGTGCCTACGAACTCGGGCAGGCACTCGAGCGCCTGCTTGACGAAGAATTGGACGGACGGCTGGTGATCATTCGTCATGCCCGGCTGGCGCTCGAGGGCAATGATGTCGCGGTCGCGCGACTCAAACTACTGCTGAGCCGCGTGACGCGTCATCACGCGGGACGATCCGCCGTCGTACTTATCGCAGAGCGCCTGAACGTACCGTCTGAGCTAGAGGCGCAGCTGATGGTGTACGGCTTGGCGCTGCCGCGCGGCGAAGAAGTCGCTGCATTGGTGAAAGATCGATATGCGGCTGCAAGCGACGATCTGCTGAAGCGTTTGACAGTAGCGTGCGGTGGCCTGAGTCAGGAAGAGATTGTCCATGCGTTGTCGCTTGCGAGTCCGCTTGCGGCGGGGGTGCTGGACGACTCGGCGCTCGATATCGTGCTCCAGCTGAAGGAGCAGGGCATCGCCAAGAGCGGTGTACTCGAGATGGTGCGTGCTGACGTCACCGCGCACAGTGTCGGCGGCTTGCGCAATCTGAAGGACTGGCTTGAACGTCGCGCCAAGGTAATGGTGAACCTTGCCGAGGCCACGGCATTCGGTGTCCAAGCCCCTAAGGGCGTTTTGATCGCTGGCATGCCGGGTTGCGGCAAGTCCCTGACTGCCAAGATCACCGCGTCAATGTTCGGCTTGCCGCTGCTTCGCCTCGATATCGGTTCGCTGCTGGGGAAGTATGTGGGCGAAAGCGAGCACAACATGCGGCGGGCTCTCCATACTGCCGAGGCCATCAGTCCCTGTGTGCTGTGGATCGATGAACTGGAGAAGGCGTTTGTTGGCATGGGAGGCGCCAACGCCTCCGAAGTGACGTCGCGCCTGCTCGGATACTTCCTCACCTGGATGCAGGAGAAATCGGGCGCGGTGTTCACGATCGCCACCGCCAATGACATCACTGCGTTGCCTCCTGAGTTGCTGCGAAAGGGTCGCTTCGACGAGATTTTCTATGTCGGTTTCCCGGATTCCGACGAGCGTCGCGAGATCATCGAGATCCATCTCAAGCGACGGCATCAGGATCCGACGGCATTCAACATGGAAGGGTTGATTGCACTTAGCCGTGGCTATACTGGTGCCGATATCGAGAACGCAATCAATGAGGCCATGGAGGTCGCGTTCGTCGAGGGTGGCGTCCTGAGCCAGAAGCAGATCGATGCCGCCATCGAGCAGACGACGCCGCTGCGCGAGACGATGCAAAAGAAGGTGCGCGAGTATGAAGAGGCGTTTGATAAGCTGAAGCTTAAGCCAGCCTCACGGTACGATGGACTCAGCGTGGCGGAGATGATCCGGCTGGCGGACGCCAAGAACCCGCTGCGCCGGCTTGAAGTAGCCCATAGTCGCGAGGTGCCAGAGGACCTCATGCTCAAACTGGCGGAGGACTCTGATCTCGAGGTTCGCAAGGCCATCTACACGCATGTTCGTTGTCCCGAGTCCCTTCTTTCCGAGCAGATCAGCAGAGCGGAGGGGGAGAGCAAGGATGACGACATCTTTCCTCTGGCATGTGTCCATGGCAAGGCGCCGATCGATTTGCTGGTGAGGATTACCAAATCGAGCAAGGTTCCCGACGATGTGCTTTGGAAAATCTTGCGCGTGACGGCGGAGCCCGAACGCATCCTGCAGGCCGCATCCCTGGATGACTGGCGTCCAAGCGGTTCGCTCGCATCGAGGGTATTCACCTCGAGCCGTGGCAAGCGCCCCCCAACGCCGGCAATGGAGGCATTGGCACGTAATCCGCATGTCACGTCGTCGCTGCAACGCTTTCTGTCATCAAACGAAGTTCCTGTCGAGGTTCGCAAAAATCTAGCAAGAAATTACGGCCTGTCTACCTCGACGCAGCATACGCTAGCGGAGGACGCTGACGAAACGGTACGACAGTCACTGGCCGGTGCACGCATTCCCGAAGAAATACAGAGAAAAATGGCCAGCGATGCTTCGGAAGCAGTACGCTTTGAGCTGGCGGGGAACTGGTCTCTGACTCATGATATCCAGATTATACTCGCGGGCGACGTCAGTCTGAAGGTGCGACAGGAACTTGCAGCGGGCGATCATGAAGCAGCGCTGCTTGCGCTCGTGGATGATGAGAATGAAGCGGTCTTCGGCGCGCTGCTCGGGCGAAGCGACATACCCGATGCGGTGTGCGAAAAGATCCTGAGCAGTCGCGCGGCGCGGAAGCTGAAACTCATCAAGTCTAGGGCGGGCGACTATCGGACGTTCTCGGACGCCATATTGGACAAGATGATCCAGCACCCCGACCATGCCGTTAGGCAGGCGGTATGCGAGTGTCTCAGCGAGTCACTGAACGATGTCCAAAGATGTCGATTACTGTACGACGCCACGCTCAGTGAGGCGGTCCGCCTGGGAATGGTGGATGCTTACATGTCGTCAGAACAGATTATGCTTGCGTTGCTGGATAGTGAATCTCCTGCGCTACGGGAGTTCGGATGTTGCATGTTTGAGACCAACCCGAGGTTGGGTGATTCGTTCTTCATAGCGCTCGCCGGGCTGAGTACCTGGCGAAGAGGGTTGGTCCAACGACAGCTCCTAGCCGATTTCGCGATTGAGGATATCCGTCTGCAAACCTTGCTGGCCATTGACACGGACGTGGAGATCCGCAAGGGCATCGCACAGCGGGATCTGGAAGATGGCGTCAAGGTGCTACTCGCGGAAGACTCTGAGCAGGAAGTGCAGGACATCCTCGCGGAGGGTGCTTCGGTGGAGATCGGTTGGCATCTGATGCAGAAATCTCTGGAAAGAACCCGTTCGGCGATCACCAGGGTGATAGGGCACGGCAGTTAGCTAACAGTGATACCTGTCCGATGGTAGCGGTAGCAAGTTGTTAGCCTTGACCATTCCAACGCAAACCAGCGGCGGTTAATCGCTAGGCCATGACCTAGTGCGATCGAATGCGTATGCAGCATAAAGCAAATGAGGAAGCGAAGGCCCCGCAGATGCTGCTACGCGGGTCCGGATATGATCATTAAGAGAGAGGGAATTGAAAGTCGACACCGCGTGGGTTGAACCTCCGTACTCCATCGGCGGATTGGATCACCTCGGCGCACAGGCGCCGTGCATTCTTATTTACGGCCAGCTATTGCCTGGTATCACGAACGTCACTGACCGGGCACGCTATTATTCCTTCTATCCGTGGCTCATATGGTCGCTTGCTCAACGCTTTCCGGATGACGAGGATGAGACATCGTTCGTCGAGCGTTTTCGGCGGGCCGATTGCCTGTTCACGCTGATCGCCGAACACCACGCGCAATGCACCGACAAGATCAGCGAGCGCCACGGCGCAGCGATGGTCGGTCGACAGAAGCTGGTCAGCGCGGTGCAACGAGTGCTCGACGGCGAGACACTGAAGCTCGTTAGGTTCACCGCCAACGACTCCGAAGACCGGTACTTTATGAATCGCATGGGTGGACTTTCGCAGTACTACGCGGGCACACTCGCCGACTTGCGCGTGCTGGACGGAGGCAGAAAGCCGTGGTTTCGATTCACCAAGGAAGTCGGCAAGCCAATAGCCGAAGCCTTTGATGCTTCGGTGCCGGCAGACCTCTTCTGGAACATTGTCGAGCATGGTGAGGTCGCTGACGCCAGCCTTCAACAACTGCATGCGTTTTGCCCGTGTAATCTTCGAAACGCGGGCTCGAGCGAACGCGATCAGCTCACCGATATCTATTTCGACCGGAAGCGTGAGTACGGGGAGGAAGGTACTCAGCGCAAGCGTTCGCTGGCGCTGATCCAGCGCCTCATCGACAATCTGCCGCCCGGTATCGAGTTTTCCGAAAACGTATTCCGCGCCGCCGTGTATGGCAATGCGTTGCCTGGCCCGACGGGCTGGAACATCCCGGCCGATCTGGCGTCTACCCGTGAAAACTGGGCTGTCTACGTCCGCAACGATCTGCTATCGGTCGCCGTTCAGACGATCTTCGCGCTTACCTTGAACAAGTTGTCACCGCGGACTGCGGGTGAGAGCTACGTGTGCGACACGGTCGAGGCTTTCGCGAAGGCATTCAGGGAATCGGGCCACGTGGCTGGCTTCGTTGCCGAGACGGACTGCGCGACGTTTGGAGCGTGGCTTTCGAACATCGAATCGGCATTGCCGGCGCTCGGCGAATGGTCCGCGGACGGTCACGAGCTGCCGCTGGCTCAAAAAATGGTGTCGTCCTGGGGGCGCGCAAGCGACTCTGCTTTGCTTGCGTCGGCCATGCGGGTGCTCGCGATCCTCGCTATTCGCGACGATTTGAGTTGCGCGCCCTATGACGGGCTCGCGATCACGCCCCAAGCGCTGCAAGATTACCCCATAAATCTCTATACGTTTCGGCGCAAAGCTGCGGCATGGCGCGAGATGCCACTGGGCGACGTGATCTATGACGTCGTTGCGTGGTGCATGAATACGCATTTGCGCGTTTCGTTGCGCAAACTTCATCGCACGAGTTCGGCGACGTTTCGCTTCCGTCCCTCCGAGCGCGGTTTGCAACTGACAGATGGAAACATACCGGCGCCATCCAATACCACGCCGCGCTTCCGTCAAGCGTTCCAGATCTTGATGGACATAGGCGTGGTCGTGCGCGATGAAGACAAACAGACGTCGTTGAGTGCGGAAGGCAAGCAGTTGATGGAGGCCGTCAGTGATTGATTCGATCTCCCTTTTGAATGTCATCAAGCAAGGCGGCTTCGACGCATCGCTGATCACCTCGTTCAACGCGAGTCTGCCCTTCTACGAGGAGGTCGTGCTGCGTCGTCTGGTGGCGGCAGGATGTCAGCAGAACATCGTCTTGATGGATCACGCGCAATGCAGTTTGAGCTGGCAATCTGAAGCGACCCGTCCGAGGTTTGCAGGCACGGCGTATTCGCTCGTGCCGGTAAGCGTGCCCGGGGCGTTCCATCCGAAGGTCTGCATTCTGGCCGGCAAAAAGAAGGCGGCGATTCTCGTTGGCAGCCACAATCTGACACTGTCTGGCTTTGGCTACAACCGGGAGATCACGAACTGGGTGCACGTGACAGACCGTAAGGATCGGGAAGGCACCGCATTGCTGGACTCGGTGTGGCAGATGGTGCGCGAATGGATCGAACTCGCACGCGAGCATGTTCCGCCATCCTTGATCGAAGCGGTACTTTCCTTCTCCAAAAGCGTGGCGCAATTGTCGACGCCGGGCGCGGCCACGACGACTGTCGCTTTGCATCAATGCCCGGGAGGACCGTCGCTCATCGAGCAGATCGGCGCGCGTGTGAATGGCGAGGTTCGCAGGATCGGGGTGACCGGCGCCTTCTTCGATAGCGACCTGGCTTTCGTTGCGCATCTACACGAACGCTGGCCGCGGGCCGACGTGGTCGTGGCAATTGATCCGGAAACCGTGCATTTGCCAAGCATGCGTGAGGTACAAGCGCGTTTCGTGGACGCGAGGCTTCTTTGGACGAGCGCTGGCAATCGCGGCGACAAGTACCTGCACGCGAAGGCGCTTTACATCGAGCAGACGCATGGCGATGGGAGCATACTCATCTCCGGAAGCGCCAACCCTAGCCGCCCCGCTTGGATGGGCAATCGAAACAGCGCGAATGTCGAAGCGGTGGTTATGCGCATGGGCCCGGACGCGCAGGCCACGGCAGAGGCGCTGGGATTGTGCGGAATGTTCGCGCTACCAGCGCTTTCGGCCAGCGAGCTTGAGGCAACAGCTGCACGAAGTGTCGCCGAAATACGCGCGACTGATGAATCCGCCGAGCCCTTCTGGATAGGTGTGGCGGCAAGCCCCAACGAACTGCGAATCGCGACGCTGGGCCCGGCGATTGAGCTGGGTAGCGCCAGTCTGTTGGGCGACAGTCTGGACGTGATTCAGGCGAATATCGCCGTAACTCGGACGGGTGACGTTCTGAGCGTGCCCGTCTCGGTCGACATGAGGCTGGTCCGCGCGTGCGACTTGTTCATGGGTAGTGAGCGCGTGGCAAGGGCGATGATTGCGCACCCGCATTTGCTGATGGCAGAGACGCAATCGTCGCATCGTCAGGTTCGCGATGCGCTCGGTGCATTGGACCCGTCCGGTGAGAGCATTTCGGAGATGCTCAAGGCGGTCGAAGATGCGATCTTCGAACCGGCTTCCGAAGAAGAAGTGCAGAACGAAGTGCGATCACGGCGTGGATCGGCACAAGCCGGCACAGCGAGTGGCGGCCGGCCTGACACATTTGAAGTAAGCGTCAGCGAGCTTCGTCAGTCCAGGAAACGTCGCCGTCTGGTCGAATCCGCTGATATCGTCACGCTGATTGACCTGCTGACCCGCAAAATCGGCGAGGAGCTACAGACGCAGCCGACCGTGCCTGTGGACAAGTCAGGCCGTACCGAGGAAGAACAGATTAATCAGGACGACGAACCGGAGCAATCGGACGACATGCCATACGTTGACGCTCAGGCTCAGGCACTCCAAGATGCCGAGATCGCACGGCGGGTCGCCAAGAAAGTGACAAACCTCATCAACCGGATGCTCCTAAAGCTGACGAAGGCCGACCAACCCGACACCAAGGCGCGAGCGGTCGTTCAACTCATCGCCGTACTTTCGCTTGTGAAAGAGCTGGTGCGTATCGAGCGCTTGCCCCGTTGGCGAATGGCGCGCGAGTTCCTCGTTCCTGAGGCCGATCGCCGTCGCTTTCTGGACGAATCCATGGGGTGTTTGTTCAATTCCAGAACGCGGCTCATCGACACACTGACGGACGATACCCATGCTGAAACCGAGGAAGCAATTCAGCTCCGTGTGCTGCTGCTGTGGCTGGCATGGAGTATCGGTGACAAGGTTCCGGAATCGCAATTTGACGCGTTTGACCCGAACGGTCAGAACGAACAGTTGCGCGCCAAGGCGATGTTTCTCGCCCTGGCGCCCCCTGTTGCGGGCGACGCCGCCGCGAGCAACGAACTCAGGCGCTACACTGCGGCGACGCTTCGGCCCAATCCTTTGGACGCCGCGCGCGCGGACAGATGGATTCGGCTCGCCAACGAATTTGGCCTGTTCTGGAGCAGGAACTTGTCAGATGCGCCGCGAATCGAGGTAGGCGGATGTTGCATCGTGGGAGACGGTAGCTATCCTCGCGTCGTCGCTGAGGTCCACGGTGAATTGGTCGGTTTCTGGGACTTCGGATCGATCCGGTCCTTCAGACAAGACTTCGTGATGGCGGTCCAGCCGGAAGTGGGGTCCTGACAGTCCGCCGCAGTATCGGTCATCAGCCTCAACCGCCGCTATCTTCCGATCGAGGAAATCGAACACAGCGAGCTGATCTCATAGCACTCCTGGAGATGTGCCAAGCGGAAGAGGTTGAAACCGGGACTTTGGAACTCATGCCCATGGCGCCTACCGACCTTCGTCGCGACTCAGAATCCGGCGTGTACTACTTGCGCCGCCGCATCCACCGACGTCCTGAGCTGCTACCCCGGCAAGACCGAGGAGTCCTTCTCCCTAAGAACCAAAGATTATCGGACTGCGATAGAGCCGCATCGGCGCGAAGAAGCCAAGCTGAGTGCGGAGTGGGAAAAGCATCGCCAACGCTTGGCGCAAATCATGCGCGCCAGCAACCCCACGCCGTCCAACGAATCGAGGCTCTCACCCCCGAGGTAATTAACACCATCTGCGCGCATTTCGAGGTGGCGAGTCTCGCCGGGGATGGGTAGCGCCGTGAACAAGGCAACAATCTGGAAGAGATCGAGGAGTACAAGGCTGGCGATGCAGCGGCCAACCTTGACCTCCAGGCATCGGGGGCAATTGGTGACATAAGCCAGATTCGCCCGCTTCTGGAGCAGTTTCTTGACCTGTACAGGTACGACGTCAACGTGCCGGAAGTCGACATGCGGGCGGCACCCTCGATTCTTTGCGCGTAATAGAATGGAGTTTTCTTCAAGAAAAATATCAAGTTGGCACAAGCAAAGTCCCAATTTATTGGTGCAGCCGGGCAGTTTTACCTATCTTATGCCCTAGCCGCGAGGCATATCAACGTCAGTCTGACGCTTGGTAATGCTCCCAGTGTCGACGCGCTAGCGTCATCAAGCGACGGGCGCCGCACCATGGCGATTCAGGTCAAGACAGCAAAGAGCGCGAAGAAGAAGCGCTACGGCCGTCTAGGCTACGAGTGGTACGTTGGTGGCGCTGTGATTGGCAAGCACGCTGAGTCCTTCGTCTATGCGCTACTGGACTTCAAAGGCGACATGACCATGCAGCCCGACGTGTTCTTCGTGCCCTCCCGCTGGGTTGCAGAATTCGTCAAGCCAGGCTGGAAGATGTTCCTCTATTTCTTGCCGGCCACGGCAGAAATTGAGGCGTTGACGAAGAATCGCTTTGACCTTGTCCAGCAGTACCTGGCCGGCCAGTCCGCCGCACTGGAATGGGTTAATGCATGGCCTGAAGATAAGCTCATCAAATGGGGAAGGCCGCAGGTTGTCAACGCGGACTGACGCACAACCTGTTAACACGGGCAAGGACTACCCGGCCAGCGTCCACCTGACCGCTGGCGCCGCGGAGCAATTCATTGCGGCGCAGGCTCAGGCCCGCATGCTGGTGGACGTACGCGCCATCAGATTGCGCTGCCATCGAGCAGAGACCGCGCGGATGACGGCTTTGCCGAGTCCGACAGACGGTCGCGGAGCAGCGCAGCAAGCTGCTGCCCGGCTTCCAGGTCCCGGCGCGACCTGAATCTGCAGCACTGGCGCACGCTTGCAGGTTGGGAGCTTGGCGTAGCGCCTCGAGCGCCTCCGGCCATAGCAGGGCACTCAGCAGGGGATAGCCGGTCACGAAATCGGCAGCGCCGGGCATACCGAGACCATATTGCGGGAGATCACCTCGGCAACATGCGCGCCAGCAGCACTATTAAGATAAGGAATCCAATCGCAATAGCACCAGATGCGCCCCACACCAGAGCGCGCATCCCCTCTCAGTGGGTAAACCTGAGCACGCCAACGCGGAACTGTAGTCGTAGCTCAGGCTAGATGGCACTACAGTCCGTCGGACGATGCCCCAGTGTCGCAAAGCCACACTAGCAATGATAAATAGCAAATCCAAGCTAGCCAACGCTCCCGCCATTCGTATTTGTCGTGTGGCGTCGATTGCCCGCAAACTCATTGAAGCTCTATATTCGCTTGCCTCACCACTGAGCGCCACTTTGTCAAGTCGGCCGACAGGGTGTTCGCAAGCTTCGCCGGTTCCCCGCCGAGCGGTGCCGCGCCCATCTCGGTGAAAGCCTTGATCACTTCCGGATCGGTGAGTACCTTGTTTATCGCCTGGTTCATGCGATTCAGAATCGGCTCCGGTGTAAGCGCCCGGTGAACCCGTCTTGACGGGGCTACGCAGGAAGGACGGAAGC
>CAUUBQ010000073.1:0-40384 GCA_963543405.1 uncultured Cupriavidus sp.
GGCGGAGAACCGACAGATGCAGGCGAAGTTCGCCTGTGTGGCATGCAGTTTCGAGAAAAACGCTGATGTAGTCGGCGCGATCAATGTTTTGGCGCGGGGACACCGCGTTGCAGCCTGTGGAGAGCCGGTGCAGTTGGGCCGCTCGGTGAAGCAGGAACCCGCCGAAGTGAGCTGACACTGGAGTCATCGTTTCAGACGCAGAAGGAATCTCCTGCCTTCAGGCAGGGGAGGATGTCAAGCACGGGTGTCGGTATGGAAGTCCGTCAGTCCAGCAGATCCGGCTCTGCTTCCACCAGTCCCGCGTAGAGGCTTTCGAATGCGTGCAACGATCCCTCGTTGCCGCCGACCTGCCCGTGAGTGTGGCGCGCGGTGGCCTCGTCGATGGGCTGGGGCGTGCCTGCTGCCTCGGCCAACAACTGCGTGTGCGCCGCGTTCTCCAATGCGATGTACCACCAGGCGGTGGCTTCAACGGTGGGCCCGGCAGTCAGGATGCCATGGTTCTTCAGGATCGCACCCTTGTGGGTGTGACCGTTGCCCTTGTCGAGCGCGTCGGCAATCCGTTGTCCCTCCGAGTTGTCGACCACCATGCCGGTGAAGTCATCGAATAGCACGTGATCCTCGTAGAACGAGCATGAGTCCTGCGTCAATGGATCGAGCTTGCGTCCCAGCGTTGACCATGCCTTGCCGTACGTGGAATGCGTGTGCGCGGCGGCTACGATATGCGGATGCGCCTCGTGGATGGCGGCATGGATCGCGAACGCGGCCTTGTTCAGCGGGCGATTGCCCACCACGGTTTCACCGCGCGCATTTACAAGCAGCAGGTCCGATACGCGGATGCGCGAGAAATGCACCCCGAGCGGGTTGACCCAGAAATGATCGGGAAACTCGGGGTCGCGCGCCGTGATATGGCCGGCCAGCCCG
Organism: uncultured Cupriavidus sp.; assembly: GCA_963543405.1. GTDB lineage: Bacteria > Pseudomonadota > Gammaproteobacteria > Burkholderiales > Burkholderiaceae > Cupriavidus. The sequence goes on from CAUUBQ010000073.1 coordinate 922, forward strand.
AGGTCGAAACCTTGTCGCGCAAAGATGCGGAAAGCGCCGGCCAGCCGTTCCTGGCGGTGCCGGCGTTCGGCCTCGATACTGGGTCGTTGGGGCAGGGGGTCGAACCAGAATTTCTGCTTCGGCGCGGGATTCGGCGTAAATGTGGCGGGCGTGGCGGGCGTGGCGGGGCGCTCGAACGGGAATACGGAACTCATTGCGGGTCCTTGTGCGGGAAGTGGATCCCAACGGACCGTACGCCACCATGTCCGCAAACGGAACGAAGCTTTCGGCACGTCGATATGACGCCGATATCGCGTAATGCTGCGTGATGCTGCGTGATGGCGCGTGGCATATCGATATCGGCTTTCGTTCGTTCCCGTCCAGAGCGGATTTCCTTATGCTCGACCGCTGGACCGTCTCACCGACGGCGCCCCGACCCACGCCACCATGACCCAAGCCACGCCACCCCGCCAGCTTCACCTGAACCTGAACGCCTTGCATTCCGGCTTCGTGCCATCCGCATGGCGGCTCCCAGACAGCGATCCGCGTGCATTCATCGATGTCCAGCATTTCGTGCGGCTGGCGCAGGTTGCCGAAGCCGGCAAGTTCGATGCGATCTTCCTGGCCGACAATGCGTCGATTGCAGACCAGATCAATTTCCGGCCGATCACCGCACTGGAGCCAACGGTGCTGCTGGCCTGCGTGGCGGCAGCCACTACCCATATCGGACTGGTGGCAACGGCATCGACAAGCTACAACGAGCCCTACAATATCGCCCGCCGCTTCGCCACGCTCGATCATGTCAGCGGCGGCCGCGCGGGCTGGAACGTGGTGACCACGGCGGATGCCGGCTCCGCACGAAATTTCGGGCGCACCGCGCCTGCCGACCATGCGCAGCGCTATGCGCGCGCCGATGAGTTCACCAGCATTGCCAAGGCCTTATGGGACAGCTGGGAAGACGATGCCTTTATCGGCGACCAGCCATCGGGGCGCTTCGTCGATACCGGCAAGCTGCAGCCCATTGCCCATCACGGCGAGTTTTTCGACGTGCAGGGACCATTGAACCTGCCACGCGCGCCGCAGGGTTACCCGGTGCTGTTCCAGGCCGGCGGTTCGTCAGACGGACGCGAACTGGCCGCGCGGCATGCGGAAGCCGTGTTCTCGGCGTCGCAATCGTTCGAGGAATCGCTTGAATACCGCCGCGCGCTGAACCAGCGTGCCGAAGCACTTGGACGAGGCGAGGGCGCCATCAAGGTGCTGCCCGGACTCACCACGATCATTGGCGCGACCGAAGCCGAGGCGCGCCAGCGTCGCGATGCACTGGTCGACCTGATCCCATGGGACTACAGCCTCAACCGGCTGGCAGGAACATTAGGCATCACCGCAGACCGCTTGTCGCTCGATGCACCATTGCCCGAGGCGCTGGCGCTGCCAGCCAACGGCAACCATACGTTCTTCCGCGCCACGATCGCCCTGGCCCAGCGGCAGAACCTGACCGTACGTGCGCTGATCCGCGAACTGGCCGGAGGCGGCGGGCACCGGGTGATCGTGGGCACGCCCGAGCAGATTGCCGACGATATCGAGCATTGGTTCCGCGGCGGCGCTGCCGATGGTTTCAACCTGATGCCGGATGTACTGCCGGATGGCGTGCAGCAATTCGTCGATGGGGTGGTGCCGATCCTGCAGCGGCGCGGACTGTTCCGCACCGAATACACCGGGCGTACCTTGCGCGAGCATATGGGATTGGCACGTCCCGCGGGCAGGGCGGCCGCCAGGGTAGCGGCGTAGACTGCATTTGCTACCTCGTAATACTTCGTGGACCCGTGGCGGTGGGCTTCATAGACTGGTGCTTCCCAAACTTCTGCATTAGTCATCATGAAACGACGCTCCGCTTTCGGTGTCTTTGCCTCGCTCGTACTCGCCCTCACTGCTTTCTCGCTAGGTACTGCCAATGCCGAGCCGGCCGGCAAGACCTTGAAGGTGGGTGTGCGCGGCGGAGTAGACGAGGAAATCTGGGAAGTGGTCACACGCGAAGCGGCGAAGCATGGGCTGAAGGTCGAGCCGGTGATCATTACGGGCACCGCCAGCCCCAACGAAGCACTGAACAATGGCGATCTCGACGCCAACGCGTTCCAGCACATTCCATTCTTGCGCGACCAGATCCGCCAACGCGGTTACAAGATCGTTAATGTGGCCGATACGCTGATCTCGCCGATTGCGTTCTACTCGCGCAAGGTCAAGTCGCTAGAGGCATTGCCGACTGGCGCACGCCTCGGCATCCCCAATGATCCAAGCAACCAGACCCGCGCACTGGTAATTCTGCGCGACCACGGCCTGATCAAGCTGAAAGACGGCTTCGATCCGTTTACCGGCACGGCATCACTGGCGGACATCACGGCCAACCCGCGCAAGCTCGAGTTCATCGAGAGTGCATCGGTGGTGCTGCCGCGCGCATTGCCGGATGTTGACGCGGCCGCCATCGTCAACACGTTCGCCTATCAGGCGGGACTGGTCGCCACACGCGACGGCATCGCCGTGGAAAAACGCGAGAACAATCCGTACGTCAACGTGATTGCGGTGCGCGAGAAAGACAAGAATGCCCCGTGGGTGCCGCACCTTGTGAAGGCTTATCACTCGGAGGCGGTACGCAAGTTCATCCTGACCAAATACCAGGGCTCCGTGATCCCCGCGTTCTGAGAATGGGAGACTCGGACATGCAATCGGTTTCGCAATTGCCCGCGCGCGATCCGCACATCGTCTTCGAGCAGGTCGGCAAGACTTACGCAGGCGCGACCGCGCCGGCACTGGCCGATATCTCGTTCTCCATCAGTCGCGCTGAAATGTTCGGCATCATCGGCCGCAGCGGCGCTGGCAAGTCCACGTTGCTGCGCACCATCAACATGCTGGAGCGGCCCGACCTGGGCCACGTGTGGATAGACGACGCGGATATCGGGCGATTCGATGAGGATCGACTCGTGGCGCTGCGCCGGCGCATTGGCATGATCTTCCAGCACTTCAACCTGCTGTCGGCCAAGACCGTGTTCGACAATGTGGCGCTGCCACTGCGCGTGGCCGGCGTAAAACGCGCCGAAATCGAGGCACGGGTGAACGAACTGCTGGCCATGGTCGGGCTCGCAGACAAGGCACAGGCCTACCCGGCAATGCTGTCCGGTGGCCAGAAGCAGCGCGTAGGCATTGCGCGCGCACTGGTACACCGGCCTGAAATCCTGCTGTGCGATGAAGCCACGTCAGCACTCGACCCGGAGACTACCGAGCAGATCCTGGCGCTACTGCGCGACATCAACCAACAGCTTGGCCTGACGGTAGTGCTGATCACGCACGACATGGCTGTGATCGAGGCCGTGTGCGACCGCGTGCTGGTGCTCGACCACGGCCGCATGATGGAGCATGGCCCGGTATGGCGGATATTTTCCGAGCCACAGGCCGACGCTACCGTGGCGCTGCTAAAGCCGCTGCGCGGACGCCTGCAAGGGCATGTCGGACCTACGGAGATACCTCATCGTGTTGCCAATGGCTGAGAAGTACCTGAAGGCATTTGGCGAAACACTGCTGATGACAGGCAGCGCCTGCCTGGTGGTGTTCGTTGCCGGCCTGACGCTGGCGATCGTGCTCACCGTCACAGCGCCCACCGGCCTCGCGCCCAGGCCGCGCACGCACCGCGTGTTGTCGGTGCTGGTGAACATGTTCCGCTCGATCCCGTTCATCATCCTGCTGGTAGCCATGCTGCCGGTCACGCGCATCATCGTCGGCACGACGATGGGCACGTGGGCGGCGGTGGTGCCGCTAAGCGCGCATCTGATTCCATTCTTTGCCCGCGTGTCGCAAGTGGCGCTCAACGAGACCGATGCCGGACTGGTCGAAGCGGCGCGCGCCATGGGGTGCCGGCGCTGGCATATCGTCCGGCATGTGTTGTTGCCGGAAGCCCTCCCGGCGCTGATCGGCGGCGCCACGGTCACCGTGATCGCCATGATCGGCGCGTCAGCCATGGCCGGTGCCGTGGGCGCTGGCGGGCTGGGTGACCTCGCCATCCGCTACGGTTACGAACGCTATGAAACCGAGGTCATGTTCAACGTGATCGCGATTCTCATAGCGCTCGTTACGCTCGTGCAGTTCGGCGGGGAACGTCTGGCCCGCCGCTTCGATCATCGGCGGTAGGCAGCGCCAGCGCCGGTTGGCGCTGGCTGTTGTTCGTCCGTCGGTCAGAACAGGCCGGTAGTCGGCGGCGGTTCATCCTTGAGCAGCCAGGCGCCAACCACCGCCGCCTTCCACTGGCGCGGATTGTGGTTGGCCACGGTGCGTGCATTGCGCCAGTGGCGATCGAGGTTGTACTGGCGGTCGCATGCCGAGGCGCCGCCCACGTCGAAAGCCAGTTCAGCGCTCTCGAGAGCCGCCGCCACGGCAAAGTACTGCGCCTGCGCCACGTCCAGCGACGCCTGCGTCAGCGATGCATCGCTGAGATTGTCGGCCCACGCCGCATCGATGGAATCGGCGGCGCGCAACGTGGCGGCTTCCGCCGCGAACGCTTCGGCGGCAATCTTGCCGATGGTTTCCTGCACATACGGATCGTCCACCGAACGGTCCGCCGAACTGTGCTTGATCGGCCGTGCCTTGTTGCGAGCAAACCAGACCGCATCGTTCAATGCATTGCGCGCGATGCCCGCTTCGGTCGCCGCCAGATAGAGCTGGAATACGGGCGTCACGGCATTGCGGCGGTCACGCGGGAAATACCCGTTGCGGACTTCATCGGCTTCAACACGCATGTTCGTGAAGCGAGTCGTCCCGCTGGCAGTCAGCCGTTGCCCGATGGTGTCGAAGTCGTCCAGCAGTTCCATGCCCGCGCGATCACGCGGCACCGTGAAATGCGTTTCCCTGCCGTCTTCGTCCAGCGCGATCGAACTGATCCAGTCGGCATACAGGGCGCCCGTACTGTAGTACTTGGTGCCGTTGACCACAAAATGGGCTGCCGCCGTCCCGGCCGCATCGTGGCGCACGATCGTCGCCTGGATCGCGCCATGCTTGCCGCCACGCTCCACGCCACCGTTGCCGATGATCTGGCCCGCCAGCAGGCGATCAAACCAGCGCTGCCGCTCTGCTTCGTTGTCTCTTCCCGCGAGCAAGCCTTCGACAAGACCGAAGTTTGGCCGCAGCGCCTGCGCAAGGTTGGCGTCCACGGAGGCCAGTTCGATCACGAAACGGATAGCGTCACGGACGCTTCCACCCGGGCCGCCATAGGCCTGGGGAATGCGGATGGTCAGCAGACCGGCATCGGCGATCTGGCGTGCAAAGTCAAATGGCAGTTCCCGCCGGCTTTCGCGTTGCGCTGCCTGAAGCGCGATGTCAGGCAGCAACGCCTGGGCCCGCTGACGCAGTACCGACATGTCGACGGGTAGGGGGCGCAACTGCGGCGCATCGCGAAGCGCCGCGGCGTCTGCGGCAGTGATGGGTGTAACGGTGTCGGGGATCGACATGCAGCGGTCCTTTGGTTCGATGACTGGCGTGATAAACAATCAGACCGAGCGTACCGAATTCCCGACTTCCGGCTAAGCACGAATACCGCATGTCGATAGTGGCGCAGCGATGGAGCGGGGAGGGGAGACCACCGAAAGTATCTGAAATGCCCGTGGTTTGCTCCCCTCTCCCGCCGTGCGGGAGAGGGGAGACTACCAAGGGCAGGGTCAATGCTTGTGGTGCGCCGCAAGACTAGATATCTTCAATCGTCGCCTGGATGCGTCCTTCCCGAATGGCGGCCAGGTAGGCCCGGAAGTCGCTGCGGTTCTGCGACGCGTACTCGGTGGCAAACTCGCAAATCGCATCGTCAAACGTCCTGCCTGACCCCATGTATCCCGCCATCATGGCGGCATCGCCCGTCCGGGCATGCGCACGGGCCAGGGCGTGGGCGCACATCCTGCCGTACTGCCGAAGCAAGCCGCTGTCCCAGTCCTCGATCAGGGCGGACATCTTCATGTCGCGCAATTGGCGAATATAGAAGTCCTTGCCGTTTCTGCCGCGGGTCCAGCCGAGGAACACATCTGTGGCGGCCTGCATCAGCCGTTGCCCAACAATGACGCGCTGGCCGTGATTGTCGTAGACGCTTTTGCCCGCATAGGGCTCCAGCACCGACGCCCGGGCCTCCTTTACCTGGAGGAACAGGGGATCGTTGTCCGCTGCCATGAACAGGCACACCGCACACATCGTGCCGACGCTGCCAACGCCGACTACCTTGATGGCCATGTCGAAAAAATGAAAGCGATCGAACAGCACCCGGGTATGGTCCGCCAGGCTCGCCCGATACCCTTCGATTGCCGCCTCGTAGCCTGATGACAGGCCGGGCGCAAGGTCTTCGGATGGATGGAAGATCAACGGCGGCTCGTCCTTGATTTTCGGATGCAGGCCTGCCTCGGCGACAAACTTCGGGTACATGTGGTCCGGCACCGATTTACGCCGTTCCGCCTCGATGCGTTCGGCCAGTCGCTTGCGCGTCGCCTCCACGACCTTGGGGTCACCCGTGCGGTCTTCATACTTCTGCAGGTCAATGCGGTCGTACCAGACATCGAGCGCACGCATCCCGGCATAGTTGTGCATGCGTTCCCGATACTCGCGCACGGAATCGGTCGCGACGCGCGCTGCGTCGCTCCTGGGCAGTGCCAGATGGTCGGCGGCAATCACGATGCTGGCGGTGAGCCGCTTCAGGTCCCACTCGAAGGGCGCCGGAAGGGTTTCGTCCAGGTCGTTGATGTCGAAGATGATGTTGCGCTCTGGCGTGGCGAATCCACCGAAGTTCATCAGGTGTGCATCGCCGCAAGACTGGACGCGGATGCCGCTGGACGGGGTTGTGGCGAGGTCGGCGGCCATGATTGCGGCGGCGCCGCGATAGAAGGCAAACGGCGAGGCAGACATGCGGCCGAATCGAATGGGGACCAGTTCCATAATTCGCCCGGCGTTGGATTCGTCCAGTAGTGCCACGGGGTCCCGGCGATTGTCGGCAGGCCTCCATCCGGATTGGGAGGACCGCGGCACGGCATCGCGTAGAGCCCGGCCTTTCGCGGCGCGTTCGTCGGGCGTGAGGTAGGTCGACCGGGAGGCCTGCTCGTCTGCTTGCTTGGTGCTCTTCTTATTCTCCGCTTTGGACATTTGGTTCGCCTCCCTGTGGCTGATGACAAGACTGCGACGGCGCAGGAGCCTCATCGCTTACCCAAGGTTAGGTGCAAACCGGCTGGCGGGATGGGGAAATTACCCTATCTTCTTGTCAAGACGTGGGGTATCGGCCGATCATCGGCAGAACGCCTTCCAATCGACCACTACCGATGCCAGCTACCGTCAGCAATTCGCTTGTTTGGATCTTCGAAGCATTTGAGCGGGAGCGAAGCTACGTCCGAAAGCGGATGTTCGGGTCCGATGCCGCATATGTTGATGGCCTGCTGTGCCTGGTGGCTGCAGATCGCGAAGCGCCATGGAGCGGGTTGTTGGTATGCACGTCGCAAGACCGACATCCGGCGCTCATTGCGGAGATGCCGGCCTTGGCGCCGCATCCCGTACTGCGGAAGTGGCTGTACGTCCCTCAGGACGATCCGGCATTCGAGGAGACCGCGCAGACTGTCACGTCGCTCGTGCTAAAGCGTGATCCGCGTGTCGGGGTCGAGCCGAAACCGCGCAGGGGTAGTAGCCTGCAGTCTTTGCTGCCGAAGGGTCCGTAGAAGCGAGGTCGCAATCTGCGGCAGCGGCTGGATCCGGAGTGCTGCGCGGCATGTCAGACCTGCGTCAGCCCTCCGTCAGCCCTCCGTCACCCCTGCGCCCAAGCGCTACACCACCCCTTCGCCGCAACCTCCTTGCTGCCAAACAGCACGCAGCCCCCGGCAGCGCTGCCTGCGTCACCCTGATAAAGCTGGCAGTTCCCGCACGTCTGGGATTGTTTGTGGCTGGGGTACTTCCGCGAATCGACCCTGGAGGAATCAGCCTTGTAGCCCAGTTTGAGCGCCTGCGGATCCTGCTCGTCCAGCAAGGCGGCGGCGTAGGCTTGCCGGCTGCCGAAGACCGCGGTGCCCACCATGCCGGTGGTCAGTGCGAGCGGAAGGTAGCCAAGGAACTGTCGTCTGCGCGGCATGTTGGGGGCTCTTTTGTGTTGGGGGAAGGAAGCGTTTGCAGGCACGTCTAGTCGCGACAGGATGCGACCGAAAACGGTCGATCCTAAACCTCTTTGGTGTCAAAAATAAGTAGATCCACCCCGGCCTGGGCGAAGTTTGCCAAATCCGCCGCCGCTGCGGCGCCTTCTGGCGAAGCCAGCCCCTTCTGGATATCCGCCAGGGAATCGAAGCCCAGTAGCGCCACCAGATGGAATGGCGACTCCCCAGCGGGCGTCGTTACCGGGCCATTGCTGACCTCGTAACTGCGTAGACCAGGGATCTTCTTGGCGATCGGGATATGCCTGGCGAAATAGTGCGAATCGAACGCTGCGCTGTCCGCGGGCTTCTTGTACAGCGCCATGAGCTTTGCCATGGGGCATTCTCCGGTTGTAAGGCGTTATCGAGCGTTTAGTGTTAGGGTACGGCCGGTGCGGACTCGGGCGAGCCTGGCGATCATAGGCTCGGCAGGTCCCGTCGTGCACGGACACTACGTCGCAGGCACAGTCATGTCCAATCCCGATTGTCGGAAGCGGTTGGACTATGATACAAAATGGCCGCACGCCTGGCGCAAGCCGGCGGCGTCATCAACATATTGTTTTTTTTGGATTATTCAGAACATGGCAACAGGTACCGTCAAGTGGTTTAACGATGCAAAGGGTTTTGGGTTCATCACGCCGGACGACGGCGGCGAGGACCTGTTCGCGCACTTCTCCGAAGTGCAGGGCAACGGCTTCAAATCCCTTCAGGAAGGCCAGAAGGTCAGCTTTGAAGTCAAGCAAGGCCCGAAGGGCAAGCAGGCAGGAAGCATCAAGCCGCTGTAAGGCTGCGAGTTTCCAACGCTGCGAACGCGTCCTGTGAGGGCTGTGATCGGGCTGATGGCTTGATCGCTGCGCATCTGTAACAGGGCGTAAAAAGGGGCGCTTGCGCCCCTTTTTGTCGTTGCCGGAGTCCTCAACGGACTGGCTGGCGGGCAAGCAGGCGCGCGAAATCGTTGCGGCCAGGGGTTGACTAATCAAGCCAATTCCTATGCCGATAAAACAATTTTGCAAGGGCGCCTGATTCAGGAGCTGCGTGGGCGAGCAGCACCACCCCGCGTGCCGCTCGCTCCTTTTTCACCCCCACCAAGGGGGGGCGTTCATCTCATGCCATTCGCGAACTTCATCCATGAGCGATGATTTGGCCGCGCACTTGGTCAATTCCCCAACACCCGATAAGTCGACTGCACCAGTCCCGACGGAAAATGCCGGCTCGATTCGAGCGCCAGGCTTACGTCGTGCGGCAGGGTGCCGAACAACGGCCGGCCGGCCCCGATCAACACCGGTACCGCGGTGACAACCAGATCGGCGATCAAACCCTCGCGCAGGAATGACTGGACTACCTGGCCGCCGTCGACATATACGCGGCGCATACCTTCGGCCTCCAGTTGCGCCATTGCCTCGACGGGCGAACGGTCTGAAAAACGAACCTTCCCCTGCAGTTCCACGGGAACCGGCATGTTGGCCAATTGCCGGGACAGCACCAGCACCGGCCTGTCGTAGGCCCATTCGCCCATCGTCAGCACTTTTTCATAACAGCCGCGACCCATTACGATCGCGTCCTTGTCGGCGATAAAGTTCGGGTAGCCGTGGTCTTCCGCGGGATCATCCCGCTCCAGAAGCCAGCCGATGTCGCCATCGGGGCGGGCGATATAGCCATCAAGGCTGGTGGCAATAAAGACGTGTCCGGTGATCATCATCTATCTACCAAATCAGGGGCAAGTGTCGAATCGGTGATTATGGCCGATGGATGGCGGTGCATCGGCTGTTGTATCCTGCGAAGCGCAGCCTGAATGCCAACCGAATTCGATCGTCAATTGGAGACGCCCTAATGAAAGCGAAGCTCGCCGTTGTTGGCATGCTGGTCGCATTCCCTGCCTTTGCCTTGTCCCCGCAGCCACCTGCCAGCTATCCAAGGCCGCCCGCGTCGGCAACCATGAAGGGCATCGCCGAGTCGCACGAATTGCGGGTCTGCACCCCGGGTGACTACAAGCCATTCAGTTTCATGAAGGCACCCGATACGTTCGAGGGGCTTGATGTCGATCTCATGACGTCATTGGCGCGATCGCTGGGTGCCGAGCCCAAAATGGTCAAGACCACCTGGGCCACGCTGATGGCCGATTTCGGGGCCGGTAAATGCGATATCGCGGCTGGCGGCATTTCCGTCTCGCTGGAGCGGCAGAGGCTGGCGTACTTCAGCATGCCTTACATGGTCAATGGCAAGACGCCGATCACGCGCTGCGAGAACGTGGCCAAGTTCCAGACCGTCGAGGCGATCGATCAGCCGGGGGTGCGTGTAGTGGCCAATCCCGGTGGCAGCAACGAGAAATTCGCCAAGGCACGGTTACCGCATGCCCAATTGACCATCCACAAGGACAATCTCGGAATCTTCGACGAAATCATCGCGGGCCGTGCCGATGTCTTCGTCACTGAAGCTGCTGAAGCCATCGTGCAAAGCAGGGCGCATCCCGAGCTATGCGCAGTGAATCCCGACAAGCCGCTGCAGTATGCGGAAATGGCCTATCTGCTGCCCAGTGGCGATGAAGTGTTCAAGCGCTACGTTGACCAGTGGCTGCATCTCACGCAGGCCAACGGAGAATTTGGCGCGGTTCGGGAGAAGTGGTTAGGTAAATCTAGCCCTGCGCGCTGAGCCATCCCGATCAACCGCACCATCTCAATCTCGCAATCGAAGAGGGTTCGCTTTGGTTCATGCAATCATGATGGTAGGAGCCTTCCTGCTTCTAGGCGGGACCTACGGGATGTTTGAAATTGCGACGCCGTTCCCAAGTGCAAAGCAAAATGAGGACGCAGCCAGGTACGCCGCTTATCGAAAGGGTAACAGCACTTTCGATACGGATGAGGAACGGCGTAATGCACAGCATTCCTGGCTTGGCGTAGTTTCGCGAGACTACTGCCTGGCCGCCATGTTCGTCGGCTTTGTGCTATTGGCTCTCAGCGTCATTTACCTTGCGTCTTCTCCCCTCTGATATTGCCCCACCCGATACCGATTCGCATCGGCATTTATCCTGTAAATGAAGGGAGACCCCTTGAATCCATCAAAAGACGACCAAGTCGGCGCCTGCATCTATATTCTGCACATGCTGTTGCAGCGCATGGAACTGCAGCGCCCGGGCATGTTGCAGGAATTGGTTCAAGGTATCTCGGCAGATCGAACCGCTGCCTCCACGGCGAATGTTGATGGAGTCTTTGCGGAAGCGTTGCGGATCGTCAATCTCGCACAGGTACAGATGCAGCAGGCGAGCGCTGATTAGCGGCGCAATGCTGGCGAGGTGAGCGCGGACAGAATCCCGTATGCAACCCTGACCCTGTCCTCGATCGGGAAATTCCTGTTGGCCAGCATCACGATACCGATTCGTTGCCCCGGTACAAACGCCACATAAGCCCCGAAACCATTTGTCGAGCCGGTCTTGTTGATCCAGGCATTGGCCTGCGGCGGCAGCGGCGGTTTGATTTCTTGCACTGGCGTTGCATTGAACGCCATTCTGGGCGCGTTACCTTCCAGCAGCGCATTCAGCGTAACCGGGTACGGATACTGTTCCCAGATCAGATCCTGGGTCATCGGCCCGGTGGTGAAGTATCCGGTGTGAGTGTTCGTAATGGCGCGTTGCAGTTGCCCGTCGATGCTCGCCAGTTGCATATTGGCTTCGACGAAACGGAGCATGTCGGAAGCGGTTGATTTCACGCCGTAAGCCTCCGCGCCGAGCACGCCATCTGTCATGCGGATTGGCTTGCCTTCCTTTGTATAGCCTTGCGCGTAGTCGCCCGCCCGCTCGGTGGGAACCTTGATATAGCTGTTCTTGAGTCCGAGTTCCGGAAAAAGGCGCTGTTCGATCAGGGTGACGAAGTCCTGGCCCATGCTCTTGGCAGTGATCAGGCCAAGGGTGCCAATGCCGGGGTTGGAATAGGTTCGATACGCGCCGGCTGCATAGGTCGGACGCCATGCCTTGAAGTAATCCATCAACTGCTCTTCATTGCGTACGTCGTCCGGCACCTGCAGCGGCAGGCCGCCTGGGGTATGGGTGCCAAGATTCAGCAAACTGACGCTGCCGAACGGGCTGCCGCGCAATGCCGGCAAGTGTGTTGCGACGTCGTCCGACAGGGAAAGCTTCTTCTGCTCCTGTGCCCACGCGCTCAAGGTGGCTGTGAATGTCTTGGTGACCGATCCAAGCTCGAATAGCGTATGGTCGGTGACCGGCCCGCGGGTCTCTGTCGATGCCACGCCGTAGTTGAATACATGGCGCCTGCCTTCAACGATCACGCCTACGGCCATGCCCGGGATCTTGTCCCTGGCCATCAACGGACGAATTGCCTTGTCCACGACCCGCCGGACCTGATCATTCGATATCTCGGTTGCATGGCTAATCGATGGCATCACGCACAGGGCGCACAACATTGAGGCCACGAAGGGCTTCAGGGATATGAACGGCATATGCAGCTTCCTGGGGGATGACAGATAACGGAGAACGATTGGCGCAGGCACTATACAGCGATCTTTGGCGCGGAAGCGTTCATTGCCGGGCCGCCGCCTTGTCACGCAGGAACGCAATCAGTGTGCTGACGGCGCGTGTCTGGTACCGCGCGGGCATATAGAGCAGGTACATTGTCGTGCGCAGGAAGGCCAGCTCTTCGGGCGGCAGCGGCAACTGCAACAGCGTGCCGGCCGCGAGTTCCCGGTCGACCATATAGCGCGGCACCAGACCAACACCGAGGCCCTGGAGAATGGTGTCGCGCAGGAAGAAGAAGTTTGCCGACATCAGGCGTGGGCGGATTTGCGATTGCGCGCCCGCCGTGCCCGCGCGTCCCGCCACGAGCAGCTTCTGGCCGGTGAGCTCCGACGTGATCAACGGCAAGTCCTTGAACTGGTCCAGCGTCTGCGGCATGCCGAGTTCGCGGGCCAGTTGGGGCGTGGTGCATGCCACGTATTCGACATCGCCAAGGCTGTGGGAAATGGCATTGGACGGCGCCTCGCCCATGACACGCACCGAGAAGTCCACCGCGCCCTTTACCAGATCCTCGATGTCGTTGTCGAAGATGACATTGAGCGTGATGGCCGGGTACCGCCGCATGAACTCGACAAACCACGCCGACATGGTGTGCTGTCCGAACCCGCTCGGCACACTGAGCCGTACCGTGCCGCTGAGCTGCTTGCCCAGGCTTTGCACCGACTCCTGCGCAGCGATCAGTACGTGGCGGATGGCCCGGCCATGTTCATACAATTGCCTGCCCAGCTCGGTTGGCTCCAGCTGCCGCGTACTGCGCCGGAGCAGTTCCGCACCGAGCTGCCGCTCGAAATGGTTCAGGCGCTTGCTGACGTTCGCACGGCTCATGCCCAATTGCGCGGCCGCACGGCTCAGGTTGCCGGCGTCGATGATGTCCACCAGCAAGGACAGCGCGCCCAGATCCATTGTCAACTCCCAGTTGTCATATCTGTTGAATTTCGGTTGCAATTGTCAAGCATATAGAACATATGGACAATCGGCGTCCATAGGAGACGCTAAAGATGCATCAAGAAAACAATGTGGCGCCATTGCCGCTGGCCGGTTTGCGCGTGCTGGACCTGTCGCGCGTGCTGGCGGGACCGATGTGCGCAATGGCACTGGCCGATCTGGGCGCCGATGTCATCAAGGTCGAACACCCGGCGCGCGGCGACGATACCCGGGACTGGGGTGTACGCATCGGCACACGCAATACGTCGTATTTCAATAGCGCCAACCGCAACAAGCGCTCGGTCACGCTCGATCTGCAAAGCGAGGAGGGCGCGGCACTGGCCCGCCAGCTGGCAGCGCAAAGCGACGTGGTGATCCAGAACTTCAAGGTTGGTGGCGCCGAAAAACTTGGGCTTGGCTACGACCAGCTCAGCGCCAGCAACCCACGCCTGGTCTATTGCTCGATTTCCGGTTACGCGCGCTTCACGCCCGAAGCGGAGCGTCCTGGCTATGACCTCGTGGTGCAGGGTGAGTCCGGCGTGATGGCTACCAACGGCGAGGCCGGGCAAGGGCCGCTCAAGTTCGGTGTGGCCGCCGTCGACATGTTCACCGGCATGTATTCGGCCCAGGCCATCCTGGCCGCGCTGTTTGCGCGCCAGTCGACCGGCAAGGGCCGCCATGTACAGATGGCCTTATACGATTGCGGGCTCATGATTACGTCGTACTACGGCATGGAAGCACTGCTCAAGGACGGCGATCCGCCCAAGTTCGGCAACGCCCATCCTTCGATCGTCCCATACGGCGTATTCGAAGCCGCCGACGGCCCGCTGGTCATTACGGTAGGCAACAACGGCCAATTCCAGCGTTTCTGCCGTGAAGTGATCGGACGTCCCGAATGGGCCGAAGACGAACGCTTTGCCACGAACACGGCGCGCTCCGCCCATCGCGACATGTTGCTGACGCAGGTGCGTGAAGTGCTGCGGACCTTTACCCGTGCCGACCTGCTGCAACGGCTGACGGCAGCGCAGATTCCATGCGGCGAGGTGCTGGGCATGCTTGACGCGCTGCAGTCCGAGCGCACCGCACAGGCCGGCCTGCTGCATCGGTTCGACGACAGCGAGGCCGGCCCGCAAGCCGTGCTGGCGCCGCCGTACGCCATCGACGGCCAGCGCATGCCGGTGCGCATGCCGCCGCCACATATGGGCCAGCACACGCGTGAGGTGTTCCGCGATCTGCTGCAACTCGACGACAACGCCATCGAGGCCTTGCGGTCCCGCGGCGTGATCTGATTCATCCCAATTTCGAAATCCAGGAGACAAGACAATGACCACACTGCTGAGCCGCCGCCACGTGCTCAAGGCGGGCGCCGCCGCATCGCTGGCCGCCATGCTGCCATCCGCAATGGCAAAGACCGGTTGGCCCGACAAGTTCATCAAGATGGTGGTGGCGTTTCCGGCGGGCGGCCCGACCGACACCGCCGCGCGCATCGTGGCGCAAAAGCTGTCCGAGCGGCTGGGCCAGCAGGTGATCATCGAGAACAAGCCCGGCGCATCGGGCTCTATCGGCACGGCCAGCTTTATCAAGAGCCCGGCAGATGGCTACAACCTGTCGATGTTCGGCATGCCGGCGCTGCTGGCACCGTTGATGTACAAGACCAATGCGTATGACGTGAAAAAGGACTTCCTGTCCGTGGCCACAGTCTACGTGTTGCCGATGGCCATCGTCATCAATCCGCAGGTGGTTCCGGGTGTGGAAACGTTGCCTGACCTGATCCGCTTTGCCAAGTCCAGCAAGACCCCGCAGAGCTATACCAGCTCGGGTACCGGCAGCTTCGGCCATCTGGCAATGGAACAGCTCAAGGACCTGGGGCACTTCGACATGCTGCACGTGCCGTACCGTGGCAGCGCGCCCGCCGTGGCCGACCTGCTGGGCGGACAGGTGGGCATCATGTTCGCCGACGTGGTGGCCGCGCTGCCGCATATCCGTGCGGGCAAGCTCAAGGCCATCGCGCTCAGTTCGCCCAACGCGCGCGTGCTGCTGCCGGGCGTGAAGACCGTATCCGAGCAAGGCTTCCCGGGGTTTGACTTCGATTCATGGGGTGGCCTGATCGCTCCGCTCGACACACCGCAAGCCATCGTCGACCGTATTGCGACTGAAACCCGCGCAATCGTCAGCAATGACAAGGAACTGCAGCAGAAACTGGTCAGCGCGGGTGCCATTGCGTCGTTCCAGGACGGCAAGCAGATGCAGGCGCGCCTGAACAAGGACTACGACCGCTGGAGTGCGATCGTCAAGGAAAAGAACATCAGCGCGAGCTGATGACGCAAGGGGTGCCGCGACGTGGCGCCCCTTCTGCCGGCAACGTTTGCTGGTCCCGTTAGCGCAGTTTTATAAGGTGGTCCTTGGCGCCTTTCTTGACTTCGACCACTGCATCCAGCGTCTTCAGCATGTCGCCGAAGCTGGCGAAGCCATGCTCCTTGATGGAGAACGTCGGGTCCAGGCGCTTGATCATCGGCCACACGCTGGCCTCATTGACCCAGGTATCGCCGTTCGCTTCCGCCAGCAGACGCACCGCACGCCGGAGCATGTCCGCCGCCAGCCCATGCGAAGTCGAAGCATTCTCTGCAGATGTGGGATTCCCTGCGTCAACCGGTTCCACCAGGCTTTCGTAGTACCGAAATTCGTGGCACGACTTTGCCCAGTGGCGATTGGTGTTCTTGCGATAGCCGATTCCGATCAGGGTACGGCCCGCGGCCTTTATCCTTTGTGCGACCGGCATGAAATCGCTGTCGCCACCGATGATGACGACGGTGCGGATATGGCTGAATCGGCTGATGTCTTCGGCGGCATCCAGGCATAGCTTGATGTCGGCTCCGTTCTTGGCCGACGCGCCTGGCGGGAAAAGCTGGATCAATTCGACGGATCCTTGCAGTAGCGCATCCCGGTACCTGCCGAAGAACTGCCAGTTGCAATATGCCCTGTTGATGGCAACGTTCCCGAACGCGGAACAGAGTTCCACGATTGCCTGCACGTCGACCAGGGGCTCCTGTGCCTTGAAGCGGTTGTCCTGCTTGGCATAGGTGCCTTCGCCGTACTTTGCCTCGACAAGTGCGGCGTGAAGATTCTCAAAATCCCAGTAGATCGCTACGGAACCTCCAGTTCCAGTTCCGCGTTCGTCTTCGTTCAACCTGTTACCCCGGTGTGTTGTTGTGAGTGTTTCCGGCATGCTATCCGACATCGATGTATCGGACAAATTGGCCAAACCGGCCAAAACCTTACACTTTATGTCGGCTGCCTACCGCCGGCTCAACAGGTTTTGCCTGGTCATCGACCGGCGTCAGCAATGGCCTGCCGGCAGGCTCTATAGTTGTCTATAATTCCCTATAATCGACAATAGAGCATATAAGATCACATGGAATTCTTCCGTCGCGAGGCACTTGCAGCCAATTTTGCCAAGAACATCCTGGAAGTCTCGCCGACATCCGCCTCGAGCTCGGGGTTGTTCCTGGCGGCGCCGCGGCGTACGGGCAAGTCGACGTTCCTGCGCGAGGATCTGCGGCCCGCGTTGGAAAAGGAAGGTGCCCTGGTTCTGTATGTCGATCTTTGGGAAGACCGCAACGCCGATCCCGGCGAAACCATCGTGCACATGGTACGCGCAGCGCTTGCCAGGCACGAGGGCGTTGTCACGCGACTTGCGCGATCTGCCGGCATGGAGAAGGTCACCGTCGGCGGAATGTCGTTTTCGCTGGATCGTGTCGGTCTGGGCAATGGCATTTCATTGTCGGCGGCGTTGGCCGAACTGTCTGATGAGGTGAAGCGACCCATCGCCCTGATCATCGACGAAGCACAGCAAGCCATTGTGAGCGAGAAGGGCAACGATGCATTGTTCGCGCTCAAGGCGGCGCGTGACGAACTCAACAGCAGCCGTCACTTCGGGCTGCGCATCGTGGCTACCGGCTCCAATCGCGACAAATTGGCGATGCTGCGTGCCGGCCGCGACCAGGCCTTCATGGGCGCGCCGCTGATTGGCTTTCCGCCCCTCGGAATGGACTTCGTGCAATGGTTCTGCAACCGGCTCGATCTCGGCAATACCCTCGACCCGGTCTTGGCCTACGAAGTTTTCAAGCGCGCGTCGTTCCGCCCGGAGCTGCTGGGAGCCGCCGCGGATGTGGTGCGCTTTGATTTCGGTTTGCCACCGGAGTTGCTCGGCACACGGTTCTCCGAAGCCATTGACGAGCAGATTGCGGAGAGCGATCGCGAGCAATTGCGCGTGGTGCACAGTCTGACGCCACCGCAATCAACCGTGCTGTGCGTCATGGCCGTCCGCGGCGAAAAATTCGCGCCGTTCGAAGCAGCAACCATGGAGGCCTACAATGCCGTGTTGCAGGCGACCTCACCGAACGTTGGCACAAGGATCGATGTGTCAGGCGCCCAGCAGGCGCTTGTTGCCTTGCAGGAGAAGGCACTCGTGTGGCGCGCAGCCCGTGGCGTCTATGCGCTCGAGGAGACCGGCCTGGCAACACTGATGGCCAGCGCGGGGATGCTTGACGCCGTGCCGGCGTAGATAGTAGAAATGCAGGCGCCCCGGAGAAACGAAAGACCCTGGTGGATATTCTCGCACTCGCCCCGGTTGCGGAAGTTGTCAAGACTCCCGTGACCTTACTGTCCTTCCTGCTCTGCGTAACGGTGGCCACCTATGTGCAGACCCTGACCGGCTTCGCGTTCGGCCTGGTGCTGCTCAGCCTGGTGACCACGTTCAACCTGGCTTCGGTGGCTGACGCGGCCAACATCTCCAGCGTGCTTACGCTGATCAATGCGGTGGCATTCTTCCGCGCCGAGCGACAGGCGCCACCGTGGAAGATGATGCGTCCAGCCCTGATGGCCAGCCTGTTGACGGTGCTGCTTGGTGTGCTGTCGCTGCGCTGGATGCATGACCATGCCGCGTCGTGGCTGGAAACCGGGTTGGGCATTGTCATCATCGTTTGCGCGGTCAGCCTCGTCGTTCGCAAGGAACAGGCCGCGCGGGTAGGACCCCCACGCAGTTTTGCGATAGCAGGAGCGCTGTCCGGTCTGTTGGGCGGGTTGTTCGGTACGTCCGGACCGCCCATCGTGTTCTATCTATACCGGCAACCGCTGGCGCTCGATGTCGTGCGACGTGCATTGCTGGTGATGTTCGCAAGCAATTCCGGCATGCGGCTGCTCATGGTTGGGCTTTCCATGGGCATCACGCCACGTGCGCTGCTGCTCTGCGTCCTTTCCGTGCCGATCGTGCAGATCACCACCCGGCTGACGATGAAGGCGCCGCCTCCGCTGCCTCCGAACCTGATGCGCTCGGTCGTCGCGGCGTTACTCGCGCTGTCGGGGGCGGCCATGGTTGTGAGGTAGGCAGCCCCTACCGGTTAACGCTCTCATTGCTCCCATCGTTTGGGTCGCGAGACTTCAGCCCAGCACAGATCAGATTGAAATGGCACGCAATTGCGCTTTGATTGGCGTCCACTAGGATGATTGCATTCGCCGGTTACCTGGCGACGCCGCAGTGATGCGAAGGAGGTCGTTCGGCACTATGCCATCAAGAATGATGCGCCGGGTTGGGGGATCCTCCGTAGTGCGTTCCGCAACGGGAGCGCGGTGACACCGCGCGCCGTCGCGGCGATCCGCGGCGGCGATCGCTCTGCCTTTCACCGCCCGCTGGAGTAGCGGGGTCTGAGAAACAGCTTGCGTGTCGGGGCAAAGTCAGCACCGTACGCGCTGAAAGGCAGCTCATGCCACGAGACAATGCAGCCACCAGCTATCCGGACCTGCTTGGCGATTTTTACGCAAGATGGACCCTGGACTGCCTGGTGGAGATGGCCCACGCGATTTCCCAGGACTTTGTCAGCCGCCCGGAGTTCTACAAGGCGGGTGAAGTGGCGGAGAGTATCGTCGACCTGCGGATGGAATACGGTACCACTTCGCCGCTGCCAAACCATGAACAGCGCCAGGATATGGCGCTTCCCATTCTCGGCGCTTCGGAAGGCTATGCGCCCGATGCCGCCGACAAGTTCCAGAGCCTGCGCAAGCCGTTGTTCGAGGCGGTGTCGGTATTCTCCGAACGCTCGATTGCCGACAGTGGTATCTCCATGCGCGAAGCGATCCTGTCCGCGCTGCAGCTGTTCCAGCCCTATCTGATGAGCTTTCATGGCGTATCGATCCAGCGCAGCTATCAGCAGATGGTGTCGGTGTCGAACCTGGCGTATGCAGTGCTCAGGAGCCCGGGCATTGCGCAGGTCTTTGGTGTCAATCCGCCGCCCGGCGAGGAATGGCCACTTCATGCCAACGACACCAATGGTGCGTTGCTGGTACGTGCAGTTGGCGAAAAGCTGCAGTTGGGGGCGCAGTATGTGCTCAACGAAGAAAAGTTCCAGCGGTTGCGCCGTGTGGCACACCAGGGTCGCGAGGCCATCAAGCTGATCGTCGCCAACCCGGAACCCACCGGCGACACGCTGACGGCGCTGATCACGGCTACGTACACCTGGGCCATTTCGTTACGCGACTACGGAGTGCGCTAAGGTGGCCGGGGACCAGGCGGAGTTCCTGCGCAGTGGCTACGAGGGACTCGACACGCACGACTTGCTGCGAAGCCCGATCAGCGTGCTGATCGACATCCAGCCTGCCGTGGTTCCGGAGCTGCGCAAGCTGGGCATCATCTCGGTCTTCGACCTGGGATGCTCCTGGCTCTTCGCCAACGCAAAAGCCGCGTCCACCCGCGACGATCCTGGTAACAGCGTCACACGCTTTGGCATTTCTCCCAACGATTGGCTTGGTACGTCGGCGCCAGCGGTGAATCCGGAACAGGTCGCGTCCCTTGGCGTCGAGAATCTGCGTGGCATCGATGCGGCGAACGTAGCGGCGCTGAAGGCTGGCATGGGCGTCGAGACCATTCGCGAGTTCGCGTTGTGGCCGCCGCACCGTTTCGCGGCCAGCCTGGTGGCACAGGCTTATGGCACCGTACAGGACGCCGAGGACCGGTCGGCCGAAGGCCTGCGTCCCCGGCTCGGCGAGTATCCGACCGAGCGGGTCTACTACCAGCGGCTGGTAATGCTCGACATGGGCCTTGGCGATGCCGCGCTGAAGCCGCTGGACGGCCAGGTGTCGTTGAACAAGGCTATCGCGGCGGCGGGCGGTGGCCAGTTGCAGAAGCCGGCCGTGGGCGCGTTACTGACGTTTTCGCAATCGTGGTACGCACAGGGCATCACGCTGGGGCACATGCTGCATTCGCTGGCGCTGGCGCCGGGTGAATGCACGCGAATCGCCGTGGTTGACTGGTCGCGCCGGACGCGTGCATCGACCACCGAAGCCATTTCCGAGTCGGAAGCACTGGACAGCGCGACACAGCAGGGCCGGTCGATCAGCGAGGTGCAATCCGCCACCGCCAACGACATGCAAAGTGGTGGCTCCAATAGCTGGGCACAGTCGGAATCGTCATCGAGCTCGATCGCGGCCACGGTGGGTACCGGGTTGCTGACCAGCCTGTGGGCGAGCGGCGACGTTTCGGCCAGCGGCCAGCAGGCTTCCACTGCATCCTCGGCCGGCAGCACCTCATGGTCCAACGGTACCAGGAGTGTGAATGCGTCGATGACGCAGCAGGTCAACGACAGCACCCAGCAGCATTCGACATCGGTACGCAATCGACGCGCCAGCATTGTGCGGGAGGTCAGCCAATCGGAGCACGAGGCGGTCAGTACGCGCGTGGTGGCCAACTACAACCATATGCATGCATTGACGGTCCAGTATTACGAGGTGGTGCAGGTCTATCGCGTCTCAACCGAAGTCCATACCGCGGAGCGTTGCCTGTTCCTGCCGATGGCCCCGATCGATTTCGACGACGACACGGTAATCGACCGGTTCCGCGGTGTACTGCTGAGGTCAGCGCTCAATGCGCGGGTTGCAAACCTGTTGGTGGACGATGCCACCGCGGTAGCGGTCAAGGGATCTCTGGTATCGGATGCGGCTCGCGTACCGATGCCCGTGCGCGTGCTGGCATCCACGAAGTACCTGAAGGCAATGGTCGCGCAGGACCAGGCATCGGTGGTGGCTGACGCTATTGCTGCCAGGAAGGACGGTTGAAATGGCTGTCAAGATCATCGAGGCGAAGGTGCTGACTTCGGCCGCGCTGGAAGCAATCAGCGCGGCCGCGCACGCCGTGGGCCGGCCGATCATTCGGGCCGGCTCGGCGGATTTCCATTTTCCGGACGATACGGTACTGGTGGCGCTGCTGTTCGAGGGCCTTGCGGCAAAGAGCGTGCGGCTGGTGCGCAGCAGCGCCGATGCCGATGTGGTGATCAGCATGGAGTCCGGCGCCATGGTCTACGTGACCGCCGGGCTGAGACTGGTGGACATCGCGCGCATCCTGCTGACCAGTGACGACGAGCAGGCGGTGTCGGGATCGGTCACGCTTGACCTGTCGTACCTGGGCACGCGCTTCACCAGCCCGCCGATGGCCGTGCAGTGGCCGGGCGGCAAGGGCGAGCGGCAGATCCTGGAACTGAGCAGTGACCGCGAAGACCGCCGCAAGGAGTTGATCGCCCACCTGAATGCCAACCGCGTCTACTACAGCAACGCCATCCATCGTTCGTTGGACTCGGGAACCATCGTGGCGATGCTGGCGGAGTATTCGTGGAACGGCCGCGCGCTGATCGACCAGCTGGAACCAAGACCGCTGACCATGGCGGGCAACTATCTGGTGTTCCGTGCACCGGCCGATCCGGTGGATCCGTCGGGCGTCACCGAAGCAGGTCAACCCAAGGCGTGGGGCGACCTGCTGCATGACCGTGCCATCACCGTGGGCAAGCAGTCGGCGGATGAACGGCTGATTCCATTGCCGACCACCGGCGTGTTTGCCGAGGCGGTGCTGGGCCGGTCGAATTCCGCCGAGAAGCTCGATATCACGCGCTTCTGGAACTGGCAGGACTCCCCGATCCCGCTTACGCCCACCGAGATCGCACCGGTAAGCACCGGGTCGCGTGCGACGGCCGAAGACCTCAAGCCGGGCCAACTGGGGCAACCGGTGCTGAACATCGTGAACCCCCAGACATTGCCGAACCCGACCGGGGTTGGCGCGGTACTGGGCACGCTGGCAAGCCCCAACATGTTCCGCGACATGAGCGGCCTCGCGGGCACGCAGGGACTGGTCAAGACCGGGATGGAGGAAACACTGCAGGCGGCAACCGATGCGGGGCAACTGGCCAGCGCCAACATGCGCACACAAGCGCAGAAGGCCGTGGCCATGGGGCAGATCGCTGCCGACATAGTCAAGTCCGTAATGGGCGGCGGTGGCGGAGGCGGCTCAGGCGCATCGCAGACGATGTCGGGATCGGGGGCGCTGATCAATCACGGCCGCTCGATGGACCGGTCGGGCGCCGCCACGAGCGGCGCGCAGGGAGGTGGAGCAGGAATGCTGCCGGGTGCGGGAACGAGCGGATCCGGCGGGACGGGCGGCGGCATGAACGAGCGCGACGCCTATCGGCAGGCGGTGCACGGCGACCTTGGCGCATCCGCGGCAGACCTGGCGCGGGACAGCACGGCTGGCATGGGCGCGCCCTACGATACCGGCGCGGATGCCAGTGGCCAACCGGGGGGCATAACGTCGCCGGGCGTCCAGGCCGAAGCGGCGACCGATCCGATGTTCCAGCAGGTCAGCGGGACCGTCATTGCGCCGAGCTACCGCCAACATCTGGTGGGCCTGATTGGCGAGCTGCTCATCGAGAATGCGCTCAAGAAGGACGGCCACGCGGTGTTCCGGCCCCTATACAAAAGCGTGTCCGCCAGCGGCGTTGACCTGATAACGCTGGCCCCGGACGGCTATGTCTGGCTGATCGACAACAAGGCATGGATGCGTGGCATCAACGGCGCCAATGCGCTGACGGCTTCACAGTCGGCTGGAAACCAGGACGTGATCAACATACTCGAGCGCTGGCCCAAGGGTCCGGCCAAGGCGCAGGCGGATCTCGCCGCAAAGGCGGTGAAGGCGGGGAACTGCCGCCTGGTGGTGTCGAACGCTTTCGCCGGCGAAACGGTGCGCTTTACCAAGGCATTGTTTGGCAAAGGCTTGTGGGTCTACGACGTACGCGTTGGCAAGATGTTTTCGAGCCAGGCAAGCTGGGAGGCTGCCATCAAGGTGCTCACGCTGCAGCGTGGCATGAGACTGACGAAGATGCGTGGCGTGGCCACTGTTGGTGGTGTGCTACTGGTGCTGGCCGCATCCGCGGCGGCGGGTGTCATCCTGATACGCGCGGATTCGCAAGCCAAGGCGCTGGCGTCGAGCATGGCAGCAGATCTTGCGGCCGGGCTGGTGGTCGAGCAGCTTTCCACGAAGTTGTTTGGCATCGGCAGCGGGCCGGCCGGTATTGCCGTGCTGCTGCTGGGCCTGGAGAGCGACAATCCCCAGGCACTGGCCTCGCAACGGCGCGAGGACCTGCTGGCTGAAATCATCCCGGGTTTTGAGAATCTGCCGCAGGAAGACAAGGATGCGAGCCGTCAGGCCATCCGCGAACTGCTCGAAGCCCCATTCGAAATCCCGGAACCGCAACCACAGACCGGCTATACCGCGCCGGCCGGGCCCTACAATCCGCCTTCGCCGCCTCCACCCCAACTCCCACCTGGCACCCAGCATATCTAGGATATCCACGTAACGTCTGGCAACGTTTAAAAAAGCCTGGCTACGCCTGCTTCGTGGCCGCGCGCCAGCGCCTGACAAATTCCCGATAGGCATCGATATCCAGATGCCGGGTCAGATCGGCGTCAGGTGTAATTGGGCGCAGGCTGCGGCCCAGTTGCGCCGTGAGCTTCGCGGCGGTGGCATCGCCCGCTATGTCGGCACGCACGGCATACAGGCCGGCGCGCTGGGCCAGCAGCGACTGTCCGCGCCGTGACAGCGTGTAGTCCACCCATAGCCGTGCGGCATTCGGATGGTTGGCGCGGCGGCTGATCAACTGGAAGCGGGGCAGCGCCAACGTGTAGTCGGTCAGGAATACATATCCAAGATTGGGGTCCTTGCGCGCCTGGGCAATGGTGTAGGCGCCCAGCACGTTGTAGGCAAGCGTCATGTTGCCGCTTGCCACCTTGCGCAGCATGTCGGCCGTGGTCGTCGAGAACCTTGCACCAACCGCGCCGAGCCCCGCCACCATGTCCCAGAACGATGGCCATGCCTTGGCGTCCTGGGCAGCCAGCAGCAGACCCAGCCCCGATTTCTCGATGTCGTAGGTGATGACCTTGCCGTGTAACTTTGGCGCCTGCGCCGCCAGCAGACTCGCGAAATCGGCATGGGTACGCGGTACCGCGGTTGCCGGCAGCAACTTCCTGTTGTAGGCCAGCGCCACCGGTTCGAAACTGGTGGCCCAGGCGCGGTCCTGCCAGCGCGCCCAGTCGGGGAGGGCGGCGGCCTCGGGCGATTCGTAGCGCAACGCATAGTCGCGCCTGACCAGGCTCGCCTGCAGGTCCATCGCCGAACTCCACAGCACGTCGGCCGACTCGCTACCCAGCTGGATCTCGGCCAGGTAGCGGTGGTACATCTCCGTGCTCGAGAGGTCGTCGTATTCGACCCTGACACGTGGATACATCGACTGGAAGTCCGCCAGCAGCGGGCTGACGAGGTCCGCATCGGTGGTGGCGTAGATCAACACGCGCCCCTCGTCCTCGGCAGCGCGCACGATGGCGGCATAGTCTGGCGCATAGCCGGGCGGCGGTGCCGAGCGTGGCGCGTAGTCGAGCAGTTCCGTTGACTCTTGTGCGGCGGCAACCAGCGGAACGCCCAGTGCCAGGGCAAGCATGGCGCGCCGTCGCGCGAATGATGGCATCCGTTGGTTCGGCATAAGCGCGCCTCAGGTCCGGCCGACGACCGGAATCACGCCGAAGACAATGCACGCCACGAGCATGACCAGCGCGGCCGACAGTGCCCAGGGCAGGGTGAAGCGCTGGTGGTCGCCGAACTCCACCTCGGAAAGTCCGACCAGCAGATAGGTCGATGCAACCAGCGGACTGAGCAGATGCACCTGCTGGCCGATCAGGGAAGCCCGCCCCAGTTCGGCGGCGGAGATCCCGTGGACGGCCCCGGCCTTGGCCAGGATCGGGAGGATACCGAAGTAGAACGCGTCGTTGGAGATAAAGAACGTGAATGGCACGCTCAGGATGGCGGTGACTACCGCGAGGTACGGCTCCAGCCAGTTCGGCAGCCCGGCAATCACACTCGCGGCAATCGCATCGACCATCTTGGTGCCCGACAAGATCCCCACGAAAATGCCAGCGGCAAAAATCAGCGAGACGACTGGCACGATGTTGCCCGCATGGGAGGCAATCCGTTCCTTCTGGTCCTGCATGCTGGGATAGTTGACCATCAGTGCGATGGCCGATGCGACCATGAACAGAACCTGGAGCGGAATCGCGCCGTGGATCAGCAGGGCCATCAGGAGTACGGTAAGGGCAAGGTTGAACCACAGCAGCCGGGGGCGGGTGGTATCGGGCGCGCTGGCGGTGACGGCCATCGCGGCATCGTCGGACGGCGTGCCGGTCGAGGCCAGCGTGATGGCACCGAGCCGTCGCCGTTCACGGCGTCCCAGCATGGCCGCCACGAAGATGCACCACACGGCGGTCACCGCCATCGGCAGCAGCATCGGCACGAACAACTGACCCACATCGACGCCCAGTGAACTGGCCGCGCGCGCGGTCGGGCCGCCCCATGGCAGGATATTCATCAGCCCCCCCGCCATCATGATCACGCACGCCAGCACCAGGCGGCTGAGGCCCAGCCGCTTGTACAACGGCAGCATGGCGGCGCAGGTAATCATGTACGTGGTGGAGCCGTCGCCATCGAGCGAGACCACCGCAGCCAGCACGAAGGTGCCGATCACGATCTTGACCGGATCGTTGCCAACCAGCCGCAGGATCACCCGCACTGCGGGGTCGAACAGCCCCGCATCGATCATGATCCCGAAATACAGGATGGCAAACATCAGCATCACGCCGGTTGGCGCCAGCTTCTTGATGCCCTCCAGCATCATCGGGCCAAGGGACAGTCCGAACCCCGCAAGCAGCCCGAACACGATGGGCACGAGGATCAGGGCGACCATCGCCGAAAGACGCTTGGTCATGATCAGCGCCATGAAGACGACGATCATTGCATAGGCAATGGCAGTCAGCATGCAGGACTCCCGCGGGGGCTCAGGCGACGAAACTGCAGGCCGAGGCGGCGGGTCGATCACCGCTTCGATATTGACGCAGTATATGTTGCGCGAGACGCTTCTGCGGAACTGTTTCCGGAGCAGGTCGGCACGGAACCGCCGGATTCAGCGCAGTGCCGGATAGCCGCGATCCTGCGCTGCAGCAACGGCCAGGCTCTTGTATGTGGCTGGATCGGGATGCACGAACTTGCTGACCTGCACAGCGTCCAGCACCGCTGTATGGCTGTCATCACAATGGAGTTCGCACAGCTTTTGCGACAGCGCGTTCAACGCGTTGTCACCAAGCGTTGCGGATGCTACCAGTAGCGGATTCGGCGTCCAGGGTGTCCATGCGATCGTCTGCAGGCCATCGAGCAACGCCGGTTCATGGCGGCGGATGAGATCGAGGAAGTAGCTGTCCAGCGCGGTGACGTCGATGGCGTTCTCACGCAGGGCCGACAGCGCGCGCATCGGCGTGTCGAGCGGCCCCACCGATTCGGCAAACAGCGCGCCCGCAGATGCGGCATGTGGTGCCAGCATCAGCCTGGCGGCATGGTAGCCCGATTGGGAATGCGTGGCCATCCATCCGATCCGATGTCCGAACGTATCCTCGACCTTGTTCCAGCCGCGTTCGCTGCGCACCAGCAATTCGCTTCTATAGCGTGCCAGCCCGCCATATACCGCAGGCGAGGGCACTGGCGCCGCCAACGGTACGACGGGCGCCACGCCCTGCGCGAAAGGCAGCCCACACATGAACCCGCATACCAGGTCGGGCCGTTGCCATAGCGATGTCAGCGACGCCGGCCACGCAAATGGCACGACGTCGACCGCCCACCCCAACTCGTTGAAGACGCGATCGAGCAGCGCCTGCCACGCCTGGGTCACCGCCGGCGTGGCGTTGTACATGCGGGTCGACGCAATGCCGGTTGCCATGTCACGCAAACCGCAAGGTCTGGCCGAGTCCCCTGGCTTGGGCCTTGGTCAGCATGGCATGTCCCAAGGCGATGTCGGTGGTCGATAGCCCGCGGTGCCAGAACAAAATGGTCTCGTCGTCACGCTCGCGCCCGGGCCGGAGCCCGGCCACGATCTGTCCCAGCTCCGCATGCAGGTTCTCTTCGTTCAGGCGTCCGCTATCCACATGCTGACGCAGCGCGCCGAACGGAAGCCCCTTGCGGCATTGGCCCCAGTCGTCGACCACCATCTTGCTCATGATGTCGGTCAGCGACAATTCCACCGCACTCATCGTGCCGTACGGAATCACCAGCGCACCGGGCTTGATCCACTCGGTCAGCAGCTTGGGTTCGGGCTTGGGCAAGCGCGATGCCTCGACGACGATATCGGCGCCGCGCACGCACGACTCCCAGTCGTCGGTGACAATCACGCGCTTGCCCAGGTCTTGCGAGAGCCGTGCGGCAAACGCATCACGGCTTTCAGGCCGGCGCGAGTGCACGCGGATTTCGTCGAAATGGAACAGCGAGTCGAGCAATCGCACATTCCAGTAGGAGGTACCGCGCGCGCCCACGTGGCCAAGAATCTTGCTGTCCTTGCGTGCCAGATGCTTGGCACCGAGTGCGGTGACCGCGCCAGTGCGCATGTCCGTAATCGCAGTGGCATCGATCACGGCCAGCGGTGTGCCATTGTCGGGATCGAACAGGTTGAGCAGCGCCATTTCCGACGGCAGCCCCTGCTTGTAGTTGTCAACGTAATCCGAGACCACCTTTACGCCGGCGACGTGCAGTGGTTTGATAAAGCCACGCAGGACATTGAAATGCCCCTTGTCCGACGACTCAGGCACCAGATGCACACGCGGCTCGATCACTGTCTCGCGGCGCCCTTGCGCGGCCAGGGCCGCCTCTACGGCCGCCAGGATCTCGGCATCGGTCAGCGCGAGTTCGGCCACATCGGGACCGTTCAGGTAGGTCAGGTACAACTCTTTCACGAAGGTCTCCTTACTGCAGCGGGGGGATATTGGCGCGATGCACGATGGCGCGCCATTTGGTGGTTTCGCTCGCGATGGTTTCACCGAACGCCTGGCTGGTGCTGCCAACCGGTTCGAGGCCAAGGCCGTCGAGCTTCTGGCGCACGTCAGGATCGCGCAGCACCGTGGCCACATCGGCCTGCCATTTGCGCACCACGCTGTCTGGCGTACCCTTGGGCGCAACCAGCCCGTACCACGATGTCACGTCGAAGCCCGGGTATCCCGACTCGGCCACCGTCGGCACATTGGGAAGTTGCGGCAAGCGGCGCGGGCCCGCAACGGCCAGCGCCACGAGCTTGCCGGTGCGCACATGCTGCAGCACGGTGGAAATGCCTCCGAACATCATCTGCACCTGGCCACCGAGCACGTCATTGAGGGCGGTCGCCATGCCGTTGTAGGGCACATGAACGGTCTTGATGCCGGCATCGAGGTTCAGCAGTTCGCCAGCCAGATGCGCACCACTGCCACTACCCGGCGAAGCAAAGTTAAGCTCGCCCGGATGGCTCCGTGCATAGGCAACGAGGTCCTTGAGCGTGCGCGCATGCACTGCGGGATTGACCACCAGTACATTGGGCGAAGTGGCCAGCAAGGTCACCGGCACGAAGTCCCTGGCCTCGAAGTTCAGCTTCCTGAACAGCACCGGATTGACCGTCAGGTTACCGGCCGGCGCCAGGCCAAGCGTATAACCGTCAGGCGCTGCTCGCGCGACGGTCTCCATGCCGATATTGCCTGCAGCGCCGGGCTTGTTGTCGACCACGACCGGCTTGCCCCATTTCTCGGACAGTTTCTGCCCGACCAGACGCGGCAACGCATCGGCCACGCCGCCAGCCGCGAACGGCACGACGATACGCACTGGCCTGACCGGGTAGTCATCGGGCTGCGCCATGGCGCGCAGCGGCATCCACGACAGTATCGAAACAATCGACAGGGCGGCCGGAAGGGCCGACAACAAGAACCGGCTCAACGCCGGCTTGGGCATGCAACGATCCACGCGTAACTCCCGTACTTCAATTTCCAATCCTTGACCCGGTTATCCGTGCAGCAACCCTTGTACCCCTTGTGCTGTCGGCCGACTTGTATAGACTGATCTTAATGAAGCTGCCCGATACTGTATAGACAACTTTTCGCATATCGGAAAGCGGTTTTCTCATAAGACTCGCAATCGCACGTGCGTGGTGCCGATGGCACTATCGCTGTGCGCGCGATTGCGGCACATTTCACCGTCATTGGTCATTGCTGAAGGAAGTTTGAATGCCATCGAACCCTGCCGTCCTAGCCAGCGAGCAAGTCGAACCGGGCGTGCCGGTCGTACCGGCCTTCCAGCGCATCAAGGACTACGTGCAAGCACAGATTGCGGCAGGGGTCTGGCGCGAGGGCGAGGCTATACCGCCCGAACTGCGGCTCGCCGAGACGTTCGCGGTCTCGCGCATGACGGTCAACCGTGCGCTCAATGAGCTTGAGGCGGAACAGATACTGGTGCGACGCAAGGGCGCCGGCACCTTTGTGGCACAGCAGCGCTACCAGGCCACCGTGGTCGAGATCCGCAGCATTGCCGAGGAAATCCGTGCACGCGGCCATCGGCACCGCAGCAGCCTGTACCGGCTGGAACGGCAACGGGCCACGCGTAGCCTGGCTACCCAATTCGGCGTACGCGAGCGCAGCGCGCTGTTTCACTCGGTGATCCTTCACTACGAGAACGACGTACCGATCCAGGTCGAAGACCGATGGGTCAACCCGATCCTGGCACCAGACTATATGGAGACAGATTTTGGGACGACTACGCCGAACGAACACCTGATGCGCGTGGCCCCGTTGCAGCGTGCCGAGTATCAGATCGAGGCGCTGCTGCCGAATGCAGAGGTAGCGGAGATGCTGGCCATCGAACCATCCGAGCCCGCGCTGGTGCTGCGCCGGCGTACGTTCTCACGTGACGCGGTCGCGTCCGTGGTTGTACTCTGGCATCCCGGGGTGCGGTATCGCTTTGGCGGTGCGCTGGGGCAGGAGATACGCTAGTTGCGCACCGCAGCCCTTCACGATGAAGTGCCCCTGAAACGCCGCACTGCTTCATCGCGCAGGGCCTCCACCAGGCGCGTACGCTGCGTGGTGCGTGACCAGATCAGTCCCATGCGGCGCGGCTCGCTTGGCATTGGCAACGGCAGATGCACGAGGCGCAGCCCTTCCGGCCACGGGCGGATCCACTCTGGCACCAACGCAACGCCGAGGCCGCGGTCCACCATGACCGCAATGGCTGATAGCGAATTGAGTTCGAAACGTTCATGTGGTGCGATGCCGTTTTCGCGCAGATAGCGGTCGGCCATCAGGCCGCCCCATTCGTGGCGGTCGTAGCGAATGAATGGGGCGGTGCGCAACAGCTCGTGAGGATCGGAGCCCGCCAGTTGCGCGGGCGCCAGCACGCCTAGTGGTTCCTCGCGCAGCAGTTGCCAGTGCAGTAGCTTGGGCAGCGGCGCAGGCGAGGCCATCACGATCGCGGCGTCCAGCGCGCCACTGAGCACGGCCGGATGCATGTCGACGGAATAGCCTGGCTGCACGAAGACATTGATGCCGGGGTAGCGCTTGATCAGTCCGCTCAAGAGGTCGGGAACCATTCCGGTCAACGCCGTGGGGCCTGCACCGAGCCGCAGTTCACCAGCCAGTTCCTTCTGGTCGAGTACTGCTTCGCGCATGGCGCTGATATGGGCCAGTACGTCGCGGGCGCGCGCCGCCACGCGCTCGCCGGCCTCGGTAGCAACCACCTGTCGACCGGCCCGTATCACCAGCGGCGCACCCATGTCGCGTTCGAGCGCACGGATCTGCTGCGCGATCGCGGCAGGCGTCAGCGACAACCGCCGGGCGGCCTCGGCCATGGAACCGTGTTCAAGCACGGCCAGGAAATTCTGAAGGAACAGCGTATTCATGACGTCGGGGCCACGTACGGGGCTGGCGAAAGGCAGCATGCCGCACAAGCGCTATGGACTGGATATGGATGCTGGGGTGGGAAGATAGATAACCTATCTTCTGAAGAAAGGTAATACGTATTTTTCTTTAGTCAGCTGCTGCCCATACTGCGTTTCATCGCTCGCCAACCATTTGATGAATCGCCATGCGCAGCAAGCTGTTCGTACCGGGAAATCGCCCGGAGTTTTTTGCCAAGGCTCTGGCCTCCGACGCCGATGCGCTGTCGTTCGATCTCGAGGACGCAGTTCCCGCAAATCGCAAGGATGCAGCCCGGCAGGCACTGGCCGGACTCTTCGCCGACCCGCACACCGCGGCGGCGCGTAAGACACTGATCGTGCGCGTTAACGCCGTGGATACCGCTGCGTTCGCCAAAGATGTACGCGCACTGGCCGGCGATGGCGTGGACATCATCAACGTACCGAAGGTGGAAAGTCCCGACGAAACGATGCAGGCGGCTGAACTCGTGATCGCAGCCAGTGCCGCCCACGACGCGGCGCGCACGCCCCGGCTGCTGCTCAATATCGAGTCGCCACGCGGCTTGCGACGCGCCGCCGAGATTGCCCAGGCGCATCCGCTGGTGATGGGGTTGCAGCTTGGTTTCGGCGATTTGTTCGAACCGCTCGGCATCGCGCGCCGCGATACGCAGGCCGTGCATGCCTGCATGCTGGCGCTGCGACTTGCAGCCGGAGAGGCGGGCGTGCTGGCCGTCGATGGCGCGTTTCCCGATATCGGCGACCCCGACGGCTACCGTGCCGAAGCAGAACAGGCTCGGCAACTTGGCTTCGTGGGCAAGAGTTGCATCCATCCGAAACAGGTCGCACTTGCCAATGCCGTGTTCTGTCCTGGCGCCGCCGAGATTGAGCGTGCGTTGCGCGTGGTGGAAGCCGCGGCGCACGCGGCACGCGCTGGTTTGGGTGCCTGTACGGTCGACGGCCAGATGATCGACGCGCCCTTCGTGAAGCGCGCCGAAGCGCTGCTGGCGCAGGCACGCGAACACGGGCTGCTCGAACGGGAAGCGCTTTCCGCCAGCCTGCCATAGCAGCTTCGCCGCGTCCATTCCAAAAAAATACAGGAGACAACATGAAACGCCCCCACACCCTCATGCTGGGCCTGCTATGCGCGGGACTGGCCCTCGCGAGTACCGCACCGGTCATGGCCCAGGAACCCGCCTTACCCAAGACCATTCGCATCGTCGTGCCGTTCTCGCCCGGAGGCAGCAACGATCTGTTCGCCCGTGCGCTGGCGCAGGGCCTGTCGCAACGGATTGGCTCGACCGTGGTGGTCGAGAACAAGCCTGGTGCAGGCGGCGCCATTGGTGCGCAGGCAGTGGCCACGGCCGAGGCCGACGGATCGTCGCTATTGCTCAACTCGCTAAGCTTCAGCACCAATGCCGCAATTCAGCCCAAGTTGCCGTACGACCCGATCAAGTCGTTCGAACCGGTGGCCATGCTCAATCGTGGGCCCATGCTGCTGGTGACAGCCGCGAGCACGCCGTACAAGAGCGTCAAGGACGTGGTGCAGGCAATCCATGGTCCGAAGAAGGCCATCAACTTCGGCTCGGCCGGGCCGGGTTCAAGCGGCCATCTCGGCGGCGAACTGCTCAATGCGCTTGGTGAAGGCAATGCAGTGCATGTGCCATACAAGGGGGTGTCGAACGCCGTCGTCGACATGATCGGCGGCAATGTCCAGATCATGATCACTACGGCGGCATCGGTGGCGGGTCCGCTCAAGGCAGGACAGGTACGCGCGCTGGCGGTCACGTCGGCGCAACCGTCGCGCTTCGCGCCGGGCCTGCCCACGGTGGCCGAGACCTTGCCCGGCTTCGTGGTCGAGGCATGGTGGGGCGTCTTCGCACCGGCCAAAACACCGAAGAAGGTGGTGGATCGCCTGAACCAGGAAATCCGCGCGGTGGCCGAGACGCCGACCATGCGCGAGCTGTTTGCTCGTGAATCGACCGAGCCGGGCGACATGAGCGCACCGCAATTCGCAAGCTATGTGCGCACCGAGGTGGTCAAGTGGCGCACGCTCGTGAAAGACCGCAACGTGGCCGTGGCCACCAACTGAGAGACCAGCGATGCAACGCAAATCGTTCGATCCCACGGCACGCGGCCCGCTGCACGGACTGCGCATCATCGATATGAGCCGCCTGGTAGCGGGCAACATGCTGACGCTGCAGTTGGCTGACTTTGGCGCCGACGTAATCAAGATCGAGCCGCCCGACGGTGACACGCTGCGCAACTTCAAGACCGATGGCCTCGATATCTGGTGGAAGACCTACTCGCGCAACAAGCGCAGCGTTGGCCTGGACCTGCGCAACCCCGACAGCATTGCGCTGATCAAGGAACTGGTGAGCACCGCAGATGCGCTGGTCGAAAGCTTCCGGCCCGGCACGCTTGAAGCCATGGGCCTTGCTCCCGAGGTGCTCCATGCCCTCAACCCACGGCTCGTGATCACGCGCATCTCGGGCTGGGGGCAGACCGGACCGTATCGGCACAAACCGGGCTTTGGGACGTTGGTCGAGGCCTACAGCGGCTTTGCCGCGATCAACGGATTCGAAGACCGCGAACCGGTATTGCCGCCGATGTTCCTTGGCGACATGACGACGGGTCTGTACGGAGCCAGCGCCACCATGATGGCGTTGCGGCATGTGGAAGTGTGCGGGGGACGCGGGCAGGTGCTCGATCTGTCGCTGTTCGAACCGATGTTGTCGATCATGGGCCCGCAGGCCGCGAACTTCCAGTTCACGCGCAAGCTCAAGCGCCGCACCGGCAGCCGGTCCAACACCACGGCGCCGCGCAATGTGTACCAGACGCAGGACAACAAGTGGCTGGCGCTGTCCACCGCGTCGAACAGCGTGGCGCGCCGCCTGATGGAAACCATCGGACACGGCCATATGCTGCAAGACCCGCGCTACGCGACCAACAGCGCGCGGCTTGCCAATATCGAAGAGGTCGACAAGGTGGTCGGCGAGTACATTCGCGCGCGTTCGCTCGATGAGAACATGGCCATCTTTGAAGCGGCCGGCGTGACCGTGGGCCCTGTGTACAACGCGGAACAGGTGCTCGAAGACGCCTACGTGGCCGAACGCGAAAGCCTGGTTGAAGTACCGGACGCCGAACTGGGCGCACTGCCGATGCACAACATCGTGCCGCGCTGGAGCGACACGCCCGGCCAGTTTCGGCTGCCGGCGCCGAGCCTTGGCCAGCACAACGACGAGATCGTTCGCGAGGTGCTCGGTGTCGCCGCGCTGCAGCGCATGCAGGCCAATGGCGCACTGGTCTCCGGCCAGCGCGGCGAGGCCGTGACTTCCGCACCCGTTTCCCATGCAGCGTGACCACTGGTCGACTGCCAGACGCAACCGCACACACTAGGAGAAGACAATGAACCGACTGGGCCAACCGATCACGGGTCCGGGCGCCTGGAAAGGCCCCGACATCGACTGGATGAAAGAAGGACTGCATGTGCTCGACAACGCGGATCTGCGCGAGATCGACCTGGCGCTCAAGCACCTGAAATCACTGGGCGAAGTCGATTTCCCGGACGTCACGCCCGAGACGTTCCCGCTCGACAAGGTTGGCAAGCTGATGGCTTCGCTACCGCAGCGCCTGCGTGAAGGCGCCGGTTTCCTGATGTTGCGAGGCCTGCCGCGCGATCAGTACAGCGACGACGACATGGCACGCATCTATTTCGGCCTGGGCGCGTATATCGGCAAGACCATGACGCAGTCGTACCTTGGCGACCGGCTTGGCCATGTGGTCAACGTCAGCGACTATGAGCCCAAGTCACGTGGCTATCGCAAGGGTGGCGGGCAACTCATGCACACGGATTCCTGCGACATCATCGGCCTGATGTGCCTGCGCACGGCCATCTCCGGCGGTGCAAGCCGGATATCGAGCGCACTCGCGGTCCATAACTATCTGCTCGAAAATCATCCGCGATCGCTGGAGATCCTGCGCCGCGGCCTGATTCTCAAACGCACCGACGAAGATGGCCGTCGTGCCACGCGCACGTTCAGCGAGCATCCCGTGCCGTTCTTTGCTGACGACGGCAATGGCGAGATTACGTCATACCTGCCCACCGGTTACGCACGGCTGGCCGAGAAAAGCGGCCAATGCCCATTCAGCCAGGAAGAGTCGGACGCGCTCTACCACGCGCGCAAGGCCGCCGCGATGCCCGAGCATTACCTGGACATGGGATTCCGCGATGGCGACATCCAGTTCCTGAACAATCGCATGCTGGTGCACGGCCGCACCGACTACGAAGACCACAAGGAACTATCGCAGCGCCGGCATCTGCTGCGTATGTGGCTGCGCGTGGAAAGCTGGCCCGCGATGCCGAAGGCGCAGGTTTTCCATACGGACGAGGACATGCGCCTGTGGAGCGTATCGCGTCGGCCGTTCATGGAAATGCCGTCGGTACACGACCGCGACCTGCTCGAAGGCGTGGCCGGTGCAATGGTGGAATAGCCGGATCCGGAATATGCCCTTGGTTTTCTCCCCTCTCCCGCGCGCGGGAGAGGGGCGGGGGAGAGGGCGTGAGGTTCAAATTGCGACTTGTCATGGATTGAACCGCCGGCCCTCTCCCCCAACCCCTCTCCCGCAGCGCGGGAGAGGGGAGCGCATAACGAGCGGTATCGCATTGATTACTGCAAGTTGCCGGCTACCGCAATAGTTTGCCCAGTGATGTAGTTGGAATCGGGCGAGCAGAACAGGTAGACGCCGCCGGCCGCTTCTTCCGGCGTGCCGCCCCGTCCCAGCGGATTGCGCTGGGCATGGGTCTTCAGCATCTCGGGGTTCAGGCCCACGCGGATATCGCGGCCCTCGATGTTGACGGTGGCGCCGGCCGAGGCATCCGCCGAGGTCATGCGCGTTTGGATCAGGCCGAAGGCCACAGCGTTGACGTTCACGTTGAAGCGGCCCCATTCGCGCGCCATCGCACGGGTCATGCCGATCACGCCTGCCTTGGCGCCCGAGTAGTTGATCTGCCCGGCGTTGCCGTTCAGCGCCGAGGTCGACGAGATATTGACGATCTTGCGGTAGACCTCGCGTCCGGCTTCCTTGTCGGCGGCGTGCAGTGCCTTCAGATGCGGGTAGGCCGCGCGCAGGATGCGGAACGGTGCGGTCATATGGCAGTCCAGGATCGCGTACCATTGCTCGTCGCTCATTTTCTGGACCACGTCGTCCCAGGTGAAGCCGGCGTTGTTCACGATCACGTCGATACCCTTGAACTCGGACATCGCGGTGCCAATGAAACGGTCCGCGAAATCGGGTGCAGAAACATTGCCCACGCACGCTACCGCCTCCACACCCATCTCGCGCAACGTCTTCACCGTTTCGTGGGCCGGTTCGGCTTCGAGGTCGTTGATGACCAGCCGGGCGCCTTCACGCGCCAGTCGCAATGCGATGGCGTGGCCGATGCCGCGACCCGATCCGGTAACCAGCGCGACTTTTCCTTCCAGTGCTCCCATGTCTTCCACTCCTTTGATATTGGTTTGAGACTTACAGGGCGACGACGGCGTCGCCCAGGATTTTCGTTTCGCCGTACTGGTTTGCGGTGCGCAGTTCTACCTTGACGCGTCGCTCGCCCTCGGCTTCATATTTCTCCACCACCTGGCCAGTACACGTAATGCGATGGCCCAGGTGCGTGATGCCGACAAAGCGCACAGCAAAGTGGCGCAGTTGGCGCTGGTCGACCCAAAGCGTCAGCAGTCGGCCCAGCCATGCCATCGACAGCATGCCGTGCGCGAACACGTCTGGCATGCCCGCGCGGCGCGCGTAGTCGATATCGATATGAATTGCGTTGTGGTCGTTCGAAGCGCCGGCGAAGAGCGCCAGCGTGGTACGGTCGATCGGTTCCAGCGTCAGCGGCGGCAATGCATCGCCTACCTGGATCTGTTCAAAGGTTGGAAAGCTCATCGATGTCTCCGCCTGTCAATTGCGCTGTACCAGCACGCTGCGCAGGTCCGCCACATGCTCGTCGTTCTGGTTGCGGACATGCGTCTCCCGTACCACGAACTCCAACGCGCCATTCTTCTTGTCGTAAATGTCGGTGACGGTGGTCCGGAAGTGCAGCACATCCCCTGCATACGCCATGCGGTGATAGGTGAACGACTGCTCGCCGTGCAGGATGCGCTCGGTGACGATGCCGAGTTCCTCGCGCCATGCACCAGGAGGATTCGACAGTTCCAGCGAGAACAGGAACGTCGGTGGCAGTGGCAGGCCGCGGTGCCCCGCATCACGCGCCGCGGATTCGTCGATCCAGGCCGCACGCGTCTCACCGGTGGCCTTGGCGAAGAAACGCAACTGGCTGGCGGGCACCGATGCCCGGAAGTCGGCAACGACCTTGCCGATATGCTTCTTGTCAATCATGGCGGGCTTCCTCAGTCGTGCTTCTGGTAGAGCGTGACCACGCAGGCGCCACCAAGGCCAAGGTTGTGTGTCAACGCCTGGCGTGCGCCCGCAACCTGACGCTGGTCCGCCGTGCCGCGTAGTTGCTGCACCATTTCGTAGCACTGCGCCAGGCCGGTAGCGCCCAGCGGATGGCCCTTGGACAGCAGGCCGCCTGACGGATTGACCACCCACTTGCCGCCATAGGTGTTGTCGCCTGCATTGACGAGCTGTTCCGCACAGCCCTCGTCGCACAGGCCAAGGCCTTCGTAGGTCAGCAGTTCGTTCTGGGCAAAGCAGTCGTGCAGTTCGATCACGTCGATATCCTGCGGACCCACGCCGGCCTGCTCGTAGACCTGGCGCGCACCTTCACGCGTCATGTCAAAACCCACCAGGCGGATCATGTCGCTGCCGAAGCTTTCCGGACGGTCGGTGGTCAGCGATTGGGCGGCGATCAGCACGTCGGTCCGCAGGCCATGACGACGCGCGTAATCCTCGGAAACCACCACCGCGGCTGCCGCGCCACAGGTCGGCGGGCAGGCCATCAGGCGCGTCAGCACGCCATCCCACAGCATCGGGGCGTTCATGACATCCTCGGTGCTCAGTACATTGCGAAAGACGGCCAGTGGGTTGTTGGCCGCATGGCGGCTGGCCTTGGCGCGGATCTTTGCGAAGGTTTCGAGCTTGGTGCCGTACTTGCGCATATGTGCCTGGCCGGCGCCGGCAAACTGGCGGATGGCGTTGCTCATGCCCTCGGTCTTGCCCACCAGTTCGTCGGTCAGGTCCAGCGCCCGTTCCAGCGCGCTGGCGCGGTCGGTCCAGACAGACTTCAGCGCGCCGGGGCCCATGTACTCGAAACCCAGCGCAAGCGCGCATTCCACCGCGCCGCTTGCCACGGCCTGGCGCGCCAGGAACAGCGCCGACGAGCCTGTGGCGCAGTTGTTGTTCACGTTGATGACCGGAATGCCGCTCATGCCGACGTGGTAGAGCGCCTTCTGGCCAGAGGTGGAATCGCCATACACGTAGCCGACGTATGCCTGCTGCACATCCTCGTAACGCACGCCGGCGTCTTCGAGGGCCTGGCGCGTGGCGGTGGCGCCCATCACGTCATAGGTATCGCTGGTGCCCGGCTTCTTGAACGGAATCATGCCGGCGCCGGCAACAAAGACCTTGCGAGTCATGAAGTGTCTCCTGTAGGTGGGTGGTTTGCTATGGTTCAGAGCTTGCGCGAGATCAGGTCGCGCATCACTTCGCTGGTGCCCCCGTAGATGCGCGTAACGCGGGAATCGGCAAACGCGCGTGCAACCGGGTACTCGAGCATGTAGCCGTAGCCGCCATGAAGCTGGACC
>CAUUBQ010000074.1:0-39033 GCA_963543405.1 uncultured Cupriavidus sp.
CAACCTTAGTACCTGTCTGAAAAAACTTGACCACCACACTCCCCTCTCCCGCATGCGGGAGAGGGGCCGGGGGTGAGGGCCGGCGGCTCAAGCTGAGACAGGTCGCAGTTTGAACCTCAACGCCTTCAATGCGCAGCGCCTGCCAGCTTTCCCTTACGTACCAGTCCAATCGCACGTGCCGGCATCATCCAGAGCGCCGTGATGGCGTTGGCCGCGATCAGCGCGATGACGATGTTGGGAAAGCTCACCGCGCCGGCAACATACAGCACGACACACAACACAGCGGCCGCCGCGAATTCCAGCGCGCCGATGTTGCCCAGGCTCGCGAATGCCTGGCCGCCCATCAAAACCGGCGTGCTTGCCGCCGAGGTGACCATCACGGCGAAATAGACTGCGCACAATGTCGCCAGTTGATTGGAGATCGGATATTCACCGGCCGTCCATAGCGAGACCGCCGCACCGCCAAACAGCGCCGCGCCAGCAATGGCCAGCAGGCCATAGCTCACATAGCACGTGGCAAGCCTGCGATAGGTGCGCGATACCCACGGCCAGTCTCCTGCCAGCATATTGCGATGGATGATGGGCCAGAGGGGCTGGTTGATCATGAATACGAAACTGTGCAGCAGCATGTTGGCGCGAAACAGCAGCGCCAGCAGCGCCGCATCGCGCGGCATGCCCATTTCGTAGCACAGCAGTACCGTGCCCTGCTGCAGGAATGCCACGGCCAGTTGCGCCTGTACCAGCGCGCGGGTATTGCGAACCAGTTCGAGTGCGAACGCCTTGCCGGGGAATGCGCGAGGCCGTCCCACGCGCGCCACCACGCCAGCCATATTGAAAACGCGCAGCAGGATAAAGCCGAGCTGGCTTGCCACGAACAGCAGCGTCACGTCTACATGCTGCTGGCCGGGCGCGCGGAAAAAGAAGGCTACCGCCACGATGAACACCACGTTCAACGCGCTGCCACCCGCCGTGATCAGGTTGTTGACATGCTGCCGGTGCTGTCCCTGGTTGACGGCCTCACCCACCGAAAGCACGGTCAGCAGCGCGTAGCAGACCAGCGCCGCCGTGAACAAACTGTAGTGGCTCGCCGAGAACAGGTTGATCCCACTGTGTTCCAGTACCGGCCGCAGCACCAGCACCAGCACGATCAGCGACAGGAAAATTGCCGAAAGGCCACCCAGCGACACCGCCAGCACGCCCGGCAGCAGTCCTTCCTTGCGGTCGTCGGCGGCAATCGATGTAATCGTTGGCCAGACGCCGATCGCCACGAGCGACAACCATGCCGAGATACCGAAGTACACCATCATCGCGCTGAAATCGTCAGCGGTGAGAACCTTGGCAAACAGCGGAATGCTGACCACCTGGAGCGCCGTGCTGCTGACCTTGGACACCATCGAGCTGGCCACGGCCAGCCGCAAGGCGCGGGTTGCCTGGCTTGCACGTTCCGTAGTGGCGTCTTGCTGCACCGAGGCCATTGCCGCATCCGATTCGCTGCCAAGCAGCTCGCCTTTCAGGGTTGTCACACAAACCTCCAGATTGCCAGCCATGGGTTA
Organism: uncultured Cupriavidus sp.; assembly: GCA_963543405.1. Taxonomy (GTDB): domain Bacteria; phylum Pseudomonadota; class Gammaproteobacteria; order Burkholderiales; family Burkholderiaceae; genus Cupriavidus. The sequence goes on from CAUUBQ010000074.1 coordinate 1,554, forward strand.
GATCGCGCCGGGTGCCGGTCACGGCACGTGCGGCTGGGCGGACGGACCGACCGTCGCATTGGAGCGTAGACGCTTGTCGCAGTCGCCTCTGTTCGCTCGCACACAGGTTGGCACCCGCCGGCGGCAGCGTGCGGACTCGAACATTCCTGACCCTGCGCGCTCCGTAGACTGCGTTCGTGAATGGCCCCCCTTGATGGTGGCTGGCCGATTCATGCCGCTCGAACCGCCCTTGCCGCATGGCATCACCAGGATGGAAAAAGAACGATGAAGATCCTGCTCTATTGCCTGAACTATTCTCCGGAGCTCACAGGTATCGGCAAGTACACCGGCGAACAGGCCGAATGGCTTGCCGCGCGCGGGCATGAGGTACGCGTGATCACGGCACCCCCGTACTATCCGGCCTGGAAGGTCGATGCGGCCTACGCCGGTCTGCGCTACCGGCGCGAGATGCGCAATGGCGTCGATGTCATGCGTGCACCACTGTGGGTCCCCCAGCGCCCGTCGGGGCTGAAGCGGGTCCTGCACCTCGCGTCGTTCGCCATCACCAGCATCGGATGGCTGGTGCGCCAGGTAACGTGGCGTCCCGACGTGCTGTTCATCGTCGAGCCACCGTTGTTCTGCAGTCCCGCGGCGCTGATCTTCTCACGGCTCACAGGCTGCAAGGCGTGGCTGCATATCCACGACTACGAGATCGATGCCGCATTCGAGCTGGGGCTGCTCAAGGGCAAATTCCTGCGTCGGATGGCGAGTGCCTTCGAGCGCTTCGTGCTCAAGCGCTACGATCACGTGTCATCGATTTCGAATGCGATGGTGACGCTGGCGCGGCGCAAGGGTGCCGACGATGCGCACCTGACCATGCTGCCCAACTGGGTGGACCTCGATGCGCTGGCACAACGCAGTGGCGTCGACTTCCGCAAGCAACTCGGCATTCCCAAGGATGCCATCGTAGCCCTGTATTCGGGCACGATCGGCGCCAAGCAGGGCATCGAGATCCTGCCTGAAGCCGCGGAACACCTGCGCGAGCGCGATGATCTCCATTTCATCTTTTGCGGAGCGGGGTCGGGAGTGGCGGACCTGCGCAAGCGTTGCGAAGGGCTCGCACGCATTCACTTTCTGCCGCTGCAACCGGTCGCCGATTTTCCGTCGCTGCTGGCCTGTGCCGACATTCACCTGATGCCTCAGCGTGCCGACGCCGCCGACCTGGTACTCCCGTCCAAGCTGGCGGCCATGCTGGTCAGTGCGAAGCCCGTGGTAGCCACCGCGGCACCGGCTACCGAACTTGGCAAGCTCGTAGTCCAGTGCGGCATCGTGGTCGAACCGGGCGACAGCGCGGCACTTGCCGAGGCCATCGAGGCACTGGCAGACGATCCGCCACGCTGCCGCGCACTGGGTGCCGCAGGCCGGCTCTGGGCCGCGACGCACCTCGATCGCGACGCAGTGCTGGCGGGGTTCGAAGCCACGCTGCAGCGGGTGCATGCCCCGCAAGGCACCGCCGAGGCGGCCACCGGCGATTACGTAGGGGAATAGCCGCAGCCCAGCTGGTGCCGGCCTGCAGCTTTGTGGGCTGGCGTACGGTGGATGCGGCGGTGCAGCGTCACGATACCTGCATCGCAGCCGGCGCGGCCGGATTGAGTCCGGGCCAGCAAGCCCGGCGGGAGGAGGCGCAACATGTTCCAGGATCTGTCGACCTTCAGGATGCCCCCCGGCTTTCGCGGCCGCTCGGCGCTTGCCGTGCAGCTGTGGTGGTGCGTCCAGAGCCTGTTCTTCCATCGGTCGCCCCAGTTCGCCAACGGCTTCCGACGCTGGCTGCTGCGATGCTTCGGCGCGCAGGTGGGCCGCAACGTCGTGATTCGTCCGAGCGTCAGGGTCACCTACCCCTGGAAGGTAAAGATTGGCGACTACGCATGGATCGGCGACGGGGCCGAGCTGTATAGCCTGGCCGAAATAGAGATCGGCAATCACGCGGTGGTATCCCAATTCACTTACCTGTGCGCCGGCGACCACGATTACCAAAGCAGCGACTTTGCCATTCGCGGTCGTCCGATTCGGATTGCCGACGAAGCCTGGGTGGCCAGCCACACATTTGTCGCGCCGGGCGTCAGCATCGGCCATGGTGCCGTCATTGGCGCCCGCAGCGCGGTATTCCGCGACATGCCTGCCGGCATGATCTGCATGGGCAGTCCGTGCCGGCCATTGCGGCCGCGCCTGGATTCCGCGCCGCAAGGCCAGGCCATGCCACACCACGCTTCAGCCCGAGCACCGCACGACGTGGACATCGTCCACGCCGACTAGACGGCAGCCGGGATCCACGCAGCCCAGGGACTGACGATGATCGACATCTACCACAACATGCTTTGGCCGAAGTACAAGGGTGCGGTATTCAGCGAGGCATTCACGCACGCGCGCGGCACCGGCCATGACGTTCGCTTCTTCCATATTTCCGCCACCGGCTACGGCCGCTCGGCCTATAGCAGTGTGGACACCAGCTATCACCGGTATCCGTACCAGATCCTGTTCGATGAACCGTACGAGACGATACCGCGCTGGAAAGTCGCGCTGCGGCTGATGCGCGAAGTCTGGCGTTCGGAAAGCCGCCTGATCCTGATGCCCGGCTACCACCGCGTGGAGTTCTGGGCCATGCTCGCCGCATGCATGCTGCGTGGCAAGCGGCGCGGCGTATTCTGCGATTCCACCATGCGTGACCAGGCCGACCACCCGGTCAAGCGCAGGATGAAACGCTTCTTCTTCCGCCAGTGCGATGGCATCTTCGTCTACGGCCAGCGCTCGGCCGAGTACGTGATCGCCATGGGCGCCGATCCCGCCAAGATCGTCTACCGGTGCCAGGCGGCGGCGCTGCCCCATACCTATAGTCCCGAGGACGCCGCGGCACAGCGCCTCGCCAACGCGGCGCCCGCCGATGCCCCGCGCTTCCTGTTCGTCGGCCTGGTATGTCGCGCCAAGGGCATCGAGGACCTGCTTCATGCATTTGTCGAGGTGCGTCGGCAACAGCCCGCCGCCACGCTGGTGCTGGCCGGGCCGCTCGTCGAGGCCGAGCAGTTGCCGCAACTGGCGGAATCACTCGGCATTGCCGATGCCGTGCAATTCCTGGGGTCGATGGATATCAGCCAGCTTGCGCAGCAGTATTCACAAGCCACCTGCCTGGTGTTGCCAAGCCACACCGAAGCCTGGGGCCTGGTGGTCAACGAAGCGCTCAGCTATGGCTGCCCCGTAGTGGCCAGCGACTGCTGTGGCTGCATTCCCGAACTGATCCAGGAAGGCGTCACCGGCCATACCTTCGCCACACGCGACACCAATGACCTCGCGCGTGCACTGATGCAGGCCACCCGCAGCTTTGCCGATGTGCAGGCCACCATGCAGCAGTGCCTGAACGTGGCAGGCCAGTACACGCCCGCGTGTGCCGGCCGCTCCATCATGGAAGGCTGCATGAAGATTCTGGAGGACGCCCGAGCATGACGATGCCCAACACCCTTGGCCCGATTGCCAAGCAACCTGCCGATCCTGGCACACCGCCGGCTTGCGCGCCGCATCATGAGACCGCCGGCATGCCGGCGGCGCTGGCCCGGCCGGTGCTGTTCCTCGGCCCGCTTCCGCCGCCGCACAACGGCTTCTCGGCGTCGAACCAGCGCATGGTGGATCGCATCCGCGAACGTGTGCCCGTTGAGGTGCTGGATGTCTCCAAGCGTGCGACGGGAAAGCTATCGGGACTCAAGGCACTGGGTAATCGCGCCCGGCAACTCTGGCGCATGAGCCGCTTGCTGGCTGGCGACCGGCCCCGGCGGCCCCATACGCTGTACCTCGGACTGTCGGGCGGATTCGGCCAGTTGCTCGACGCCCCTTTCGTGGCCCTGGCAAACCTGTCGGGCATGGACATCTACTTTCATCACCACAGCTTCGCCTATATCAATCGGCCCAGCTGGTACACGCGCCTGATCATGCGCTGCGCGCCGCGCGGCAGGCATCTGGTGCTGTGCGACCTGATGCGCACCGAGCTGGCCAGGATCTACCGGCTGGCACCTGGCAATGTGCAGGTACTTTCCAACCTGAGCCTGATCGATCTGCCCGGTACCGCCACGCCGCCGGCCCCACAGACGGCCGCACCGTCGGAATCGATCAATATCGGCTTCCTGTCGAACATCACGGCGGCCAAGGGCATCTTTACGTTCTTCGAGGTTGTGCGGCTGGCCCAGGAGATCGGCATTCCCGTGTGCGCACGCATCGCCGGGCCGGTAGCACCCGACATCCGCGCGAGGTTCGACGCCGAACTGGCGCGCACCGCTTGCGTGCGCTATCTCGGCCCGGTCCATGGCACCGCCAAGGAGGATTTCTTCCGCAATATCGACGTACTGATGTTCCCCACCACGTACCACAACGAGGCGGCGCCCCTGATCCTGCTGGAGGCACACAGCCACGGGGTGCCCGTGATTGCGCACGATCGTGGCTGCATTGGCTCGATGATCGACGAATGCAATGGGGTACTGGTGCCGCGCGATGCCGACTTTGCCGAAGCCGCGATCGCCTATTTGCGCAACATGATGCTCACCGGCGAGCAAACCGAAGGACGCCGTACCGCGCTGCTGGCGCACTTCCACGCCGAACGCACGCGCGCAGAAGCCGTGCTCGACAGCACGGTTGCGGCCATCAGCCGCGGCGCGGCCTGAAAGCAGCGCGCGGCATCGTCACCCGATGCCGCGCGCATGTTTGCATGCCTTGGATGCGGATCAGATGTCGTGATAGCGCAGCAGCGCAATGCCAGCCTGCTTGAGGACGTTGCCAAGCGGCTCCGGCTCCATCAACGGCGCGCCCTCCTCCTTGCGCCACGATTCGCTGTACCCCGGATGCACCGACATCTCCGTTACGCCTTCGGGCAGGATCGCGGGCAATTGGAGCGCCCAGCCTGGCTGCCGTGTGTCGGCACCCACATAGAAGTCCGGACTGCGAAGCCCGCCGAAGTGGCGCAGCAGCAGCACATTCATCGCGCCACGCACGTGATTCTTCATGAAGTAGCAATTCTGTGGACGCCTGACGCGCGAGATGCCGGCGCGCAGCATTTCCTCGCGCAGCACGCGCATGATGGCCGGGTACTTGTGCATATGGCCATGGCCATCGACATGCGACACGCTCACGCCGTGGTCGCGCAATTCGTCGAGCTGGAGCCGGAACTCGCGGCGCAGATCGGCCGGGTCGATCAGCCCGGCCATGGCGCGCGCGCGCTGGATCTTGGGCGGGAACAACGAGCCGTCCTTGCGGCACAGCGTGGCCGACGTACCTTGCGGGCGCCACCCTTCCACGATGTTGAAATGCAGGCCGAAGGAAAAGCGCCCATGGTTGTCCCGCGCGTAGCGGCACGCCTGCGCCGTAGCCGGGCGCCCGGCCAGGATCGTGGCACTGGTGAGCAGACCGGCGTCGAAGCAGGCAACCGTGGCCCGGAAGGTATCTTCGTCGTAGCCGAAGTCGTCTGCGTTGATGATCACACCCCTCATGTGTATCCCCTTTGGTGCGGCGCATGCGCCAGGCGCGGGCCAGTCTTGTGGTCCGTGTTGCGAACGATATGCGGCACCGCAACCTGCCTTCGGTGCGATATGCAACGTTGCGCCGTAGTGCTCCGGCATCAATGTGCGAGAGCGCACCGATAGTGCACTTTGCAGACTCCTACGATGCATCTAATCGCGACGGACAGCGATGCCGCGTCTCGTTTCAACGACTGGGGAGAGGATGCCGTGAAGACAAGCCAAGACCACGCCGCCTGCGGGCCCGATTCCGGATCACGCCGTTCGCTGGGCGCCCTGCTGGCCTCGGCGTGCGCCGCGCTGCTGCTGGGCGCATGCGCGGCATCACCGGGCATGCAGTTCAGCGCCACCGCGCCGGTCAGCGCCGTGAGCCCCGATGCAATGCCCGATGTCACGCCGATCACGCTGGAACTGGTGCGCGAGCAACAGGCCAAGTCCAAGCCGGCCAATGCCGGTGTGGAAGAGCTGTTCGCCACGCCCACGCCATACCGCATCGGCGCCGGCGACATCATCTCGGTGGTGGTCTGGGACCACCCCGAACTTGTGTTTCCCACGCAGACCTACAGCATTGGCGCCGCGTTCGAGATCCCCACATCGAGCGGTGGCTCCAACATGCCCGGCTACGTGGTCAGCCCCGCCGGCGACATCCAGTTCCCGTATGCGGGCGTGATGAAAGTGGCTGGCAAGACGGCCAACGAGGTGCGCGACGAAATGGCCCGCATCCTGTCGCGCGTGGTGCGCGACCCGCAGATGACCGTGCGTGTGCTGGGCTTCCGCAGCCAGCGTGTGTACGTGGACGGCGAAGTCAAGACACCCGGCATGCTGGCCATCGACGATGCGGCAATGACGCTGGTCGAGGCACTGAACCGCGCCGGCGGCGTGCTCAACCTGACCGGCGACAACAGCCGCGTCCGCGTCACGCGCGGCGAACGCAGCTGGTACGTCAATATTCCGGCATTGCTGGCCAAGGGCACCGATCCGTCGCGCATCCTGTTGCGCTCCGGTGACATCGTGCGCGTGGAACAACGCGAAGACAGCAAGATCTTCGTGACCGGAGAAGTGGTCAAGCCCTCGTCGCTGCTGATGCGCAACGGCCGCATGACACTGAACGAGGCGCTTGGCGATGCCGGTGGCGTGAATCCCGCATCGGCTAACGCCGAGCAGATCTTCGTGATCCGCAAGACCAGTGAGGGCAAGCCCAAGGTGTATCACCTGGACGGCACCTCGCCGGTGGCACTGGCCATTGCCGAGAGTTTCGAGCTCGAACCCAAGGACGTGGTCTACGTGGATGCGCGCGACCTGGTGCGCTGGAGCCGCGTGATGACGCTGCTGATCCAGCCGGTCGTGGGCACCGCCAGCATCGCCAGGCCATAAGGCCATGGCGCCATTGAACCAGACGGGGTGGAAATGATCCGGTCGATCCTGGTGGTGTGCATCGGCAACCGGTGCAGGAGCCCGATGGCAGCGGCACTTCTCAGTCGCGAGCTGCCGCAATGCAGCGTGTTGTCGGCGGGCCTCGCGCCGCCCGTGGGCGCCACCGCCGATCCACGCGCGGTACGTTTGCTGGCATCCGAGGGCGACGACCTGAGCGCGCACCGTGCGCGCGCCGTGGACGACGCGCTCGTCGCCGGTGCCGACCTCGTGCTGGTCATGGATGAAGAACAGCGCGACGCGCTGGAAGACATGTTTCCAAAGGCACGCGGCAAGACGTACCGCCTGTGCGAAGAGCAGCAGACCGACGTGCCCGACCCGTTTGGCGGATCGCAAAGCATGTTTGTCATCGTACTTGGTTTGATCAAGATGGGTGTTGAATCCTGGTCGGCACAAATTCATGCGGCAGCGCCGGCCCACCGCCATGGAGGGGCATGATGAGCAACGTAAGGAATTTTCGGGACAACGTGCCTGATACATGGGAAGAGAGCGAAAAGAGCATGGACATGACGTCATATGTCGATGTGCTGGTTCGCTACCGCTGGACTTTCCTGATCGTCGCCGCCACGATTCTCGGTGTGGGCCTGCTGTACGCCTACCTGGCCAGGCCGGTCTACCGGGCCGACATCCTGGTGCAGGTGGAGGACACCAACGGGGGCACCACCGCCAGCAAGCTTGCGGCGAATATCTCGCCGGTATTCGACGTGAAGCCGGCGGCGACCGCGGAAATCGAGCTGCTGCGCTCGCGCATGGTGGTCGGCAAGGCCGTCGATACACTGCATCTGGACATCGAGGCCACGCCGCGCTACTTCCCGCTGGTCGGCGCATCGATTGCCAGCTACAACAAGGAACTCTCCACTCCCGGGCTGTTCGGGCTTGGCGGCTTTGCCTGGGGTAGCGAGTCGATCGTGGTCGAACGGCTCGACGTACCCGCGCAGATGGAAGACCGCCGCATGGTGGTAACCGCGCTCGGCGATGGCAAGTACAGCCTCGCGTTCGCCAGCAGCGACAAGACCGCCGAAGGCCAGGTTGGCCATCCGCTGACCGTGGCCACGGCCAGCGGCACGGTGTCGCTCGAGATCAGCCGACTCGACGGCCGACCCGGCGCGCGGTTCTATGTACGCCGGCTGCCACGCGGTGCCGCCATCGCCAACCTGCAGGACCAGTTGCTGATCGGAGAACGCGGCAAGCAGAGCGGCGTGATCGGCGTGGCGCTGGAGGGCACCTCTCCGGCCAATACCTCGGCCATCCTCAACGAGATCGGCAGCGAGTACGTGGAGCAGAACCTGCGCCGCAAGGCGGCCGAGGCCGAGAAATCGGTGAACTTCCTCGAAAGCCAGTTGCCGCAACTCAAGCAGCAGATGGAAGCTTCCGAGTCGCGCTATAACGCGATGCGTAACCAGCGCGGCACGATCGACCTCAGCGAGGAATCGAAGCTGATCCTGTCGCAGTCGGTTCAGATCCAGACCAAGATGCAGGAACTGCGCCAGAAGCGCCAGGAACTGATCGCGCGCTTCACTGCGAACCATCCCACGATCGAGATCCTGGACAACCAGATCGCCGGCCTGAACGCGCAACTCAACGGCGTCACGGGCAAGATCCAGAAGCTGCCGGACGTGGAACAGAACGTGGTGCGCCTGATGCGCGACGTAAAGGTCAACACCGAGCTCTATCAGTCGCTGCTCAATGATGTGCAGCAGCTCCGTCTGGTCAAGGCCAGCAAGGTTGGCACGGCACGCCTGATCGACAATGCCGACGTGCCGATCAAGCCGGTGCGTCCGAACCGCGGGCTGATTGCTGGTACGTCGACAGCCCTGGCCATCATCATGGGGCTGCTGGTGGTAGCGGTGCGCCGCATGCTCGACGGCGGGGTCGCGGATGCCGAAGAGATCGAGACGCAGTGCGGCATGACCGTCTACGCCACGATTCCGATGAGCACGCAGCAGGCTCGCCTGACACGTGCCAAGGCCGACGGCAAGGACGTACTCGCCCTGAGCGAACCGGACGACCCGGCCATCGAGAGCCTGCGCGGCTTCCGCACCGCGCTGCAGTTCGCGTTGCTCTCGTCCCCGCGTAACCACGTGGTGGTCTTTACCGGCCCCGCGCCCGAAGCCGGCAAGTCGTTCCTGAGCGCCAATTTCGCAGTGGTAGCGGCCGCTGCCGGGCGCAAGGTTCTGCTGATCGATGGCGATCTGCGCCGGGGTGCGCTGAACGAGCACTTCAATGTCACGCGCAAACCCGGCCTGACCGAAGCACTGACCGGCAGCCGGCTTGACGACGTGATTCAGCGCAATGTAGCGCCTGGCATGGACTTCATTTCCACCGGAGCGGAACCTCCGCTCGCGGCGGACCTGCTGCAAAGCCCGGGCATGGATGAGCTGCTCGCCGAAGTGCGCTCGCGTTACGACCTGGTGCTGATCGATACGCCACCGGTACTGGCGGCGTCCGATGCCGGCATCCTGGCGCCCAAGGCTGGCGCGGTGTTCATGGTGGCGCGTGCCGACAAGACCACGGCAGCGGAACTCACCGCCGCGCGCCGCCTGGTCGAGCAGGCCGGTGGCGAGGTCAAGGGCGTGTTGTTCAACGGCCTTGCGGTGGAAGGACGCTGGTATCGCTCGCACTACCAGTTCGGCAAGTACCGCTACCTGAACCGCTACGGCAGCGAACAGGCCAAGCGCGCCTGATCTGCCTGTACGACAAAAGGAAGGCCGCTTCTCCGGAAGCGGCCTTTTTCTTTCTGTATCTGCTATGTGGAGCTGAGTAGAGCCGAGTGGAGGAAAGATGGAGGTCCCGCGGAAGGAGCCGGAACAGGAATGGAACGAACCGCCTAGCCGATGTATTCGATCAGCGCCACCGCATCGGCACCGGGCGGCTGGTCCGCTCCGGATCCGGGCGCCAGGCTGATGGTGCAGCGTTGCCGTGTATTGCAGCGGAACAGCATGCGCTCATCGGCCTTCTGGCTTGGCTTGAGCAAGGGGGACGAAGGATCGCCTGACACAATCGCGTAGCTGCCGCCGCCGGCCACATCGAGAATCACGCGCGTAACGATGGCATTGAGGGGCAGGATCACGGTCTGCGCACCGTCGGCACGTGCCGGAAGCCGGCCAAACGCATTCCTCAGCGAGACCATCTTGGTCCTGACCGTGGCCGACGCGGCCACATGCCAGCCAATCTCGGCATCGGCATAGACACCGGCGGCGCTGTTGCCACGGCACCCTTCCAGCGTCACCACGCGGCGGCGGCCGAGCTGGTTGCCGGACTCGGAGAACATCAGCGCCTCGTCCGGATAGGTGTAGTTCACGAAATCGCAGTTGCGGTAGACCGCACGCCCCTGCGCCGTGGGTCCCTGCCCCGACGCATAGTGGTGACGGCCCATGATCTGGCAGTTATCGAACACCACCTGGGCGCCAGCCGTGTTTCCTGGCGAGAACACGGCCGAAACGGTACCGGCAGCGAACGACTGATAGCCTTGCGAGCCGAAGTCGCAGTCCTTGAATCCAATATTGCCCTGCTCCCATTCGCACAGCATCACGCCGGCGTTGCGCGTCTTCTGCTCCACGCGCAGCCCTTCGGCCTTGAACGAGCACACGCCCATCGCATGGTTGTTGCCGCGCAGGTTGAACAGGTTGGTCGGCACCGAGGGGTCATAGCCGCTTACGTCGCAGTCGGTCAGCTTGATATTGCCGCCGCGATGCATGTCGATCCAGTTGCTTGAACACCAGTACTTGCAGTGGTCGAACCAGTAGTTCAGGAATTGGTCCGAGGTGCGCTTGTCGCCGACGTACAGGAATGACTTCCAGGTACCGGCCCAGGCGCAGCGCCAGAACTTCCATTCGCTGTTGCAATTGTCGCCGGTCAGGTTCACGCCGTAGCGCCATTTGCCGGTGAACAGGCAATCGTCGAACGCATAGTCCTGTGCGCCACCGGAACTCACGCTGTCGATCAGGTCGTTGTTCGGGGCGTTACCGTGGAACTGCAGATTGCGCAGCCGCACCACCAGCGCCACGTCCTGGTTCTTGAACAGTGCGCCGTCGCCACGTGGCTCATAGAGGATGACAACGGTTCCGGACGGGCCGTCGCCTTCGATCGCCAGTCCCTGGGTGCGTCCCGGGAACAGCGCCGAGTCGAACAGCGCGCCGGGCCGCGTAAGACGATAGGTGCCTGGCGGCACGACGATGCGTGGACCACCGATCAGGTTGGGGTTCTCACCGAATTCGGCCTTGCGCACCTGACGAGCCACGGCGCGCAGCGCACTGGCAAACGCCCCATCCGACGGCGCGCGCCCGGTCGGGTCCAGGCCATCGAAATCGGCAACTGATACAGCACGCTCGCGAGCGCCTGTCGAGCCACCCGATGTCGGCTCGCGCGCGCCCGCCGCGGTGGCCACGCCCGCACCGGTCAACACGCCGAGCCGGGCCAGGAAACTGCGTCGGAAGTTGGGCATTCGCGGGCTCCGGTCCCATTCTGCGCGATGCTCGTGCTCGCGCGCCATGTCGCTATTGCGTCAGCAGGTAAGACCAGAGTGCGGTGCACTCTGGATCGGACAACTGGTATTGAGGCATTGCCTTGGCCAGCACCACGCCAGTGTTATCGACGCTGTTGCCCAGCACGCGGCAGAAGCTGTCGCGGTCGTAGGCCGAGGCCGGACCGCCTCTGCGCGATGCCATGGTCAGCAGCGTGTCGGCGGTCAGGCGTGGTCCCAACGGCTCGGCGCCTTTGGGGGCCACGTGGCAATTGATACAACGTACCGCCGAGGCGGGCAGCGCGCGGGTTTCGCCGCGCAGGTGCACGGGTGCCTCGGTCGTAGCCTGGCCGAGGAACAGGGCGCGGCCCCGGGCGACCACGTCCTGCGTGGTCGCCTGGGCCTGCGCCGGTGCGGCAAGACTGGCGGCCGGCAGGGCCGCCAGGACGATGGGCGCCCGCATCAACGGACGCGCACCACGGCCGCCGTGCTGGGCACGCCTGCGGCATTCATCGCGAACAGCATGTAGTAGCCCGGCACCGCCACACCCGGATCGGACGGGATCTGCAGCTTGTATTCGCCCGCCGTACCCAGCGTGAACGTCAGCGGCACGCGACGCTGCTCATTGTTGACCGAATGGGTCACCGACGACATGCGTACCAGCGCGAACGTCTTCATGTTGGCCGTGGCATTGACCGAGATGGTGGTGCCAAGATAGGCATCGGCCGGCGCCGAGGTAATCGACGGACGCGTAGCAGCCGTGCCGTCTGCATTGAGCAGGTACGGCGGCGTCAGGATCTCCACATTGGAATGGTTGGTCGCGCAGGCGCCGCACAGGCCGCCGCCACCACTCATCACGCGACCATCAGGCAGCAGCAGCGCCACGCTGTGATAGGTGCGCGGCGTCACCATGGGGGCCAGCGACGCGAACTTCTCGGTGGTCGGATCCCAGAGTTCCGCGGTCAGCACGGCGCCGTCGTCGCTGAACGTCACCGGCCAGGCCTGTCCGCCAATCACCACTACCTGGCCATTGGGCAGCACCACGCTGTTGTGGAATGCACGTGCATATGCCATCGATGCCACCTTGCGCACGGTGGCCGTGCCGGTGCGGATATCGATCACGTGCGCGTTGCTGGTTGCGGCAGCATTTTCGTAATCGGGTGCGCCACCGAGCGTAAGGATCCTGCCGATGTCATACATCACGGCATTGCCGTTCATCGAATCGCCATCCGCCGCGCGCAAACCGGCCGAAGTCACGCTACCGTTGCCGGCGGTGTCCACCCAGTTCATCTGCTTGCTCGGGCCGGCATGGAACACGCGACCGTTGGCCACGGAGAACAGCCACGTATGGTTGTCTGACCGATAGATGCCTGCCGTATCGCCGGTCAGGAAATAGTCATCCCATACCGCGCTGTTGAGCTTCCAGCCCGTGGCCGAATGCCAGGTCTCGCCGTCCTTGTCGCCGATGTCCCCGCTCCACGATCCACCTACGGTGAATACCCCGCCGTCGCTGAGCGTCACGGCTCCCTGATAGCCACGTCCCTTCACCATGGCCGCAGCCGAGGTCCATGCATTGGTGGAAGGCGTGTAGATACTGGTCTTGGTGGTGCTGCTGCCGCCGTTGACCAGGATGCGCCCGTCTGGCAGGTTGGCAGTACCCGGGCAGAACATGTCGTGGCCGGTATTGGTCACGAGCTTTTCGGTGGAAGCACCAGTCGTGGGATTGAACAACGCCGTGTAGGTCCTGCCACCATCGCCGCCGAAGTTATTGCGTTCGTACGAGGACCATACCAGCACGCGACCATCCGGCAGGTTGGCAGCCGCCACCGGAATCACCGTCAAGGCCTTGGGTGCGGCCCACTTCGACGGCAATACCGTGACCTGCGCCACCGTGATGTTCCACGTCTGTGCCGCGCTGCCATTGCAGGTGTTCTGCACCACCGCGCGTCCTTCCACGGAAGCGGTCGGCGCCAGGCATAACCCGCTGTGTCCCGCCACGATTGCATAGCCGCCATTCTGCGCGCGCAGCGCAAAACGCTGGTTCGAGGTGCCGCTGCATTGCCATTGCAGTGCCGGTGCGCCCACGGCAGTGCTGGCGTACTGGATATCGAGGCACTTGCCGCTGTGTGCGGCAGCCATCTGGTACTGGTTACCGAACAGCGTCAGGTCCCACTTCTGGTTCAGGTCGCCGTGGCAGGTCCAGATAATGGCCGGTGCATCGTTGTCGACCACGGCCCCGCTAATGTCGAGGCAGAAGTTGGTACCGCTCAGTTTGACCTCGGTCCGGGTCTGCGCCTGCGCGGACGCCGGCACAGCCCATAGCCAGATCATCAGCAGGCACGTGGCTGCGCACCTGACCCAGGTTCTCAGCGAGTTCGCCGAACCCAATCCCAACGAAATATTCATGATGCATCCCCTGCAGCAGATTTTTCTGGTTGTGGTTACAGGCTTCCAGCCTTCGCCAGGTATGCCATGGCATCCAGCACCTCTTCGGGTTGCGGTAACGCCTGGCTGCGCCAGCACAGCTGTGCTGACGCGTTAAAAAAGTAGACTTGTGTGGCATGGCGGTCGAGATCTTCCGATGGTGGACGGCCAGCCAGTGTGGACCTGAGCGCCATGACATCGCCGGTAGGAATCACGCCACGCCAGGCTTTGCCTGCACCCATGCGTTGCAGCCACGCCTGCATTGCCTGCGGCGAATCGCCGAGCGGATCGATGCTCAGCGACAGCAATTGCATCGGATAGTGGCCACCCTTGCGCGCCATGCCTTCCTGCACTGCGCCGAACATTGCACCCTGCAGCGGGCAGACCGAACTGCAGCCAGTGAACATCGTCTGCAGCGCGGTCACCTTGCCTTTCAACATTGCGTTGAGCCGGTACCGCTGGCCGGACGGATCCACTACCCACGCGTCAGGCGCCGGGACCAATGGGTCTACCCGCCCTGCACTGACATGCGCCAGCACACCGCGAGAGGCAAATGCGAGCGCGCTGGCGGAAAGAGTGCGCAGGCACGCGCGACGGGTCCAGGTCATTGCTACGCTCCCGGGCATCGAAAGGTGGTGAGGAAGAGCGCTTGGCACCGGTGCCAGGCTATCCACGCCATCTTGCGAGCGCGCGCGTGCGGAATCCGTGCGAAAGCGCACGCAGCAAAAGCCGCATGACAGCGCGTTGCCAGGCGTAGTGAATGCTGTGCTGCACAGCGTGGGCAAACACACGGAGCCGGTCGCGTGTATTCCTTACACTCGGACTCAACGCAACCGGTCCGTCATAACAAAGAGGGGAGGCCGTGTGATTCCACAACACCTGCAAGGTGCGCCCAAGGCGTGCCGCATTGCCGTAGTCATTGCCACCAAAGGTCGCCCGCAAGCGCTTACGCGCGTGCTGCGTCTGCTGGAATCACAGACACTCCAGCCAACGATTGTGGTGGTGTCAGCCAACACGCGACTCGATGTGGAGCCAATGGTCGAATCGACCCTGCCCATCGAGTACGTGTTCGGCCCGGCCGGATTGCCTGCCCAACGCAATCGCGGAATGGAACGCGTGATGCCGACATCGGACATCGTAGTCTTCTTCGACGACGATTTCGTGCCGGCGCCGGAATGGCTCGCACGCTGCGCCGATGCATTCGCGGCGCGGCCACTTGCGGTGGGAATCACCGGCGGCCTGGTGCAGGACGGCGTCATCGGCGATGCCATCGACTGGGATGAGGCCGCCGAGCTGCTCGCGGACGACGCCGCCCACCCCAAGTCCACCGGACTGGTGCCAGTGGAAAAGCTCTATGGCTGCAACATGGCCTACCGTGTCAGCGCAATTGGTGACCTGCGCTTCGACGAACGACTGGTGCTGTACGGCTGGCTCGAGGACATGGACTTCTCACGCGCCATGGCCCGCCGGGGCCCGATGTTCAATGTGCAGGGCGCGCGCGGCGTACACCTGGGCTTGCGCTCGGGTGGACGTACCTCGGGCAAGCGCTTTGGCTTTTCGCAGATCGTCAATGCGTGGTACCTGTACGGCAAGGGCGCGCTGTCCGCGCGCGAGGCCTGCAGCAATACCGCCAAGGCATTTCTGGCGAACGGCGCGAAATCGTTCTTCCCGGAGCCGCATATCGACCGCCGCGGCCGACTGGCCGGCAACCTGCTTGGCATGCGCGAGTTGCTGGCCGGGCGCTGTCAGCCTGAGCGCGGCGCGGAGCTCTGAGGCAATCGCTCCGGAGCCGCTTCAGCTTGTGCGTTCACGGCGCGGCTTGCTCCGCGCCGGCTTGCCATCGGACGCGTCGCCGGCGGCCACCCCATGAGCAGGCCTGCGCGCCGGCCGCACGGGTGACAATGCCGGTGTCGCGCGCGGTGCCACCGCCGTAAATGATGTCGCTGCCCCGGACATCCGCCCGAGATGGGTGAACAACTGGTCCGCAAAGGTTGCCCGGCTGGCGGTCAGGAACAGGGAGTGATCAAGCAGCGGCACGGTGCGCAGTTCGATGTTACGTAGCCCCTCGATGGCTTCCAGCCGCTTGCCAAGGCCCAGTCGCGCCTCGTGCAGTCCGACGTCGCTCGCGCCGTACAGGAACATGGTCCGCACACCGCGCCGGTCCAGTTCACGGACAGCACCGCTCGCAAAGTCCGGCACCGTCTGCCGCGTGTCATCGGTTATCCCTGGTGCTCCGGCAACCTCGGCACGCTCGCGCAGGCGCTGCCGCACCCTGCGAACCATTGCCGTCAACAGGCGGCGCGCGCCAAGCTCTCCGCGCAGCAAGCGCCGCCAGTTCTCCCACTTGCAGGCGGCGGCCAGATAGACACGTGCCGAACGCAGATGATCGGTCGCCGCGGCATCGTCGGTCGCGTCCCAGCGAAACTTCACCAGGTTGACCAGCATCAGTCCAGTTACCTCGGCATTCTCCAACGCGGCGTGCAGGCTCAGGAACGCACCGGAGCAGATGCCAGCCAGCACGATGTATCGGAAGCCGCGCATCTTGATCCAGTCCACGGCGCTACTCACGTCACGCTGTGGCGTCCTGGCATAGATCGACTGCAGGTTCATGGTGCGCGCTGCACCAGGACTGTCGCCGATCGCCGATACGTCGAGGCGCAACGAGGCAATGCCCCGCCGCGCCAGCCGCCGCGATACATCAACGAAGAGCCGCCCGTCTCCGACGTGATGGTTGCCGCCGGTGTTCGGAAAGATCACCGCCGTATTCGTACGCCGTTCGCGCACACCGCAGGCTGCCGGCATGCACAAGACGCCGAACAGCCGCGCACCGTCGATCCATACCGGTTGCTCGACGATGCCATGCATGCCTTTGCCGGCCAGCAGGTCGCCGGCAGGCTCGGGCGCGACGGCCGCCTGCGCCGAATTTCGTGCCGATTTCCGTGACTGGCCAGCGGCACCCGCTTTCACCCAGTCGATTACGCGCAGCCAGGCGCGTGCGGGTACGTCGGCAAACTCGGCCGAACGCATCATCTCCGGATATTCGGCAAACGCATCCACATCGACTTCGGCACCGGCCTCGCCGGTCTTGCGCGCCAGTTCCGCTACGGGCGAAGCCGGATCGGGCCACGCGTCGAGCAACAGTACGCGTGGCGCGGGCACGGGCGTATCGAGCCGCATGGCCTGGATAGCCACGACGGTTGCCGCCGGCATGCGAAAGCTGAGCACATCCTGGTCACCGGCAGGTGGCGCCGGCACGTCGAGTTCGGGAATCGCGCTATTGCGCCAGCCCGCGTGCAGCGCGCGCATTTCCCTGAGATACAGGCGGCCCTCGACCACGGGCGCAAGCATGACCACACCGCTGACATACGGCACGCGCGCGGCAGCCAGTGCCGCCAGCGAAGCTCCGAGTCGCAGGCCGCACAGCACCACGTGGTCGACGTGCGCTTCGGTGCGCAATAGGTGGCAAGCGGCCTCGATGTCTGCCTGGGCAATACCAAGCGGGTTCGGTCCGCCGTTGGAAAGGTCCGGATCGGCCGAATCGCCGGTGCCCCGAAAGTCGAAACGCAGCACCGGCACGCCTGCGGCGGCAAGGTCATCGGCCAGATGCCGCCACGCGCGGTGGGACCACATCGCCTCATGCCCCTGCGGCGCGCAAAGTACTACACCCGTGTTTTCCAGATTCCCCGTGGCAGCGTGCAGCCAACCTGCACAGCCTTCAAACGTGACCCGCCTCATTTGTACTCCTGATGCTGGGAGGCACTATCCGGTGTCCACGTGCATCGCACGCGGATAGACCGTCACCGTGGGCAGTCATCAGCCCGTTTTCTCTCCCACGCCGGCCGTATGGCCGATCTGTTTGACCTCGGGTGCCGCGGCCTGCGGCATACCGAGGTACGGATTCATCGACGTGAAATCGGCACGATTGCTGCGCTTTGCCGTCACGCCATTGAGCACACCGCCAAGCAGGCGGGCGTCGGCCCGTGCCAGGCGTTTCAGGGTCTCCTCGGCCTGCGACGGCAGCGTGCTCTCCGCACGCAACACCAGCAGCGTGGATCCCACCACATTGGCCACCAGCGTGGCATCGGCTACCGCCAGCACCGGCGAGGTATCCACCAGCACCAGGTCGAAGCGTTCGCCACAGGCTTTCAGGCATTCGGCAAACACCGGATGCATCAGCAGCTCAGACGGATTGGCGGGCGGCACGCCGGCCGGCAGTACCGAGAGCCGGTTGACCACGGTCAGCCTCACGGCTTCCGGCAGCGAGGTGCGTCCCGCCAGCACTTCGGCCAGGCCCGGGCCTGCCGGCTGGTCGAACCAGTTCGCCACGCGGCCACGCCGCAGGTCCGCGTCGATCAGCAGCACGCGCTGGCCGGCCTCGGCAAACAGCACCGCCAGGTTGACCGATGCAAACGTCTTGCCCGCGCCAGCCGTGGGGCTGGTCACCGCAATCACATTGTCGTGCCCAGGCGTACCCTCGCTTGCGCGACGCAGCGCAAGATGCATCGCCGCGCGCACACTGCGCAAGCCTTCCACCGCCATCGAGTTCGGCGCATTGCGCGCGAGCAGGAACTGGTCATGCAAACCCAGGCGCAACAACCGCTCGGCACCATCGTCCTCGAGCAGCGACACATCGGCCAGGTCTCGCCCGGGCTGCGGGCGCTCCAGACGGGCCAACGCATGAGCCACCGCTTCCGACTCGGCGGCATGCGCGCGCGATGAGAGCAGGCGTTCCAGTTCCACCTGCTCGCGGCTGTACGCCACATCGCCAAGCATGGTGAGTCCGAGGTTGGCCTCCGCATCGTTGGAGGTTGCCACGCTGGGCCGCACGCGCTGGCGCACCGACACGAGCCCCATGGCCAGGCATACGCCAAGCAGGGCGCCCACGCCGGTCAGCGGGCCGGCCCCCATGCCGACCGGAGCCACGGGCATCAGCGCGGCATCCACCACGCGCAACCGCCGCGTGTATTCGAGCTGCGCCATCGTCACGCCGTCAACCTTGTTGCGCAGCGTCATGTACATGTCTTCCGCAACCTTGACGTCGCGGGTCAGCGCAACCGATTCACGCTCGGACACCGAGAGCGTCTGCAGGCGCGAATCCATGTCGCGACGCTCACGCATCATCTGCTGGATCTGGTTGTCTACCGTGCGGACTTCGTTCGACTCTTCGGTGAAGCGTTGCAACAGCTTGGTACGCTCGAGCTTGAGCTGCGCAATCTGGCGCTGGTAGTCGATACTGCCGTTCAGGTAGGTCTGCGCATCCTGGCTTGGCTGCATCGAGCCTGCGCGCGACCGATACTTGGTCAGCGCCGCCTCCGCGCGTTCGAGCTCGGCCTTTGCACGCGGCAGTTCGCCATTCAGGTAGGCCAGCGTGGAAGCCACTTCATCCTGGCGTTGCTCGGCCAGGCCGCGAATATAGGCATCGGTGATGCCGTTGATCAGCGGCGCCACCACCGTGCGGTCGGTGTTGTCCCACGTCACGCGCACGGTGCGCGAATCGGCGCCATCGCTGTCGATACGCAACTGGCTGGCAACCGTGTCGATCGTCTGCGCGGTCTCCATACGGGTTACGTGGAAGCGCGTGCCGGGATTGGCATCGATCCGCGCAACCTGGAAGGTCACGCCCTTGGCTTCCACACGCTCGCCAACATTGCCCTCGAGCAACGGTGTATCGCCGGACCACAGCCGGTAGGTCTGCGATGGCAGTACTTCCAGCATCAGCGGCACGTTGATCAGCCGGTTCGGTACGTTCAGCGTGCGGACTTCCATCTGCTCGCCGCCCCATGCATAACCAAGCCACGGCGACGACGGCTTGCCGGGCTCGGCCATATGCGCCGCCAGGCTGCCCAGCAGCGGCGCGCGCACCGGTTCGACGACGATATCCAGCCCGAGGCGCTGTACCACGGGTCCTACCACCGCGCGGCTGCGCAGCATGCCGGCATCGAAGGCCGGTGCGCGCTGGGCATTGCCATTGCTATTGCGGTCGATTACCCCATCCGGCTGTAACTGCACCAGCGTATGGGCCTGGTAGATATTGGGCCGGGAGAAAGCCATCGCGCCCGCGATCGCGGCACCGACCAGACCCGCGGCCACGATCAGGCCCGCGTGGTCCACCCATGCGCGCACGTCGCCATGACCCTTGCGTGTTGTCGCTTCCGGCGCCGGCATGGTGCCGGCAGATGACATAGTGCTCACGTAACTCTCCCCGTAGCCACCACAGATGCATCGCCCCGCGATCCGGAAGATCCGGACCAAATGGGCGATGCCACCCTATTTGCGTCCGTAGTTATCCTCGAACCTCACGATGTCGTCCTCGCCCAGGTACGTGCCGGACTGCACCTCGATGATCTCCAGCGGCGTCTTGCCTGGATTCTCGAGCCGATGCAGCGTACCGAGCGGGATGTACGTCGACTGGTTTTCCGACAGGATGCTGACCGTGTCGCCGCAGGTCACGCGCGCCGTGCCACGTACCACCACCCAGTGTTCCGCGCGGTGGTAGTGCATCTGCAGCGACAGGCTCGCGCCAGGTTCCACCACGATCCGCTTGACCTGGAAGCGCTCGCCATGATCGATCGAGTCGTAGCAACCCCAGGGCCGCTGCACCTTGCGATGATTGACGATCTCCGCGCCGTGCTCGGTGCGCAGACGTTGCACCACGTTCTTCACATCCTGCACATGTGCCTTGTCGACGACCAGCACGGCGTCGGCGGTTTCCACCACCACCACGTCCTGCACGCCAACGCACGCGATCAGGCGGCCCTCCGAATGTGCCAGGCATGAGGTGGCGCCGTCGAACAGCACCCGGCCGCGTCCCGCATTGCCGGCGGCATCCTTCGGGGCAATGTCCCAGATCGCCAGCCATGAGCCCACATCGGACCATCCCGCATCGAGCGGCACCAGCATGCCGCGCATGCCCGGCAATGCGTCGAGCTTCTCCATGACTGCGTAGTCGATCGAGTCTGACGGGCAGGCATCGAATGCCTCGCGCCCGATCCGCAGCGCATCGCCCTGTCCGGCACCTTCGCCCGCGTCATAGGCCGCACGGCATTGCCGGTACATGTCGGGCTGAAGCTCCGCCACGGCATTGAGCCAGACCGAAGCCCGCACCACGAAAACACCGCAGTTCCACCAGTACTCGCCCGAATCAACGTAGTGTTGCGCCAGTTCCAGATGGGGCTTCTCAACGAACTTCTCGATCACCAGGCCTCCCGGCTCCTCCTGCACGGTCGCGCGGATATAGCCGAAGCCCGTTTCAGGTGAGGTGGGGCGTGCGCCGAGCGTGACAATGGCGCCGGCCTCGGCATGCACCACGGCCAGGGCCATCGCCTTGCGGAACGCGTCGGCATCCAGCACGCTATGGTCGGCAGGCGTGACTACCAGCACGGCATCCGTTGCTTGCCCGGACACCGCATGCATCGCGGCAATCGTCAGTGCGGGCGCGGTGTTGCGGCCGCAAGGTTCCGAAACGATGCGTGCGCGGCGGCCCTTGCGCTTGAGCATGTCCGCCACCATGAAGCGGTGTTCTTCGCCGCAGACCACGATAGGCACCGCGTCCTCGTCCGCTGTGCGGCCCGCGCCGGTCGCCACGCCCTGCAGGCGCGCCGCCGTGGCTTCAAGCAACGTGTCGCCAGCCACCAGGTTGAGCAACTGCTTGGGGTATTGCTCGCGCGACAGCGGCCAGAGACGCGTTCCTGCGCCGCCAGCCAGGATGACCGGCTGGATTGCCAGCCGCGCCGCGGTTGCCATCACCGGTTCGTCGACGAGCGCCTGTACCGTGACGGCCGCAGGGATATTCTCCCGATTCCCAACTCTCATCTCTCCTCCTGCCCGCTTGTCGCGCGAACGCCCGCGCCACGGCCCGGTCCCGGTTCCCTGCCGGCGTCGCGCGCGGTACGCAGAATCGGGTACGCGCGACAACGCCCGGCGGGTGGGCGACGTGAAGCCAGTGTAGGAATCCGCATGGCCCTGAATCTGTTCGATTCCGCACACGCTCCCGACCACATGCCAACGGCCACTGACCCACCCGGTTTGTTGGGCAGCGTACCGAGCCGACTAGCCGGAAGCGCTTCAATACGGCTGGTCGCGCGCGACCTCGCACCAGCGCGCAGGACATGGTCAATGTCCCAACCCAGCGGAGAGTCAATATGGAGCGTGAAGTCGCAAGCCTGCCCGACGTGTCGCAAGACACCCCAGCCGTTGCCCCCGAGGCAGCGTCTCCCGCTCGTCCCGGCGATCTGCACGGCGCGGATGCGATCTGGCAGGAATCCAACTGCTATATGGATCTGTGGATCGAGCTGCTGTACGGCTGGGGACTCGACCCGCGCGCCGCATTGGCCTTTACGGTGGCGCAGGATTTCGAAGGCGACCATTTCACCTTCTTCAAGTATCCGCAGGCCGACATCGAACAGCTCTACGGCACGGTCGTGCAGGAGATGGCCGTCTATGACACGCTCGAAGCACACATCGCCGAGCAGGTCGGACGCGGTCATGCCGTGCTGGCCGAAGTCGACAGCTACTACCTTCCGGACACGCGTGCCACGGCCTATCGCCGCGCGCATGTGAAAACCACGGTGGCGATCGACAGGATCGACACGGTCGCCCAAACGCTGGGCTATTACCATGGGCTCGGCTACCACGCCGCCCAGTCCGACGACTACTGCGGACTGCTGCGGCTGGACCCGGCGCTGCGCGACAACCAGGACATCCTGTTTCCCTACGTGGAATACGCGAAGCGCGTGCGACCGGCGCTGCAAGGACGAGCCCTGTCGAATGCCGTGGCCGCGCAGATGCGCCGGCATCTCGGACGCCGGCCGGATCACAATCCGGTCACGCGCTGGCGCGAGGCGTTCGATGGCCAGGTCGATACTATCCTGGCACGCGGCGACAGTTATTTTCATCACTACGGATTCAATCTTCCGCGCCAGCTTGGCGCCAACTTTGAAATGCTGGGACACTGCCTGCAATGGCTTGGCACGCATGGCTACCGCGTTCCCGCATCGATACTGGCGGCAACCACCTCGATTGCCAGCGAATGCAAGGTGCTGCAGTTCCGGCTGGCACGTGCCATGGCGCGGGGGCGGCCCGACGCCTGCACCGAAAGCCTCGATACGCTGGAAGCGGCCTACGCACATGTTGTCGAAGGCTTGCAGCAGTCGTTCGGCCGCACCGATCCCGCTGGCGGCTGAACTGGCGGCTAAGGTGCGGGCCGGCGTTGCAACGCCGGCCCCGTACCGTCAGGCAAGACTGCAAGCCAGCGCCGGCAGCAGGCGATCGTACTCACGCTTGACCAGCTTGTAGCATTCGCATGAATGCTGTTCGAGCCCGCAGCGATCCAGCACGGTGATATGACCGCGGCTGTGATGGATCAAGCCAAGGTCCTCCAGCTTGCCGGCAGCCTCGGTCACGCCCTCGCGGCGCACGCCAAGCATATTGGCGATGACCTGCTGGGTGATCACGAGCTCGTTGGTGCTCAGGCGGTCGATGGCCAGCAGCAGCCAGCGGCACAATTGCTTGTTCAGCGAGTGATGACGATTGCAGGCCGCCGTCTGGGCAATCTGCGTCAGAACTGCCTGCACGTACAGCAGCGTCACGCGCTGCAACGCCGGAAGCTGACCCAGCTCGCCACGCAGCACACGCGCCGGAATGCGGTAGGCAAAGCCAGGGCTGCGCACTTCGACGCGGCTCGGCATCGTGTCGCCACCGGTGACCACCGGAATGCCGACCAGCCCTTCGTTCCCGACCGCCGCAAACTCCACGGTGGCGCCATCTTCGAGCAGCGAAAGCAGTGATACGACGGAGGTCGTAGGGAAGTACACGTGAACGATGCGCTGGCCCGAGTCGGTCAGCAGTTCCCCTGCACGCAGGCGGACAAGTTCGAAGTGCCGCGACAGCGCGTCCCATTCGTGACGTGGCAGTGCGTTGAGCAGATGATTGACATGCAGGTCCGAGCGATGCGCGATCATTTCTTCCTCCGTATGACCCAGGAGCGACATCGTTACGCACCCGCAAGACAATACTTGCGAGATGTGACCCGACTTCGCCGCTCCACCCTTTTTTACAGCTAGTTTGCTGGCGAATGCCTGGCAGCCGTGAGCTGCCACCCGTGAAATCTTCCGGAGCGTTTTCACTCCGCCTTGCGCTTTCGTTGTTGACTGTATTAAGTGCCATGACGCACAGAACTGACACTAGGCAGACGGATAGGTCAGGGAGTCATGCTTCGGTAGGTTGGATGTAGGAAAACGGGGGAGGAGTACTGATCCTGCAACCGGTGCGCATACCGGCCAGGCGGAGGAGGGATATGTGTCCTGCCGCGCCAGACTTGGCCTGGCGGGCAGGGTGGAGAAGGATGAGATCAGCCGTCGTAGCTAACCGGTTGAGGCGCGTTCAGGGCCGATACCTCGCCCGAAGGGATGGCACCCGTGGCGGCGTTGCCGCAGGCATCGTGCATCAGTCGGATACGGCGCGACTGCCCCGGCCCCAGGTGAAACCATTCCGCCTCGGGCAGGTACGCGTGGTCGTCGATATGAACCCAGCGCGCAAAGCGCTGCGCGCTCACGGTGAGCCACCATGTCCCGTCCTCGCACGCCACGCTGGCGCGCAGTCCAGGGTCGCGCAAGGCATCGGCACGGCGGTCGTGCAGATAGACCGACTGGCTCAGTGGCGCGCCGCTCATGTCGCCACTCATGTAGCCACTCATGTAGCCATTTACCTCGTTGGTTTCGGCATCGTGCAGCGTTGCCATCACCACGTCATGCGCGGGCGGGCCAAACCGGTAGGCGTAGGTGAAGTCGAAGAAGTGATCGAGTAGTTCCGCCGCCGCGAGCCTGCGCGACGCACGCGGCGCCAGCGTCAGTGTTTGCACGGCCTCGGCGGCCACGGCCTCGCCATCGCGCAGGCAGCGCAGCGTGAGCCGCACCGTACGCTGTGTGGCAGTTTCATTGATCAGGTGCACATGCAGGCCGTTCAACCCCTCATCCGTCAGGATGACCTGCACCGGTTGCCATACCTGCCGCAACGCATGCCACGCCGATTTTGGTCGTGCGCGCGCGTCGACGATGCCCCAGCCCGGGCCCGGCAACAGATCCTGTAGCTGCCAGACCAGGCCACCCTGGCAGGTCGAGCCGCTGCGGCGCCATTCGCCGAACACATCGGTCATGATCTCGGCCACCACGGCGCGCGACAGTGTCAGGTAGCGCGCCGGCCGTTCATAGCGCAGCCGTGGCGGGTCCACATCGTAGAGCTCGCGCAGGTAGAAGTCGCGAATGTCCTCGAAATCCCATGCGGCACCGGCATCGCGCGGCACGCGCGCCTTCCAGCGCGGATCATGCAGCGGCTGCGACAGGCCTGCTTCCACCAGCGTGCGCGCACAGGGCACATTGGCGAACGCCAGGCACTCGGACGTAAAGCGGACATTGGCCAGCCGCGCATCGGAGAGCGGCCGCTGGTAGGCGCCCACGCCGTAGTAGTGCGACACACCGGTATCGGCCTGGAACGGCCATGCGCCTTCACTGGGCGAATTGCGCACGTACACCACATCGGGACGATGTTCGGCCACCAGCGCCGGAATCAGCGTATCGAACAGCGGCTGGCGCCACGCGCCGCGCGGCGCGCCCATCATCGCGGCCTGCTGCTCCACCTCGCTACCGCCGCACAGCACGGCCAGGCTGGCATGGGCGCGTGTCGAGGTCAGCCATTGCGTGACTTCATGCCGCGCGTCATCCATCAACCCGGCATTGCCATCGCTGCCGTAGTCGAAGTTGGCAAACATGAAGTCCTGCCAGACCATCAGCCCCAATGCATCGCACTGCCGATAGAACGCTTCGCCCGGATAGCACGTGACGCCGCTGACGCGCACCATGTTTGCGCCGGCATCGCGCGCCAGTTGCAGCCAGCGCGCCACCGCTTCGTCCGAATCGGCCAGTCCCGGCAGGTCGTGGCTCGATACACAGGCGCCACGGCAGAAAACGCGTTCGCCATTGACGCGCAAACCGAATGCTCCCGGCTCGCCATCCCGATCTTCGGTAATCGTGCGAAAGCCAACCTTGCCGCAGGCCAGCACTTGGCCGCCCACGCTGGCATCGACGTGATACAGCGCCGGCGTACCGTGCGTATGCGGCCACCACCATTGCGCATCGCGGATGCGCAAGGTACCGGTCAGCGTATGTGCATCGGTGCGCCGCAGCTCGCCATGCCATACCGCGTGGTCGGGTCCGATCGCGGAGAACGCGCCGTGCGCGGGTGCCGGCCCGGGGAAATGCAACTGCAATGCAATCACACCGGTCGTTTGGTCGAGCTGGCTCGACAGTTCGGCTCGCACGCCATGCGTGAGATCCGCGCCGGCAGGATCGAGCAATTCGATATCGCGCCACGGACCCACCGCATGCACGGGCGGGCACCATCCCGGCATATGGCCGAGCAACGTGGTGCGCACCGTGCGCAGCGAAGGTGGCTGGATCATGCGCGGCTTCCAGCGCACCGGCCCGCGTTGCGTGCGCAGCCACGGATGCATCGCGCGAAAGCAGATGTGCAGCACATTGTCCGCGCCGGCCAGTTCCACTTCCACCTGATGCGCCGCAAACATGTGCCGCGTGGTCAGCACATTCACGCCATTGAGCCAGACCTCGGCAATCGTGGCCAGGCCATTGAAGCGCATCACCCGTCGCCCGCTGCCCGAGAAGTGCAGCCGGTACCAGTAGTCGTGCTGGTGCAGCGGCGGCGGTAGCGTTTCGTCCCAGCGTCCGGCCGCACGCAGCGCGCCGGCCACCGTGCCTGGCACGGTCGCGGGCAACCAGTGTCCGGTTTCGGACAGCTCGCCCGGATGCGCGGCCGCATTGGCAAACGTCTCCAGGAAGGTCCAGTCGCCTTCGAGCCGCGACGGGCCCACGGCAATGCCAGGCCGCAGGATGGGCAACAGTACCGGGTCCGGATCGCGTGCGGTCATGTGACGGTCTCCCCGAAATGAGCCGCCAGTGCAGGCACCGTGCCCTGGTAAGCCATCTCCAGTTGCTCCAGGCAATCCTGGCAGCTATCGGACTTATGGCTGATCACGGCGCGCATCAGGCGGAACTGCATCACCATCGCCTCGGACGCCATGGTGTAGCACGCTTCGGCCACCGAATCGGGCAGTACCTGTCCGTTCATGACCAGCCAGCGCACGTAGCGGCCGAGCAGTTCGAAGTTGGCGCCAAGCTGGCGCAGCACGCTGGCGGCATAGATCTGGAAATTGGGCTCGCCACGTGCCATCAGTTGTTCCAGGTGCGCCGGAAACGCGGCACGGAACGCCCGGATCGGATTCTCGCGCGGACGCCGCGCCAGATGCTCGCGCAGCAGGTCCAGCGACGTGCGCATCAAGCCGTCGGCGGACTGCGCCGAAAACCGGCGTCGCACCACCTCGGCCTGCGGAAACGTAGCCACTCCCCACATGGTTTCATGGGCCGGCGTGCGGAAGATCGCCAGGTAGTCGTCGCCGCTGGCGGTGTGATAGCCGTCGTGGTGGTAGTAGCCCACCGCAGTGGCCTCGGGCACCAGCACATCGATCGCAATGCAGGCGCGTGCATGCTGCCGACGATAGACGCCGGCCGGCTGGGGCAGCTGATAGTTGTCGACCTCGAGCAGCACCGCATTGCCGCGATTGGTTTGCGCGGCGACATGCGCCTCCAGCCGGCCATAGGTCGACAGCTCGTCTTTGACAATGCCATACAGGCGCTCCAGATCGGCCGACGGTATGTTCGACGACGTGAACTGGTCTCCTTCGAAATCGAGCGCTACGGTGAAAGGCAATGCGGCGATAGGTTCGAATTCCCATCCATGAAGCAATTCGACCCACAGGTCGATATGGCGGTTGGCATGCGACCACACGGGATTGCCACCGTGCAGCGCATGCGCGCCGCCGCGCGTGCGAACTGCCTTGCCGTCACCGAACATTTACACGCCTCCCAGCGTCTCGCGCACCGGCTGTGGCCACTTTGCCGGGTCCAGCCCATGGTGCTTGAGCAGCGCCAGCACCAGCCGTTCGATACCGAATCCCACGCATCCCGTATGCGCGACGCCGCCATCGGCCAGGCCGATTCGCCACAGCGCACCGAAGTGGTCCATGTGATAGTTGAAACTCATGCACGCCGTGGGCGGCGCGCCGTCGTTGACCGGCACCAGCAGCTCGAACTTCAGCTTCTGCTCGCGCTGGCTGTCGGCCACGATCTTGCCGCCGCGTCCGAAGAACGGATCGTTGGCCACCTCGACCTCCACCGGCAGTTGCAAGGCGCTGGCCAGGGCCTGGCCGCGTTCCATCCACAGCTGGCGGAAGGCTACGATGCGCGCGGGCGTTCCCAGGCATACGTATTCGCGCTGGCGGAACAACTGCATCCGCGTGGGCTCCAGCGATGGCTCGTGCCGGTAGCAGTACGACAGCACGTCAACCACCTTGCCGCCTTCGGGCAACGGGCCACGCCTGGCCACCACCGGGTAGATCGGGTAGCAGGCGGCCGGCGTCAGCACCACGCCCGTAGGCTGCTGCTGGTCGGTCCAGTCTTCCTTGTCCTCGAGCCGCGCCAGCAGCCGGCGGTGCCCGCGATCGTCGCCGCAGAAGCTATGGATCGTGCCGGCCAGTTGCGGAAAGCTTTTCAGGTACTCGCTGGTCTCGAAATCGTGTTGTCCCATCGCGGGCGGAAAGCGCAGGACTTCGGCCTGCTGGTCCGCACCGATCCGGGTGATCGCCAGATTGAGACCATCTGCAATGCCTTCGAACACGGCACTACGGCCATACAGCCCCTTGACGCCGGTTTCTATCAGCAGGCCGGCGGCCAGCAACTGCTCCAGATACGACGGCTCCGGCAAACCCCTGGCGTCGGCATCTGCTGCTCCGCCGCCGTCACCCCGCACGCTTTCCTTCAAGGCATAGGTATTCATGGGGCTTCCTTCACGAACGGTCGGCCAGCAACAGGTTGGCCGTGTTGGTCTGGATGCGATCGTTATTGATCATCAGCGGCGCCGACCACAGGTCGCGCAGATGACGCCCGAGGCTGAACGGCGTGCCGTGCTTGTAGCCGGCCATTCCGCACACCAGCAACGCTTGTTGAACCACTTCAAGCGCCATGGTCGACATGGCGGTCTTGAGTCCGTTCATCTCGGCGGCCAGTGCAAATGCGGCCGATACGGACGCACCCGCGTGGCGGCTGCGCTGGTGCGCGAGCGCCAGGTCCAGGCGTCCCTCCATCATCTGCAACATGCTGACCGCCTCGGCCACGCGCGTTGCCGACGGGGGCAGCGAGCCCGGGCGCGCGCGCGCCTGGCCCTGGAAGAAGGTCTTGGCACGCGCCACCGCATCGCCGGCAATGCCGAGCCACAGCGCGCTCCAGAGAATGTGCGAGACCGGCGTCATGGTGGCGTCGGCAATCTCGCCGAACGGCACCGGCAACACCTGGTCCACCTGTCCGGTAGCCTCCAGGCGGAAGCCATTGCTGCAGGTGCCGCGCATGCCGAGCGTGTCCCACGTGTTCAGGCTCTGCAGCGTGTAATCGGGCTGCAGCGCGCAGACCAGCACCTGGTCCGACGGCGCAGCATCGGCGTGCCGGCGCGCGGTGATCAGGATGCCGTCCGCATGCGCGCCATATGAAATCGTGGGTGCCATCTTGAGCAGATGGAAGCGGTCGCCTTCCACATTGACCGCGCAGCCGCTGCTACGCAGCGCCCCGCCGATGGCTTCCTCCGACGTGGCGGATGCCAGCAGCAGCTGGTCGCTGGCCACGCGCGCCAGCAACTGCTGATGCCATGGGCTGCCGCTGCCATGTTCGAGCAGGCAGGCCACCTGGATCTGGTGCATCGCGTAGATCATGCCCGTCGAGGCACACACCTCCCCGAGCACCTTGCAGATCGCGGCCACGCTGGCCAGCGATGCACCGCTGCCGCCCAGTGCGGTCGGCACCATCGCACCCAGCAACCCCTGTTCTCGCGCAACCTCGAAAGCCTCATGCGGAAAGCGCGCCTGCTGGTCGACGGCATCGGTAAAACGCTGCGCGACGACGGCCACCTCACGCGCCGCGGCAATCAGTGCCTCAACCGGAAGCGCGCCTGTCTCGGAATTGACATGCGCGAGTGCGATGCTGGCGGGACTCACGCTGCCTCCTGCTGCGCACGAATGGTCTCGACCGCTGCCGCCAGCGAATCGACACTGCGAAAGAGCTGACGCGTCAGCATCTGGTCGGGAATCTCGATATCGAAGGCATTCTCGAGCGCCAGCATCACGTGCACCGTGGCCAGCGAGGACAAGCCAGCCGCGTAAAGATCGGCGTTGTCAGCCAGCGAAGCAAGAGGCACATCGAGACGCGCGACTTCGCCGAGGATGTTGCGGATGGTTGCTTTCATTCGTGCTCTCCGATTCCGTTCCGTTGACGCTCCATTCCATTGGCTTTGCGCAGCCGGCTCGGTGCGATGTCGCACCAAGCCGTCGGTTGCTATGTGGAGCAGGACTCAAAAGCAGGATTCAGTACGCAGCCGCGCCGGTCCACCCATGAAACGCGGTGCGCACGATGATCCGAAGGTCGAGCTGGAACGACCAGTGCTGGATGTAGTAGATGTCGAACTCGATGCGCTTGCGCATCTTGTCGATGGTGTCGGTCTGGCCGCGGAAGCCATTGATCTGCGCCCAACCCGTGATGCCGGGCTTGACGCGGTGCCGCAACATGTAGCGATCGATCAGTTCCTTGTACATCTCGTTGTGTTCCATCGCGTGCGGGCGAGGTCCCACCACCGACATTTCACCACGCAACACGTTGAAGAACTGGGGCAGCTCGTCAAGGCTGGTGCGGCGCAGGAATGCCCCGATACGCGTCACGCGCGGATCATCGCGCGTGGCCTGTGTGACGCCCGCCTCCTGGTGCAGCCGCATGGAGCGGAACTTGTACACATGGAACGGCCGACCGTCGATACCGAGGCGCTGTTGCCGGAACAGCACCGGTCCGTGCGACGACAGCTTGACCAGGGCGGCAATGGTCAGCAGTACCGGACTCAAGCCCACGATCACGGCCAGTGCGAATGCACGGTCGAAGCTGCCCTTGACGATGCCCGTGATACCTGACACCGGCGGGCTGTTCAGATCGATCACGGGCAAGCCCATGAAGTCGCTGAACCGATGGCCCAGCAGCTCGACCGAAGCCACGTCCGGTACCCAGCGGATATCGATCAGCTCATTGCGGAACTGGCGCACGACGTCCGACAGGTCGCGGCATGCGGCCATCGGCAACGTAAGCCAGATCTCGCGTACACCCTGGCGGCGCACCAGCGTGCTGACCTCGTCCATGGTACGCAGCGTCTCCACGCCCGCCGGGATACTGTCGCTGGATTCGTCATAGACACCCACCACGCGGTAGCCTGCCGCGCGGATCTGCTCCACCCGCCGGAACATCTCGCGCCCCAGCGGTCCGTAGCCCAATATCACCACGCGCTTGGCGTTGATGCCCTGCTCTCGCACATTGGCAAGCATGCGGAACATGATGGCGCGCGACAGCATGAGCACCAGCATGGTGCCGATGAACCACCCCATCGACCAGAGCCGGGAGATCGAGGCGATCTGGTGAAGCAGGAACGCCCCAAGCAGGCCGGTCAGGAACACCGCCGTCCACGCCGCGCAGGTGCGCAGCGCCAGCACTGCCTGGCTACGGCCGCGCCATGACTCGTAGATGCCGAACGCGGGAAACACCACCAGTGCACCGATCGCGCACAACATGGTCAGGAAGCCATGCACCGGTGCCGCCTCTCGTATGCCACCGGGAAAATAGAACTCGCCGACGGCAATGCCGGCCACGGCGATCAGCAATGCATCGCAGAGTCTGTAGAGATAGTGAAGCGCCGAATTTCGCTCGGCGGCAACGTTCCAGTTCGATGCCATGACCACCCCATACCCTTGCGGGAAGCTGATTGAGGTCATGGTTGCGTACGGCGCCGCAGCACGTCTGTTGGCGGCCGCACACAGCTCCAGGCGCGATGGACGCGCTATCCCGGCGTGCGCAGGCGAGTCGACGCGGTGCGGTCCGGGCCGGCATGAAGCACCGCCCACTCGCCCCGATGATAGGGACGATCGCGCCCGGAAAGGAACCTGGCAAGATCCTGCACCATCACGTGGGTGGCGCCCGTGAGCCCATCGACTGGAAGCGCCAGCAACACGAGCAGTGCGCAGCAGGTGAGCAGCATGGCGCGCGGGCTGCGGGGCACGCCGCGCCGCACGATGACCGGCAGGCTTACCAGCAGGCCCAGCGCCAGGCCGCTGACCACTTCCGACGTTGAATGCGCCTGCAGCGCAAGGCGCGATACGCCAACCGCCAGCGCCAGCAGCACGCCGAACAGCGCGGCCAGCAGGCTCAGACCGGGCCGGTTGGCGGGCATCGCGACATAGAACATCAACGGCAGGATGGACGCCGCCATCATGGAATGGCCGGAGAAACCCGTGAAGTCGAGCGCCGCGCTGCCGATGCCCCACCCCAGGAACGCGAGCTTGGACACCAGCACGACGAGCGCCGTGACCGTGAACGCCAGCAGCCAGTGGCGCGCCACGTCGGTAGCACCGCGCCAGCGCATCCACGCGTACAGGAAGACGGCGCACGGCAACAGGAACGCGGATTCACCAAAGAAAGAAATCAGTTGCCAACGACTCATCGTGCGTTTGCCCACTCGGGGTTTTCCTGAACTTGCGGCAGCGTAGCACCGCGCGACGCGCTTATCCATTGCGCCGTTTTGCCGGACTCTATCCCGAAGCATGAGGCCAATAGCACCCGCCGGCACGCGCCTGCACTTCGCGCTTGTACCGGATATGCGCGCCAATGCTCGGTTCGCGGCCTTTGTACGCGCGCCGGCACAGGGATGAGATGCCCGGCTGACATGCGTCTTCTGGTTGATAGAGTCCGGTAGCGCGATTCGATATGTTCAATGTAATGGCCGCGCACCACGTGAGCGGCCATTTCAAAGCCCGCATGGTCCCCCGGTCGGCGGGCTTCTTTTTTGGGCCGGCCGCCTGCTCGGGGAACCACTACCGCATAGCTACCTGGAGTTGGTCACGGGACCGGCGTGCGCGTCAGCGCGACAAACAGTGCGCGCGCGGTATCGAGATGGCGGCATGCTTCCTGTTCGCCAATCTCGCGCGCGGCAATGATGGCGGCATCTTCGGTGGCGAAGCGACGACCATGCAGTTCGCCCCGATACAACAACGGCCCGCCTATGATGGCGAGCCGTATTTCATAGCAACATGCCCACTTGTTCCGGCCCTCGCGCACGGCAAACCCGTGCACGACCAGAATATCGAGACTGCGTTCCATACGACCCCCTGCTCATTCGCGACGGCCGGCCTCGGCAAGGCGCCGGCTTCTGATCGCGAGCAAGTCCAGCATAGTCGTATCAACGCATGCGCGCCCTCATCCGATGGCAGTAGACCCATCGGGATAGGCCCGTGGCGCAGAAGCAAAACGCGGCGCGGTGGAGGTATCCGCATGGTGTGGATGCAACTGTCGCAGCAGCGACAGTGCACTGCGCGGGAAACACTGGCCACCGGCCCACACCAGCGTGGCAGCGGCGCAGACCAGTTCCACCGGTGCGGGCACGGCCAGGCAACCGCTGGCGCCAAGCAGCGCGGCATGCGCCATCAGCGTGCCATCGAGCGCGTCGGACAGGACCAGCCAGCGGCGCGGCGCGAGCCGTGCGCGAACACGGTCGAGCAATGCGCGCGGATCGCCCGAGACCCCGCTGCAGTCCACCACGGCCATGGCAACCGAGTGCTCGGGCACCGGCTCCGTTTCGTCGGGATTATCGATGGTGGACATGCGCACGGTTTCCGGCTGGTCGCCGAGCAGCCATTCCGGTCCATGCCAGCGTACTGGCGAGGGAATGTCCTGCCCTTCCATGCGACGCGCAAGGATACGGCACATCATTTCGTTGCTGGCGATCAGATAGGTCGTCATCGAAAAGCCATCCGCGCTTTGAACGCGTGTGTCCGCTGGGTGTGGTGCACCGGCGGTTCGCCCTGGGTGGGGGCATCGGATTCGGGTGGAAATGATGGCGAAGAGGGATTCCTTCTGGAAATGCGCCTGTCCCCCTGCCGCCGGACCTGACTTACAAGCTAGCAACCACGGCCGGCTGCCGCCTCATGCTTTTGGATGAGGGCGGACCGGCGGATGGTGGAGGCGGGGCGGCCTCCCCGCCATCGGCAAGGTGCGTCTGGATCGGTCAGGCAGCCTCACATGCCTCCCGCGCGTGCAGCGACGACATCGGGATATGCGCGGGCTTGGCTGGCGTGGGACCAGGCCAGTTCAGCGTGGCGCCACGTTGCAGCGCCACGTAGACCGCTTCCCCCTTGTTGCGCACGTGCAGGCGCTGGTAGAGCGTGCAGGCGTGGGTCTTGGCGGTGGCCACCGAGATATTGAGCAGGCGGCTGACCGTCTTGATCGGATACCCGCGCGCCAGCAGTGCAAGAACTTCGTACTGGCGTTCGGTGATATTCAGCAGGTGGGAGCCAGCGGCAGGCGTTTCAATGGTGGCGACCTTCTCTTGCACAACCGGGTGTGGCAGGTCCACGGGCACGCTGTGCAGCGGCACCACGATGGGCGCGGCCGCATGCCGCGCTTCGGGCGTGGCTGGCATATGCACTTCGGCATGGCCCGTATCGCCCATGTGGCGAACCGCAGGCAGCTGCGACGGAAAGCATTCGCCACCGGCCAGTACCAGGCGGATCGCGGCTTCCAGCGCATCGGCGGAACAGGTCTTGGCCAGCAGGCCGCGTACCGCTTCGGGCAGCCCGCTGTCAGGCAGCGGCGCGGGTACGTGGTCCGCCAGCACCAGCACGCGCATCGGCTGCAGGCGTGCACAGAGCGAGGCCAGCGAACGCCAGCCGTGATCCGTGTCGGCCGGCAGGCCGAAGATCAGCAGATCGGCGTGGTGCGTCCACGGGTCGGGGTCTTGCAGGCTGGCGGGATCGAGATCGACCAGATCGCCCGGTACGTGCGCCTGGGCAAGCAGGTGGCGCAGTCCGAGACGCAGCAAAGGATGTGGCTCGAGCAACAGGATGGTGGCCATGGCCGCTCACTTCTTATTGGCGCGTCACATGAGCTTGTGCTGGCTGTCATGTGCGCGCTGTTGGACGTGCTCCGCTTATGGCGCGGCTGCACTTCCATACGGTCTTGCATCACCTCCTGAGCGTGGCAGCGTCCCGTCATGGCTCGCTGCTTCGGCCCTCCCTCGGAGGATGTCAGACCGCCCCGTTTGCGTATGTAACGCGTTAGATGCTTCTGAATACAGATAAAAATTAAATCTAATTCTGGTTTTCAGCATAGGAAGGTCGCCGTGTGAATGCAAGTTAATGCTGCAGCGCAGCGGGTTTTCCCTCAGTTGTATGGCAAGGGATGTCTCGACATATGGCAAGTGGCCCGCAAAGCGCGAACGGTCGTTCGGTTCGCTGGAAAGTGCATCTGGAGTCGCTATGTTGCGGCGCACTAAAGACGGAGCCATCGCGCGCCGTAAATGCGTTCGCAGTCCTCCTGCCCATATCCGGGCCAACCTCAGAGAAGAGTTCATCACATGCTTTCCTCGCTTCGCGCGCGAATCGTGGCCCTATCAGTGGTCATCGTGATCGTGGCGCTTGCAGCCAACGCCATCGTCAACCAACTGGTTGCCCGTACTTATAACAACGAGGCAATCGACAACAACCTGGCCGCCGTGCA
Source organism: uncultured Cupriavidus sp. (assembly GCA_963543405.1). Classification (GTDB taxonomy): domain Bacteria; phylum Pseudomonadota; class Gammaproteobacteria; order Burkholderiales; family Burkholderiaceae; genus Cupriavidus. Next base: position 37,091 of record CAUUBQ010000074.1, read on the forward strand.
GACCGGCCATGTGGATGCCATTGCCGAATGGGTGTCCAGCCATACCCGGATGATCGAGTCGCTGCAGGACGCCGCGCTGCAGGATGATCCGATCCCGGCCCTCAGGCTCGTCGCCAATGCCGGCGGCTTTATCAAGACATACGTCGGCTATGCGGACAAGAGCCATCGGTTCTCCGACGCCACGGGCCTGAAGCCCGACTACGACCCCACCGCGCGTCCCTGGTACAAGCAGGCCGTGGCGGCGGGCAAGCCGATTGTCACGCCACCGTATATCGCGGCAAGCAGCGGCAAGCTGGTGGTCACGTTCGCGGTGCCGGTCGTTCGCGATGGCGGCATCAAGGGCGTGATCGGCGGTGACGTGGCGATGGACGCCGTGGTTGCCAACGTGCGCTCGATCCATCCCACACCGGCCAGCTTTGGCATCCTGGTGGCGCGCAGCGGCCAGATCGTTGCGCATCTCGACGACAAGCTGACCCTCAAGCCGGTGTCGGACCTGGTGCCGGCACTCGATGGCGACAAGCTTGCCGCGCTGGTAACGGCAACGGCGCCAACCGAGGTGAGCGTCGGTCGCGCGGACAAGCTGCTGCGCGGCCGCGAGATTCCGGGTACGGACTGGATTGCCGTGATTGCGCTGGACAAGGCCGAGGCCACCGCCGGCATGCGCTCGGTGCTGATTGCATCGATGATTTCACTGGTCATCGTGGCCTGCGCGGCTGCGGTCATCGTGGCCGGTGTCACCGCGGTCTCGTTCCGTCGCCTGTCGAACGTTCGCGACGCGATGGTGGCGATTGGCTCCGGCGACGGCGACCTGACGCGCCGTCTGGCTGCGCAGGGCTCCGACGAAGTGGCGCAGATCGCGCGCGCGTTCAACGCGTTCGCCGACAAGCTGGTACATGTCATGCGCCAGATCCGTGAGGCGAGCGAATCGGTGCACGTAGCAGCCAACGAGATCGCGGAAGGCAACGCCGACCTGTCGCGCCGCACCGAATCGGCGGCAGCCAGCCTGGAACAGACTGCGGCGTCGATGGAAGAGATCACCGCCACGGTGGGGCAATCCGAAGCCTCGGCTCGTCATGCCGATGAAACCGCCGGTCAGGCGCAGCAGGTGGCTACCAGCGGCGGCGACGCCATTGCCGGCGCCATCGACACCATGAGCCGTATCGAAAGCGCCGCGGTAAAGGTCTCGGACATCATCGGCGTGATCGAAGGCATCGCGTTCCAGACCAATATCCTGGCCCTCAATGCTGCAGTGGAAGCGGCGCGAGCGGGCGAACAGGGCCGCGGCTTCGCCGTGGTGGCCGGTGAAGTGCGCGCGTTGGCGCAACGCAGCTCGCAGGCCGCCAAGGAGATCAAGACGCTGATCGAATCGACCGTCGACAGCGTGAACGCGGGCTCGGGCCAGGTGCGCCAGAGCGGCGAGACCATGCGCGAGATCGTGGGCAACGTAGGCCGCGTGACGCAGATCATCTCCGAGATCACCAATGCCGCGCGCGAGCAGACACGCGGTATCCAGGAGGTGAATGTGGCCGTAGGCCAGCTCGATCAGATGGTGCAGCAGAATGCGGCGCTGGTAGAGGAGTCGACCGCCGCAGCAGCCGCGCTGCAAGGCCAGGCGGCAACGCTGGCGGACGTAGTCAGGACGTTCCACCTGGAGTAACGGCGTCCCTGCGTTTCAAGCTCCCCTCTCCCGCGCTGCGCGGTGTTGGGGGAGAGGGCATCGCGGTTCAAATTGCGACCTGTCTCGGCTTGAGCCGCTGGCCCTCTCCCCCAGCCCCTCTCCCGCCATGCGGGAGAGGGGAGACTACCAAGGCCGTTCTGGCCTTTGGGTAAATTCAATTAATTTGAATAACTATGACAGCGATAGCCTGTTTTCCTCGGGCCGGCGCTAGCTATAGTTCTGCACATGGACAGCGCAACAACGCAGCGAAGCAAACAAAGCGACG
>CAUUBQ010000075.1:0-37930 GCA_963543405.1 uncultured Cupriavidus sp.
TACCCGCGCGTTCGCCGAAATCGAACAGCAGCCACTGCAAGGACAGTACCGAGACCGCCCCATGGTGCGACACATCGGCGCCGGCCTGGCCCAGTGCGGTTGACGTGGACAGGTGCCCATTCTGATAGCCACCCATGGCCGCGGCGGAGATATGCGGCAGGTAACTGCTGCGCGCAATGCCGGCGGCCAGCGCCGCATTGCGTGCGTCGTTCCATGCGATGCGTGTCAGCGGATTCGATGACTCCGCCAGATCGATCAGTTCGGGCAGCGAATAGTCGTGGGCCGGGTCAAGCAGCGGAGGCGGCGCCAGTGTAGCCAGCGCAGTGTTGGCTGGCAGCGTGTAGTTCGACGGCCGGTCCGGCGGTGTTGCCTTGCTGGGTGCGCCAGCCACGATTTCGCCGGAAGTCGTGGTCGGTGGCTGCCAGGGGCGATCCGCTTGCGGTGGGGCAAGGTCGAGCGCCGACGTCGCGCAGCCGGTCAGCGCCATGCAGCATATGGACAGCGCCAGTAGGTCAGGTTTGCGCATAAGAAGAAGAGGGGTTCGCGCCGCCCGATGAAGTTCCGGCCAGCCGCTGGTCAACGACCGCCAGCAGGGCGGTGCGGATATCCAGCCCGGCCGGCGGATGGACCTCTGCTGCGGCTGGGGATACTACGTCGACGGCCTCCAGGACACGCAGCCGCTCGGCCACCGCTGCATCGCCCGGAAACCGTTCCGCCAGCAGGAACAGGGGGCCGGCAACGCTATCGAGCGCGCCCAGCCTTGCGCGCTGATGGTCGACCCAGGATGATTGGGGCGCGACCGACGCCGGTTCATAGCGCGCGAGATCCAGGTCCTGAGCGATATTCCCCTGCAATGCCAGGGCCGCCGCCGCATGCGTGCGCTGCAATGTGGGCCGGGGCGCATCGATCAGTTGCTGCCACTGGCGCGACAATGCGCCCATCGCCGCCTCGATGCGCGCGGCGATGCTGACCGGCCAGATCCGCGTGAACACCAGGTACACCACCAGATTGCCAATGATGATGCCGATCACACGGTCACGCGCAATGGTCAGGTCGAAGCCGGGCCCGGCGCCCTGGATCACGCAGAGATAGAGCGCGAACGCAATCTGGAATCCCGCATACGCAATCCGTGGCGAACCCTGCGCCACCCATGCCGAGAGCCACGTCCCCACGAAGACCAGCCCCAGCAAGCCACCAACCGAAGACAACCAAGGCACCACGTAGACGATGGCCGCTGTGCCGATGGCCGCGCCCACCAGGCATCCGGCCAGGCGCAGGGTCAGTTTCTCGACGGTTTCAGCCGCCGTGCCAAGCGATACCAGATAGCAGGTGATAAAGCAGGTGTGAATGCCCGGCCAGTTCAGTTGCTGGTAGAGCAGATAGCAGAACATTGCTGCGCCCGTGGTCTTCAGCGCATAGTGAATGTGGCTGCGATTGGTAAAGGCATCGGCATCGAGGAAGCCACCGCCCTTTGCCGGCGGCGCGACGTCCTCGCTGTCAGCACCGGCCCCGATGACTTCCGCATAGCCCTCGATGGCAGTGCGCAGTGCCGTTGCCACGGATTGCTGCACCGGTGTCAGTGAGCCGATATCGGGCAGCGGCAACACGATGTCCACCGGATACCCGCCGGCGGCGAGCATGGCCGCCATGGCTTCGAGCGTATCGGCAATTGGTGCGGCACAAGCCGCAGGCAGCCGCGCTGCCGGTTCCCGGCCGGCCACGTCCGCAGCCAGCAGGATGGCCATGGTCGACGCAGCCGCCTGCCGTAGCGCCAACACATCCGCGGCATTCGCGCTGCCTTCGAACTTGGCCAGCTTCAGCCAGCCATCCACGGGCTGCACCCCATCGCGCAATATGGCGGCAAGCGCGGTGCCGTCCGGCTTGTCCGTACGCAGGCTTTGCGCAGCGACGTTCAGGCAGTGTGCCAGGCGGTCTCCGGCCAGCCTGCGCGGTGACGGCCCAATGGCAAGGTTGGTCACTACATTCGCACCGATCGGAATCGCCACCATCAGCCACGCATACAGCAGCGCGCGCGTGGCAAGTTCGCCGGCCGGGACCAGCCCCAGTTCGTCCAGCGCAAAGCCGATGATCATGGCGACGATCGCACCAACCGGGCGCAACTTGCTGGCGGAAGTCAGGAACAGCAGTGCGGTGGACACCACGGCCATGCAGGCCACACGCAACATGGGATTGTCGACACTTAAGTCGGCCAGCACGATCACCAGCCCGATGATGAAGCTGATCAGTATCAGCGCCGCCACGCTCATCACGATACTGCTGGTGCGGTCAGGGCGGTTGATAAAGAAAATCACATAGGCGGATATGGCGGCTTCGGGCGTGCCATAGATTGCCGTGACAAGTACTGTCAGCGTACTGGCTACCGCGATGCGCGTGGTTGCAGCGGCGCGCCCCGGGAACGGCGCCAGCAACGCGCCAATGGTACGCGGCCAGTAACGAAGCCCGTCAGCGGCAGGCCGCGCCATGCCGTACCTCGACGGTTGCACTGGCGCCCACCCGGGCGAGGGTCTCCGGTGGCGCCTCCAGCTTGATCCGCACTGGGAAACGGCGCGCCACGCGTACCCAGTTCACCGACGGCTGGACATAGGGCAGCGCGCGCGGCAGGTTGATCCGGTCGGTATCGGTAATGCCCACCCCGATGCCGTCCACGGTGCCACGCAGCGCATGGCGCCGGTCAATCATCGAATAGACCGTGGCGCAGTCCCCAATACGGATATCGGCCAACTGGGTTTCGCGGAAGTTGGCCACCGCGAACCACTCGCCGGTATGCACCAGCAGGAATAGCGACTGGTTGGGAATCACGACTTCACCGGACAGCACCCTGAGCCCGCTGACGCGGCCGTCATGCGGCGCGCGGACCACGGTATCGTCGAGGGCGCGCTGCACGATGGCCAGCGCCGCCTCGCGGGCTTGCACGGTAGCCATGGCATCGTCGTCCTTGCCCACGGCCTGCGCCGTACCGGCGCGCTGCGCTTGTGCCTGCTTCAGCGATACCGCCGCGTCGCGCTTTGCCACCTCGGCCTGGTCGAGCTGTTGTTTGGGTACATAGCCGTCGGCGGCCAGCGGACGCAGCCGTTCCACGGTGCGCGCGGTCAGTGCGTAGTTCTGCTCGGCGCGTGCAATCTGCTCGGATGCCACCGAGGCCGTGGCCTGTTCGCTGCCAATCGTCCGGCGCCGCGTACCCAGCGTGGCCTGTGCAAGCGCCAGGTCCGCCTGCGCCTGGGCTACGGCCAGCCGGTAGGGCACCGGGTCGATTTCGAACAGCACATCGCCTTTTGACACCCGCTGGTTGTCGGTGACCAGGATGCGGGCGATTCGCCCACCAACGGGCGAGGCCACATGGACCAGGTCGGCATCGAGCGATGCATCGTCGGACGATGGATAGCGGACCGTGCGTTGCCAGGCGTAGACGGAGAGCAGGACCGCCAGCAGCACGATGACCAGCGCAATCAGTTTCCCGCGTAGCGGGCCATGCTTGACGCCGGCCATCTTCATAGGATTTGCCCAGAACCAACCAGCCAGACGATCTCGGCAATCATCAGGCCAATCGCAGTGTTGACCAGCAACTGGAAGCGGACCGTTTCCGCCCAGCCGGTGGCCACAAACACCCGCCAGGCAATGACGGCACCCAGAATGCCAACCAGCGCGCTCAGCAACCAGAGCGGAAAATAGGCCCCGAACAGGCCAAAGGACGGCGCGCCGGCACAACCTTGGAGCGAAGCGGCTAACACGACCAGCACGACCAACGCAAGCGAGCGTGTCATGGGACAGGGTGGCGGAATCGGTTCACGCAATATAGCAGCGCCGCTTCCCGATTGTCCAAGGCGCCAAGAGAATTTAGAGTAGTGACTTGAACCGCATGTTAGAAAGGTGCTACCAATGCGCAGGGAAGTACAGGCTGACGATATCGAACTGGGTAATCCGCTGAAATCAGCGCTGGTTGATGAACTGGGTTTCCCCGTGGCCGACGAGGGCACCGTATTTCATACGGCTGAGGAACGAACGCTGGCGCTGCAGGGCGGCCGCTGCTTCTGGGCCGATGATATGGCGCCGTTGCGGGCCGACGCGCCCAACGCCGCGTGGCACGACCGCTATGGCCTGCTGGTCGGCACGCTGCTGCATGTCAAGCGGCCCGGCGATGCCCACCGCGCGGCGGTCAGCCGCCTGATCGGCTTTAACGAAGGCGCGGCATTTATCGGCTGGCCGAGCCTGGCGGGCGCTGCCGCGGACGTCGTTGATGGCGAGACGGTGCTGTTCCGCGGGTTCTCGGGCACCAATATCCATAGTTTCTCGGCCCGGGTCCAGGCCACCTCGCGTACGCCATTCCCGTACTGGATGCTCGACGACATCAAGCATCTGGAAGCCCGGGAGATGCGCGGCAGCATCCGGGTGCCGGTGCGGCTGGTCGGGTCGTTGTCGCTGGCCGATGGCCAGTCGTCGCCGCAAACGGTACTGATCACCGACCTGAGCCTGGGCGGCGCCTCGGTTTCCACCGCATCGAGCCAGCTTGGCACGCCCGGCCTGGAGGTAAAGCTGGAGTTCACGCTGCGTGCCGCGGGCCTCAAGACGAAATTCGCGGTCCAGGGCTGGACCCGCGAGGATCCCGATGCCGACACCAGCCAGCCGTTCCACCACGTCGGCGTCGCGTTCGATGCCTATGGCGAACGCGAAGCCCTGCTGCTGCACTCCTTTATCCATGAGCAACTGCTGGAGAGCGCAATGATGCGGCCGGGCAAGGCGTCCTAGCGCGAAGCCGTGGTGCAGACGAAGTTGCGTGCATCGTCGATGCTGCCAGTGCCCTTGTACTTGGCCTGCTTCGGATAGGCGCATAGCGGACGCGTACGGCTTGCGCCATCGGCAACCTGTGCGGCCGTAGCCAGACCGCCGGTCTTGCTCTCCAGCCCCTTGGCCGAGGCCAGGATCTGGTCGGGCGCCTGCCCGTGCTCCACCCATTGCTCCAGTGCACCGATGGCGTCGAAGGTGTTCGGGCCGACGCCCCCGCGGCAGTGCCCCATGCCGGGCGCCAGGAACAATCGGGCAAAGTCAGGCGTATGGCTAACCTTCCGGCTTACCGCGGTGTAGTACTGGACCGTGTCATAGGCATTGCCGATCGGGTCGGCCAGGCCGTGATAGACAATCAGCTTGCCGCCACGCTGCCTGAATGCGTTGAGGTCCGGATCGACCGAGTCGACGAACGCGCCAATGCGTTCTTTGACGGTGGCGACATCGCGATCCCAGTCAAAGCTGCGCCAGTCCCACGCGGCATCCTTGAAGACCCAGTCGCGGAAGAATTCGGTACGGAACGCCTGGGGGCCTTCGATGGCATAGCCCCATCCGCCCAGATAGCCGGATTCACTGCCGACCGGCCAGCCAGGGTAGATCTGAGCCTTGGTGCGCGGGTTGCGAGCGCCCGCGTAGAGGCGCCTGAGCGTCGCGACTTGCGGGCCGGTCAGGCAGGCATCGCCGTCCGCCGTTCCTTTGCACTGAAGCACCTTCGGGTCGAAGTGGCACTGGGCGGGGTCACCGATCAACCCGTCCACAAGACCGTCCTTGGCATCGCAGGCGGCAATCGCGGCACGATTGATCGCTGGCAGCTTCGCGGGCGGGATATAGCCAGCCTGGGTCTTCAGGTTCTGCGTAGCCATCCACAGGAAACCCTCATTGAGCGCCGTACGATTGTTGCCAGGCGCACCGGCGATGATGCCGTCGAAATCTTCGGGATACCGTTGCGCGGCAGCCAGTCCCTGGCCCCCGCCGGTCGAGCAGCCGAAATAGTAGGCGTGTGAAGCATCGCGTTGTTCATAGACCTTGACCAGCGCCCGCGATGCGACGGCCGCCGCATGGACCGAACGGTAGGCCCAGTCGGCGATCTTCTCGGGATGACCCACGCCCCAGTTCAGGTTTTCATTGCGATAGCCGGCCTTGTCGGCATGACCGCTGTCGCTGGAAATCACGGCGTAGCCGCGTCGGACGGCAGGTTCGAGTTCGTCGTAGCGGATTGCCCCGACATACCCCCCGTTGCCGACGACGAGCGTCTTGCCATTCCATGTGTCGGCAGGCGGCATCCAGAGCTCGAAGCCGATATCGGAGTCCGGCGTCGGTGTCAGCCGACCGGAAACCCGGCAGAACGCAGGCAGATTTTCAATCTTGTGGCCATTTGGCAGCGCCAGCGCACCCGCTGGCTGGTCTGACGCGGCCGTCAGCGTCACGCCGGGCAGGCTCGTGTCCTTGAGCGACTCGCAGGCAGTGGCCGCATGTGCCGACGGTGCATGCATCAGCACGCTTGCGAGCACGGCCGCGGCTGGCAGACATGGTTTCAGGAAACTGGTTTTCGCGGGCATCGGGGGTTGTCTCGGTGGTTTCTTGTAATGGGGGAATGGACAGAAGCGCAGGGAAGGGCGCATCCATTCTTGACGACTCCTTACTAAAAGAAAAATGGATTCTCTTTTAGTCTCCATAAAGGAATGTTTTATGATGCGAGCTGATCCCGTGCCGTTTTTACTGGTTTTTACTGTTTCCCCTTTACTCCGCTCCCCATGAGCACTATTCGCATGCTCAAGACCTTCGTCGCCGTGGCCGATCATGGCTCGTTCGCGGCGGCGGCCGACCGCGTGGCGTTGACCCCGGCCGCCGTCGGCGCCCAAATGAAAGCGATGGAGGATGAGTTCAAGCGCGCCCTGTTCGACCGGGCCGGGCGGTCGGTGACCTTCACCCCGGCAGGCCTGGCGCTGGTGACAAGGGCGCGACGATTGATTGACGACTATGAGGACATGCTGGCCGACGCACCGGCCGGCGACGAGATTGCTGGCACGGTCACCATTGGCGCCATCGTGTCGGCAATGGGAGCCTTGGCGACCAGCGTGGTCGACCTCAAGATACCGTACCCGTCGCTGGATATCCGGATCGAGAATGGCCGGCAACCCGAGTTGTACGCGAGAGTGCTGACCGGCGATCTCGATGCCGCGATCCTGGTCGAGACCACCAGGCCGGACGGGCGTGAGGCAATCTGGTCGCACCTGTACAGCGAGCCGCTGATGCTGCTTGCCAGCGCCCGTGTGGCTTCGCCTGGCATGGATGCACTGGAATTGCTGCGCAGCCAGCCGTTCATCCGCTTCGATCGCGCGATCACCACGGGTGCGCGGATCGAGCAGTTGCTGCGTCGCTGCGCCATCGAGCCCATCGAACTCGTCGAGATGAATTCCTTGCCGGCCATCGTGGAACTGGTGCGGCAGCACGCGGGGGTGTCGATCGTGCCGGTGCTGCACCATTTCGGCTGGGAGCGTGACCCGGCGCTATGCCTGCTACCGCTGCCCGGCAAACCGCTGGCACGGCGCGTCGGCATGCTGGAGAGCACGCGCCGGATGTCCGTGACGGCAATCATCCGCGAACACTTTGTGCGCAAGCATTGCGGATAGCACAGGGGACTCGACCAGTTCTATTCGTCGAACGGTTGTTTGCCCAGCACAGTGACCACATGCTCGACGAAGCAGGTGATGCGGGAAGCAAGCGCGGTATTGCGGTAGTAGACCGCGCTGATCGACTGGCGGACATCGACCGTCTGTTTTGCAAACAGCTGCACCAGGCGACCGCTGAGGCGGTCGTCGTGCGTCATGAAGTCCGACAGGCAGACAATGCCCTGGCCGGCGAGCGCCAAACTCCTCAGCGTTTCGCCACTCGACGAGGCGATGGTCGGCTTGATATGCAGGATTGTTCCATCGTCGTTACGCAACGGCCAGTCATTCAGCGAGTCGGGCTGGGTAAAGCCCAGCAGCGCATGCTCTGCGAGTTGTGCTGGCCTGGTCGGCGTGCCGTGCCGTTTCAGGTATTCCGGACTGGCCAACACGCGAATGCGGCTGGTGCCGATCGGCCGCGCGTGCAGGGTGGAGTCTTTCAGCGCGCCAATGCGGAATGCCACATCGGTGCGTTTCTCGATCAGGTCGATGATGCCTTCGTTCGAGTTCAGTTCCAGCTCCACTTCCGGGTAGCGGGCTCGGAAGCCTTCCACGAGCGGCACGATCACATGCAGCATGAATGGTGTCGCGGCATCGACGCGCAGCCGTCCGACCGGACGCATGCGCCGCGCCGCCATCTGTTCCTCGGCTTCGTCGACCAGCGCCAGAATGGCTCGGGCCTGCGTCAGGAATGCCGCGCCTTCCTCGGTCAATTCCAGCCGCCGCGTGGTTCGCCGCAGCAGCGTGGTCTGCAGCTTTTCTTCGAGCCGGCTCAGCGTGCGACTGGTGGCCGACACCGTTAGCTCGAGCTGCTCGGCTGCCGCGGTAATCGAGCCGGTATCCACCACTGCGGCAAACGCCAGCAGTTCGTCGATTGTCGTTTTCATTCTTGATTTGAAATCAAATGAATCCGACTTATACAGGTATTGCGTCGCAAATGTAAGGGCGGGAGGGCTGCGCCATCGGCGGCCGCGCGCAAGGCGTCTTTACGGTTGTTCGCGGCGCTTGTATCATGTCTTCTCATCATTTTTGAGAATTCTCAAAACGCATGAGAATTGACGAGACAAGCCAGACGGACCCGTGGCACTTTCCCCGCCCGGATCTTGCGGCCATGTATCTGCGAGCCTTCGATCTGAAGTTGTCCGCCGCACGCGGACTGTTTGCGCGTAGACGCATGGGCAAGACAGAGTTCCTGCGCCAGGATCTGATGCCTGCCGCGGTCGAGCAAGGCTATCTGACTGCCTACACCAACCTCTGGGACAATCGCAGCTCGCCTGAAACAGCGCTAGTGATGGCGTTGGCGGAAGCGCTTGCACCAAAGGGGGCGTCTGCAGTGCTGGCGCGGTTTCGCACCCCCATCAAGAAGATCAAGGCCAGCGCAAAGCTGCCGGGCGGCGTGGAAGGGGCAGTCGAAGCCGAGCTAGGGAAGGCCGGGGCAGACCGGACTGCCGCGCTGCACGAGGTACTGAAGCAGCTCGACAGATCGAAAAAGCCCTTGCTGCTTGTCATCGACGAGGCACAAGTCCTGGCCGGCGCCAACCATAGCGACTTTGCCCATGCCTTGCGGGCGGCTCTCGACATTCGCAAGGAACGCGTAAAGGTGATCTTTGCCGGTAGTTCTGAGACCACGCTTCGGACCATGTTCGCGCGAGCGTCGGAGCCCTTCTACAACTGGGCGCCGCTTGAGCCGTTTCCGTTGCTTGGCGACGAATTTGTGGCGTTCACCATCAAACTGCTAAACAGCATGGCGCGACAAAAGCTTGGTCAGCAGGACGGCTTGCGTGCCTTTGAGGAATTGCATCGGACACCGGAATTCTTCAAGCGGTTTATCGAGCGTTACATGCTTTATCAACCTCAGGGACCCATCGCGGCGCTTGACCATACAAAGTCATCGGTGTTCTCCGATGAACACTCACTGGCGCAGTGGCGCGAGCTCAAACCTGCTGATCGGGCAATCCTGTACCTGTTGGCACGCGGCGTGTCGGATCTGCACACAGGTGCCACACTGGAACAACTTGGATCCATGCTCGGCAAGCCAGCGACCCGGAACACCACCGCACACGCACTGAGTCGATTGCTGGCCGGGAACATCATCACCCGCCTGGCGATTGGCGACTATCGCATCGAGGATGAAGCGTTTGCCGAGTGGGTGCGAAGACGTGCCGATCCGCTGGCCGACGCGTGATGGCAGAGCAGGGCGGCGACGCTCTCAGCTTGCTGACGCCTTCGGACCCGGCCCGCTGGTGCCGTCGATTTCGCCGATGTTGCTGACACCGGTCAGTTGCGAGATCAGCAGATCCTTTTCTTCCCATTGCCGAGCCAGCCAGCGGTGAAACTCCCTGCGGAAAGAGGCATCGGTGCCGTAGTCGCTCGTACAAAAACTTGCCGGAACCGGGACCTCTCGCACACGGATCTGCACGATACCGGTCTGGCCGCAGGCAAACTGCCAGAAGCTCGGCGCACCGTCCGAATAGACGATGGTGACATCGAGTACCGAGCGAAACTTTGCGCCCATGGTGTTCAGGGTCACGGCCAGCCCGCCGGCCCGTGGCTTGAGCAGATTGCGGTATGGCGAACCTTGGGATGCGTGTTTTTCCTGCGTGAAACGGGTGCCTTCCGAAAACACCATCACGCTGGTTGGAACCTGCGAGAACTTCTCGCATGCCTTGCGTGCCGCGTCCTGATCCTGGCGTCGCGAGTCCGCGCGGCGGCGCAGTTGCGTCTTGCCCTGGCGCTTCATGAAGGGAAAGTCCAGCGCCCACCACGCCAGTCCGATCAATGGCACATATATCAACTCGCGCTTCAGAAAAAATTTCAGAAGCGGGATGCGCCCGCCTAGTGCCCGCTGCAATACGAAGATATCGACCCACGACTGATGGTTGCAATTGACCAGATACCAGTCCACGGACGACAAACCATCAATACCTTCGACATCCCACGCACGCTGCTGGATCCAGCCAAACCAGACGTTGTTAACCGACACCCAGGCCACCGCAAGCGCGTTGAGCAGCGGGTCGATTCGCCGGCGCAGAAGTGCCGGTGATATCAGTTTGAGCAATGCGAGCGGAAACAGCAGGCAACACCAGAAAGCCGTGTTCAATGCCAGTACGATCAGGCTTGCAACACCACGTGCCGAAGGGGAAATTTGGATAGATTTCATGCGCGCGATTTTGCACAGGATCAGAATTCCTGGCGTTGCGCACCGTCAAAATCTAGTCATTTGACTACGCGAACTTCATGCGACGTCTTATACATCACGGCATGACATGCCTGTCGTCATCCGTCTGGACGATTGCCCAAGGTCATCCCGATCTCTACGCTGGCGGCAAGGTAGGCAGGCTTGTCGACGGAATGCCTCTGTAAATTTTACAGTTCGGCAATGCGCTGCCAGTAGAAGCGCCGCGAGGCAGTTAAACACTATGGAGTCGATATGGGCCAACGACCACTCCGCTGGATTTCTGCCACGTACCGAGGCCTCTACATTCACGTCCTCGCGTTTGAGCTTGTGGAAGATGAGATGTCCAGTGCTTCTCCTGGTCCCAAATGGGGATACCTGATGGGCGTAGGTCGTAGCAAGGCGCCCACTTCAGATATGCAGTCTGGGCCCGATAGCGGAGACCATAGCGATTACTTTACGCGTGAAGCGGCAGAGCAAGCAGCGCTGCATCATGGGCGATCCGTCGCCGACGTGATTGCTGAATGCTACTGAAGCCAGTCCACGAGATCCGCCCATCCTCAGGAGATTGCCATGCAAGCTGCGTTCTATAAGGGCCACACCATCAGAGGATTCGCAAGTCCGATAGGCAACGGCAGCTTTATCGCGTCCGGAGGCGTCGACAAGAACAGCCGCCGCATCAACGAGTCAGGCGAAATTGGTTGCTATCCCTCGTCGGAGACGGCGGCTGCTCAAGGGTTGTCGTGGGCGAGAGCGTGGGTTGATGCCCATTTCCCGGATAACTAGTGCCCGGCAATGCAAAGGTTCAGGAAACGGTCAACCGTCCGTTCGTGCTGTCGGGGGTTGGGTCACTGCCTGGACCAATATTCGGGCGATAATTCATTTAACATAATATGTGTTCTATATTTTTTGCCTGTTGGCACCAAGTTGTAATGTCCGCTTATAGCCAAGTTCAAATGTCCGAGTTGATGCGCGTACCCTAGGCGGCTCCTGGTCTGGTGAGGAGCCGTCATGCGCCCCGACACGGTTACCCTGACGATGCGGCAACTCGACCGACTCAAGATCATCCAGGCGCTGGCGGATGGGCACCTGAAGACCGGGATTGCCGCGGCACGTCTCGGACTGACGCCAAGGCAGACGCGGCGGCTGCTAAAGCGCTACCAGGTTCAAGGCGCGACCGGACTTTGCAACCAGCACCAAGGTAAGCCGGGCAACAACCAGCTTCCTCCCGGCCTGGAATCGCGCGTGCGCGGCCTGATCCGCGACAGCTACGCGGACTTCGGCCCGACACTCGCCTGTGAGAAGCTGCGCGAGCGCCATGGCATCGATCTGGCGACGGAGACGGTGCGCCGGATCATGATCGACGCTGGGTTCTGGGTCCCTCGGAAGCTGCGCCCGCCCAAGGTCCATCAGCCGCGCAACCGCCGGGCCTGTCTGGGCGAACTGGTGCAGATCGACGGCAGCGATCACGCGTGGTTCGAGGATCGGGCGCCGGCCTGCACGCTGCTGGTCTACGTCGACGACGCCACCAGCCGCCTGATGCAGTTGCTGTTCGTGCCGACCGAATCGACGCTGGCGTACTTTACGGCGACGCGCGCCTACTTGGAGCGGCACGGCAAGCCGATGGCGTTCTACTCGGACAAGGCTGGCATCTTCCGCTCGAACCGGCGGCCGTCGCCCGAGGAACGCGGTTATACGCAGTTTGGGCGGGCGCTGTTCGAGCTGAACATCGATATCCTGTGTGCCAATACGAGCCAGGCCAAGGGGCGCGTGGAGCGGATGAATGGCACGCTGCAGGACCGGCTCGTGAAGGAGTTGCGGCTGCGGGAGATCTCCAGCATGGCCGCAGCCAACGCCTATGCGCCGGCGTTTATCGCGGACTTCAACGGGCGCTTTGGCAAGGTGCCGCGCAGCGATTTCGATGCGCACCGGGCGCTGCGCGGCGACGAGGATCTGGCACGGATCTTCAGTTGGCGCGAGTGGCGCAAGGTCTCGCAGAGCCTCACGCTGCAGTACGACCGGACCATGTACCTGCTGGAAGACCGTCCGGAGCACCGCCACCTGATCCACCGCTACATCGAGGTGGCCGAGTATCCGGACGGGCGCGTCGAGTTGTGGGCCGAGGGCGCGTCCCTGCCCTACACCACCTATCACCGGCTCTCGGAGATCGACCAGGGCGCGATCGTCGAGAACAAGCGGCTCGGCCACGTGCTGGCGATTGCGGCGCGGGTGCAGGCGCTGCGCGATAACCGGCATCAGGTGGGCCCGTCGCGCACGCTCTCGGGCGAGCCGCCATGTCCGGCCAAGGTGCCCCTGAACGTCAAGCGCCAGCGGCTGATCAATCGGCTCGATCTGGAGCGGGCGATGGCGGGACCCGACGGCCCCACCCTGCTCCCGCCTCAGGTGCCACCGGCCAGCACCACCGCCCGACAGCCACCCCCAAAAAAACATCCGACCCCGCACAAAAAGCACGCCCGGACGGACATTTGAATGTAGCGGGCGGTGAAACATTTCAGAACGCCCTGGACATTGAATGAATGTGTGATTGTTGGCCGTTTTCCTAATGTCGTATTTGGGATGAATTGAAATGTCGCACCCCATCCCGAATCATGCCAAGCTGACCGCCATCAACCGCGCAGCCGCTCCCGGGCTTGACCGTCCCGGAGGGAAAGCTCCGCACGGATCGCAGCACCGTGCTGGTCCAGGTCAGGAAGCGTTGCGTCGGCGCGCAACGCCTGCCCGATCGTCACGGGCAGCGCCGGCATGCGCAGCTTTCGATTTCCCGGGCTCGATACGCTGACCAGCCGCTCCGGCGTGTGCGTTTCGGCATGGCGCATCGCATCGCCCAGATCGCGCACGACGCCGCTGACGACGCCGGCCTCATTCAACATGACACACGCCTGTTCGGCACTCACCTTCGACAGCGCGTCGGCTAGCACCTGCCGTAACGCCGCCCGGTTCGCCACGCGCGCGGCGTTGTCGCGGAAGCGCGCGTCCTGGGCAAGTTCCGGCTTTCCGATGCACTGACAGAGGCGTGCGAAGTGCTCCTGCAGGTAGGCCGACAGCACGATCTTGCCTTCCGCGGTACCAACCACGTCAGCCGCAGGCGCCAGTGTCGGCTGCCCATTGCCACACCGCGACGGCGGGGTTTCGTAGAGTTGGTATTCGGCCCACTGCTGGCTCATGGCGTCGGTCGCCACGTCGATCAGCGACACCATGACATGTGCGCCACGCCCGCTCACGCTACGCCGCACCAATGCAGCCAGCACGCCGGTAGCCAAAGTTCGGCCGGCCAGGACGTCGACGATCGTGAAACCGACCCGCGTGGGATCTGCGTGAGCGTCGCCATTCATGCTCATCATGCCGCTTTCCGCCTGAGCCGCGATATCGAGTCCGGGCCGGGAAGCCGCCGGGCCGCTGTGCCCAAAGCCGTTCACCGATGCGTAGATCAGTTTGGGAAACTGCTCACGCAACTGGCTGGCACCAAGCCCGTACTTTTGCATGACGCCGGGGCGTGCGTTCTGCAGCAGGACATCCGCGCCTTGCACGAGCGCCAGTGCTACGCCACGATCCTCAGCATCTCGCAGATCTAGCACGATGGAGCGCTTTCCACGGTTGTAGGCCGAGAACATCGGTCCGCACTCATGCTTCTGCCAACCGGAGCGGCGGCTTGCATCGCCGCCCGGCGGCTCCACCTTTATCACGTCCGCCCCGAGGTCAGCCAGGATCTGCCCGGCCGATGGCGCCGCGATGAACTGGCCAAAGTCGATCACGCGCAGCCCCGCCAGCGCGGCAGGCTCCTCACCACCAGTCTTCGAAATTTGCATATTGTCCGCTTCCCTTTTTTACTTACTCCGGCTTCACGCCGGCTGTCTCGGCGATGTGATGCCATGCCAGCGTGTCGTCCGCGACCACCTTGCGGAACTGTGCCGGCGTAAGCGACGGGGACACCGGCACATTCAGCGCCGTCAGCCGTTCGCGAAAGGCCGGGGTGGCGATAGCCCGCAGCACCTCCTGATTAAGCCGGTCCACAAGTGCCTTGGGCGTGCCGGCGGGCGCGAACAAGCCGTACCAACTAGTAGTCGGAAACGGGTAGCCCTGCTCGCCCATGGTCGGCACATCGGGAAACTGGGGCAGCCGACTGGTGCCGCTGACCGCGAGCGGGACCAGCCGGCCGGCCCTGACCAGTCCGATCTGCGAGCTCACATCGACCCAGCCCACCGGCAACGTGCCGGCTTGCACGTCGGTTGCCACGGCGGCCGTACCCTTGTAGGGCGCATGGGTCATGCTGATGTTCGCCTTCTTCAGGAAGGTTTCCATCGTGAGATGGCCGCCCGAACCCATACCCCATGACCCATAGCTCATCTGGCCCGGCCGCTGCTTTGCATAGTCCACCAGCTCCTTGAGGTTATGAACCGGCACCTTGGGCGAAGCCACAAGCAGGTTGCCGAAACTGCCAATCTGGGCGATGGCTTCAAAGCGCTTCAGCGGGTCCGGGGCGCGCGTGTACAGGGACGGATTGACGACCATGGCGCCGGCATATGTAAGCAGCAGCGTGTAGCCGTCAGGTGCGGCGGCAGCGACGGATTCGCTGGCAATCAAGCCATTGGCACCCGGTTTGTTTTCGACCACGAATGGCTTGCCAAACGCGGTGCCGAGCTGTTCGGCAAGCACGCGTGCCAGCGCATCGGTGCCGCCGGCCGCCGCGCTAGCGACCACCAGTCGCACCGGCCGGTTTGGCCAGGCTGCCGGCTCCTGTGCCCAGGACAGCGATGAAACCGTCGATGCCAGTGTCAGCGCCACCATGGCGCCCAATCCATGTCTACGATTGCCGTTCATCCTCTGTCTCCTGTCTAGTCTTGTTGACTTGTGTCTGAGGTACTTGCTGTGGTTTGAGGCGGGAGCGCTTATTCGAAGGGTGGTTCGCCGTGCCAGTCGAAGAAATCCGGCATGGCCGATACGCGGTCCACGAACATCGCCGGTCGCTTGTCCAGAAAGCTCGCGATGCCCTCCTTCGCGTCGTCCGAGCGACCGCGCGATTGCAGTGCCCGGCTGTCGAGCTTGTGCGCGTCCATCGGATGGGCAGCGCCTGCCATTCGCCAGATCATCTGACGCGCCATCGCAACCGAAACCGGCGCCGCGTTGTCGGCGATTTCCCGCGCCAGGGCTTGCGCGGCCGGCAGCAGTTCGTCCGGCGCGTGCAGGGATCGCACCAGGCCGCGCTCCAGCGCCTCTTCGGCGGAAAACACGCGCCCCGAGAAACACCATTCGAGCGCGGTGGAGATACCCACCACGCGAGGCAGGAACCATGACGACGCGGCCTCGGGCGTAATGCCGCGGCGCGCGAAGACCAGGCCGAACTTCGCCGTGGTCGACGCCATGCGGATATCCATCGGTAGTTGCATCGTCACACCCACGCCCACGGCTGCGCCGTTGATGGCCCCGATGACCGGCTTCAGGCTGCGGAAGATTCGGGTGGTAACGCGGCCCCCGTTGTCGCGCCGCACTGTGCCGGCCTCGGTGCCGTAGCGCTTCTCGTAGTCGAACGTCGCACCGCCTGCCGAGAGATCGGCGCCGGCACAAAAGGCCTTGCCGGCGCCGGTCACGATGACCACGCGCACCGCGTCGTCTGCATCGGTGGCGTCGAATGCCGAGATCAATTCCTCCGCCATCTGAAAATTGAAGGCGTTCATCTTCTCGGGGCGATGCAACGTGATGGTGGCGATTCCGTCCGCCACGCTGTATTGGAGGGTATCGAACGCAGGACTTGTCGTCATGGGCGGAGGCGTCTGGGCCATCAGGTTGTCGATGCCATCACACTAGCAACCCCTCTTCTGCGCCTGCGATACCTGTTTCGCTATCTTGAACGTTCTCCGCACAGCGACTCTTGAGCCAAGCCTGGACAACAACAGCTGTTGGCGCCATTTTTCTGATGTCGTACTTGGGCCATGGTGGATCGGGCCTACATGCGCAAGAATTGATTGACCATAAACAACCAGTCGTCTATTATTCCGCCGTCTACCCTCGAATGAATCAACCATGCCACGGCCCGCCAACCCCGAGATCCGCAACCGACTGCTGACCAATGGTGGTCGTGTCATTCACAATCTCGGCTTCAATGGTGCCGGTGTTCAGGACATCGTGGCTGCCGCGGACATTCCGAAGGGATCCTTCTACAGCTACTTCGAGAGCAAGGAGACTTTTGTCGCCGAAGTGCTTGAAGCCTATTGGGCATCCATCGAGCGCCGTCATGGCACTGTCATGTACGACGCCCGCATCAAGCCCCTGGCAAGGATCGAGAGGCTGTTCGAAATGCTGATGGAAGACCACAGGGCATTGGACTTCAAGCTCGGTTGTCTGGTTGGCAACCTTTCCCTCGAATTATCCAATGCCAGTGGCGACGTCCGAAAGGCCCTCGAGGGCATACTGGCGCGCTGGGAAAGCATGATTGCGGTCTGCCTTGATGAGGCGAAGGTGCGCCAGGAGCTTCCTGGGGATTGCGATTCCGCACAACTCGCGGCCGTGATCGTTGAGGCCTGGGAGGGAGCTGTTCTGCGTAGCAAGGTCGAGCGCGATGGCGATGCCTGCCGCCGATTTTTGGAAGTCACGTTAAAGCGGTTGCTGTACTGAAAATTTTTTACTGTTTTAAATAGACGACCGCTCAACTATTTAAAGGGGAACGGAGTCGAATCCGTGGCCGTCATCAATGGACACCCCAGCGGCGTCCAGCGTTAAGCGGTTAATTCACCACAAAGGTACTTTCCATGTCCAATCCCCCTACTCCCTATGCCGATCCCGTTGACGCGGCGCTCCCAAAGTCCGATATCGAGCTGGACCTGCCTCGCACAGCGCTCGTGGTCATTGATCCGCAAATCGATTTCATGAGTCCCGCAGGCCGTAGCTGGGGCGTTGTCGGAGAGAGCGTGACAGAGCAGAACCTGGTGCCCAACCTGGTTCGTCTGTTTCAGGCTGCCAAACAGGCTGATATCACCGTTGCCATCTCTCCGCACTACTACTTTCCCCATGACCACACCTGGAAAGCTCAGGGTCCGGCCGAAATCTTCCAGCATGCCCTCGGCATGTTCGACCGTCCGGGCGCGCTGACCTTGGAAGGCTTTCGCGACTCCGGGGCCGATTTCATGCCCGAGCTCAAGCCGTACATCGAGGACGGCAAGACCATCATCTGTTCGCCGCACAAGCTGTACGGCCCGCAGGCCAACGACCTGGTCCTTCAGTTGCGCAAGCAGCGCGTCGATCAGGTCATCCTGGCAGGCATGGCCGCAAATCTATGCGTCGAATCCCATCTGCGCGATCTGCTCGAACAGGGCTTTGAGGTTGCCGTGGTGCGCGACGCCGTGGCGGGCCCGAAGGTGCCGGAAGGCGACGGCTATCTGTCCGCGCTCATCAACTTCCGCTATATAGCCAATGCCCTCTGGGATACCGACGAAACCGTGCGGCGGTTGGCAGGAAAGATTGGAGCAACCGCATAGGGCCCGTCATGCGCCAGGGGCGACGGCCCCTTGGCGCGGCAACGGCGGGGTGCATAAATGTCCGGTTCAAGAAATGCATAGGGGCAAGTCACATGCCTAAGATTCCTTCGCGCTACAGCTACTTCGCCTATGGCGCTATCCAGTCCGGATTGACCTGCTCCATCGCTGCTGCCATCGCAAACATTCCATTTGCAGACGAAGGCCTGTTCTTTCAGCACTGGCTAAGGTCCTGGAGTGTTTCCTGGCTGACCATGCTGCCAGTTGTCATGTCTGCCACCCCCTTCATTCGCCGCCTGGTTGAGCGAATGACAAGCCACCCATAGTTCATAGGGGTGGCTTCAGAGTTCAGAATCTATTGCACGGCGTGAAGTCGACTTCCTCACTGCTAACAATTCCGCCCACTCGGCCTGGGGCGCGTTGATTGCTCCAGTACAGATTGGTGTGTCGAATCACGGCATCCGCTGGTGGCGCGCCCTTGCTCGTCCGGTCTACTGTCGTATGTGCGTCGCTGACCAGAATCGCGTCATAGCCGCGCACCAATGCACCATGCAGCGTCGAGCGGATGCACATGTCTGTCTGCGCGCCGGCCACAAGAAGCTTGCCAACGCGCAACTCCGATAGCACGCGCTCCAGTTCGGTGTCTTCAAAGGCGTCGCGATATTGTTTTTCAACGATCGCTTCTCCCGACGCCGGCGCAAGTTCGGCGACAATCTGCCACGCCTCGCTGCCCACTTTCAGTTCTTCGTCGGTGTGGCGGACCCATACAACGGGTATGCGGGCGCTGCGCGCCCGCTCGATAAGCAGGTTGACGGCGCCAAGTACTTCATGACGTCGACAGGCATTCACAACAACTTCGTTCTGCAGGTCGATAACGACAAGTGCGGTGTTTGGGCGGTCGAGTAACGTAGTCATGAGCGGACACCTTTCGAGGAAGAACGCATTCTAGCCAGCAGTTCCAATCATGTCGCGTCTTCCGGAAAGAGCGATTCAAGCGGTGCAGGCCTTGTGGAGACGCGCCACAAATTGGCACCTTTGCGGCATGGCCGGTAGAATTCCCTTCCTCTGGCCACTCTTCGCGCAACGCCACGACCCCGGATGGCAAACAAAAGCTGGATTCTGCATTGGCCCCTGGTCCTTGCCTGTACGCTGGGGCTGGGCTATGCGCTGCAGCCAGTAATTTCCGCAGCCAGCGTGCTGGTAGCCGCGATGATCTGCGGCATGGTCGTCGGGTTCATGGCCTTGCCGCTGCGCGTCAGGCCCGCATTGACGAGGATTGCGCAAGCAATAACCGGCACGGCCATTGCCAGTACGCTGCATCTTGCGGAGCTGTTCGACGCGGTATCGGATGGGCTCGTCGTGCTGGGAGTTGCGCTGACAATCGGCAGCGCAACCACCGTCGGTTGGCTGCTGGTCCGTTATTCGTCGCTGCCCGGCACCACTGGCGCATGGGGCAGCCTGCCTGGCGCGGCATCGATCATGGGCGCTCTAGCAAGCGAGAACGGCGGTAACGGCATTCTGGTATCGCTGATGCAGTATCTGCGGGTCGTGCTTGTCGTGGTGACCGGTCCGTTGGTGGCGCACGCCATTGTAGATGCCCATCCTGTGGCCCCTTCCGCCATTGCGGCCGCCACGCACACATCGACCTCCCCTTGGCTGCTGGGCACGCTGACCGCGATTGGCATTGCCGCAGTCGGCTGCTGGTTGGGCACGCGCTTGCGCATACTGGCCGGCGCGTTCCTGGTTCCGATGGCCCTGGGCGCCATCTGGGTGACAGCCGTTCCGATCCCGGTGGTCGTGCCCTCTCCCCTGCTTGGCGCCTGCTTTGCGATCCTGGGCTGGACCATCGGCCTGCAGTTCCGGCGCGACCTGTTGCGGCCGCTGGTGGTATCACTGCCGATCATGCTTGCCGCCATCGTTGCCATGATGACGCTGTGCTCTGCCACAGCGTGGCTGATCTCGGCGATCAGTGGCGTCAGCTTCCTGACCGCCTATCTTGCAACCTCCCCAGGCGGGGTCGAGTCTATTGTTGCCATCGCGCTTGGCACGGACGCCGACATGAATTTCGTGGTGGCGAGCCAGACGCTGAGACTGTTTTCCGTGGTGCTCTGCGGGCCCTGGATCGCCAGGCGGATGACGCGGTCGGTCGCCGCGTAGGCGCAGCCGGTACCATGCTTCGCCCGGGAGCCCTCCCATACTCATATGCCAAATCGGTCGTTTGGCTTCAGCGTTCACGCAGTTAGACTAGGCACCCTCTTTCTAGACTGCATTGACGCGTTTTCATGGCATTCCCGATTACATCCCGCGTGGCACTGGCCCTTACCTTTGGCGTGGCGGCCGTCGCCGCCACCAGCAGCGCTGCGGCTGACACCTATCCCAGCCGCCCGATCCGCCTGGTGGCACCGTTCCCGCCCGGCGGCGCTACCGATGTTCTCGCGCGACTGCTGGGCAAGCAACTGAGCGAGCGTCTGGGTCAACCCGTGGTCGTGGAAAACCGTGCAGGCGCCGGCACCATCGTCGGCGCCAGTTACGTCGCCAAGGCCGCGCCCGATGGTTATACGCTTCTGCTCACGGCGGGTACCACAACCTTCACGATCAATCCGGCGCTGCAGAACAACCTGCCCTACGACCCGATCAAGAGTTTTGAGCCGATTGGCTTTGCCACGCGCCTGCCGCTGGTACTGATCGCCAACCCCAAGGCGCAGATCAACGACCTGAAACAGCTCGTAGCCAAGGCCAAGGCCGAGCCGGGCAAATACAGCTATGGAACGTTCGGCGAAGGCAGCACCGCGCATTTCGCGGGCGAACTGCTCTGGTACAACGCCGGGATCAAGCTTGTGCACGTGCCGTACAAAGGCAGCGCGCCGGCCATGAACGACCTGATCGGTGGCCAGATTCCGCTGGCCATCGACACCGTGACCGCCGCCGCGCCGCAGATCAAGGCTGGCAAGGTGAAGGCACTCGCCGTTACTACCGCGCGCCGCTCCGCACAACTACCAGATGTGCCAACGGCTGCGGAAGCCGGCATCGCCGGCGTGGATATCGACGCATGGTCGATACTGACCGCGCCGCGCGGTCTGCCTGCCGACGTCAAGCAAAAGCTGACCAAGGCGCTGGCCGATACGCTGGCCGACGCAGGTACGCGCAAGCACCTGCTGGACGCCGGCTTTGAGCCGCGTTACGGCACGCCGGCGCAGGCCGAGGCGCAGATCGAAACCGAACTGCCGAAGATGCGCGCCATTGCCCGCCGTGCGGGCATCAGCGCGCAATAACTACGGGCGCGGGGCGGACAGCAGCGTATGGCACTCACGTATGAGCAAGGATGTTGACCAGCTTTCCAAATGGGTCTCGGACGAAGAACCTGCGCACGCCCCACGGTTCATCGACCGGCCCATACTCAACGGAAAATCCCGCATCTCTCATACGCCGGTGCGCTTCGTCTACATCATCCACTTCGATCGACAGGTCCGGCACAGGCGTCCCGGATCCGCCCTCTGCTGCGAAGCTTACTTGAATGGTCATTTCCGAGTGTAAGCCGTAGGTCCGAATCCAGCCGAGGTCCATCAAGAGTTCAAGGCCAAGAACATCCTGATAAAAGGCGCGAGCACGCGCCAAGTCGACGGCTTCAAAATTGGCAACTACACGTTTGACTTTCAATTCTCACCCCCTCTTGCATATTTGATCCTCCAGGAATTGCATCAGCGCCTGCACGCGGGCCGTACGCCCGCGTCGCGTCGGCACCAGCAATGTCACCGGTGCGCTGTCGAATTCCCAGTCGGCCAGCACGCGCACCAACCTGCCTTTCGCAACAGCATCGGCCGTGTCCCATTCCGAACGCAGCACCAGCCCCAAACCCTGCTCCGCCCACTGGCGCGCAATGCTGCCGTCATTGCTGGTGTAGGCGGGCACGACGCGCACCGTCTCCCGCGCCGAGGGTCGCCGTCCTGCGCCGGCACCGCGCCGGCGAAAGCGCCACAGCGTCACGTCCTCGTCGTTCTCACGGATGCAGATGCAGGAGTGCGCGAGCAGGTCACGCGGCTCCTTGGGTGTGCCGTGTTGGCGCAAGTAGGCCGGACTGGCGCACAGCCAGCGCGCATTCGGAGCCAGCGTGCGAGCGATCCACGATGAGTCGCGCACGGCGCCGATGTGGATCACGGCATCCGAGTCGTGCCGGTCAGGCCAGGGGGTTTCGCGCAGGTCGAGTTGCAGGCGCAAACCCGTATGGGCCTTCGCAAAGCGCGCCATCAGCGGCGCAATATGTTGCCGTCCGTAGCCGAAGGGGGCGGCAATGCGTAGCGTGCCCGTGAGCCGGCTGTCCTCGCGGCGGAACGACTCAGGCAACGCATTGAGCTGAGCCAGTAGCGCCGCGCCCTCGCGCGCGAAGCGTTCGCCTTCGGGCGTCAGGCTCAGCCGGCGGGCAGTGCGGGTGGCGAGCGCGAGGCCCAGGGTCGACTCCAGCTTGCGCAGACGCGTAGACAAGGCCGGCGGCGTGACATTCAGCGCGCGTGCCGCAGCGCTGAGCGAAGGCGACTGAGCCAGCGCCTCGACCAGGCGCAAATCCTCGATCTGGATCATTCACTTCAGCTTAACGATTGATATTCTGAAATTTAACCACAGGTCACCCTATCGCCTCTACATTGAGAGCCTCTGACAACCTGCGCCAGCCAATTTCTGGACCGAAGATATGAAGGCAGACATGAACAACTCCCCCGCTTCGCTGGCAAGCCTGGAAACGCCCGCGGCAGTCATCGACACGCACCGCATGCACCAGAATATCCACCGCATGCAGGCACGCATGGAGGCGCTCGGCGTGCGTTTCCGCCCGCATGTCAAGACCAGCAAGTGTTCGCCTGTCGTGCACGCGCAGGTCGCTGCAGGCGCCAGCGGTATCACCGTCTCCACGCTCAAGGAAGCCGCGCATTTCTTTGACGAAGGCATGACAGACATCCTCTACGGCGTGGGAATGGTGGCCAACAAGCTGCCACAAGCGTTGGCGATGCGTCACCGGGGCTGTGACCTCAAGATCCTGACTGACAGCGTGGAATCCGCGCGCGCCATCGTCGCCTTTGGCGCGGCGCATGGTGAAGCGTTCGAAGTCTGGATCGAGATCGATACCGATGGCCATCGCTCGGGCATACGTCCGGATGAGCCGGCATTGCTCGACGTCGCCTCCGTATTGCATGAAGGCGGCGCGCGTCTGGGCGGCGTGATGACGCATGCGGGGTCGAGCTACGAGCTCAATACTCCCGAGGCGCTGGCCGCGATGGCCGAGCAAGAGCGCACCGGATGCGTGCGCGCCGCCGAGCGCCTGCGGCAAGCCGGCCTGCCCTGCCCCGTGGTCAGCGTAGGCTCGACGCCTACGGCCCTCTCGGCAACCAACCTGCAAGGCGTGACCGAAGTTCGCGCCGGCGTCTATGTGTTCTTTGACCTCGTGATGCGCAACGTGGGCGTCTGTTCGACCGAGGACATCGCGCTCAGCGTGCTAACCACCGTGATCGGACATCAGGCCGAAAAAGGCTGGGCCATCGTCGACGCCGGCTGGATGGCCATGAGCCGCGATCGTGGCACGCAGAAACAGCAACACGACTTCGGTTACGGTCAGGTGTGCGGACTCGACGGCACGGTGATTCCCGGCTACATCCTCAGTGGCGCAAATCAGGAACATGGCATCCTCTCGCGCGATGGTGCCGCGGACGAGGACATTGCCAAGCGCTTCCCGATCGGCTCGCTGCTGCGCATCCTGCCCAATCACGCCTGCGCCACCGGCGCGCAGTTCCCTGCTTACCACGCGCTCGACGAACAAGGTGAGATCTCCGAATGGAGCCGCCTGCATGGCTGGTAGTCGCAACGTTCAGCCAGTAGATGGTGGCGCCGTAAAGGCTGCTAACGCAGCGTCTCCCTCAACGCAACCCGCAGGAATTCCCGCAAGCTCTGCGTCTGCCGATCTGCTTCGGCATCGAGTCGCCAGATCAATCCGACATCCATGGATGGCACCTTGTCAGAGAGGCTGCGCCGCAGGATGCGCTGCCCTTCCAGCGACCAGGGTCGATAAACGAGATCGGACAGGATAGACACGCCGCGGCCCGATGCCACCAGACTGCGCACGGCCTCGATCGAACAGCTTTGCAGCCGCACGTTGGGCGAGAGCCCGTACTGCCCCCAGTACTTGATCACGGTGGCAATATGCTCGTCCATGTCGAGCAGGATGTAGTCGTGCCGCGCTACGTCGGCCAGGCTGATCTCTTCCTGCTGCATCAACGGATGATCCGGATGCCCCCAGAGCTGACGCCCCGACCGCAGCAGCGCTTCGCAGCCAACGTGATCCATCTCGGGCAGGTTGGAAACCAGTAGCAAGGCCAGGTCGAGCTTGCCGGCCTGAATATGCGCCTCGATATCGCCGCGCGGCCGCTCCAGAACCTGCAATTCCAGCTGGGGAAATTTTTGCTCCAGTGCAGGCAATAGCTTAGGCAGGACATACGCCGTGATCGTCTCGGTAACGCCCAGGCGGACGACGCCCGTCAGCGTCGCGGGAGTAACCGCGGCCGCACTGACTGCCTCGCGCACGGCCACGTCGATCTGCTGCGCATGACGCAGGAAGCGGATGCCCGCGGCTGTCAGCCTTACGCCTGCGGCGTGCCGCGAGAACAGCGGCGCGCCGACTGCGTCCTCCAGCGCCTTGAGCGATGCCGTCATCGAAGACTGCGAAACGTGGCAGCGCTGTGCGGCCCGCGACACCTGTCCGGTTTCGGCTATTGCAACGAAGTGCTGTATCTGTTTCAGGGTGGGCAGCATCGATTTTTCCGATATTGCAATGTCAAAACTATGAATTAGCTATAACGCCCCATGCTAGCTAGCATCCAGCTCGAAGACAAGTTGCTGGGATTTGGCGATGAGCGAAGTGGAAAAGAAGGGGTTTTGTACGTTGTGCCGTTCCCGTTGCGGCACGATCAACGTCATCGACGGCGACACACTGGTCGCGGTACGCCCCGACAGCGACCACCCCACCGGCAAGGCCATGTGCCTGAAGGGCAAGGCTGCTCCGGAACTGGTGCACAGCGCCGATCGGGTCCTCTACCCCATGCGCCGGACCAATCCGAAAGGGGCGGACGATCCGGGCTGGGTGCGCATTTCCTGGGACGAGGCGCTCGATGAAATCGCCGCGCGCCTGGTGCACGCGCGCGCTACGCGCGGCGCCGAGTCCGTCGCGTTCGCAGTGACGACACCCAGCGGCACACCGCTGTCGGACAGCATCGACTGGATCGAACGCTTTGTCCGCCTCTATGGCAGCCCGAACATCTGTTACGCCACCGAGATCTGCAACTGGCACAAGGACTTCGCGCACGCTTTCACCTTTGGCTGCGGGATGCCGACGGCGGACTACCGCAATGCCGGACTGATCCTGCTGTGGGGTCACAACCCGACCAATACGTGGCTGTCGCAAGCCGAGGCAATCGGCGCCGGGCGAGCGAGCGGCGCAAGGCTCATCGTGGTGGACCCGCGGCAGACAGCCTTGGCGGACGACGCCGACCAGTGGCTGCGCGTCAAGCCCGGCAGTGATGTTGCGTTGGCCATGGCACTGGCCAACCTGATGATCGAAGCCAATGCATTCGATATCGATTTTGTCAGACGCTGGACCAATGGCCCGCTACTTGTGCGCCAGGACAACGGTGCCTTCCTGCGCGGGGGCGACATCGGCCTGGCGGATGCGGACAGCCTGCTGGTCTGGGACGCCCGTCAACGCATGGCGGTGCCGGCCGGCAAAGCCGTCGATGATGCACGGCACATCGCGCTGCGCGGTACCTATGCCATCCCGCCGATGAGCGGCGGCGAGGGGCAAACCCTGCTGTGCGAGGGGCAAACCCTGCTGTGCCAGCCGGTCTTCGATTTATATGCGGCTGAGTGCGCGCGCTATCCGGTCGAGCGCGCGGCGGCATTGACGTGGATCGCGGAGGGCGATATCCGGCGCGCGGCAAGCCTGATCGGCGCGGCCGGCAGCATCGCGTACCACGCCTGGTCCGGCGTCGGACAGCATGAGAACGCCACGCAGACGGAGCGCGCCATTGCCTGCCTGTATGCGCTGACGGGCAGCTTCGACCGCCGCGGCGGCAACCGCGTCTATCGCAAGCCGCCGTTCAATGCGGTAAGCCGGTTCGACTTACTGAGCCCGGATCAGGCGCGCAAGGCGCTGGGACTCGATTCGCGTCCGCTCGGTCCGCCGGCGCAAGGCTGGGTCACGGCACGGGACCTCTACCGTGCGATCACCAACAAGGCCCCTTATGCGGTCACGTCACTGATTGCGTTCGGGACCAATACGCTGTTGTCTCAGCCCGATGTGGCCGACGGAGTGCAGGCCCTGCGCGACCTGGAGTTCTACGTGCATTGCGACCTGTTCGAAAACCCTAGCGCCAGGTACGCGGACATCCTGCTGCCGGTGAATACGCCCTGGGAGCGCGAGGGGCTGCGAATCGGCTTCGAGGTGTCCGCCGCAGCCGAGCAACTCGTGCAGTTGCGCCAACGCATGGTCGCGCCACGCGGCGAATCCCGCTCTGACAACGACATCGTGTTCGCACTGGCCACGCGCATCGGGCTCGGCAAGGCTTTTTTCGGCGGCAGCCTTGAAGCAGGCTGGAACCACATGCTGGCGCCGACCGGGCTGACCGTGGCGGCGCTGCGCAACGCCCCGGAAGGGATACGCGTGCCGGTCGAGGACATGGAAATGAAGTACGCGGTCGGCACCGACGCCCGGCCTTTCAACACACCGACCGGGCTGGTCGAGCTCTACTCCGAACGACTGCTCCGACATGGCTACCCGCCGCTGCCCGGCCTGCCGGAATCGGCATGGAACGACGCAGCACAGACAAGTGGATCGTTTCCCTATCTGATGACGTCGGCAAAGAACGGCTACTACTGCCACAGCCAGCAGCGCGCCGTTACGTCCTTGCGTCGCAAGGCAATGCTGCCGCAGCTCGATATGTCCGGCGAAATCGCCGCGGCCAGGAATATCCGCACGGGAGATCCTGTCCGGGTGTCGACGCCTGCCGGCAGCGCAAGATTTACCGCACGCATCCAGCCGGGGCTGCATCCGGCCGTGCTGGTGGGCGAGTATGGATGGTGGCAAGGATGCGATCCCATGGGGCAGCAGCCCACCGCCGCGCTCGGTCCGGACAGCGCGAACTTCAACGCACTGATCGATGCGACCCGCCAGGATCCGGTCAGCGGTTCCTCTCCGCTGCGATCCTGCCGCTGCAACGTGGAACGCGACGCGGCGTTCGATATAGCGCGCAGGCGCTGGGAGGGTTATCGCCCGTTCCGCATTGTCGCCCTTGTCAAGGAAACCGCTGACGTAACAGCGGTCCAGATGGCGCCTGCCGACGGGGGCAAGCTGCCGGACTACCTGCCGGGTCAGCATGCGACCATCAAGTTCTTTGTCGGCACCGGCAGGCTGGAGGTGGTCCGCTCCTACTCGCTGACCGGACCCGCGACCGTCACGGACCGCCGCAGCTATGCCATTGCCGTGCGGCATGCGAGGGCCAGGCTGGCCAGCGGCGAGGTGGTGTCTGGCTTAGCTTCGGCCTTCATCAACACACAACTGGCGGTCGGCGACACCATCGAACTGCGCGCGCCCTCCGGCACCTTCGTCATGCCGACGCGTACGGCAAGACCGCTGGTCCTGCTCGCCGGCGGCATCGGCATCACGCCGTTCATCAACCTGCTGGAATCGCTAGTCGATCAACAGGAACCGCCCCGGATGCTGCTGCTGTATGCGAACCAGAGCGGCGCCACGCACGCCTTCAGGGACCGGCTGCGCGAACTGGAAGGACTGATCCCGGCACTCACGGTGATCAATTTCTATGCCGCTCCCGCGGATGGCGACATCCTCGGGAGCGACTTCCAGGTGCAAGGGCGTGTCACTGCGGCGGCTGTGCCGGATGCGCTGCTGGCCTCGCGCCCGCTGGTGTACATGTGCGGGCCTGACGCCATGATGACGGCATTTGCCGCCGGGCTGGCCGCCAGGGGCGTGCCGCGCTTCGATATCCAGAAGGAGATTTTTCGCTCGCCGACGGCGCCACGGATCGAGGCAGGTCAAACCTTCCAGGTACGGTTCCGCAGGTCAGACATCACGCATCCCTGGCGCTCCGAAGATGGTCCCCTGCTTGGCTTCGCCGAGGGCCAGGGCATTGCGCTGCCCAGCGGCTGCCGGGTCGGCCAGTGCGAGAGCTGTGCGGTCCGGATCGTATCCGGGTCAGTACTCCACCTGCATGGCGAGGCGCCCGATGACCCCGGCGTATGCCTGGCATGCCAGGCAGTACCTGCAAGCGACCTCGTCATTGACGCATGAATCGCCATTCCCATTCTTTCAAAGAGCTATCTCCATGCTGAATATCGATGCGCCCACCACGCGGGCGTCCCTGCCATTCGACCGCCTTGTCACAGTCCTGAAGGACGCGTTCGCGACTGGTTGCGAGGTGCCGCTGCGGCACAACCATACGGTCACCGCTGCGCCGGGCGAGCCCGGCACGCTGTTGCTGATGCCAGCGTGGAACGCGGCGAGCGGGTACCTGGGCGTCAAGACCGTGTGCGTCTATCCCGGTAACCACCGACGCAAGCTGCCGGGACTCTACTCCACCTACATCCTGTACCGCGCGGAGACAGGCAAGCCGCTGGCGTTGATCGACGGCAATGAGATCACCTCCCGGCGCACAGCCGCGGCGTCGGCGCTTGCCGCCTCCTTCCTGAGCCGCAAGGATGCAAGTTCGATGCTGGTGCTGGGCGCCGGCCGCGTGGCCAGCCTGCTTCCCCATGCCTATCGCACCGTGCGCCAGATCCGGCGCGTCGCCGTATGGGATATCGACCCGGACCAGGCCCATCGACTGGTTGCATGCCTGTGCGCCGACGGCTTCGATGCCCATGTGGTCGACCGGATCGATGCCGACACCTGCGCAGTCGATATCGTCAGTGCGGCAACGCTGTCCACCGAGCCGCTGATCCGAAGGGCATTTCTCCGGCCCGGCACCCACGTCGACCTGATCGGGGGCTTCACGCCTGCCATGCGAGAGGCCGATGACGCGTGTTTCGACGGCACCTCGGTGTTTGTCGATACCAACGAGGCCTTGCACAAGGCCGGAGACCTGCTGTCGCCCATCGCCAACGGCGTGATCGGCGCCGACGACATCCGCGGCGACCTGGCCGTCCTGTGCCGGGCCGGACATGCGGGCAGGTGCTCGGCGCAGGAGATCACGGTGTTCAAGGCGGTGGGAACCGCGCTGGAAGACCTGGCCGCGGCCGCCATGTGTTTCGAGGCCGTGGCAAACCATTGATTAGAACGATGACGGAAACTGCCAAGGAGTTCAGCATGAAAGAGACAAGCATGGCATTCGCGGATGCCGGGAAGCGACAGCAAGGCGCACTGGAACGCCTGGCGATACGGGTGACCGACTGGTCCGAGCGGTGGTTCCCGGACGCGTATATCTTCGCGGCCATCGCCGTGGTCGTGGTGGCGTTGGGCGCCATGATGGTGGGCGCGCCAGCGCCGGCCGTGGCGAAGGCCTTTGGCGACGGCTTCTGGAGCCTGATCCCTTTCACCATGCAGATGGCCGTGGTCGCGATCGCCGGCTATGTGGTGGCGGTGTCGCCGCCGGCAGCCATGCTGATCAACCGCCTGGCAGCCTTGCCGCGCACCGCGCGCGGCGCCGTGGCCTTCGTGGCACTCGTAAGCCTGTCGACGTCGCTGCTCAACTGGGCGATCAGCCTGATCTTCAGTGGCTTGCTGGTACGCGCGATCGCCAGACGCCGCGGCTTCCGTGTCGACTACAGGGCAGCCAGCGCGGCAGCCTACCTCGGCATGGGGGCTACCTGGGCACTAGGACTCAGCTCCTCCGCCGCGCAGCTACAGGCCAATCCCGCCAGCCTGCCCAAATCGCTATTGGATATCACCGGGGTCATTCCATTCTCCGATACGATCTTTCTCTGGCAATCAATGGCGATGACGGCCGTGCTGATCGTAGTGTCCCTGGCGGTGGCGTACTTCTCGGCTCCTACCGAGGCGCGGGCCCGCACGGCGGCCGATATGGGGGTTGACCTGAACGATGCCGATGAACTTGCCGCGCGGCCGTCCCGGCCGGGCGAATGGCTGGAATACAGTCCGATCCTGACGTTGATTCTGGTCGCCATGGGCGCGAGTTGGCTCTACCAGGAGTTTTCCGCCAAGAATCCGATTCTCGCCATCTCCAACCTGAACACCTACAACTTCCTGTTCCTGCTGCTGGGCATGCTGCTGAACTGGCGCCCGAAACGCTTCCTGCGTGCCGTAGCCAGGGCGGTGCCGTCCACGGCCGGCGTCCTGATCCAGTTTCCGCTGTATGGCGGCATTGCCTATATCCTGACCAAGGCAACCGGCGGCGACGGCGCCCCGCTGTCGCACCACTTGGCGTCGGCCTTTGTTTCCATGGCGACCAGGGAGTCGTTCTCGGCGGTCATGGGCGTGTATTCCGCCGTGCTGGGCTTCTTCGTACCGTCCGGCGGCGGCAAGTGGATCATCGAGGCACCTTACGTGATGCAGGCCGCCAACGAACTGAAGGTGCACCTTGGCTGGGCCGTGCAGGTCTACAACGCCGCTGAAGCGCTGCCAAACCTGATCAATCCTTTCTGGATGCTGCCATTGCTCGGTGTGCTCGGCATCCGGGCCAAGGACGTGGTCGGCTTCACCTTCACCCAGTTGCTGGTGCATACGCCGCTGGTTCTGTTCATGCTATGGGCTTTCGCCGCGACGCTTTCCTACCATCCTCCGGTGATGCCTTGAGGTCGCCCGGCGAAGGCAGCCAGCAGCTACGGAACCGCGGCTTTTGACGCACGAACCTGGTTAGCTACCGGGTATCCGCCAGCCGCGCCACGGTCAAATCCACTAGCGCCCGCAAGCGTGCAAGCCGGCGCAGGTCGCGGTGAATTCCAAACCAGACGTCTCGCCCTGGCGGTGCTTCGCCCAGATCGATGCGCCGCAGGTCGGGCGTCGCGTCGCCCAGCGCGCACGGCAGCACTGCGAAGCCACCGCCCTCGGCGCACATCCGTGCCTGCACGCCGCGGTTGTTGCTGCGATAAGCGATGCGTGCCCTGGGTAGCATTCGCCCGGCCCAGGTCACGTCGGGAAGCGTGCCAAAGGCGGTGTCCATGCTGATGAGCGCAACGCCCTGCCCGTCGCCGGCATGGGGCGCCACCAGATCCCGGTGTCCGTACAGCGCGTACTGCATGTGCATCAGCTTGCGCTGGATGACGTCTGGCTCCTCGAACGGTGTGATGCGAAACGCCAGGTCGGCCTCGCGGCGCGCAAGGCTGTACTGGCGGGAGTCCGTCACCAGTTCCAGCGACACGTCCGGATGCTGCCTGAGGAAGGCGGCAAAGACCGGGGTCAGCACATGCATGCCAAACCAGTCGGATGACGTGACACGCAGCGAACCTGTCAGCGTATTGCCCTGCCCGGCCAGCGCCCGGGAGAGCCCGAGCGCTTCCTCCTCCATACGCTCTGCATAGACCAGGACGGCGCTGCCTTCGTCGGTCAGCACCAGGCCGTCGCTGGTTCGATGGAACAAGGCCTGCCCCACTGCTTCCTCCAGCGCCCTGAGGCGCCGGCCCATGGTCGGTTGCGTCTGGCCGATCACTCGCGCTGCGCCGCCGAGCGTCCCGGCCCGCG
Organism: uncultured Cupriavidus sp.; assembly: GCA_963543405.1. GTDB lineage: Bacteria > Pseudomonadota > Gammaproteobacteria > Burkholderiales > Burkholderiaceae > Cupriavidus. The sequence continues at coordinate 31,816 of CAUUBQ010000075.1, forward strand.
CGATCGCGAGGAAGATCCGGACATCGCTCCATTGAAGTCTGTGGTCATGCATTTTTGACTGACTGCCATTCAGGATTGTTGATTTCCATGCGATTCCGCATGAACCATCATGAATCCAACGACACGCGGAAAGCAAGATTTCCAGGCGTGATGACCAAACGGAGACTCAGGAGATGACAATGTCCATGCAAGCGCTGATGCTGAACCACTACAACGGCCCCCTCGAACCAACCACGCTGGCCAAGCCCAACCCCGGCCCTGGACAGGTGCTGGTACGCATTGCCGCCAGCGGCCTCAATCCGCTCGACACCAAGATTCGGGCGGGCGCCGCCGCGCATGCGCGGCATCCGCTGCCGCTCGTGCTTGGCATTGACATGGCCGGCACAGTGGAAGCGGTTGGTGCGGGCGTTAGCGCTTTTCGCGCCGGCGACGAAGTCTACGGCATGACCGGCGGCGTGGCCGGCATGCAAGGTTCGCTCGCGCAGTACGCCGCCGTCGACGCCGATCTGCTGGCACGCAAGCCGTCGAATCTGTCCATGCGTGAAGCCGCGGCCCTGCCGCTGGCGTTCATCACGGCCTATGCCGGTATCGTCGATCGGGCCCACCTGCGAGCCGGGCAGACCGTGCTCGTCCAGGGCGGTGCTGGTGGCGTCGGCCATATCGCGGTGCAACTGGCCAGCGCGCTGGGCGCCACGGTTTTCGCCACGGCCAGCGAGAAGAATCTTGACCTGGTGAGCGAACTTGGCGCAACGCCCATTGACTACCGAGCGCAGTCCGTTGAAGCGTACGTCGCCGCGCACACGCAGGGTGAAGGCTTCGATCTGGTCGTCGACACGGTCGGCGGACCAACGCTGGATGCCTCGTTTGCCGCGGTAAAGCACTTCGGCCACGTGGTCAGCGCGCTCGGTTGGGGAACACATGCGCTGGCGCCGCTGTCGTTCCGGGAAGCCACCTACTCCGGCGTATTCACACTGTATCCGCTCCTCAGCGGCAAGCTGCGCGCCCATCACGGCGAGATCATGCGCGAGGCCACTCGGCTGGCGGAAAGCGGACTGTTACGGCCGGTGGTCGATCCGCGCCGCTTTACGATGGCGCAGGCGGAGCAGGCATATGAACTCGTTGCCGCAGGTACCGCGCGCGCCAAGGTGGTCGTCGAGATTGAATGATGGCGGCGACCCGTTCGAAACCCCGCTGCTATCGCGGCGGCAAGCCACAACGTAGCGTTGGGCGGGGACGCGACGAGTAGTCCGGATCGATCACCGCCGCTCCAGCCATGCAGGCGATGACAGGTGTTCCGCAAAGTAGTCGGCCAGCGCGGCGACCTTGGCTGGCCGGGCTCGCGCCGATGGCGTGACGAAGTACAGTCCGCCGCGCGTCAGGTTCCAGCCGGTCAGGATCGTCTCCAGCCGCCCATCGGCCAGATACTCGCCGGCCATGAATTCCGGCAGTTCGGCGATCGCCTGCCCAGCTAGCAGCATGGGCAACAGCGCTTCCGAGTTGGTCACGCGCAGCGGACCGACCGGGGTGACCGGGTGTTCCTCGCCCGCGTCATTGACGAAGCGCCAGACATCGCTGCGCGCCCGGTAGGCATAGGACAGGCACGGTCTGCCGACAAGATCGCGGGGGTGGGCTGGGTAGCCGAAGCGTTCCAGGTACGCTGGCGATGCCACAACGATCTGGGAGATCGGGCACAGGCGTCTGGCAATCAGCGACGAGTCCGGCAACGCGGCGATCCGCAACGCCGCGTCGAACCCTTGGGCGACGATATCCACGGTTGCATCGGACAGGTGCAGATCGATCGAGACCTCTGGATAGGCCTGGAAGAAAGCCGGTAGCAGCGGCGCGACCCAGCGCAGCCCGAAGGACATCGGCACCGCAAGCCTGACGAGCCCCCGAGGCTGAATCGACATCTCCCTGGCGGCGTTCTCGGCCTCTTCTGCCTGCCGATAGATGTCGCCGGCTTTCTCGGCAATCGTCGCCCCGAATTCCGTCAGTGCCAGTTGCCGGGAGGTGCGATTGAAAAGCCGCGCGCCAAGTCTCTCCTCCAGCCGGGCAACACCGCGCGACACCGTCGCCACGGACACGCCCATGGCCCGGGCCGCGGCGGCAAATGACCCTTCTTCCGCCACCTTGGCGAACATCGCCAACCCTTCGAAATCCGGAAATCTGATCATTTCATTTTTGCAACGATGGTTTTCGATCAATTCTATTTCGAAAAGGCGCGCCGGTCGATATTATTCCTCCATCGCTTCTCGCGATTCGCAATCGACCGAAATCAGGCAAGGAGAATCACCATGACCCGCAGACTCGAAAACAAGATCGCACTCGTTACCGGTGGCACCAGCGGCATCGGACTGGCCACGGCCAAGCGCTTTGCCGCCGAAGGTGCCCATGTGTTTGTCACCGGTCGCCGGCAGGCCGAGCTCGACCAGGCTGTCGCAGCCATTGGCAATGCCACCGGCGTTCGTGTGGACTCGTCGAAACCAGAAGAGCTGGATCTGCTCTACAAGCAGATCCGCGCCGAGAAGGGCCAGCTCGATGTGCTGTTTGCCAATGCCGGCGGCGGCACGATGGTGCCGCTTGGCGACATCACCGAGGCGCACTATCACGACACCTTCGACCGCAACGTCAAGGGAACGCTGTTCACCGTGCAGAAAGCGTTGCCGCTGCTCGCCAGGGGTGCTTCGGTGATTCTGGCCGGCTCGACCACGACGATCGAGGGGACCGCTGCCTTCAGCGTCTATTCCGCGTCGAAGGCCGCCATCCGCGCGTTCGCGCGAAGCTGGATTCTTGACCTGAAGGACCGCGGCATTCGCGTCAACACGATTAGCCCCGGTGCCACGCGTACGCCTGGCCTGGTCGAACTGGCCGGCCCGGATGCCACCCAACAGCAGGGCCTGCTGGACTATCTCGCGTCACGCATCCCGATGGGGCGCGTAGGGGAGCCCGACGAAATTGCCGGTGCAGCCCTCTTCCTGGCGTCCGACGATTCGAGCTTTGTGAACGGCGCGGAATTGTTTGTCGACGGTGGACAGGCGCAGGTCTAGGAATGATGAGGCAGTCGCAATCCGCGCGCTTCGGGCTGACAGAACCGACGCGCCTTCAGCGACTGCCCACCCTTCGCCACTGCCTTGCTGCCGGGAAGCAGGCAAAACGCGGCCGCGCATCTATAATCCGGCATGACTTCCGCCTCCCCCACCTCATTCGCCACATTGCCGCTGTCCGCGGCCATGCAGGCTACCCTCGACCAACTCGGCTACGACGCCATGACGCCGATCCAGGCTGCCAGCCTGCCGCTCGCGCTGGCTGGCCATGACCTGATCGCCCAGGCACGCACCGGCAGCGGCAAGACCGCCGCGTTTGCGCTCGCGCTGCTGCACCGCCTCGATGCGCGTCAGTTCGACGTACAGGCGCTGGTGCTCTGCCCCACGCGTGAACTGGCCGATCAGGTTACGCAGGAGATCCGTCGTCTCGCCCGCGCCGAGGATAACGTCAAGGTGCTGACGCTTTGCGGAGGCTCGCCGATCCGGCCGCAAGTGGACAGCCTTGTCCATGGTGCGCACGTTATTGTCGGAACGCCGGGTCGTATCATCGATCACCTTGATCGCGGCAGCCTGAATATCGACACTATCAATACGCTGGTACTCGATGAAGCCGACCGGATGCTCGACATGGGCTTTCATGACGACATCTCCTTCATTGCCAGCCACGCGCCGAAAGACCGGCAGACGCTGCTGTTCTCGGCCACCTATCCGGCTGCCATCGACAAGCTCGCCCAACGCTTCCTGCGCCAGCCGAAGACGGTGAAGGTGGAGGAGACGCACGACGCCGCCTCCATCACCCAGCGCTTCTACGAGGTGGAGGAAGGCGAACGGCTCAATGCTGTCGGCCGATTGCTCGACCATTTCCGTCCGGGCACCACCCTCGCCTTCTGCAATACAAAGGCGCGTTGCCGCGATCTGGCCGACCTGCTGCACGCTCAGGGCTATGCCGCGCTTGAGCTTCACGGCGATCTCGACCAGCGTGAGCGCGATCAGGTACTGGTGCAGTTTGCCAACCGGAGCTGCTCGGTACTGGTGGCCACTGACGTGGCCGCGCGCGGGCTCGACATCGCGCAACTGGAAGCGGTGATCAACGTCGACGTCACACCCGACCCCGAAGTCCATGTCCATCGCATCGGCCGCACCGGGCGTGCCGGCGAGGCGGGCTGGGCCTTCAGCCTTGTCAGCCTCGACGAAATGGGTCGCGTGGGCAACATCGAACAACACCATGGTGGCGAATTCGAGTGGCACGCGCTTGGCGAACTGACGCCGTCAGGCGATGCGCGGTTGCTACCGCCGATGGTCACGCTGCAGATGCTGGGCGGGCGCAAGGAGAAGATCCGGCCCGGCGACATCCTCGGTGCGCTGACCGGCGAAGCTGGCTTCACGAAGGAGCAGATCGGCAAGATCAGCGTGATGGAGATGTCGACCTATATCGCCGTGGACCGCGCCATTGGCCGCGAGGCGGTGAAGCGACTGAACGAAGGCAAGGTGAAGGGCCGCAAGGTGAAAGTGAGAATGCTGACGACCGGCCACAGGTAAGTTGCCACCGCCACCGCCATTGCCATTGCTTGCTGCGTGGTCGATGCTTGCCCTACAACAGCACCGTAAGCAGTTTGAGCAGCGTGGCCTTGACCGGATACTGCGCGGCCACAAGCAGCAGCATCGGTAGCGCGGCGGGCACTGCAATTGCCAGCAGCACGCCTTTGTTCACGATGACGGGACGGATCCTCGTCACCGACTCGTAAAGCGTCTGGGTGTCGGCCGTGGCACCCAACTCGGGCGCGTTGAGCATGGCGTCGTCATCGAGCCCGGGCTCACCCGCCAGCCAGCGCCGTTGCACCTTCCGTCCATGCTCGGACAACAGCACGCCATAGTCGAGCATGGCCAACTTCTTGGTACGCAGCAGCAGCGGTGTGAAACAGAGCAAGGGCATCGCCACCAGCAAGATCAGCACCACGGCCAACACCGCCATCTGGATATAGAGTGATGGCACCGGCGTGTCGTGGTAGGCCACCTGATGCGCCCACGACGCCGCCACCACCGACGACACCGCGAGCGTGAACGGTGCGAAGACCACCGGCAGCCGCGCCAGGAATCCGAGCCCGCCCACGCGGTCAGGATGCGTTGGCACCAGTCGCAGCGGCAATCGCGCGATGCGGCCCAGCACCACGGCCGCCAGCGCCAGGCGCCAGATCCATGCCAGCAACAGCACGGAAAACAGCGGCCGCACCACCAGCAGGAGCCACCAGGTACCAAACGTGCGCCCAGTAGCGTCTCCGGCCCAGGAGATCTCGTCAGGGTTCGGCGATACCAGTACGGTGGCGGTCCAGGCCACCACCAGTCCGCCGATCACGACCCAGGGATAGACGCGGTCGCGCAGGCGCGTACCGGCCTCGATCACTTCGCGAAAGCGGGGGATCAGCGCCTCGTCGACGGTGCCGGTGCGCATGAACTGCGCGAAGCAGATCGGCACCAGCCGCTGTGCCAGCGCCTCGCCGATGATCATCAGCGGAATGGCAACCAGGCATCGCACATGAACCCCGAAATGCCCGAGCAGCGGCTCAGCGGGCCCGCCGGGCATCATGCGCCCTGCCCACCATGCCCAGATCACCAGCGGAAGCCAGCACAGCATGCTGTAGAACACCGCCCGGCGGACGACGCCCAGCCCCGCCGCCGGAATCAGCCCGAGCCGGCGCTGCAGGCGAAACAGCAGATCATTGCGTACGAGCGAAAAGCCCTGGAAATCGGCTGATCCGTCCTGGGCAGCACCTGGCGAAGATCGAATCATGGCATCGGCCCCTTCGCCAGCCGTGCTGGCATCGCCGCTCTCCAGGGTTGGTGTAGCGTCACGGAAGGTCTGCAACGTGACGTCAACCGCAGGGTAGGCTTGTAGCTCGAACTGGCGGAAGTGAAAGTTTCCGATTCGCGTTTAAAGCGCTTTCGCTGATGCGTTTTCAGCAGAATCCGCAAACCATCGTGATAAAACGTTCGCGCAAAAGCAAAACCCCCAAGCTTTTGGGCTTGGGGGTTCTGGGTATAAGAGCCTGGCGATGACCTACTTTCACACGGGT
>CAUUBQ010000076.1:0-37466 GCA_963543405.1 uncultured Cupriavidus sp.
CCGTAATCCACGTGCCTAGCTGGCCGTCGCGTGGCGTCATTGCGCAGGCGCGCATGACCGCCTCGAAGTCGTAGTCGACGCGGATTTCCCAGTCGGGGTCGCGCAGCACGCGCCGCAATGTCTTGCGAAACGATAGGGATATCTTCAGTGACTGTGGCGCCAGCACCATGCGAGGGTCGGTGCTCCACCACAGGACTGGCTGACCTTCCGAATACCAAGGGAAGATGCCCTGGCGGTAGGCCAGCAGCAGGCGCTGTGGCGTGAGGTCACGGCTGGCTGCGAGCAGTCCGGGTGCGTCGCTGGCCTGGCCAAGCGCGCGCTCGACCGGCGGAAACGGATCCTGCGGGTCGAGCCAGGTAATCATGGGGCAAGTTTGGCGGCGCGCGGACGCGTCGCCGTCAGGGAGTAACCGTGGCGCGGCTCGTCAGCGGCCGCATCGGCTTGTCGATGTCGAGCGTATGCAGGCGGAAGCTGGCGTCGGCGATGCGGCCCGCGGCTCGGTCCGCAAAGAAGCAGCGCAGCGTATGGATCACGGTCGGGAAGGCCAGGTCGTCCCACGGTATGTCGGCTTCGTCCACGAGCTTGACTTCCAGGCTCTCCTCACCGGGTGCAATGTCGAGGTCCTTGAGCTGCGCAAGGTAGAACAGATGCACCTGATGCACATGCGGAACGTTCAACATCGAGAACAGTTCGCCAACCTCCACGCGTGCGCCAGCTTCTTCAAGCGTTTCGCGCGAAGCTGCCTGGGCAGTGGTCTCGCCGATTTCCATGAAGCCGGCAGGCAGCGTCCAGAACCCGTAGCGGGGTTCGATCGCGCGCTTGCAGATCAGGATCTTGTCTTCCCAGACAGGAATCGTGCCGACAACATTGCGCGGATTGACGTAGTGAATGGTGCCGCAGCCATCGCACACGCTGCGCGGGCGGTTATCGCCTTCTGGCACGCGCAGTACTACCGCATGGCCGCAGTTCGAGCAGAATTTCATTGGAAGCGTCCGGGAAGAATGGGGGCAAGTGTATCACCGCGCCGGCCCCTCGCTTGGTTGCCGGCGTGGGGTGCCGCGCATTACGGCGTTGCGGGCCATGGGCACAACCAATGGCCGCAACGAAAGGGGATACAACGAGACGGGCGCTGAAAAACAAAAAACCCGCCAGTGGGCGGGTTTGCTGTGCGACGGGTACCGAACGATCGATATTGATGACTTCGCTGGTTCGGTTGGTTGCGGGGGCAGGATTTGAACCTGCGACCTTCGGGTTATGAGCCCGACGAGCTGCCAGACTGCTCCACCCCGCGTCCGTCGAAGCTGAGATTATAGGGCAGCCGTTGGCGCATTGCAACAGGAACTTAATACTTCCTGAAAACCGGCATGCTCACTTGGTTTGAGCGATTCCAGTGCGGGGCGTTCAGCCCGTTGCGGGACTTTCGCTTGTGCGCTGCCGCAGGCCTTGCCAGTACGCGCTTTCGAACTCGAAACTGTCGCGCTGTTGCAGGTCGTCGCGCTGCCAGATGACGCGATCGTGGCGCACGGTCAGCATCCACGTAGTGGTAGCCAATGGCTGTGGCGGATCGAATGCGCGTGGCGTCAGCACTGCGGCGCAGATGCCGGGTGCCGGATCGCGTACCGAGGTATAGCGGATCAAGCCGATGTTGGCTTCGCGCGCGATACGCGCAAACGACTGGCAGGCACTGTGATCGTTCGGGTCGGTCCAGTATGCGGCGTCGTCTGCAAACGGTGCATTGTCCAGTGCCACGCCTTCTGTTCTGACGCCGACCTGGAACAGGGTCTGGGCGCGCGCATCGATGCGCGGCAGGTCGGGGCAGTCCAGCAGGAACTTCCAGCGCCAGTATCCAAGCTCCGCGCAGGCCGTGCGAATGGATTCTGCGCCGTAGAACACGCCGGGATCCTGGTCGCTACGAAAACGCGAGCCCCACTCGGCGGGCGGATAGCGGAACGGTGTGAAGATCAGGTAATGGAGGTGACGTGCGTCGACCGGGATTGCCGGTTTGCCGGCGTCGAGCACGGCCTCGAGGACGGCCTGCTCCTCGAGCGTGTCTACCAGCGGCATCGTGGAAACCACATGCTGGGCCTCGACGGCCCGCCAGAGCGTGAGCGCAAACGGCTTGCGCTCAGACGCGACCGCGTGTGGCGTCCAGGTAGTGAACGACACGGACAAGACCTTCGGTGGTTCGGATCAGTTCGAGCGGCTTGCCGCCAAGTGCGAGGTTGTCGTGGGTCAGCCACAGTCGGGCCTGCTCGTCGTGACCCAGGATCGCGTCGAGCGAGCGGAACAGTCGCACGAACAGCACGGCGAATTCCCATTCCTTGCGATGCGTGTCCAGAATGTACCCGCCCGATGCCATGCGGGAAACCGATGCGGTGCTGATGCCCAGCACGCTAGCCACGATAGCCTGGCTGATACCCAGGAAGCCGGCCGCACGCATGACGGCCTTGGTTAGCGTCACGCCGCGGTCGGGGCTGTCGCCGGGGTTTGTCTCCGGAATCTGCCTCGATTGCATCGCCTATGCTCCTGTTTCTTGAGAAACATTATAGGCGCTCGATTTCAGAAGGGAAGGCGCAATTCATGGGCTGCGCCAAGTGCACGCGCAGCCCACCCGGAACTAGTACGTTTCGATGTGCAATCGGCCTTCGGATCGCAACTGTGCCTCGACGGCCTGCCAGGACTGACCCGCTTCCGCACATACATCGCCAAACGCTTCCAGCACGCCTTCCTCCATGCCCCGCAGGCCGCAGATATAGACGTAGCCATGGGGGTCGGCGAGCAATGCGGCCACGGCGGCCGAGGCTTCGCGAATTGCGTCCTGTACATAGCGACGCGGCACAGTCGGGTCGCGCGAAAACGCAAAGTGGATGTCCAGGAAATCCTTTGGCAGTTTCAGCAGTGGGCCGAAGTAGGGCAGTTCGCGCTGGTTGCGTGCGCCGAAGAACAGCAGCCGGCGTCCGCCAAAGTGCTGCATGTTGCGCCGCATCCGCTCGGTCATGGCGCGCATCGGCGCGGAACCGGTACCGGTGCAGATCATCATGACGCTGGCCTGCTGGTGATTTGGCATCAGGAACGTACTACCGAACGGTCCGACCACCTGTACCGTATCGCCCTTGTTCAGGTCGCACAGGAAGTTCGAAGCTACGCCTTGTACCGGCTTGCCATCGTGGTCGCTGTCCACGCGTTTCACGGTCAGCGCCAGGTTGTTGTAGCCGGGGCGTTCGCCGTCGCGTGCGCTGGCTACCGAGTACATGCGGATGTAGTGCGGCTTGCCCGACGCATCGACACCAGGAGGTACCACACCGATGGCCTGGCCTTCGAGCACCGGAAAGAACTGGTTGCCGAAGTCGAGCACGATATGGTGGATATCGCTCGACGCATCGGCTTCGGTGAGTCGGTAGTTGCCTGCCACGGTGGCCGTCAACGGATCGCGCACGCCGTGCAGGTTCAGGTAGGGATGGGCGGCTGACCAGGGTGCCCTGGCCGAGGTGTGCCGGCTGGTCTCGACCTGCTGCACCGCGACCGGCATGCTGGTTGCCCCGGCTTCCTCGATGGCATGGTTGGCCGCGGCCGCGGCATCGATCTCGGCTTCCGGCAACGGCAGTTCGGCAGGCAGTTCGTCCCACAGCAACTGGGCCTCGATTGGATATGCCTGACCCTTGAACATCGTGCGCCAGTTGTCGATGGCGCCCGTGGGGCACGGCGACAGGCAGGCTCCGCAGCCATTGCAGACGTCGGCCTTGACCACATAGTTGCGGTCATCGTGCGTGATGGCATCGATCGGGCAGGTGTCTTCGCAGGTGTTGCAGCGAATGCAGATTTCCGGATCGATCAGATGTTGCTTGATGATGTCGGCGGCGCCCATGATCAGTTTTCCGAAATGCGCTGGCTTAGTTGAAGCGGACGTAATCGAAGTCCACCGGTTGGCGGTTGATGCCCATGGCCGGTGGCGCGATCCAGTTGGCGAACTTGCCCGGTTCCACCACGCGGCCCATCAGCGATGCCACGAACCTGCGGTCGGCGTCGGTAGCCAGCCATTTGTCCTGGCTGGCGTTCCATTCGGCTTCGCTGATGACTTCTCCGGCCGGCGATACGTGCAGGTTGGCGAGTGAACCGATCTTGCGGTTGAATGCCTTGTGCGGCACGCTCAGGCGGAACGGGATTCCGGCCTTCTCGATGACCTTGTTCCAGCGCGCCACCCCGCCCACGGAATCCTTGATGTAGTCGTCGCGCAGCACTTCGTTCAAGGCATTGAGCATCGGCACTTCACGCTCCCCAAGCTTGCCGTCCTTTACTTCGAGAATACGGTAGACATCGCCTTTCAACACGTGGTCGTCCGCGCGCTTGCCTTCCTCGAACCGACCCTTGAGGCCTGCGCTGTAGAACGTTGCGGCATTCGACGACTGGTCCGCGCCAAACAGGTCGATGGTCACGCTGTAGTGGAAGTTCAGGTAACGCTGGATGGTCTCCAGGTCGATCACGCCCGCGGCACGCACATCGGCAGGGTCCTGGATATCGCGCTCGCGCATGACTTCACAGGTGCGCTGGATCACGCGTGACACGCCCGATTCGCCCACAAACATGTGATGAGCTTCCTCGGTCAGCATGAAGCGCGTGGTGCGCGCCAGCGGGTCAAAACCGGACTCGGCCAGTGCGCACAGCTGGAACTTGCCGTCTCGGTCGGTGAAGTACGTGAACATGAAGAACGACAGCCAATCGGGCGTGCGTTCATTGAAGGCCCCCAGGATGCGCGGGTTGTCTTCGTCGCCGGAGCGGCGGCCCAGTAGCGCTTCCGCCTCCTCGCGGCCGTCGCGGCCGAAGTGGCGATGCAGCAGGTACACCATGGCCCACAGGTGGCGGCCTTCCTCCACGTTGACCTGGAACAGGTTGCGCAGGTCATAGAGCGATGGGGCAGTCAGTCCCAGGTGGCGTTGCTGTTCCACGGACGCGGGCTCGGTGTCGCCCTGCGTGACGATGATGCGGCGCAGGTTGGCACGATGTTCGCCGGGCACTTCCTGCCACGCGGCTTCGCCCTTGTGTTCGCCAAAGTGGATCTTGCGTTCGGCATCGGCCGGTTGCAGGAAGATTCCCCAGCGATAGTCGGGCATCTTGACATGGCCGAAGTGCGCCCAGCCCGAGGGATCCACCGATACCGCGGTGCGCAGGTACACGTCGAATTCGTGCGATCCGTCGGGCCCCATGTCGCGCCACCAGTCCAGGAAGGCCGGTTGCCAATGTTCCAGTGCGCGTTGCAGCGCGCGGTCTTCTGACAGATTGACGTTGTTCGGGATCTTCTGGCTGTAGTCGATGCTCATCGCGGGTCTCCTCTTGTATTTGGCGGTGATGCCGGGGCAGTGGTCAGACCCGGTCCCAGTCGAAGCGCGCCTTGTTGCCGGTGCCGAATACCTTGAGGGCGCCGTGTTCGCCAACCGCATTGGGGCGGTTGAAGATCCAGTTCTGCCAGGCCGTCAGGCGCCCGAAGATGCGCGTTTCCATGGTCTCGTGCCCGCCGAAGCGCAGGTTGGCTTCAAGCCCGGTCAGCGCATCTGGCGACAGGCTCGCGCGTTCCTCGATGGCAATGCGGATTTCGTCCGCCCAGTCGATGTCGTCGGGCGCGGCCGTGACCAGTCCCAATGCCTCGGCCGCGGGGCCATCGAGCGGCGTGCCTGCCTGCTCGCGCACGGCGGCGAGCGCGTCCGCTTCCTCGTAGAACCGTGCGGCCAGCCGGGTCAGGCCGTTCGGCATCGGGTAGCAGCCGAAGTTGGCGGCACTTGCCACGATGCGTGGTGCGTCGTCCGGGGTCTCTGGCAATTGCAGCATGTAGCTTCGATCGGCGGCCAGTGCCAGTTCCAGCAATGTGCCGGCAAAGCATGAGCCCGGTTCGATCAAAGCGAAAAGGCTGCGCGACGACACGTCGAGCCGTGCCAGGGTGCGGCGCAGCATGCCGATGGTCTCGCGCACGAACCAGTGGTTCGCATGGGTTTGCATGGCATTGTCGGCAGCCAGCACCTGGGTAGCATCGCCCTCGGTCTTGAGGATCCACATGCCGATGTCCAGATGGTTGGTGCGCAACGTCAGGATGGCATCGTCAAGCTCGCGTGCCATCTTGAGCGGCCACCAGTCGGCGCCAGCCGCGACGATGCCGTCAAGCTCCTGCGGCGGCGTGGCAGTGGGTGCGGCCACGGTAATCGTTGCGTGACGCGCGTCACGGTCGATATCGACACGCACCGTTTCATATGCGTAGCCGTCGTCCAGTACTTCGCGCGACAGCGGTGTCAGGGCAATGCCACTGGCGCCGGCCGGCCGGTCACTCTGTTCGGCCAATGCCAGCGCACGTGCGCGCACGTGCTCCGCAAATGCCGCGGGTTTGACGACCTCATCCACCAGTCGCCAGTCGCGGGCGCGCTGGCCCCGCACGCCTTCGGTGGTCAGGCAGAAGATATCGGCGTGATCGCGGCGCACGCGGCGCTTGTCGGTCACGCGCGTCAGCCCGCCGGTTCCCGGCAGCACGCCGAGCAGGGGCACCTCAGGGAGGCTGACGGCCGACGAGCGGTCGTCGATCAGCACGATTTCGTCGCAGGCCAGTGCCAGTTCATATCCGCCGCCTGCCGTGGTGCCGTTGCAGGCTGCAATGAACTTGATGCCGGAGTGGCGGCTGGCATCCTCGATGCCATTGCGCGTTTCGTTGGTGAACTTGCAGAAGTTCACTTTCCACGCATGGCTCGACTTGCCGAGCATGAAGATATTGGCGCCCGAACAGAAGATGCGGTCCCTAGTGCTGGTGATCACCACGGTGCGCACTTCGGGATGCTCGAACCGGATCCGCTGCAGCGCATCGTGCAATTCGATATCCACGCCGAGATCGTAGGAGTTGAGTTTCAGCGCATAGCCCGGACGCAAGCCACCTGCCTCGTCCACATGCATTGCCAGTGTGGCAACCGCGCCGTCGAAGCTCAGTTGCCAATGGCGGTATTGGTCGGGATGTCGCTCAAACGTGACCGGCGCGGCAGGCGCGCTCGTGGCGGTATCCGTCGGCATGGGGGCTGTCTCCTTGGTGCACTATAGTGCTATGTCGTTTGACATGAAATATAGTGCACGACATGGGGCGACGCAAGTGCAGCCTGATGTGCGGGCGCACATGGGCCCGCGCGGGGGCAACGCGCTCAGGTGCCGGTGGGGCGTAGTTCGGACTGGAGTGCCTGTAACGACGATGCGGCGTCTTGCCCGCTGGTGTCGATCGATACATCGGCGCGTGAATAGAGTGGTGTGCGCGCCTGCAGGATGCGGCGCAGGTCCGTCATGGCCTCGCGGTTGCCTTCCATCGGGCGCATGTCGCCCTGGGCTACCACGCGCGCCATATGTTCCTCGGGTGACGTGCGTACCCAGACCGTGAAGCAGCGTGACAGCAGCAGGTTGAACGTGGCCGGTTCCGATACCAGGCTGCCCGGCGTGGCCAGCACCATTGTGTCGTGCTCGCGCAGCACGCGCTCGAGCGCGCGCATTTCATAGCGGCGATACGCGGCCTGCCCATAAAGGGAGTGGATTTCGGACAGGCTGGCGCCGGCTTCCTGCTCGATGGCCGTATTGAGTTCGACGAATGGCATGCCTTCGGCGGCGGCCAGCGCGCGCCCCAACGTTGATTTGCCCGCGCCGCGCAGGCCGATCAGGGCAATCCGGCGGTGGCGCGCGTCGCGTGATTCGGCCGGGGACAGTGCCTGGCGCGCTGCCTCGCTCACGCGTGCCAGGTCGCCAGTTGGCAGTTGGGCCAGCCACTGCACCAGTTGCGAGAATTCGGTGGCGCGATGGCCGGTTTGTCCCGCCGGGTCGGCATGGCTGTCCACCTCGGCCAGCACGACGGGTAGGGGAACGTTCAAGGCATGTGCCACCTGGCGCAGCAGCAGCACCGACGCATTGCCCGTACCTGTTTCAAGATTGGCCAGGTAGCGCTCGGAAACATCGGCGCCGCGCGCCAGGTCCTTGCGCGACATGCCGCGTGCGGCGCGTAGCGACCGGATGCGCTCGCCAAGCTGGGTCAGATAGGGGTCGCGCTCCGCCGGGGTGCGTTGGTCGGGGCGGGTATCGGGAGTCAGAAGCGTTTCCGGATCACGACGCATGCTTGGATTCTTGAATATGGGTAGGGCTGGGCGCGGGCATTATACGGGCAGCAAGTATGCGTTCAGCAAAGTCCGCGGCGGCTCGGCCTGATTGAAGTTATATAGTGCATACCCTTGCTTGCATAGTAGTTGATATGAAATAAAATGCATAAAAATCGGCGGCGGAGAGGAAGGCGCTGTCGTTACAAGAACACCAGCTGAAGCCATATCGGGCACGCGCGATGGCGCGATGACGATTCCGATGGCCAGAGGAGTGGAGACATGACGCCCCCGATCACCAGCATTGCGCCCGTTGCCGGCACGGCGACAGACGCGGTGTCCCCGGTTGTATCCAACGTGGTTCCGGCGCCGGTGAGCGACACCACGGTAGCGGTATTGCCGGCGCGATATAACGCTGCCGATGACCTGCTGACGCGCAACCTTCTGGCAGGCCGCGGCGCCAAGACCGCCTATATCGACGATATGGGCAGCGTCAGCTTTGCTGAACTCGATACGCGTTGCCGCCGGTTTGCCGCGGCGCTGCATGAGGCTGGCTTCCGGCGCGACGAGCGCATATTGCTGTGCGCACTCGACACCATCGATTTCCCCACCGTATTCCTGGGCTGCCTGCTGGCCGGCGTGGTGCCGGTGGCAGTCAACACATTGCTGACTGCTGACGACTACGCGTACATGCTAGAACACAGCGGCGCGCGTGCCGTGGTGGTATCTGCGCCGTTGCTGCCGACCATGCGTGCCGCGCTCGACAAGGCGGCACTGGCACCCGACTTGATCGTCGCCGCGCCGTACGGCAATGAGGCTGCGGAGCAGGCGACGGTAACGTTGGCCAATATGCTGGCCAATGCCGGGGCACTCGCGACAGTGGCGCCGACCGGTCCCGACGACATGGCATTCTGGCTCTATTCATCGGGCTCGACGGGGCGGCCCAAAGGCACCGTGCACACGCATGACAACCTGTTCCATACCGCCGACCTGTATGCGCGCCAGGTGCTCGGCATGCGCGAGGACGATGTCGTGTTTTCGGCTGCCAAGCTGTTCTTCGCCTATGGGCTTGGCAATGCGCTGACGTTCCCGCTGTCGGTCGGCGCGACCACGGTGCTGATGGCCGAACGGCCGACACCGCAAGCGGTGTTCCGGCGCCTGACCGAGTATCGGCCCACGATCTTCTGCGGCGTGCCCACGCTGTTCGCAGGCATGCTGGCCGCAGCCGATCTGCCGGCGCGCGGCAATGTGGCCCTGCGCGTCTGTACCTCGGCCGGCGAGGCGTTGCCGCGCGATATTGGCGATCGTTTCCTGGCGCATTTCGGGTGCGACATCCTTGACGGCATAGGTTCGACCGAGATGCTGCACATCTTCCTGTCCAACCGGCCTGGAGACGTGCGCTACGGCACTACCGGCAGGCCAGTGCCAGGCTATGAACTGAAGCTGCTCGACGAGCGTGGCGAGCCATGTGCCGCCGGGGAAATCGGCGATCTCTACATCAAGGGTCCTTCCGCAGCGCTGATGTACTGGTCCAATCGCGACAAGAGCCGTGACACGTTCGTGGGCGTGTGGACGCGCAGTGGTGACAAGTATGTGTGCGATACCGATGGCTACTACACCTATGCGGGCCGCAGCGACGACATGCTCAAGGTGGGCGGAATCTACGTATCGCCGTTCGAAGTGGAGGCGGCGCTGGCCCAGCACCCCGCAATCCTGGAAGCCGCGGTGATAGGGGTGGCCGATGCCGCCGACCTGGTCAAGCCCAAGGCGTTCGTGGTGCTGCGCCCGGGGCAGCAGTGGCACGACGGGATGGCGGCCGAGTTGCAGGCCTTCGTCAAAACGAAACTGGCGCCGTACAAGTATCCGCGCCAGATTGAATGCGTGGACGAGTTGCCCAAGACCGCGACGGGCAAGATCCAGCGTTTCCGATTGCGTCAGCGTGAAGAAGCGGCGCGCCGGCCGTGACAAGGCTGATGGCATGCAGGCGACGTGGATGGTGAAATGGGTGGTGAAATGAGCAGTGAACTGGTTCGTATCCCGTTCGACGGGCGGCAGATCGATATCGAATGCCAGTGGTTACGCGCGGACCGCATGCGGCGTCCCCTGGTGGTATTTCTGCATGAAGGGCTCGGCTCGATCAGCATGTGGCGCGACTTTCCGCGCCAGGTCTGCGAAGCGGGCGATTTCCGCGGGCTGGTGTTCTCGCGCTATGGTTATGGCCGGTCCACGGCGCGGCCTCCGGCAGAAAAATGGGGTGTCGATTTCATGCATCGCCAGGCACGCGAGGCGTTGCCGGCGCTGTTCGAGGCCCTCGAAATTGGCCCGGGTCGCCGCCATGGCAGGCCCTGGCTGCTGGGCCATAGCGATGGGGGATCGATTGCACTGATCTACGGTGCAAGTTTTCCCGATGCCGTGGATGGCCTGACGGTGCTGGCGCCGCATATCGTCGTCGAGGACCTGTCGGTGCACAGCATTGCCGCCACGCGCGAGACGTACCTGGGCACCGATCTGCGCGCACGGCTGGCGCGCCATCATCACGATGTGGAGTCGGCATTCTGGGGCTGGAACGATATCTGGCTGAACCCTGACTTCCGCCGTTTTGACCTGCGCCCGTTGCTGGCCGATATTCGCTGCCCGGTGCTTGCGGTGCAGGGCGAGGACGATGAATACGGCACCATGGCACAGATAGAGGGTATCCATCGATATGCCCCGCAAACCGTACTGCTTAAACTCGCGCGCTGTGGGCACTCGCCACACCGCGACCAGACGGGTGCATTGACGGCGGCGAGCGCGGCGTTTATAACCACACATACTTCAATCCTAAAATAATTGGCGACGATGGCCGGAACGACCCCGGCCAATGCTGCGCGGCGCCCATCGGCTTCAGACCACCAGGAGGAGATTCCATGCATCGCGATGCATTGCGCAGGCTGCTGCACGCTCGTCGACTGACGGTTTCATTTGGCGCCGCAGCAGTGCTGGCCGCCGGTTCCGGCGCCGTGGCCCAAACCGCCGCCCCGGCCGCCCCGGCGGCGGGTGGCAAGATCAAGGTCGGCTTCATGCTGCCGTACACGGGCACCTATGCGGCGCTCGGCACCGCCATCGAGAACGGTTTCCGGATGTATGTGCAGCAGCAAGGTGGCAAGCTCGGCGGGCGCGATGTGGAATATTTCAAGGTCGATGACGAATCCGATCCGGCCAAGGCCCCGGAAAACGCCACCAAACTGATCCGGCGCGACCAGGTCGATGTCGTAGTGGGCACCGTGCATTCCGGCGTGCAGATGGGGATCGTCAAGGTCGCCAAGGAAAATAACACGCTGCTGATCATTCCGAACGCCGGCGTGGATGAAGCCACGGGGCCGCTGTGTGGGCCCAATATCTTCCGCTCGTCGTTTTCGAACTGGCAGCCCGGTTATGCCATGGGCCATGTGCTCGGTGAGCGGGGCCTGAAGAAGGTGGTCACGCTGACGTGGAAGTACGCGGCGGGTGAACAGTCGGTCAAGGGCTTCAAGGAAGCGTTCGAGGCCAAGGGCGGCAAGGTGGTGAAGGAGTTGAGCCTGCCATTCCCGAACGTGGAATTCCAGGCGCTGATCACTGAAGTGGCATCGCTGAAGCCCGATGCCGTGTTCGTGTTCTTTGCCGGCGGCGGTGCGGTCAAGTTCGTCAAGGACTGGCAGGCTGCGGGCCTCAAGGACAAGATTCCGCTGTACGGCTCGGGCTTCCTGACCGATGGCACGCTCGAAGCGCAAGGCGCGGCCGCGCAAGGGCTGGAAACCACGCTGCACTATGCCGATGGCCTGGCCAATGCGCGTGACAAGACCTTCCGTCTCGATTACGCCAAGACCTTCAAACTGCAACCCGACGTCTACGCGGTGCAGGGCTACGACGCGGCCCAACTGCTGGCGGCAGGTGCCGGTGCGGTCAAGGGCGACATGACGCGCAAGCCCGAGATCATCAAGGCCATGGAGACAGCCAAGGTGGACAGCCCGCGCGGCACGTTCACGCTGTCGAAAGCCCATAACCCGGTGCAGGACTTCTACCTGCGCCGTGTCGATGGCCGCGAGAACAAGGTCAGCAGCGTGGCGGTCAAGGCGCTGGCCGACCCGGCACGCGGTTGCCGTCTCTGATGCGCCGGCCGCGACGGATGGCATAGCGATGGATGTTGTTTCCTTCCTGATCCAGTGCCTGAACAGCGTGCAGTACGGCCTGCTGCTGTTCCTGGTGGCCAGTGGGCTGACGCTGATCTTCGGCATCATGGGCGTGATCAACCTCGCCCATGGCAGCTTCTACATGCTGGGTGCCTATCTGGCATTCACGCTGGCCAGCCTGACGGGCAACCTGTTCATCGCGCTGCCGCTGGGCATTGTGCTGGCCGTGCTGTTTGGCTACGTGCTCGAATGGGCGTTCTTCAGCTACCTGTACCAGCGCGATCACCTGCAGCAGGTGCTGATGACATACGGCCTGATCCTGGTGTTCGAGGAATTGCGCAGCCTCCTGGTGGGAGACGACGTGCATGGCGTGCCAGTACCGGCGCTGCTCGACGGGGCGCTGCCGATCGGCAATGACATGACCTATCCGGTGTACCGGCTGTTTATCTCGGCGGTCTGCCTGCTGGTGGCGGGTGCGATGTATTACGTGATTCGCCGCACGCGGGTGGGCATGATGATCCGCGCGGGTGCTACCAATCGCGAGATGGTGCAATCGCTTGGCATCAATGTGACCGTGCTCTACCGTTTTGTCTTCGCGCTGGGCGTGGCGCTGGCCGTGCTGGCGGGAATGATCGCGTCACCGGTCTCGTCCGTGTATCCGGGTATGGGCGGGCAGGTATTGATCATCTGCTTCGTGGTGGTGGTGATAGGTGGTATCGGTTCGGTCAAGGGCGCCATGGTGGCGTCGCTGCTGATCGGTTTTGTCGATACCTTCGGCAAGGTGTTCTGGCAGGATGCGGCCGGTGTGCTCGTGTACCTGTTGATGGCCGTGATCTTGCTGTGGAAGCCGCAAGGGCTGTTCCGCGCGGGTTGAGCAGGAAACGACTGACATGCAAACCGATTTCTCGACGCCCGGGCAACGCGAAGTGGGGCGGCCCGCGTGGCTGGCGGCGGCAGGCTGGATCATGGCACTGGCCGTGCTGTGTGCCGCGCCGCTGGTGCTGAGCGCCGACAGTCACAAGTACTACATCGAGCTGCTCAGCAAGGTCATGATCATGGCGATCTTCGCGCTGTCCCTGCAATTGCTGATTGGCTATACGGGACTGGTCAGCCTGGGGCACGCCGCGTACTTCGCCATGTCGGCCTATGCCACGGCGATGCTGGCGCCCGAGAGCGGGGCGGGCAATGGCTGGTTGCTGCTGCTCGGTGCGGTAGGTGCCGCGGGAGCGCTGGCGCTGGTTGTCGGCGCGCTGGTGCTCCGAACGCGAGGCATCTACTTCATCATGGTGACGCTGGCGTTTGCGCAGATGGTGTACTTCGTTTTTCACGACACCAAGATTGCCGGCGGCAGCGATGGCACCTATATCTATTTCCGGCCGGAGTTCGGGCTATTCTCGGAGCGGCCGCTGACGGTCAACGAGCCGGTGCAGTTCTACTGGCTGGTGCTGGCCGCGCTGGTGCTGACGCTGGCGCTGCTGGCACTGTTGCTGCGCTCGCGCTTCGGTCATGCCCTGGTGGGTATCCGGCATAACGAGCAGCGCATGCGCGCGGCCGGGTACGCGACCTACCGCTACCAGCTCGGCGCGTTTGTCGCGGGCGGCATGCTGGCCGGGCTGGCTGGCTACCTTTATGCCATCCAGTTCGGCTTCGTGAATCCCGAGATCGCGTCGTGGCACCAGTCCGGCAACGCGATGCTGATGGTGATCCTGGGCGGCGTGGGCAGTCTGGCCGGCGCGGTGCTGGGGGCGTTTTCGTTCGTGCTGCTGGCGGAATGTTTCAGCGCCATGACCAGGCACTGGCAACTGTTGATGGGGGCCTTCATCATTGCCGCCGTGGCGCTGCTGCCGCGCGGGCTGGTGAGCGTGCCCGCGGTATTGCGCCATCGCTCGCCGCGTCGCACGCGCCGTGACGGTGCGGCGCCGGGGTCGAATACGCACGGCCGGGAGGCAACATGAGCACCGGTACATCGCTTATGTCGGGTACGCCGGTTCCGCCAGCTGCGTCGCTTCCCGTGATGCAGGCGCAGATGTTGTCGCGGCGCTTTGGTGGCCTGACCGCGGTCAACCAGGTTGACCTGTCGCTGCATCTGAACGAGATCCACGCCGTGATTGGCACCAATGGCGCGGGCAAGTCGACACTGATCAACCTGTTGTCGGGCGAGCTGGCGCCGTCGGAAGGCCGGCTGTATCTGCAGGGACAGGACGTGACTGGGTGGGCGCAGCCGAAACTGGCGCGGCATGGTGTCGGGCGTAGCTACCAGCGCAACAACATCTTCCTGCCCCTGACCGTGCGCGAGAATTGCCGGCTAGCCGCGCAGTCCCGCGCCCAGCGCGCCTGGAGGCTCTGGGAGCCCGCGCAAGCCTGCCGTACCAGCCGTGCCCTGGCTGACGAGGCGCTCGAGCGCGCGGGGCTGAGCCAGCATGCCGGACGCGTGGCCAGCGAACTCGCCCACGGCCAGAAGCGCCAGCTCGAAGTAGCGATGTGCCTGGCCACCGAACCGGTGGCACTGTTGCTGGATGAACCGCTGGCGGGCATGGGCGCCGAGGAGTCGGCCCGCATGCTCGACCTGCTGCGCGGGTTGCGCGAAGGGCATGCGATCCTGCTGGTCGAACATGACATGGAAGCCGTGTTTGCCGTGGCGGACCGTATCACGGTGATGGTCAACGGCACGGTGATCGCCTCGGGCGACCCGGCCGGCATACGGGCCAACCACGAGGTGCAACTGGCCTACCTGGGTGAAGAGGAGGGCGCAGCATGAGCGCCGCCGCCATTATTGAAGCCACGGGCATCAACGCCTGGTACGGTTCGAGCCATGTGCTGCGCGGGATCGATTTCCGTGTGGGCGCAGGCGAGACCGTCGGGCTGCTGGGCCGTAACGGCATGGGCAAGAGCACGCTGTTGCGGACCCTGCTGGGCCATGTACGCGAACGTGAAGGCCAGATCCGCGTGGCTGCGCGTGACATGTCGCGTGCGCGACCGTATGAAGTGGCCCGGCTTGGCGTGGCCTATGTGCCGGAAGGGCGCGGCATCTTCCCGAACCTGAGCGTACGCGAGAATCTGCTGATGGCGGCCAGGCCCGGTTGCAATGGGCGCAAGGACTGGGACGAAGCGCGCGTGCTCGACCTGTTCCCGCGCCTCAAGGAGCGTCTGTCGCACGGCGGACAACAGTTGTCCGGTGGCGAGCAGCAAATGCTGTCGATCGGCCGCGCGCTGATGACCAATCCCGATTGCCTGATCCTTGACGAGGCCACCGAAGGGCTGGCGCCAAAGATCGTCCATGAGATCTGGAATGTCATCGCCACGGTGCGCGCCACCGGCATTGCCTCGATCGTGGTCGATCGCAACTACCGCGCGGTGCTCGCTCATGCCGAGCGCGTGGTGGTGCTTGAAAAAGGCCTGGTCGTGATGGCCGGGCCGGCCGCGGAACTGGCTGCGGCGCCTGCCGCCCTCGACCGCTATCTCGGCGTCTGACGCAAGAGTCCAAAAAGAGTCTTTAAAGTCACTTTATGTCGTGCGCTCGCCACGCTCCGATGGTGGGCGAACCCACCATCACAATGCTGCCAGGGCTTGACCGCGCTCAGCTTCTTTCCCATGCTTGTTCGGTTGCGTCGCCGGCTTCGGCATTTCCATAGTGGTCGTCTTACGGCACTTCATCTAGAATGCGCGCGTTTGTGCAATGCAATAGAAGCAGAGAAGGCCAATACGCCCCATCGGGGACCGGAACCGCTTGCGTGAGAGAAACTGTGCCTGAAAATCCACTTTTGTGGGGTTGCTTGCCGGATGCCATGCCATGGCAACCTGCGCCGGGTACGGGAGGCGCGAGCTGGTCCACCTGACCCAATTCCATGACCCAGTCCGCAACCACCAGTCACTATTTCGTTGAGAGTCCGAGCACACGTGCGCTCGTGATAGGCGCAATCGGTGTCGTCTTTGGCGACATCGGCACCAGCCCTCTCTATGCCCTGAAGGAATGCTTCAGCAAGGATCACGGCATTCCGTTCAGCCCCGAGGCGGTCCTCGGCATCATCTCGCTGCTGTTCTGGGCGATGATCATCGTCGTTTCGATCAAGTACGTCCTGTTCGTGATGCGGGCCGACAACGACGGCGAGGGCGGGGTGCTGGCGCTGATGGCGCTGGCATTGCGCACGGCGGCGCCACGCTCGCGCATGGCGAAGCTGATCATGATGTCGGCCATCTTCGGCGCCTGCATGTTCTATGGTGACGCGGTGATCACGCCCGCGATCTCGGTGCTTTCCGCCGTGGAAGGGCTGGAAATCGCTTCGCCGGCGCTGTCGCATTTCGTGATCCCGATCACGCTCTCGATCCTGTGCGTGCTGTTCTTTATCCAGCGTCACGGCACCAGCGCGGTGGGCAAGCTGTTCGGCCCGATCATGGTGGCGTGGTTCCTTGCGTTGGGCGCGTTGGGCGTGTTCAACCTGATGCAGTCGCCGGTGATCCTGAAGGCCATCAACCCCTGGTATGGCGTGTCGTTCCTGATCGAACACTCGCTGCAGGCCTTTATCGTGCTGGGTAGTGTGTTCCTGGTGCTGACGGGCGCCGAGGCGTTGTATATCGACATGGGCCACTTCGGCGCGAAGCCGATCCGCTACGGCTGGTTCGTGCTGGTGATGCCATGCCTGATGCTCAATTACTTCGGCCAGGGTGCCATGTTGCTTGTCAATCCCGAAGCCATTGCCAATCCATTCTTCCTGATGGTGCCGGAGCTATTGCAATTACCGATGGTGCTGCTGGCCACGGCGGCTACGGTGATTGCATCGCAGGCGGTGATCTCGGGTGCATTCTCGCTGACCAGCCAGGCCATTCAGCTTGGTTTCCTGCCACGCATGCGCATCCAGTACACCTCGGCGGCGGAAATTGGCCAGATCTACCTGCCGGTCATCAACTGGGCGCTGCTGGTGCTCGTGATATGCGTGGTGTTGTCGTTCAAGAAGTCGGAGAACCTGGCAGCCGCCTACGGTATCGCCGTGACCACGACCATGCTGATCACGACGTTCCTTGCGGTCATCGTCATGCGGCGCTTCTGGAAGTGGAATCCGGTGCTGGTGACGGTGCTTGGTTCGACGTTCCTGGTGGTGGACCTGGCGTTTTTCGCGGCTAACCTGCTCAAGGTGGCCGAGGGCGGCTGGTTCCCGCTGCTGATGGGCTCCACGGCGTTCTTCCTGCTGATGACCTGGCATAGCGGGCGCAAGCTGCTGCGCGCGCGCAGTCTTGAAGACGGTATTCCGCTGGAGCCGTTCATTGCCGGCCTGCTGGCCCATCCGCCGCACCGCGTCGAAGGCACCGCAGTGTTCCTGACCGGCAGTACCGACTCGGTGCCCGTGTCGTTGCTGCACAACCTCAAGCACAACCGCGTGCTACATGAGCGCGTGGTGTTCCTGAGCTTTGTGACGCGCGATATTCCTTACGTCGACGACGATCATCGCCTGACCTGCAAGGACCTGGGCGGTGGCGTGTTCATCCTGCGGTCGGAGTACGGTTTCAAGGAGACCCCGGACGTGCAGCGCGTGCTGGACCTTGCCCAGCGCAAGCTAGACATGCATTTCGAGTTGATGGAAACATCGTTCTTCATCGCCCGCGAAACGGTGATTCCGTCGAAGCTGCCCGGCATGTCAATGTGGCGCGAAAGCCTGTTCGCGTGGATGCATCAGAACGGCGCCAAGCCGTCGGACTTCTTCTCGATTCCGGCCAACCGCGTAGTGGAGTTGGGGACGAAGGTGGAGATCTGAGTTCCTGGTCTGGCATGCAAAACGCCCCGCAGATGCGGGGCGTTTTAGTTTGCGATGTCGAGTTGCCTAGCGCTTCAGCTTCGCAAATGCTGCGGCTAGCGCGCCTTGCTGTTCCGGCTCGCGACGGCCAGCGTTGCCGCCGCGATTGCCACCGTTGCGCTGGCCACGATCGGCAGGGCGATCGCCGCCACCGGTACGTGCCGCGGCTTGGCCCGGCTCGTCGTCCAGACGCATGGTCAAGCCGATACGGTTGCGCTTGATGTCCACTTCCATCACCTTGACCTTCACGATCTGGCCGGCCTTGACCACTTCGTGCGCGTCCTTGACGAACTTGCTCGACAGCGCCGAGATATGGACCAGGCCGTCCTGGTGCACGCCGATATCGACGAACGCGCCGAAGGCTGCCACGTTGGTGACCACGCCTTCCAGGATCATGCCGGGTTGCAGGTCCTTGACGTCTTCCACGCCTTCCTGGAACGTCGCGGTCTTGAACTCGGGGCGCGGGTCGCGACCCGGCTTCTCGAGTTCGGTCAGGATGTCGCGCACGGTAGGCAGCCCGAACTTGTCATCGGCGAACTGCTGTGCAGACACGCCACGCAGCGCGTCACGGTTGCCCATCACGTCGGGCAGGCCCTTCTTGATGTGGTCCAGGATCTTTTGAACCACCGGGTACGCTTCAGGGTGCACCGACGAGCGGTCCAGCGGATTGTCGCCATCGTTGACGCGCAGGAAGCCGGCGGCCTGTTCGAACGTCTTGTCACCAAGGCGCGGCACCTTCTTCAGCGAGTCCCGGTTGGCGAACGCGCCATTGGCATCGCGATAGTCGACGATATTGCGCGCCAGTACCGAGTTCAGGCCCGAGACACGCGCCAGCAGCGGGGCGGAAGCGGTGTTCACATCCACGCCCACGGCGTTCACGCAATCTTCGACCACGGCATCGAGCGCACGGGCCAGTTCGCGCTGGTTCACATCGTGCTGGTACTGGCCCACGCCGATCGATTTCGGGTCGATCTTGACGAGTTCGGCCAGCGGGTCCTGCAGGCGGCGTGCGATCGACACTGCGCCACGCAGCGAAACGTCGAGCTCCGGGAACTCCTTGGCGGCCAGTTCCGATGCGGAGTAGACCGAGGCGCCCGCTTCGCTGACCACGATCTTGGTCAGCTTCAGCTCGGGTGCGCCTTTCATCAGGTCCTGCACGAGCTTGTCGGTCTCACGGCTGGCGGTGCCGTTGCCGATCGAGCATAGTGCCACGTTGTGCTGTTTTGCCAGGCGAGCCAAGGTGGCCAGCGAGCCGGCCCAGTCGCGGCGCGGTTCGTGCGGGTAGATCGTCGCGGTGTCGAGCAGCTTGCCCGTATGGTCGACCACGGCGATCTTGCAGCCCGTGCGGATGCCCGGATCGACGCCCATCACGGACTTCGGGCCGGCCGGCGCGGCCAGCAACAGTTCGTGAAGGTTGCGGCCGAACACCTTGATGGCTTCGCCCTCGGCGGTTTCGCGCAATTGCGTCAGCAGTTCGGTTTCCAGGTGCGGCTGCACCTTGACGCGCCAGCACCAGCGGCAGACATCGCCAAGCCACTTGTCGGCCGGGCGGTTCTGGTTCTGGATGCCCACATGGCGCGCAATCATGCCTTCGCATGGATGCGGCACCATGGCGTCCTGTTCCTCGCCCAGGCCCAGCTTGACCATCAGCACGCCGGCATTGCGGCCGCGGAACAGTGCCAGCGCGCGGTGCGACGGCACCGTGCGGATCGTTTCGCTGTACTGGTAGTAGTCGCGGAACTTCTCTTCCTCGGCGGTCTCCTTGCCTTCCATGACCGACGACGACACCACGCCGTTGTTCCACAGGTGCTCGCGCAGCTTGCCCAGCAACTCGGCGGTTTCGCCAAACTGCTCGGACAGGATGTCGCGGGCGCCGTCCAGTGCGGCCTTTACGTCGGGCACGCCACCTTCGGCAGTGGGGTTGCCGTTGACGAATTTGGCGGCTTCGGCCTGCGGGTCGAGCGTCGGGTCGGCCAGCAGTGCCTGCGCCAGCGGCTCGAGACCGCATTCGCGCGCAATCTGGGCGCGTGTACGGCGTTTCGGCTTGTAGGGCAGGTAGAGATCTTCGAGCGTCTGCTTGGTGTCGGCCGCTTCAATGGCAGCGCGCAGTTCGTCGGTCAGCTTGCCCTGTTCCTCGATCGAGGCCAGGATCGTGGCACGTCGATCTTCCATGTCGCGCAGGTACAGCAGGCGTTCTTCCAGCGTACGCAAATGCGTGTCATCGAGATTGCCGGTCACTTCCTTGCGGTAGCGGGCGATAAACGGCACCGTGGCACCCTCGTCGAGCAGTTCGACGGCAGCTGCAACCTGGCGGGGTTGCACGGACAGTTCGGCCGCGATCAGCGACACAATCTTTTGCAGGACGGAAGCAGGCAGATTGGACATCGAGAAAACGAGTCAGTCGAAAGCGGGGCATTGTGCCATAAGCGCGAAGCGGTCCCGGTGACGGGAAGGCACCTTTTACGTCCTCTTATCGAGGCGCTGCGCGTATGGAATCTGGCGGACACATATTGCAATGCCGCCGCCCGGGTCCGAAGTGGTCCCGGATGCTAGAATCCGGGCATGATCGTCAAGCCCAAACCGGCCGTCATGGCTCTCCCGGTTTCCACTTCGCTTACCACCCTCGCGCTTACCACCCTGGCGCTGGCCGCGTTGCTGCTGGCTGCGCCGTTGCGCGAGGCCCACGCACAGGCGTCCGCGCCGGCCGCCGCCGCGCGTGCGCCTGCAGCGGCGATACCGCCAGATCCGGGCCAGCCGCGTGACTTCGAGGCCGAGCGCAAGGCCATCGGCGATTCGCGTGCCTGGACCAACTACCGTTTTGCGAAGGCGGAGCGCGAGTGCTACAGCAAGTTCCTGGTCAATAGCTGCATCGAGAAGGCCAAGGACGCGCAGCGCGAAGAATTGCATGTGCTGCGTGCGAAGGATCTGGAAGTCGGCGATGCGGAGCGCGCCTACAAGGCGGCCCAGCGCGATCGCGAGCAGGCCATTCGCCGCGCCGAGTACGAGGCCAGCCAGCCGGGCCGGGCGGCCAATGAGCAAGCCAGCCGCGATGCGTATGACCGCAAGCAGCAGGAGCAGGCGCTTCGCGATGCGCAGGCCAGTGGCCAGGCGCCCCAGCGGGCGGCCAATGCACAGGCGTACCAGAAGAAGCAGGACGACTTCAATTCGCGCATGCAGGAGGCCCAGCAGAAGGGCACCGAGCAGGCGCGCCAGCGGCAGGAAAATACCAAGGCTTACCAGCAGAAGCAGGCTGACGCCGCGCAACGCCAGAAAGACCTGGACGAGCGCCGAGCCAAGGCCGAGGAAAAGAAGAAGGAAGGGTCGAGTTCGACGCCGAGCCCGTTCGGGTTCTGAGTCGTTTGCTGGGGTCGGGCGGAGGCTATGCCGCCGCTGGGAGCAGGAAGGCGCAACATGGACGAAAATCTCAATACGCTGCAGCGGCAGATCATCGAGCTGCAGATTGAACACCGCGACCTCGATTTCCTGATCGATCGCCTTTGTGCGGATCCCGCGCACGACGAATTGCAGCTGCGCCGCCTGAAGAAGCGCCGGCTCAAGCTCAAGGATGCGATCACCTTGCTGCAGTTGCATCTCGAACCCGACGTCCCCGCCTGATTCCCACGCGCGGTACTTCCGACGGTACCTTCGCGCCGTACCTTCGCAAAATATCCTCGCCGTGGCACGAGCGTGTGCCGCAGACATCGAAGAAATCCCATCTTGCCCGATTCGACCGACGATCTCCTACCCGATCACGCCGAGGCGTCCGAACCAGCGGAGTCGCTGGGCGAAGTCGTTGCCGCGGCATCGGCCAGCCAGGCTGCCTCGCAGTCCGCGCAACTGGCAACAATGTTTGCCGAGACCGGCACGCTGGCCACGGCCATTCCCGGCTATCGTCCCCGCGCAGCACAGCAGAAGATGGCCGAAGCGGTGGCCAATGCCATCTCGCAGAACGACACCGTGATCGTCGAGGCGGGTACCGGCACGGGCAAGACCTTTGCGTATCTGGTGCCCGCGATGCTCTGGGGCGGCAAGGTAATCCTGTCGACCGGGACCAAGAACCTGCAGGACCAGTTGTTCCTGCGCGATATTCCCACGGTGCGGCACGCGTTGAACGTGCCGGTCTCGGTATCGCTGCTCAAGGGCCGCGCCAACTACGTATGCCACTATCATCTGGAGCGCGCGCAGGCCAATGGCCGGCTGGCGTCGAAGCAGGACGCGGCGTGGCTGCGCGATATCGCGCGCTTTGCAATGACCACGTCGACGGGCGACAAGGCCGAGCTGGCGGCAGTGCCCGAGAATGCGCCGGTCTGGCAGATGGTGACATCCACGCGGGATAACTGCCTGGGTAGCGAATGCCCGCATTACAAGGAATGCTTTGTGATGCGCGCCCGCAAGGAGGCACAGCAGGCCGATGTCGTAGTGGTCAACCATCATCTGTTCTTTGCCGATGTGGTGCTGCGCGACACCGGCATGGCCGAACTGCTGCCGGCGGCCAATACGGTGATCTTCGACGAAGCACACCAGTTGCCCGAAACCGCGACATTGTTCTTCGGCGAGACCTTGTCGACCAGCCAGTTGCTCGAACTCGCGCGAGATACGGTGGCCGAAGGCCTGTCCCATGCCCGCGATGCCGTGGACTGGGTCGCACTGGGCGCGCCACTGGAACGTGCGGCGCGCGATTTGCGCCTGGCATTCGGCAGGGACAACGCGCGCATGGCATTGGGTCAGATCGATGCCGATCCGCGCACGCGCGAACCGTTCTACGAAACCCTCGACGCGCTGGATACGGCGCTATCGGATTTTGTCGAGGCATTGGAATCGCAGGCGGAACGGGCCGAAACGCTCGAGCAGTGCCATCGGCGCGCGGTGGAAATCGCGCAGCGGCTGGCCGCGTGGCGCGACGATCGTGTTGCCGTGGCTCCTGCTTCCACGCCTGCGGACGCTTCCGAACAGGAGGGCAGTGTGGAAGCTGCCGCCGAGGCCGCACCGCAGACCGGACCGGCCCAGCTTGGCCCCGACACCGTGCGCTGGGTGGAAGTGTTCTCGCAAACGGTGCAGCTGCACCGCACGCCGTTGTCGATCGCGCCGATCTTTACCCGGCAGCGCACCGGGCAGCCGCGCGCGTGGGTGTTTACCTCGGCGACGTTGTCCGTCAAAGGCAATTTCACGCACTATGCCGCCCAGCTTGGGCTGGACAAGGACCGCTCGCTGACGTTGCCGAGTCCGTTCGACTATGCAAAGCAGGGCTTGCTCTACGTGCCGCGCGACATGCCGCCGCCGAATTCGCCGCAGTTCACGGAAGCCGTGGTGGAGCGGGCACTGCCGCTGATCGAAGCGGCAGGCGGCCGTACCTTCCTGCTTTGCACTACGCTGCGCGCGGTGCAAAAGGCTTCGGACATGCTGTACGACCTGTTTGCCGAACGCGGCCTCAATCTGCCGTTGCTGGTGCAGGGCCAGGCCAGCCGCACCGAATTGCTCGATCGCTTCCGTCAGCTGGGCAATGCAGTACTGGTGGGTAGCCAGAGTTTCTGGGAGGGTGTCGATGTCCGCGGCGAGGCGTTGTCGCTGGTCATCATCGACAAGCTGCCGTTCGCGCCGCCCGATGACCCCGTACTCGCGGCGCGCATGGAAGTGCTGCAGAAAAAGGGTCTGAGCCCGTTCGCGGCACATCAGTTGCCGCATGCCGTGATTACGCTGAAACAGGGTGCGGGACGGCTTATCCGTTCCGAGTCGGACCGGGGTGTGCTGGCCATCTGCGACACACGGCTGGTGGAAAAACCCTACGGCCGGCAGATCTGGCAGAGCCTGCCTCCCTTCACGCGCACGCGTGAAGCCGGGACGGTGGTACGTTTCCTGGAGTCGCTGGGAAACCGTTCAGGCGCGGACGCCGACACGGCTGAGTCTTCGGAAGACTGACCTGTCGGAGGGTGCTGCCGGTTGCAGCAATTCGCGCTTCAATCAGTTCAATCCATTTGACCGTGCGTAGCGGAACAGGTCGGCATCGGTGCGGATGCTGAGTTTCGTCATGGCTTTGCGCTTGTGGCTGCTGATGGTCTTGATGCTACGGTGCAGATGCATGGAAATCCGCGAAACCGACATGCCGACCGTGTACAGCCGCAGGACTTCGATCTCGCTTGGGGTCAACGGCGTCGGCTTGCCAGACGTGATCCTGATGTTCGCTTCGCTGCCATGGTTGCCGGTCGGACAACCGAGGTGCGAGGCGTGCAGGTAGGCCGTCTCGATTGCCGTCACAAGCTCGGCCATGTCGGTACCCTTGTTGAGAACACCAAGCGCACCGATGCGGCGCAGGCTGCCAAGCAATGCCGGATGACTGAGGTTGGTCAGTACCACGGTGCGCACGTCGGGAAACAGGCGGCGGATCATGCCAAGCATGACCAGTCCATCGGGACCATGTTCGCCGGGCATGTGGAAATCCGTGACCAGCACATCGCATGGCGTGGTCGACATCAAAGCCAGCAAGCCATCAGGATGGTGGGCAGTGCCGACTATCTGTATATGAGGCGTCCCTGACAATATCCAGCGTACGCCTTCAATGATCAGGGGGTGGTCATCTGCGAGATGTACCCGAATCAACGGTGGGCGGGTCATGGTCGATTCTTTTGCCGGCTCGAATCGTAAAAATACTGCACGCCATATGCATGGCGACATCGAAGAAATTCTAGAAATAGCCGTTTCTGCCGGATCTCCCCCTGCCAGGGCTGCGGCGTTATTGGAATCAGATTATTCCTAGGGGAGTCTGGGCAGTGGCTCGCTAAGATCGCGTCGGTTTCTGGGACGTGCGAGATGCGAGCGAAAACATGCCTGACGGCGGTACTGGTTAGTACCGTGTTGGTTGGTTGTACATTGGCGCCAGGTATGCGGGCAGATCGGGACCTGCCGGTGGCCACCGAGGAGTCGCCGGAGGGCGTCACGCCCATTTCATGGGATCTGGTCAAGACGCTGAGCTCGGAGCCAAGGCGCGTCAGCCAGGATCTTGATGCGTTGCTCACCCCGCCGCAACCGTACCGCATTGGTCCCGCCGATATCCTGTCGATCGTGGTGTGGGACCACCCCGAGTTGGTGTTCCCGACCCAGACCTATACCGCGGGTATCGGATTCGAGAACTCTGCCTATAGCGGTGCGCCCAGCGTGCCGGGCTATGTGGTCAGCCAGCAGGGGCACATCCAGTTTCCGTACGTCGGTACCATGAAGGTGGCGGGTCTCACCGCGGAGGATGTGCGGGAACGTCTGACTCGCTCGCTGGCGCGCGTGGTGCATGCACCGCAGGTAACCGTGCGCGTGCTCGCATATCGGAGTCAGCGCATCTATGTCGACGGCGAGGTCAGGTCGCCAGGCTCCCAGTTTGTTGACGATGTTCCGATGACCCTCGTGGAGGCGCTTGGACGCGCCGGAGGTATCAACGGCAGTAGCGGCGACAGCAGTCGCATCCGTGTGTCCCGCAAGGACCGTAGCTGGATCATCGATCTTCCTGCGCTATTGCAGGCCGGACGCGACCCCTCAGGCATCCAGTTGCGCGGTGGCGACCTCGTGCACGTCGCACCGCGCGAGGACGGCAAGGTGTTCGTGCTGGGCGAGGTCAACAAGCCGCTGGCGGTGTTGCCGCGCAATGGCAGCCTGACGCTTGGCGAAGCATTGGGCGAGGCGGGAGGTGTCAACCCCCGAACCAGCGATCCGCGGCAGATCTACGTGGTACGCAGGCATGCAGCAGGACGCCCCGAGGTCTTCCATATCGATGCGCACTCACCCGTGGCACTTGCGCTGGCCGAAGGTTTTCCGCTGCGGCCGCGCGATGTGGTCTACGTGGACGCGGGCGACATCACGCGCTGGGCGCGCGTTGTGAACCAGTTGATCCCCAGCGCGCAATTCGTCAATGCCACCGCGAGCACCCTGAAATGACCCGCGTCGTGCTTGTCGTGTGCGTGGGCAACATCTGTCGCAGCCCGATGGCGATGGGGCTGTTGGGCCAGTCGTTGCCGGGCTTCACCGTACGCTCGGCCGGGCTACATGCGATGCCGGGTGCGCCAGTTGACCCGCTTGCGGCCGCGGTGTGCGCGGACGCCGGCATCGATCTGAGCGGTCATCGCGCGCATCGGTTGACCGGGCGTGACGTTGCCGGGGCGGAGCTGGTGCTGACGATGAGCGACGCGCAGAAGCTCTCGATCCAGCTTCGCTATCCACAATGCTCCGGACATGTCTATCGTCTTGGCCAGCGCACCGGCTGCAACATACCGGATCCTCACGGCCTGCAGCGCGAGGCGTTCGTGCAGGCGTTTTCATGCATCCGCGATGGCGTGGATGACTGGGCGCCGCGTATCCGGGCATTGGACTGAACATGGCGGCAGATCGTTCGGATTCGCGCGACGTGATCTCCCTGGCCCGGTTGGTCGAGGTGCTGTTGCGCCGCCGCTGGCATGTGGTGACGGTCACGCTGGCATTCTCGCTGCTGGGCCTGGGCTACGCGCTTGTAGCCAGGCCGGTCTATCAGGCCGACCTGATGATCCAGATCGATGATGGGGCGGCCGCATCGTCGGCCTGGAGCCTGCTTGGCGATGCGGCATCGTTATTCGATGTGAAGTCGTCACCGGGTGCGGAGACGCAGATCATCGGGTCCCGACTGGTGGTGCAACGCGCCGTGGAGGCGCTGCACCTCGACATCGAGGCGGGGCCATCGCGCCTGCCCG
Organism: uncultured Cupriavidus sp.; assembly: GCA_963543405.1. Lineage (GTDB taxonomy): Bacteria > Pseudomonadota > Gammaproteobacteria > Burkholderiales > Burkholderiaceae > Cupriavidus. Next base: position 26,730 of record CAUUBQ010000076.1, read on the forward strand.
TGATTGGCAATCTGCTCGCACGATGGCGCGTCACGCGCGGCGATACAGCCGAGGCAATCGATGTCATACGGTTCGATGTGCCGCATGCGCTGGAAGGTGAAGCATTCGTACTGACGATGCAATCGGCTACAGCCTGGCAATTGGAGGGGCCAGGTCTCGCGGTACCGCTGCGTGGTGAAGTGGCAGTCGAGCGCGCCGTGCTGTCGCGTGACGGCGAGATCCGCTTGAAGGTGACGGGGTGTTCCTGCCGGCCCGGTGCCGAGTTCACGCTGGTGCGTCAATCGCGGCACAAGACCGTGGCTGCCGTGCGCGACAAGCTGGTGGTGAGGGAACCGGCCCGGCAGTCGGGCGTTCTGGTTGCCACGCTGACCGGGCCCGACCCGGAGCAGGTGCGTGCGCTATTGCACGAGATCGGAGAACAGTATGTCGCGCAGAATGTGGCACGCAAGTCGGCGGAAGCCGCACAATCACTGGCATTCCTGGAAAGGCAGCTTCCCGATCTGAAGCGGCAGCTGGAGATCGCCCAGGGACGCTACACGTCGATGACGGCGCAGGAGGGCATCGTCGATCTGACCGAGGAAGCCAGGATTGCCCTGAAGGCGACTGCGGAAACGCAGACTCAACTGCTCTGGCTGAAGCAGAAACGGCATGAGCTGGCCACCCGTTTCACGGGTGAACATCCTGCGCTGAAGGCCGTCGATCAGCAGGTTGCCGTGGTGCGAGGCAAGCAGCAGGATCTGGACCGGATGGTGCGGCAGATGCCGGAGCAGCAACGACGCACCGCACAACTGACGCTCGATGTGCGCGTGGCCACGGAGCTTTACACGTCATTGCGGGCCAGTGCGCAGCAGCTCGAACTGATGAAGGCAGGGCGCGTTGCGAGTGCCCGCGTGGTGGATCTCGCGGTAGCCGCCGAGGACCCCGTGGCTCCCGACCGGTTGCGCGTGGTGTTGATCGCCATGCTCGCGGGTCTGATAGCGGGTGCCGGCACCGCGCTTGCGCTGGACTGGATCGCCCGAACCGTTGGCGAGCCCGAGCAGGTCGAGCAGATACTGGGGCTCAGCGTACTGGGTATCGTGCCGAATTCCGCGCAACAGCACCGCATTTCCGCAGCGGATGCCGGCAATCACGGCGTGCACCTGCTGGCCAGCTTGGCGCCGTCGGATCCGGCGGTGGAAAGTCTGCGCAGCCTGCGCACGGCATTGCAGTTGTCCGGCCTGAGCCGAGAGCGCAACGTGCTGTTGATGACGGGTGCAGAACCGGGCGCCGGCAAGACCTTCGCCGTCGCCAACCTTGCGGCGGTGCTGGCCTCGGCGGGCCAACGCGTACTGCTGGTCGACGGCGACATGCGCCGTGGCACGTTGCATCGGATCTTCCGCCGTCCGGTGGCGCCGGGCCTTGCCGATGCGCTTGGGGACGTGGCCCGCGCCGGCAGCTTCGTACAGCGCGAAGTACTGCATGGCGTCGACCTGTTATGCCAGGGCAGCTCTCATCCGAATGTTGGTGAATTGCTGGCGGTTGCCGATTACGGTGCATGCATCGCGGCACTGCGCGGGCACTATGACATCGTGCTGATCGACACCCCTCCCGTGCCGGTTGCTGCAGACGCCGCGACCATGGCGCGCCACGCCGATGTCGTGCTGCTGGTGGCGCGCATGAACCATTCCCGACTTGCAGACCTCGAGGCCACGTGCAAGCGATTGCGCATGTGTGGCATCACCCCCGATGGCGTGATCCTGAACGGTTTCCAGCCACGCCTTGGCAGCTACGGCTACCGGCACGGCGGCTACTACCACCATGATGCGGCCAGCGCGGCAGGCCGGTTATGGGCACTCTGGCGCAAAGGCGGGCGCATATGAGCGGCACGCCTACCACTGGCAAGGCGCGCTTGCGCGTGGTGATCGTTGCCGAGGCGGCCGCGGGCGGCGTGGCGACGCACCTCGCCGATCTGGTGCGGGGGTTGGCGGCCATGGACCAGCACGTGCACCTGATCCTGCCTGAAAGCGAGCGTCTGGATACCGCGAAGATCGGCAGCGATGTTCAGGCATGCTGCGCCAGTGTCAGCCTGGTGCCCATGCAGCAGCGGATCGGCTGGCGCGATGCCCTTGCATGGCTGTGCATCTACCGGCTGCTATGGCGCATCCGGCCCGACATCGTGCACAGCCATAGTTCGAAGGCCGGGGCGCTGGCACGCGGCTGTATCGGTCCATGGCGGCAGGTCTATACGCCGCACGCGCTCTACACACTGGACCCGTCACTGTCGGCCGCGCGCCGTCGAGTCTTCGGTGGCGTGGAGGCTTTGCTTGGCCGCTTGCGCAGCCACCGGCTGATTGCCGTGTCGCATGCCGAGGCGCGTCATGCAAACGAGGCGCTGGGCATTCCGCGTGCGCGCATCACCACGATCCACAACGGCGTGTCTGATGATGCCAGGCACGTCAGGCTGACGCGCGTCGCGGCACGCCGCGCCCTGGGCCTGCATCCCACGCAGTGGGTGGTGGGCTTCGTGGGCCGCTTTGCGTATCAGAAGGGGGTGGACAGGCTGGTACGCGTTGCCGAACTGCTGTACAGGCGGTTCGGGCCGTCGCTGGAAATCGCGGTCGTCGGCATCGGCGATTTTGCGGCGGCTGCGGGCATGCCGGCGCATTGCCTGCCCGCCAATCTGCGACTGATCGGCAAGGTCGATCATGCGAGTGCCTGTTTTCCGGCATTCGATGCGCTGCTGTTGCCGAGTCGTTATGAGGGCTTTCCGTACGTCTATCTGGAAGCCATGGCGGCACAGGTACCCATCGTCACGACACGCGTCGCCGGTGCGAACGAACTCGTGGATGGCGAACAGATCGGCCTCGTCGTCATCAACAACGACGATCCGCGCCCGCTTGCAGACGCGCTGGAGCGACTACTGCGCAATGAAGCCCTGCGCCAGCGTATGCGTCGCAACTGTGCTGACGCTGCGGGCCGTTACGCAGTGGACACCATGGTGCAACGAACGGCACAGGTCTATCACGAAGTTGTCAATGGAGAGCCGCGATGAGTGGTTGCCGTATCACGCTGCTGCATGCCTACAGTCGGCACAATGCCGGCGACGGATTGCTGGTCGATCTGTCCTTGCGCCTGATCCGCGAAGCCCTCGGGGAGCATGCACGTGTGACGCTGGTGGCGTCGGATCCGCCATCATTTGCCACACCGTTTGCCACACCGTTTGGTGTTTGCGAGTCGGTGTACCCTGCGCCGGTCATCGCGCAACAGGGCTGGCGGCGCGCCTGGGCATGTGGCGCAACGCTGTTGTCGATACCCACGTCGGGCACGCGTGGGCTGCGGCAACTGCTGGACGCCTCCGACATGATCGTCGGCGTGGGTGGCGGTTACCTGCGTGCGCGCACCATTGCCGAGGCGCTCAAGCTGCGGGCGGGGCATCTTGTGCAACTACGCGCTGCAGTCGAATCGGGGCGACCGGCAATCTATCTGCCACAGAGCATCGGGCCGATTCCCGCCGGGTATGGATCCATGCCGTCACGCCTCGCGGATACGCTGGCATGCCAGTTGGGTGCGTTGGAGCGTGTGTATGTTCGCGACCAGCGATCGATGCAATGGCTCACGGGCAACGCCAATACCAGTCGGGCCCCCGATCTGGCGATCCTTGAACTCGGCAAACGTCTGACCAGCGCCGCGACGAGCTTCCAGGCCGGACAGCCGGTCCGGCATGTCGCGATGGTGCTGCGCAAAGCGTCAGCATGGAGCCGGGAGCGGCGCGAGCACTATCTGCGGGCTATCGCGCAACTGATTGCGCTGCTACGGCGCGAATGCCGTGTGAGCTTCGCGGTGCAGAGTGCGGTGCGTGGCAATGACGATACCAGGTTCTACCGGTCGCTCCAGATCGAGCCAGTTGGCTCGCTGCAGAACCTGCTGCGCATCGATCGGCCTGACATGGTGGTTTCGGTCCGCCTGCACGGTGCGCTGGAATCCCTGCTGGCAGGAGTGCCTGCCTACCACCTCAGCTACGAGCGCAAGGGCTTTGGTGCCTACGAAGATCTGGGACTCAGTCACTGGGTGCAGAATGCCGCGGCATTCGACCCGGCGGCTGTCCTGGATACGATGCTCGCACGGGGCGCCGCGGAACGGTTCCAGGCCTGCCTGATGCGCCGCGTGGCGGAGCTAAATGCGCAGCGGCATGGCATGGTGCAGTCCCTGCGTGATGCCGGCTCCAAACCAGCAGGACGGTAGGGGCAGCATGCCGGTGCTGATGGTGTTGGTCTTGCGCGCGCTGGCGCTCGGCGCAAAGTTTGCACTGGCCCTGGTCATCGCGCGTACGCTTGGCTACGCCGCAGTAGCCGAGTATGGGCTCGCGGTCGCGGCAGCGGTGATCGGCTCCAAGGTCCTGGGACTCGGCTTCAGTGCCGAAATCAACCGGAAACTGGCCAGTGCGCCAGGCACGGCGATTCTGGCGGTGACCCGGCTCGCGTGGATCCACCTCGCAAGCTATCTGTTGCTAGCGATCGCCGCAACGTGGTTATGGTGCGCCGGCGTGGCGCAGAGCTGGGCAGTGCCGGCCTCCCTGACGGCACTGACGATTGCAGTGGTGGTGACCGACCATCAGGCATTCGAGATCAACAGCTACCTTTATTCACTGCACCGGCGCCAGATTGCCTCATGGCTGATGTTTGCCCGTACGGGGCTATGGGCCGTGGCGGCGATTGGCGGGCTGATGAGCGGTGCGATCACCGGGATGGCTGGCGTGCTGGTCTTATGGGCTACGGGCAACCTGCTGGTGATTGTCTGCGGCTGGTGGCGGTTTGGCGTCGTCAGGTCGCAGGTTTCGCCGGACGAGGGGCATGCCGCTTTCTTATGGCCCGCCGCGTTGTGGCACGTCTGGCAGCGGGGCGCCGGATACTATCTCGCGGCGATCATGCTGTCGGCTACGCAGTATGCGGAACGCCTGATTGGCGCCTGGATCATGAGCGCCGGGGAAGTCGGCCGCTATGTGTTCCTATGGGCCATCGCCAATGCCGTTCAGACGCTCGCACATGCCTCGCTGGCAACCACGGCGGGCCCGGCGCTGGCGCGAGCGGCGCATGCCGCGCCGCTGCAGGTGGCAGCGCTGCTGAAGCGCCAGACGCTGGCGGCTTTCGGTACATCGCTGGTGACGGCGCTGGCTTTGTGGTGCCTGCTGGACCTCGTTCTGGCACTTGCAGGCAGGTCGTCGACGGACATGGAGGCGGACCGGTTTGTGTTCGGCATCCTGTTGGCGTCGTTCGTTGTGCGGGCCATGACGGACATCCAGTGGGCTGCGGTGATTGCCCTTGAGATGCGTGGTTGCACCTTGCTCGGCCTGACGGCGCTGGCCTGTGCCGGCATGCCGCTCGCATCCATATTGATTGGCGCGAACGGCATGGCAGGCGCAGCGCTTGCGCACGGCTGCGTCAGCCTGATGATTGCGGGCTGGCTTGCCTGGTCCTTGCGGCAACGGCTTGACCCCGATCCGCCAGGCATGGGGCAGCAACAATGTTGAGTCGGGGCGTCAGGTGGGTCATGGCCGCATCCGGCGTGGCGCTGTACGTGCTGGTCTATCTGAATGCCGGTCGATTGCTGCCGGCGGCAATCTTCCGCGATGCGCAGAAGATCCAGGAGCAGATGGACGGGGCTCAAACCTACGCGGGCAGTTCATTCGACGCCGTCGGCAGGCTTTTTCTGGGCTTTGGCGCTGGCGTCGACGCATTGGTCCTGGGTACCGGCATCTGGCTGATCTGGTCGATTGCCATGCGCGTCGACCGCGTCGGGTTGCTGATTCCGGCGCTGGCTCTTGCCGCACCGTGCGTATTCTTCAATCTTTTCGTCGCCGGCAAGGACACGCTGGTGGTGCTGATGTCGTTGATGGTGGCTGCGTCGGCACGCCGTGGCAATGCCGCGGCCCGAACCTGGATCCTGGCGGCGGTCCTTTATCTGGCCTACGCGGTGACGCTGCGCGCGTACTTTGCCTTGATACTTGGCATGGCGACAGTGTTCTACCTGTTGATTTGCGTGGGTTGCCGCTGGCGGGTCGTAGTCATCGCGTCGGCGATCTGGGCAATGGCTTGCTTGCCACCCGCGATCTTTCTCGCGCTTCAGTATCCACGCGACATCGCAGTCGATTACCTGATGTTCCAGTCGCCATACGGCGCGCGGACCAGTTTTTACAATCCGTTCCGGCCGGATTCCTTGTCAGCCTTTGCCGCAAACTATCTGTATGCGGTATGCCGACTCAATCTCGCCGTACTGTGGAGTCCGGGTGTAAAGGAGTTGGCAATGCAATGCTGGGTATTGCTCGCGGCGTGGCCACCCGCGGTGCAAGTCGTCCATGCAATGCGCAGTGGCGCGCGAGGCGTTCGATCGCTGCCAGCGTGCCTCGTGCTGGCACACGTGGCGGTGTCGATGCTGTTCGAGCCGGATCTGGGTAGTTATATGCGGCATCTGTCCAGCGTGGCGGCGCTGTCGATGCTGTTGCTGAAGTCGGACCGCGTGTGATGTTGGGCGGAAGGCGGGGGCGCGTGGCTGTGGTGGATGCGCGGATCAGTAAGCGCCGCGACCCACCAGTACGACACCGATGGTGCGGAACAGGATCAGGAGGTCACCAGACAATGTCCAGTTCCTGACATAGCTGACATCAAGCGATACGCGCCGCTCGTAGCCCGTGTCGTTGCGGCCGCTGACCTGCCAGAGGCCGGTGATGCCGGGACGCACGCGCATATAGCAGGCGGCTGCATCGCCATACCGCTCCAGTTCTTTTTCAACGATCGGGCGAGGGCCGACGAGGCTCATGTCACCGCGCAGGACGTTCCAGAGTTGAGGCAGTTCATCGAGACTGGTGTGCCGGATAAACCGGCCGAGCCTTGTGATGCGGATATCGTGGCGCAGCTTGAAATCCCGTTCCCATTCGGCACGGGCTTCCGGGTCGGTGGCCAGATGGCGCGCTAACGCGGCATCGGCATCGGGCACCATGGACCGGAACTTGAGGCACGCAAACATTTTTCCGTTCTTGCCGATCCTGGCATGGCGGTAGACGCAAGGGCCACCGTCGCGCATGACCAGTAATCCGATCACGCAAAGCAAGGGTGAGAGCAGCAGCAACAGCGTGATGGCGGCAACGACATCCAAAGCACGCTTGGCATGGGTTTGAAGCCGTTGTTGCTTGCAGGCGTCGGCTTCCGGCGACAAAGGGGGGAATGGTGTTGGTGCGATACCCGTGCTGACCGAACGCGATTTCGTCGTAGACATGGCAGGAATCCAGTGGTTGAGGTGAATCGGGAAATGACAGGAAAAGGCTCTCCCTTGGCTTCCAGTGGCTGGAGCCTGTTGGCGGGTAATCTGGCTGGGGTGCGGGCGTTGCGCGCGCGATGTGCAGCGCGTTGTGCGTCGCAGGCTGCGATGACGGTGTTGCGTGCTGGAGGCCGAATCCTCTTGATTGGCCTTGATCGGTTCCTTACCGAAGACTGGTTAGGATCATAGGCAGCCGCGCGGATGCCTCGGCTAGGATTTATCTGATTCTTCTAAGCCGTTGGCGCGTCGGATGGCTGCTGCAGGCAGCGGGAACATGAACACATGAATATTCGAATCGCGCTTGCCGATGACCATTCGCTGATCCGGATGGGCATGCGCCAGGTACTTTCCTTGGAGCTGGGTTTTTCGATTGTTGGCGAGGCGGCCAACGTGGAGGAACTGTTCAGCATCGTGACCACGCACGAATGCGACGTAGTCGTGACGGACTTGTATATGCCGGGGGGAGGGCAGCCCGATGGGTTGCCGATGCTGCATGCGTTTCGGCAGCATTTTCCGGCGGTAAAGGTGGTCGTGCTGACAATGCGGGATCAGCCGGCGCTGCTGCAGCGCGTGCGCGATGCAGGTGTGTTTGCCGTTCTCAGCAAGCGCGATGACCTGAGGGAGCTGCGTGCAGCCATCGTGGCGGCGTTCCAGCAGCGCAGTTACATCGGTACGACGATTCGTCGCGATGTGGCGCTGGTGTCCGGACCATGCGCTGGCATGGCGTCATTGACGGGCCTGAGCCCACGGGAGGTCGAGGTGGTTGGGCTCTACGTCGGCGGGATGTCGGTGAGCGCGGTGGCGCGGCATCTCAAACGTAGCATCAAGACGGTCAGTACCCACAAGACCAGCGCCATGAACAAACTCGGGATCCGCAGCGACGCCGAGCTGTGCCGATATGGCGTGCAGAATGGCATGTTCAGGCGCGATACGGCAGAAGAGGGCGATGTTGACTGAGGCTGGCCGATGATGGTCGAGGCAGGCAGTGGCGTTGAAAAGGATCGTGCGCCGGCGCGCGGCAAATGAAAAAGGCCGCGACTGGATCCAGTCGCGGCCTTTTTCGAATCAATGCGAAGTAACCCGCCCGATCAGAACACTTCCCACCAGGATTTGTCCTTGCGGCGCTGGCCATACTTGATGAAGTCGCTGTTCGGGTAATTGCGTTCCATCACACGCGCCGTGTCGTCACGCAAGTCCTTCATGCCGAGAGCGTCATAGGACCGGACCATGATGTACAGCGCTTCCTCGTTGGCCGGAGCCCCGTCGTAGTCCTTCAACGCCTGCTGGGCCCGGTTGACTGCAGCCAGGTAGGCGCCGCGGCGATAGTAATAGCGTGCGGCGTGCACCTCGTGCTGGGCCAGCGAATTGACGATGTACTGCATCCGCATCGTTGCGTCAGGCGTGAACTTGCTGTCCGGATAACGCGTGATCAGGATCTGGAACGCGTCATAGGCAGCACGCGCGGCCTTGGGGTCACGCTCGCTCAGGTCCTGGCCCGAGAAACGGCCCAGCCAGCCGAGGTTGTCGTTAAAGTTGATCAGGCCCTTGAGGTAATAGGCATAATCAATGTTCGGGTGGCTCGGATGCAACTGGATGAAGCGATCCACCGCGGCCAGCGCGGCGGCGGTCTCGCCATCCTTGTAGTTGGCGTAAGCGGTGTCGATCTGCGCCTGCTGTGCGAATCGGCCAAACGGATAGCGGCCCTCGAGCTTCTCATAGAGCTTGACGGCGCGTGTGTAGTCGCCGCCATCGAGGGCATCCTTGGCTTCCGAATATAATTTGTTGGCCGACCAACCTGCCGTTTCGTCAGGCTGGTCTCCAAGCAGGCCGCATGCCGACAGCATGACGCAGCCGCCTGCGAGCAAAACCGCTCCAATTTTCGCGCGCCAGTTAGCGCGTTTCATGCTCTGCACTTGCATGGGCAACCTGTTCCGGATGAAAAAAAATAGCGCCAAGCATTATAGCCGAAGCCCCCAGACCACAACCGGTCTGGAACGCCACACCGAATCCGCAGAGGTGACCGACCCCGAATCCGACGCCCTGGACGACGAGTTTGCCACCGATGACGGCGAGGGTGAATTCAACAGCGAGGTGCCCGCTGCGGCGCCTGCAGCACCGGATTTCGTGCCGTTGTACCTTGAAGTCGACAGCGCCAGCCATGGCGAACGGCTCGACAAATTACTCGCGCGGCACTTCAGTGAATTTTCGCGTAGCCGGATCCAGCAATGGATCGAGGACGGTGCCGTGCGGGTGGATGGCGAGCCGAGCCGCGCCAAGGCTTCGGTCCAGATGGGCCAGCGGATCGAGATCCAGCCGCAGGCTGCCCCCGAATCGCTGGCCTTCACATCCGAAGACGTACCGCTGGACGTGGTCTACGAAGACGATGCGCTGCTGGTCATCAACAAGCCGGCAGGCCTGGTGGTGCATCCTGCCGCGGGCAACTGGAGCGGGACGGTCCTCAATGGGCTGCTGCATCGCGACCCGCATGCCGCCCAACTGCCGCGTGCCGGCATCGTGCATCGGCTCGACAAGGAAACTTCCGGCCTCATGGTGGTGGCTCGGACCCTGACCTCGCAGACCGCGCTGGTTCGGCAATTGGCTGCGCGCACGGTCAAGCGGACCTACCTTGCGCTGGTCTGGGGCGAAACGCCCGATGACGGTACCATCGACGCGCCGATCGGACGCGATCCGCGCGAGCGCACGCGCATGGCAATCGTCCATACCAACAGCGGCAAGCCATCGCGCACGCATTTCGAGACCCTTGGCACCGTGCCGCTGGGCCGCTCGAAGGTGTCGATGGTGATGTGTCAACTCGAAACGGGCCGCACGCACCAGATTCGCGTGCATTTCGAGTCGATTGGCCATCCGCTGGTGGGAGATCCGGTCTACCACAAGGCCACGCAACGCGGTCAGCGCCCAGCGGTGCGCGTGACGCTGCCGGTGCCGTTCAATCGCCAGGCATTGCATGCTTACCGATTGGGTCTGGTGCATCCGGTAACGGGGCGCAAGAAGTCGTGGGAAGCCGAGCCCCCCGAGGATCTGCAGGCTCTGATCGACGCGCTCGATTTTGAAGGCCAGATGCAGGAAGACGAGGACGACGAGGGGTATGACGAAAGCGTCTGGTACGAAGGAGGCGAGGACGATGACGACGACTGATGCCGCGGCATGGATCGTCCCCGACTGGCCCGCGCCGGCGCATGTGCGGGCGCTCTCCACCACGCGGCATGGCGGCGTCAGCGCTGGCCCATATGGATTGGCCGGTGGCGCAGCCGGGGGGCTGAATCTCGGCACGCATGTCGGGGATGATCCGGCCGCCGTCGCGGCCAACCGCGAGCGCCTGGCCGGTTGCCTGCCGGCCATGCCGCGCTGGCTCGAACAGGTGCACGGTTGTGGTGTCTGTCTCTTATACACATCTGACGCTGCCGACGACGCTAGAAGTGTAGATCT
>CAUUBQ010000077.1:0-37413 GCA_963543405.1 uncultured Cupriavidus sp.
AGCCTCCCAGTACAGTGATGTCGATATGGCCGCCGCGCATCATCGTGAACGACACTGCATGGTCGGAGATCGAGGCGCCAGCCAGCAGGCCGATGGGCTCCTTGCTGGCGTTGATCAGGTCGGGGTCGGTTGCGCCGTCGCGAATGACGGGGCCCATGCCGAGGATGCCGTTCTCGCTGTGCAGCACGATCTCGCGGCCGGCGGGCAACTGGTCAGACACCAGCGTGGGCATGCCGATGCCAAGGTTGACCACGCTGCCGTCGGGCACGTCGTGCGCAACGATACGCGCGATCTGCATGCGCGACAGGCGCGGCAGCGCATGGGCACGGATGGAGGCGTCATGCGGCATGCTGAACTCCCGGGTTGGCGAGCACCACGGCCTGGACGAAGATGCCAGGCGTCATCACGTGCTCCGGCGGCATCTCGCCCAACGGCGAGATATTGTCCACCTGGACGATGGTGTGGCGCGCGGCCGTGCACATCACCGGCCCGAAATTGCGGCCCGCGTAGCGATAGGTCAGGTTGCCCCACCGATCGGCGCGATGTGCCTTGACCAGTGCGAAGTCGCCATGCAGCGGTTGTTCCAGCACGTAGCCGGTGCCGTCGATCATACGAGTCTCCTTGCCCTCGGCCAATGCCGTGCCGTAGGCGGTGGGCGTGAAGAAGGGGCCCAGTCCGGCGCCAGCGGCACGCATGCGTTCCACCAGCGTGCCCTGCGGCACGCATTCCAGCGCCACCTTGCCCGCGCGATACGCTTCGATAAAGGCTTCGGCATTGTTCGAACGCGGATGCGAGCAGATGACCTTGCGCACGCGGCCCGCGCGAATCAGCGCGGCAATGCCAGTATCGCCGTTGCCGGCGTTGTTGTTGACGATGGTGAGGTCGCGCGCACCGTGCGCGAGCAGGGCGTCGAGCAGGGCGCCGGGAATGCCCGAGCCACCGAAGCCGCTGACCAGCAGCGTTGCGCCATCGCCAATGCCTGCCACCGCCGCTTCCAGCGACGGGACGATCTTGTCGATCATGAAATCTCCTAAGGCTGCCGTTGACGGCTTATTGCTGCGGAATGGCGGTGTCCTTGACCACGCGCGCCCAGCGCTGGCCTTCCTGGTCGATGAACTGGCCAAAGTGCTCGGGCGTGTCGCCGCCCGCCTGACCGCCCAGTTCGGCCAGCCGCGACTGGACCTGCGGCTCGGCGAGCGCCGTCGCGGCGGCCTTGTGCAACTGGGCAATCACGGCCGGCGGCGTGCCGGCACGGGCGACCAGCCCAAACCATGCGGTGACCTGGAAGTCGTCGAAGCCCACTTCCTTCATGGTGGGCACGTCGGGCAGTTCGGCCACGCGCGCGGCGCTGGTCACGGCCAGCGCACGCAGCTTGCCGGCCTGGATCTGCGGCAGCGAGCTGGGCAGGTTATCGACCATCATGGTCACCTGGCCCGCCACCAGATCCGCCACGGCGGGTGCGGCGCCTTTATAGGGCACGTGGATGACGTCGATACCAGCGCGTTTGCGGAACAGCTCGCCAGAAAGATGCACGGATTGGCCCGTGCCGGATGACCCGAAGGACAACTGGCCGGGCTGTGATTTGGCCATCGCAACCAGTTCCGCCACGTTGTGCGCAGGCACCTTGGCGTTGACTACCAGCACATTGGGGACCGACACCACCAAGGTGATCGGCGCGAAATCCTGCGGCTTGTATGGCAGTTGCCGGTAGAGGGCGTAGTTGATGGCGTTCGGGCCGATATTGCCCATCATGATGGTGTAGCCGTCGGCGGGTGCCTGCAGCAGCGCCTGCGATCCGATGATGCCGGCGCCACCGGCGCGGTTATCCACTACAACGGGCTGGCCCAGGATCTCGCTCATGCGCTTGCCCACCAGCCGCGCCGCGATATCGGTGGTGCCGCCCGCCGCGGCGGGCACGATCAGCCGGATGGGCCGGTCAGGCCAGGCCGCCTGCGCGCTGCCCGCCATGCCGAACGAGAAAGCCGTGGCCGCCACCCATGCGGCCGCCAGACGGGAGATCCCCATCGTCTTGGACATTCATGTCTCCTTGTGCGGCGCTGGACCGCCGGGCTGCGGCGGCGCTCGCCGTCGGTTTTTCTGACACTGTGATGCGCGACCTACGATAGGCGCGTGCCCCGGACAAGGGAATTCATGATTCACAAAACTGGGCTTCGGGTTCGTGGAAGGCGGTGTGCGCGATGCGGGTCAGGGATGGCCGGAGGCGGACTCATGATTCGTGCGTCCGAGCACGCTGGCCGCCCTTGCAAAACCCGGTATTCGGCCGCGATCCATACCCTACTAAAGTTGGGTTGAGGATGGCAGTTGAACAGCCGTTCTGCAAGCGACAGTGCCTAACCTTGCTCGTCAACTACGCGGCAAGGCATACAAAAACCAAGCAGAACCTATTGCCGAGGGCGTAGGGATAAGGGGGATACGAATGGCGTTCATCGGCAATATGAAGATTGGCAAGCGGCTGGCTCTTGGCTTCGCCCTGATTCTGGCATTTTCAATTGCAATTACCGCTATCGCCATCTGGCGACTCGACAACGTGGCAGCCGCGACGCGAGAAATGATGAAGGTGCCTCTCCTCAAGGAGAGACTGATTGGCGACTGGTATGCCAATCTGGCATCGGGCATCCGACGCACTAGCGCAATTGCGAAGAGTAGTGATCCTGCGCTGGGCCCTTATTTCGCCGAAGAGGCAGCGGCGTCGTCCAAGAGCTCAGGTGAACTTCAGAAAAGAGTCGAAGCCCTGATTTCCACTGAAGAAGAAAGGGCGCTGTTCAGCAAGATCGGCGAATCGCGGAAGGCCTACTTGAGTTCTCGCGATGAGATCAACAAGGCTAAGGCAGCCGGTAATGTCGATGAAGCCACGCGTATTCTGGACAAGGTGTTCACCCCGGCGGCGAACGCCTATCAGGGCACGATGCGCGAGCTGGTTGAAGTGCAGCGACGCACCATTGACGATACCGCCAAGGAGATTGATGGCGTTGCCGCCAAGAGTCGCGCTCTGCTGCTCGTGCTCGAAGGACTCATTCTGATACTTGGGATCATCTGTGCGTACTTCCTGACCCGCAGCATCAGCCGTCCGCTGGCACTAGCTGTCAGCGTGTCGCGTCGCGTGGCCGATGGTGACTTGTCCAGCGAGATAGTGGTGAGATCCAGTGACGAGACCGGCGAGCTGTTGCAAGCGCTGAAGGACATGAATGACAAGCTTGGAGGCACGGTCGGAAATATTCGAACGGCCAGTGTGGCGGTCGCTAGCGCTGCGGGGCAAATTGCATCCGGCAATATGGATCTATCTTCTCGCACCGAAGAGCAGGCTGCTTCGATCGAGCAGACTGCGGCGAGTATGGTCGAGCTGACGGAAACGGTGAATCAGAATGCCGACCATGCGCGCCAGGCGACTTCCCTCGCCGGAAGTGCCAGAGAGATGACGGAGTCCGGACGTTCCGATGTGGCCGCGATGGTGCAGACGGTCGGTGAGGTGAGTGCCGAGTCGAAGAAGATCGCAGAGATCACCGGCATGATTGAAGGAATCGCATTTCAGACGAATATCCTGGCGCTCAATGCCGCAGTTGAGGCAGCACGTGCTGGTGAGCAAGGGCGAGGCTTCGCGGTTGTCGCCGGCGAGGTACGATCGCTGGCGCAAAGGGCGTCTGGCGCAGCCAAGGAAATCAAGGAACTGATTGAGGCATCAACTGTGAAGGTGCAAGTTGGTGCTCAGCAGGCCGAGGGCGTTAGTGCCGCGATGGAACGGATCAATACGGCAATCGAGCGCGTCTCGGATATCATCGGCGAGATTTCCGCGGCATCCGACGAGCAGAGCAAGAACCTTGAACAGGTGAGTCTTGCCATTGCCCAGATCGACCAGGCGACTCAGCAAAATGCAGCGCTGGTCGAGGAATCCTCCGCAGCAGCACAGGCTCTGCGCGAGCAGGCAGTTGGTATGAAGGACGAGGTGATGTATTTCAAGACCGCAGGCCAATTCGCCTAAACAGGCCGTACGTCTGGTTTGAGCGCAACACAGCGGCCATGAGAGGTCGCAGTTCACGCGCTCCTATTGGATGATTCAGCGTCAGATCTGAGCCTGAAAGCGACTCGGTCCGCTGGCCAGCATGGAACTGTCTGCTTCTGGCTGGGTTGCCGCGCCATGGTGCGAGCTACTACTGGCTCATGGCAGCGCTGCTAGTCATACCAGCGCTGGCCTACGTGGCGTGGGAACTGCTATTCGCCTAATCGTGTTCGCACGGCTGTTCGAGGTATCAGTGGAAATATGGAATCGGTACAATCCGCCGCTTCCTTGACACTAGGTCCGAGATCGACTCGCACTATGCGCCCTAAGATCAGAGCGACCGTTGTTTGTTTTCGCGGTGACAGCGTCCTGCTCGTGTCGAATGACGGCACACGCTGGGCGCTCCCTGGAGGTCGTCCCGACGCACAATAGATCCTGGCCGACACAGCCGCCCGGGAATTGCAGGAAGAGACTGCGCTGAAGGTCAAGACGCTCGCTTTCCATTCCCAGTTTTTGGGGGTGACGACAGTGCATCACGTGTTCAAGGCGACGGTGAGTAAGTCAGCCGAGCCACGCCCCCGCAATGAAATCAAAGCATGTCGCTGGTTTGCTTGGGGCGAACTTGACCAACTTGCGATTAGCCCGACGACGAAGTGCATCTAGGCGGACGCTTTGGCGGCGTAGCTATGGTGTCACCGACGTCATGGGCGCGCGGCGAACGATTCGTGGACATCAGCAGACTGTTGGACGAGAGTCGGCATTGTGCTTTATGGCCAAGAGGATGACATTGTGAGCGACGTTCGGCACGCGTGCTCATGGTAACTTGCTGGTTTCCCCTCTAGTCGCGGCTGTGCCATGGAACGCTTTACGATTTCCCTTGATGATGCTCTTGCCAACGAGTTCGATCGTTTGATCGCAGAGCGCGGGTATGGCAATCGATCCGAAGCCGTGCGCGACATCCTGCGCCGCCACCTCGATCACTGGCGGGAGTCGATCGATGCGGACGGACCCTGCGTTGCCAACCTGTCCTACGTCTACAACCATCACGAACGCGACCTCGCGGAGCGCCTCACGCGCATCCAGCACGACCATCACGACCTTACCGTATCGACCATGCATGCCCACCTCGACCATGAACGTTGCATCGAGAC
Organism: uncultured Cupriavidus sp.; assembly: GCA_963543405.1. Taxonomy (GTDB): domain Bacteria; phylum Pseudomonadota; class Gammaproteobacteria; order Burkholderiales; family Burkholderiaceae; genus Cupriavidus. Next base: position 5,167 of record CAUUBQ010000077.1, read on the forward strand.
GGTGATCCTTAAAGGGCCTGCCAGTGCGGTGCGCAAGCTGGCCGATGCCATCAGCAGCGAGCGCGGCGTGCGGCAAGGACAATTGAACATGGTCATGACCGAGAGCGACCCTATGCGGCTGGGTTCCGATCCGCATGGCCGATCGGGGCCCCATTCTCACCACCACGACTGAACAGCTTTGGCTTTAGGCATCTTGATGCACCGTAACGGTGCCTGCTGGTTGGTATGAAGTTTGCATAAATCGTCATACCAATTCGCATAATAAAAAATGAGCCAGAGCAATCCTTCTTGCCGGGCGGCTTCGACGCGCTCGACCATGCCCAGTCTTGGACTCCTCGCGGCAACGCTTGCCGCCATCCCGGCGAGCGTCCTAGCGGGTGGCCTTCAGCAGGCCCAGCAGGACCTTCCAGAGGTAACCGTCCAGGCAGCGCGTGCCGAAGTCGCGACTGCAGGCACCGCCGTTTCCGCCAACCAGGGCTACGTCAGCCGCGATCAGCTCGCCAATCGCCCGTTGCTGCGTCCCGGCGAACTGCTGGAGACCGTCCCGGGACTGATCGTCACGCAGCACAGTGGCGACGGCAAAGCGAACCAGTATTTCTTGCGCGGCTTCAATCTCGACCACGGCACCGACCTGTCCACGACCGTGGCCGGCATGCCGGTCAACATGCGCACCAATGCGCATGGCCAGGGCTATACCGACCTCAATTTCGTGATTCCGGAACTGGTCAGCGGCATCGCCTACAAGAAGGGCACCTACTTTGCCGAAGAGGGCGACTTCTCGGCAGCGGGCGCCGTGAGCATGGACTATGTGTCGCAACTGCCCGCCGGCATTGCTCAGGTCGAACTGGGTCAGCATGACTACCGTCGGGCCGTGCTGGCCAACTCGCACCAGGTAGGGCCCGGCACCGCGCTCTACGGGCTGGAATGGCTGCAGGAAAACGGTCCCTGGGTGTTGCCGGAAGGCGTTCGCAAGCTCAACGGCGTGTTCCGGTACACGCTGCCGCTCAGCGGTGGCGAGCGCGTGGGCGTGACCGCCATGGCGTACCGGAATAGCTGGGACTCGACCGACCAGGTTCCGCAGCGCGCGATCAACGCAGGGCTGATCTCGCGGTATGGGTACATCGATCCGACCGACGGCGGCTACGCCTCGCGCTACAGCCTCTCCGCGGACTGGCTGCGGCCCGTGCAATCCGGGCTGTTCAAGGCGAACGCCTATGTCATCAAGAGCCGGCTCCAGCTGTTTTCCAACTTCACGTACGCATTGGACAATCCCGAGCGTGGCGACCAATTCCAGCAGTTCGAGAATCGCGTCACGGCGGGCGTCAATGCCTCGCGACTCTGGTTCGGCAAACTTGGCCGACGCGACACCGAGACCGAGGTCGGCGCGCAAATCCGCTATGACCGGCTGGGCCCCATCACGCTGGCCAACTCGGAAGCGCGACAGATCTACGAAACGGTACGGACCGACAGGGTCAACGAAACCAGCGCCGCGCTATACGTACGTAACACGACAGAGTGGCTGCCGTGGCTACGTACCATCGCGGGCCTGCGCGCGGATCAGTTCTGGTATGGCGTATCGAGCGACAACCCCGCGAACTCCGGGAACGGCACCGACCACATCGTCAGCCCCAAGTTCAGCGTCGTCATGTCGCCGGCCGACCAGACCGAAGTGTTCCTGAACTGGGGGCGCGGCTATCACAGCAACGACGTGCGCGGCGCAACCACCACGATCGACCCATCCACCGGCGAGTCGGCACAAAAGGTCAGCGTGCTTGTGCCTGCAACAGGCTATGAGATCGGCGTTCGCACCAGGCGCCTGGCCCCCGGCCTGCAGATGTCAGCGTCCCTCTGGCAACTCGATATCGGCTCCGAGCTTGTCTTTTCTGGCGACAGCGGGACCACCGAGCCGAGCCGGCCAAGCCGCCGCCGCGGGATCGAGCTGGCGGGCTACTACGCGCCGACCGAGGGCCCGCTAGCCGGGTTGATTGTCGATGCGGATGCTGCCTTCTCTCGCGCACGCTTCCGGGATCACGAGGATATCGGTGACTACATCCCGGAGTCCATCCAGACCACGGCCTCGGCAGGCGTCTCGTACAACACCGGACGATGGTCGGTCGGTGCGCGGGCGCGCTACTTCGGCCCGCGTCCGCTTATCGAGGACAACAGCGTGCGCTCCGCTTCCTCGTTCCTGGTGAACCTGAAGGTGGGCTATCGCATTCTCAAGGATGTGCGAGTCTTTGCCGAAGTGCTGAACGTGTTCGGCAAGCGGGTCAACGACATCGACTACTACTATGCATCGCTGCTGAAAGGCGAGACATCCCCTCTAAACACCGATGGTTCGCCGGCCGGAATTAACGACCACCATATTCATCCGGCGGAGCCGAGGACATTCCGGGTGGGCGTTCTGTGGAATTTCTGACCATCGGCACCCGACTATGCTGCTTAAGAGCACGTCGAACGTTCGGAGTTGGCCAACAGGCTGTCGTTGTGAAGTTGGCCAACCAATGGCTTTGAATGGCCGGCGGGTCGCTTGATCTATGCAGATTCCTCTCGCGCATGCGGCCACCCGACTGGAGTCGCCCCGTCTCCGACGCTTAGGTCCCGACAACCGTAGGTCCAAAAATGATTTGCAAGCTGCCAGATTGGAGCGTGGGTACGGCGATTGGGCGAGTACCGCCGCGGAAACGTACAGCTTCCAGCACTTCTGCGGAGCAGGCTCAGATCATCCTTCACAACTAGTCGCGCCACGGCCCTTGCTCCAAGCTCAGCAGCTAAGATGGCAATGTCGAGTTGACGCCTTCGCGGCACCGGGGTCGTCGAAGGCCTCCTCAGGGACACTTGTCTTGCCAAGGAAACCTGCAACGCCGTCGTCATCGGCCGTGGCGGAGGCATCATGGTCGGGGGACTTCGTTGGCGCGACTCTGTCAAGAGTCGGAGTCGGCCAATTGTCTGCGCCAATTAACCTGGCACTCTTGCCATGTTTGATCAACGACTACTCAAGGTCACCATCGTGGTCCTGCTGCTCCACGCAGGACTGCTGTACCTGATCCATAGCGGGATGGCTAGCAAGACGACCGAGGCCGTCAACGCCCCCGAGATCATTGCGCGACTCATCCCGTTGGAGCCCCCACAGCAACCTCCTGCGCCCGAACCGCCCAAGCCTCAACCGCAGACGCCGCCATCGCAGGTCAAGGTGGTGACGCCGCATCTGACACCGCATCAGCAGAAACCGACCCCGGCATCCGTTGCGACGCTGCCGCCGACGCCGAATGCGATCGAGGCGCTGCCGGCACCGTCGGCATCGCCGGCCCCGCCAGTCCAGGCACCGGAGTCGCCCGCGGCATCCACACCGGCAAACGCCGCGCCGCGCGTCGTAGGGATCGGCGAGATCGCGTGCTCGCCGCCAAAAATTACCTATCCGACTCAGTCACGTCGCATGGGTGAAACCGGCAGAGCGGTGGTGAGTCTGACGACTGATGAGAGCGGCCGCGTGGTCAAGACAGCCGTGGTGACGTCGAGCGGTTCGAAGCACCTTGATACGGCGGCGGTCAACGCCGTGCAGACGATGCGCTGCAAGCCTTATATGGAGAACGGTCGCCCCGTGGCGGCGACCGCCCAGCAGCCAATCGACTTCGAACTGAACTGATTTCCCGGAGTCTTTCCGACACCTAAACGCTGACCCTCTCAGAAACCACCATGCAGGAACTCGGACTCTCCCACCTCTGGTCGCAAGGCGATCTCGTCATGCGTGCGACAGCCATTGTTCTGCTGATCATGTCACTGCTTTCGTGGATCGTGATTCTCACCAAGGCGAGGGATCTCGTTCGCCTCAGGAAGATGGCAAATGGCGCGGAAAGGCGCTTCTGGTACTCGGACGACTTCGATCACGCACTCGATACGCTTGGCGCCCGCGATGCCAACCCGTTCCGCACGCTGGCCGTCACCGGCCGCGAAGCCGCCCAATTCCATCGCGCCGGCGATCCCTCGTTGCACGCTGCCCTCGATATGTCTGACTGGCTGACGCGCTCGCTCAAGACCGCGATTGACGAAGCCGTGGCGCGCATGCAGTCGGGCTTGGCCGTGCTGGCTTCGATTGGTTCGACCGCACCGTTCGTCGGTCTCTTCGGCACGGTGTGGGGCATCTATCACGCACTGCTCAGTATCGGCATATCGGGTGTGCCGACCATTGACATGGTGGCCGGGCCCGTGGGTGAGGCTCTGATCATGACCGCCTTTGGCCTGGCCGTGGCCGTCCCGGCCGTGCTCGGCTACAACGCGCTGAGCCGCGGCAACAAGGGCGTCATCAGCAAGCTCAACCGCTTTGCGCACGACTTGCACGCATACTTCGTGTCCGGAGACCGCTTGCGCCCTACCACCGCGGGACGCTTCGACGACGCATCGACGCGCGCGGCCGTCGAGAATTGAGCGTCGGGACTTTCTTGGACCCGCGCCTCCCAACCCTTTAGACTTATGGTCGCCCTGGGGTGACAGGCTTGGCCCGGTGAGCGGGCATCCATCCGGGGCAGGGTTCGCGAAGCGGTCATTTGAGTAGCAGGATCCTGCCGTAAGCGGTCTGTCAAAGCGCCTCGAAGTGCTGCAACTCCAGCCATGCGTTGTAGATGCCGGTCAGAGCTACCACTGCCAGTGCAACGCCCGCGAGTGTCGACCAGCGACGGACCATGGCGGCAACGAACTGGCGCCGCTCATCCGCCGCCATGGTCAAGCTACGAAATCCGGTAAGCGTGAGCCCGATCAGGCTACCTCCCCAGAGGGATGCGGCGAGCAAGTGCGACCAGTCCATGAGTTCGTGCAGCGTGATATCGCCCCAGTCGGCCGGATGGCCGGACAAACTTCTGCTTGCGGCGATCAGACAGGCCGCAGCCAGCATCATCGCCGTGACCACTGGAACGACCGCGCCAACACGCGGCTCCATGCGATCAGGAAATGCTTGTGCCAAAGTCGCTTGGGGCGCCATTAGTCCACATAGCGCGGCGACCGCCAAGCGGATCCTCAATGGGCGTAGGTACATTTTGGTCAACGGAAGATTGGTTTTCCGACGCCCCGGGAAACATGTCGTCCAGGAACCAGTGAAACTGAAGGAACACCCCGACGTCATGCCCGGATCGACGATTGACCGGGATGGCAGCTTCCAGGGCAACCTGTATGTACTTTCCGAAGATGCGACTAGCCTTTAGAGGCCGTTTACTGTTGGGGTGGCGCCGCACGAGCGACCGAGTGATCGCACGTACCAACGACGCCTTATGGTCGGTCTTTGCCCTCGGCCGACCCGGGCAATGGATTGTCGGCCCCAGAGGCGACTACCGACCCGCAAACCGCCATCTTGTCGCTGCCGACGCTATTGAGATTCGGGAGACGTCCGGCTAGCCTCTAAGAAGTCCTTTCCTTCGCTGCCATTCGTCGGCGACATTGCCCATGGTTTTGCTTGAGCCGTCGCGAATCCATGCCATAAAGGGGCGGTCAAACGCGAAGTCTGGTCCGCACTGTGAGAGCATGAATCGTCTTACGTTTTGTGTATTGCGGTAGGCCCCGTCTACCGGAGTGCTCCGCGTGATTTGGCCGCTGTGCCAATCGAAGATCATTGTGTCGCCGTCAGAATATGCCGGTCCAAAGAGCGTGTTGTGCTCACGAGAGATTGGTGATTGTAGCTATGCGAGTGACCAGACGTACGGAGATACTAACAGCCGGCCGTCCAATCCTCGGCCGGGGCAATTGCTGCTCCCTTGTCGCGCGTTTGCTGCCGCGGCTCCAGGCCTATGCATGGCCCGGCAACATTCGCGAGTTGGAGAACATCTGCGAGCGAATGGCGGTGTTCTTCTCGCAATGGGAGGCCCTGCATCACATCGCATTCGACGAACTGTGTCACGATTGCCCGGAGTTGTTTGGGGGGATGGCTGAAGGCGTCGGGGCCGCCAGCTTCGGGGCGCGGCAACAGGCTGCTGCAGATGCTTCGCCACCGTTGATCGCACCGCGCGAACGTGTGCTGGAGGTGCTGGCGGAATGTGGTGGCAATCGCCAACAAGCAGCACAACGGCTGGGCGTCAGTCGCGCGACGCTGTGGCGATGGGAGAAGGCGGCTACGGCAGCTTCCGCGACTCCATCGGCGCATGCTCTAGCACCCGGCACGTAGCCGGTATGGACCAAGTCCTCGCCACACGCATCAGGTACTCCAGGCCAGGAGTGCTGGCCAGCATATTATTTGACCTTCACGATGTCATCCGGCTTCCAGCTTTGGTCAAAGAACGCCTGCTCGGGAGAGTACAGTCGGACGATCACAAAGTAGCCTTTGCCAGGCAAGGTGCGCAGCCAGTTTTTCTCTTTCCCCGCAGGGGCCGTTGGGCCGAAGTAGAGGTCGGTTGATCCATCGGCGTTCTGCACGGGCTTGTCCATCTGATTCAGCGACGGATGGGATTGGCCGTTGTCCAGGCCCGACGCCGTTGTGCCGTCGTAGACCGTTGCGGACCAGAAGTTCCTGGCGGGAATATTGGGCGGTAGATGGAGTTTGTAGGATTGGCCACCGTCAAGGAAATTGCCGTCCTTGTCGCGGAATGTGACGGGATACTTCGCGCCCGCATTGACCATGTTCACCACCATGCCCGGGCTGGCCGAGTAGGCGCTGGTAAAGAACCCGGATCGCTGTTCCAGATTCGTGTATGTGCGGCTGGACTGGAACGAAGTGTCCTCGCCGGCGAACACGTTGATCCACTGGCGATCTGGATAGTAGAGACCGCCCGGCTCGCGTGTGATCATGTCCGTCATCACCACCTTGCTCATCTTGAATGCCGTTTGTGCGGCCTGGCCGAGCAAGGTCCGCATTTCAGGCGTCGGCGAGAACGGCTTGCCCTTCTCGATACCAATGGTATGCAGGAAGCCACGCATATCCAGATCCGACGGATCGACATATTCATTGTCGATAAACCTGGACATCATCTCGAAGTAACGGAAGTCCCGCGGAAATAGAAGGTCAGCGGGCTTCGCGTTGCCATCGGGGAACTGCATTGGCTTGGCCGAGGCCTTCTGGCCCAGCGGATAGATGAGCGTGGCAGCAATCTGCGCATTCGGTTTCGTCAGGTCATTCGGATCGCTGAAGAAAGTACGCCAGAACAGGAAGACATTGTAGGTGCGGGAGCGGTAGACGAATGCGCCTTTCGGCAGGCTACCCTTTGGCGGCTCGCCCTTGTAATCCGGCGGCAGGATGACGTAAGTGCCGCCCTTGCCTTTGTCTGGGCCAGCAAGGCCAACGTCGCCGACCCAAGTCCGGTTGCCGATGGTCGGATCGATGAGTGGCCGCTGGAAGAAGTCATCCAGGATGCCTTGAACGCCAGCCGGGGCCTCTACCACGAGTGGGCCATCCTTCTTCAGGTCGAGGTAGCCCATGGCATAGACGACGTCCGAGTTCGGCGTAGTCACCAGCGTGGAGGCTTTGATTCGCTCCTTCCAGACCGGAAGCACGTTATACCCGCCGCCGAACACTTTCTCCGAGCCTTCTTTCATTGCCCAGATATTGATGGCGGGAAGCGCCCACAAATATGCCTGAGTCGCCCGCTGGAAAATCAACTCGTCCCGCAGGGTCTGCGTCGCTTTGGCCGTGGGATAGTCCTTCTCGAACGGTGCGTTGACGAGCTCGTCGTAGCGTGAGCCTTGTGCCATGGAACCACCGGAAACAACGATGGCGGCCACAGCCAGGGCAAGGTGTGTGAGGGTTCGGCGCGGCTGCTTCATTATTGCTCCTATTGGTGAAATCCTGGACCGGCACAGCAACTCACCACGCTCCGGGAGACTCCCTACGCCACCACATAAACTGATAGCCATGGGAGACGACGAAACGCGGAAGTGCATTTGCTTAGGCTGGAATGCTGCAGAAGCAGGGAATCAATAGGAAGTTAATGTTTCTGATGGCGATGTAAATTATTTCGAGTTCCCACAACAGTCAGGAGCGGCTTGGGAGCGGAAACAAGGGGCAGAGTTGACGTTCCTCGCTGCAGAGCAAGTCTCCCGGCGATTATTGTCCCAATGCTCGAACGATACGCCGTTGCATGTCGACCAGGCTTACTCGTAGTACTCCGGCGCCATCTTCAGAGTGTCGCGCTGCGCTTTGTCGTGATTGATCCAGAGTTGCGCATTTTCCCGTGCCAGCAAATCGGCGATGCGCTGCATCGAAGCCAGCGTCATGTCCTTGTCGAAGTTGATTGAAGGGACTCGACGATTGTCCCAGTTGCTCTTGAAGTGGGCGGCATCGCCCGACAGCACGAGCGCTCCCGTCTGTGGCAGTTTGACCAGCAACGACTGATGGCCAGGCGTGTGGCCGGGGGTCGAGATAATCGTGATGCTACCGTCACCGAACACGTCTTTGTCGCCTTCGATTTTGGTGACAGGATGCGCTGGGTTGAAGCGCGGCGCATTCTTGGCGCCAGGCCATTCATACTCAGCCTTCTGAACCAGCAGCATCGCCTGCGGGAACATCTCGACATTGCCGATGTGGTCCGGGTGGGTGTGAGAGATCGCGACAAACTTAATGTCCGAGGGCTTCACGCCGAGTTGTTCCAACTGGCTCGCCAGCGTTTTCGGCCGACGCCAGTGAATGGCTTTCGGGTCAGTCGGAACCTCCCCGTCTGGCCGGGCGGCGATGGTGTCGTCCACGCCCGTGTCCCACAGAATCCAGCCTCGGGCGTGCTTGATCAAGTAGCAATTGTCAACGAACGCTATGGGTTTTCCGACATCTATACCCGGCGACCAGCGCGAGACGTCGGCCGCGACGCCTTCGCCGCAGTTGAGGATATAAAGCCGCTCGATGCCGGTTGTCTGCGTTGCCGGCATGCCACTGCACCCCGCGACCAGGATGACAAACGAAGCGATCGCAAGCTTGGCGGAGACGAGCGGGGATTTCAGCATGACAGACCTCCTCAAATGGGCGGCAATTCGGGCAGCGCCGTTTGCAAGGCTCCATATTGGCGCGTTGTCCGAACCGTGCCACGCGGATTCATTGTCGTCAATTCATGCCAGAAGGCGGCGTCGAAAGTCGGGACCACTGCACTGGTGATGGCGCGACAGTTCAGAGGGCTCTGATTGAGAGTTTTTACGGGATATTTATCCGCCTCGGGCAAGCTTTGATGCAGGTTGTACGTACCGTTGCTTAGCATCAAGTCGTGGAAAAAACTCACCGGAGTACAGCATGTGGTATCGGTTAGCCATGGCAGGCTTGGCCCTGCTGGCATTGATCGCTCTGTTCGGTTTCCAGTACAAGCTGACGGACAATCTCCGCGATCGGGAGGATGAAGCTGCCCATCACCTTGACGAGAGGAAATGACGGCCAGACAGTTGCGTTGCTCTTCGTATAGGGACTTACGGAAATCGGCGAGAATAGTTTCATTGTCGACAAGCCTAAGAGGTAGCACGGCGGCCATCTATCACGAGAAAACTATGTGGATGGATCCCGTAATGACAGCCACCTGCAAAAGCAGTCAGGCTGACGCGCTTGCACGAGCTGAAACAGTGTCGTGCCACCGTTTGAGCGCGCCGTGTCTCTCGGGAATCGGCATCGAAAATGCTTTCGTCGCAAAGTCCACCGTCACCAGCGCAGTGATATCGGCTGCAGAGAACGTGTTCCCTGCCACGAACGTCCTGTGACCAAGTTGAGCATCGAGATCGGTATAGAAGTTCGCTACGCGCTGCTTGCTGCGATCAACGAGTGCTGGAATCTGGTCGTAGCCGTGAGGCCCGGACAAGGCGCGTCCTTTGAGCCCAGCCGCAGCGTTGCGCACACCCTCCACCACTGCTGCGAATCCTTCTATTTCCATGCGCCGCTCCCACATGGCGACTAATGCTTTTTCGACTGCCGTCGTGCCGTAAAGCGAGGGCGTTGGGTGAACATCGTCCAGATAACGCATGATGGTGGACGCCTCCCCGATTGCCGTGCCATCGTCCAGGACTAGCGTCGGAACGACGCTGCGGGTATTGATGGCGCGATAGGCCTCGGAAATCTGCTCCCGCGTACCCAGGTCAACTGGCACGAGTTCGACTTCGATGCTTTTCTCTGCGATCAGGATTCTCACTCGGCGCGCGTTGGGCGATCCGTTTGCGTGGTAAAGCTTCATGAATTGACTCCGATTAAAGTTTGGAACCGCCATCGACGCGCAGCGTCTCACCGGTGATCCATCGGGCTTGGTCGGATGCAAGAAATTCGATGGCAGCGCCGATGTCGCTTGGGTCGGCCATGCGCTTGAGTGCCTGCATGCCGAGCGTGAAGCTTCTGCCTTCCTCGCTCTTGGCAAAGCTGGACATGTCCGTTGGCACGACGCCCGGGGCCACCGCATTGACACGGATCCCGCGCTCGCCGAGCGCGGCGGCGAAGTGTTTGACGAGCGTATCGATCGCGCCCTTGGTGGCCGCATACGCGGACAGCGTTCCCATGGCCGAATGCGCGGCAAGCGATGACAGCAGGACAACGCTGCTCCCCTTGCACATGGCAGGCAGCAACTGCTGGACCAGGAAGAACGGCGCCCGCACATTCACGGCAAAGAGATTGTCGAAATCCTCCACCGTGGTGTCTTCGAGGGGTGCGGCCCGCGCAATGCCGGCATTGGCCACCAGGACGTCGAGGCGCGAGCCGATGATTGCCCTCGCTTGCTGTGCGAGCTTGTGAGGACCATCGGGGGCACGCAGATCCGTGGCGAGAGCTTGGGCCTTACCGCCGAGCGTCCGGATCTCGGCAACCACTGCCTCGGCTTCGCTCGCTGCACTGCTGTAGTGCACCAGCACCTGGGCTCCCGCCTTCGCCAGCGCTAAAGCGCTCGCACGACCGATCCCCCGCGATGCGCCCGTTACCAGAGCGGTCTTGCCTGTGAGAGTGTTCATGATCGATAGCTCCTGTATTCAGACGCCTTGCCAGGCGGGGTAGTCGGTATAGCCGCGCGAGTCGCCGCCGTAGAACGTGTTGCGGTCGTAGGGATTGAGCGGTTGACCGTCGCGGATTCGCGATGGAAGGTCCGGGTTGGCGATGAAAGACCGTCCGAACGCGACCGCATCGACATGACCGTGTGCAATCTCCGATTGCGCTTCGTCGCCGTCGAATCCGCCAGCAGCGATCACCGGGCCATCGAAATGCGCTCGCAGATCGCGTGCGGCAACCGAGCGGAGGTCTTCGGCAACATCTTCCGATCCCACCACGCGGGGTTCGACCACATGCAGATAGGCCAGTCCCTTGCCTGCGAGCGCCCGGGCGATGTAGCGAAAATCGGCTTCGGGATCACTGTTCGACATGCCATTGAAGTGGCTGCTTGGCGTCAGTCGCACGCCCACACGTCCGTCGCCCCAGACCGCTCGCACTGCGTCGACAATCTCGATCAGCAGGCGAGCGCGGTTCTCGATCGGACCGCCGTACTGATCGGTGCGACGGTTGCTTCCGTCCTGAAGGAACTGATCGATCAGGTAGCCATTGGCAGCGTGAATTTCCACGCCGTCGAAGCCTGCTTGCAGCGCGCGCCTTGCAGCGCCGACATACTCCGCAATGAGTGCGGCGATCTCGGTGGTTTCGAGAGCCCGTGCCGGCGACACAGGTACCCACCCTTCGCTAGTGAAGGCAACGCCTTCATAAGGGACGACCGACGCCGTTACCGGCACCGCTCCACCGAGCAGGCTCGCGTGCGCAGTTCTGCCAACGTGCCAGAGCTGGGCAACAATGCGCGCGCCGCGTGCATGCACCGCCGTCACGATCTCCTGCCAGGCGTGGCCCTGCGCATCGGTATAGAGGCCAGGTGCGCCAAGATAGCCGCGCCCAGTTGCAGACACCGTAGTGGCTTCGCTGATGATGAGGCCGCCCGGGGAAGCGCGTTGCGCGTAGTAGTCGCGCATCAGCGCATTCGGAATGTCTCCGTTTTGATCGGCTCGGAGGCGCGTGAGCGGTGCCATGACGACGCGGTGACCAAGCTGAATCTGGCCCAATTCCAGCGGGCTGAATAGTATGTTGGACATTTGATATCAGCCTGCGGTCTTGCCGCCGTCAACGGTGAGGACCTGCCCCGTCACAAACGTGGCGCCTTCGGATGCCAGGTAGAGCACTGCCGCGGCAATGTCTTCCGGCTTGCCGATGCGGGCGAGCGGTACGCCGCTGGCGAGCGCCGCTTTGCGTTCCGGCGTTCCGGTGAAGCGGTCGAGCATGCCGGTCTCCGTAGGGCCGGGCGCGACGGCATTGACGCGTACGCCCGTGCCTGCGACTTCAAGGGCCGCCGACTTTGTAATGCCTTCCACCGCATGCTTGCTGCCCGCATACACCGAGGCATTGGCCGCGCCTTCGTGACCGTAGGTCGATGAGATGTTGATGACGTTGCCCGAGCCCTGGGCAGTCATGACGCGCAGCTCGTGCTTGAGACTCAGCAACGTGCCGAGCACATTGGTGTCGAACGTTGCCGCGTAGCTTTCTGCGGTCTGCTCTGTCACGCGGCCGGGCGTGCCTTCCGTGCCGGCGTTGTTGACGGCAACATCGAGGCGGCCGAAGCGTGTTACGGCCTGGTCGATCAGATGGCGTACGTCTTCGTCATGGCGGACATCGGCCTGCACGAACACCGCGTCGGCGCCAAGCTTTCGCAATTCGGCTTCGAGCGCCGCGCCTTCGGTTGGGCGACGGCCCGAGACAACGAGCCGTGCGCCGGAGCGGGCAAATGCAAGGGCGGTCGCACGACCGATGCCGGTCAGTGCGCCTGTGATGAGAACGACGGGACTATTCACGAGAAACTCCTGTAAGGTATCGCTGCGACGCATGCCTAAGGCGCGTCTGCAACGGGATCGGGTGACCACAGGAGCCAATTTATGGGCTATTGTCGGCAAGGAAAAAGACTTTGTAGGCTGAGGGGCATGCCTGGGAGGCATGGGGCAACATGGAGCTAAGGCATCTGCGATATTTCATCGCTGTGGCAGAGGCGGGCAGCCTGACCGAGGCAGCCGTCAATCGTCTGCATACATCGCAGCCCTCCCTAAGCCGTCAGATCCGCGATCTTGAAGACCAAGTCGGCGTGGAACTGCTGCTACGCACCGCCCAAGGCGTCACGCTCACTGAGGCAGGCAAGGCATTCATTGACCATGCGCGACTGGCCATGGCGCAGGTCGATGCCGCGGTCGAAGCCGCGCGGCGCGCTGCGCAGCCTTCCAAGCTGCAATTCAGGCTGGGTTTTCTCACCGGGCAGGAAATGACATGGCTATCGGACGCCATGCATCTGCTGCGCGCGGAATTGCCGAATATTGAGGTGACCGTATCGAGCGACTACTCGACGGAGTTGGCCGCTGCAGTGGCACATGGCAAGCTCGACCTTGCATTCATGCGTGCGGAGCCAGGATACGACCTCGAATATGAAGTCGTTGGCCAGGAGCCGTTGGTTGTGCTGATGCCAAGTGATCATCCCCTGACAGCACTAGACGCGGTGCATCCGGAAGATCTCCGGCATCAGCCGTTCATTGCCATGGCGGGAAAAGCAAAGGTACTACGAAAGGTTGTAGACGACTATCTGTTCAAATCAGGCGTGGAGGTCGAGATAGCGCAAAGCGTCGACAACCCTGCCATGGTGATGTCTCTGATCGCGTCGGTCCGTGGAGTGACCCTCATTCCCGCTTACGTGCAAAATCTAATGCCGTGGTCGGTTGTGAGCAGGCCGCTGGCGGGGGAAGTGCCCAACATCGACCTGGTGGTGGGCTATAGCGCGAGCAATACGTCCCCAATCCTGCTGCGATTGTTGTCTCGCCTTGATGACTTGAGATCGAGGATTAATCTAAGGACGGAAGACGGGATTCTCTGACGCCAGTTCACTAAGCGCATCCACTGCGACCTTGACCTTTGGTTGGAGATGGCGGGTCTTTTGCCAGATCGCATGTATCGGCATGGTTGTCGAAAGTTCGGGGAGCACTTCGCATAGCGCGCCGCTTTGCAAGCTTTCTCCGGCGAGCCAACCGGGCAGTTGAGCCAGACCGCCGCCCGCGAGACACGCCCCTAGCAGTGCGTCTCCGTCAGTCAATTCATGCCGGACACGAACATCGAAGTATCTGGCTCCGCCCATGTCAGAGGCGAGTAGCCACCCTGATCGCAATGTTCGCCTCCAGCCGATCAGGCAATCGTGTGTGAGTAAGTCCTGCGGATTGGTCGGAACTCCGTGCCGTTGAAGGTATGCCGGCGTGCCGCAGATGACCAGACGCTGGTCACCGAGTTTCCGTGCGACGAGATCGGGGTAGTCGTCGAGTGGGCCGATACGCACGGCGAGATCCACTCCCTCGCTGACGAGATCTGCCGCGCGGTCCTGGAGTGTCACGGCCAGGTCGAGTCGTGGGAATCTAGCCGCGAGGCCGAGAAGCGTGGGGACAATGTGGCGGCGTCCGAAGGTCGTTGGGACATCGACACGCAAGCGCCCGAGGGGCTCCTGACGAGCCGAGAGCAGCGCTTCGGCTTGATCCAGATCTTCGAGTATTCGGTGACACGTTGTCAGGAACGCTTCGCCGGCGGTCGTGAGGTCGATCCGCCGAGTCGACCGATGCAGCAACTGCACGCCCAGGCGCGCCTCCAGCCTGGAGATGCTCTTGCCAACAGCGGAGCCCGTGACCCCAAGCGTCTCTCCGGCAGCCGTGAAGCTACCCGTCTCGATGGTCGTAACAAACTCGCGAATCCCTGCAAAGCGGTCGTCCATGCCTTGATTGTGGAATGAGAGGATGGAATGTTGGGAATTTTAAGCCCTAACTCAACCTTGCTGCCTAAATTACAGTGACTTCTCGATCCATCCTGGCAAACGAGAGGCAAACAATGAAAGCATGGCAACTTCACGAATTTGGACTGCAGAACCTCAGGTCGGGCGAGGTGGAAACGCCCACGCCCGGTGCTGGCGAACTGCTGATCCGGGTTGGCGCAGTCTCACTGAACTACCGAGATCTGGCTATCGTGAACGGCTTCTATGAGCCACACCGCGTACCGCGACCCTTGATTCCGGTCTCGGACGCGGCCGGGACCGTGGTGGCAGTTGGCGCGGGCGTGACGCGCTTCAAGCTTGGAGACCGGGTGAACTCGACGCTTTATTCCCGATGGATAGATGGCGCACCGGGCTCGGACGAACCGGACCATTGCCTAGGGATGCCGCTGCCCGGTGGCCTGGCCGAATACATGATCATCCATGAAGAAAGCGCCGTGCCCGCGCCTGCTTCCATGAACGACGACGAGGCATCGACGCTCCCGATCGCCGCGCTCACCGCGTGGTATTCGCTAGTGGATGTCGGCCGGCTACAGCCAGGGCAAACAGTGCTTGTTCAGGGTACGGGCGGCGTGTCGATCTTTGCGGCGCAACTCGCCGTCTCGCTCGGTGCGCGCGTGATAGTGACATCGAGCAAGGATGAGAACCTGAAGAAGATCAGGACCCTGCTGGCGAGCGATCTGGTGGAGGGTATCAACTACGCGACGCATCGGGACTGGGACACCAAGGTGCTGGAAATCACCGCGGGTAAGGGTGCCGACATCACGATCGACGTCGCGGGTGGAGATGGCATCAACCAGTCCGTTGCGGCGACCAAGGTGCAAGGGGTCATCGCACAGGTCGGATTCCTGACCGGGCAGTCGGCAGCCCTTAACCTCATGCCGGTGATCTTCCGCCAAACGACCATCCGGGGGATTGCCGTCGCACCGCGCAGTGCCTTTGAACGGATGAACGCCTATCTCGAATCCCATCCCATCCAGCCCGTCATCGATCATGTGTACTCGTTCGACCAGGCGGTGCAGGCGTTCGAGCATCTGTCACGAGGTCCATTCGGGAAGGTCGTGATCAATGTATCCGGCGAGCATTGACACACAATCTAGTCAGAGACTTCGCTGGCTACGCGTTCGAGCCAGCCAGCCGCTTTCGGGCGGCTGGCTATCTGCCTCAACGTACGGGTTTGCCTAGAACTTGTGCCGAATACCTGTCGTCACGCCAATGCGGGTGCTATTGCCGTAGAACGGCGTGACAAAGGTCGGCTGCGCGGCGAGCGTGCGCCAGGTTCCGGTCAGCGTGGTGTAGTCGGCTTCCACATAGACATCGGTGCGCTTGCTCAAGTTGTAGTCGAGCATCACGGCGCCGGTGAAGCGGCTGCCGCTGTCGCCGTTCAAGATCTGGTCGGCGTGTGGGTAAATGGTGCAACGACGAATCCCAAATCCCGCTGAACTGCCCAGGCGATGTCCAGCAAGCGTCGGTCACCAAACCGTGCCGCAACCATCTGGACGCCCACGGGCAAGCCGCCGCTACCCAGTCCCGTTGGCATCGATATGCAAGGGGCATGAAGCAGTGTCCAGATGCTGTTGCAGGCGGGACTACCAGTGTCGTCGAGCCCATATGGCGCCTCGCCGAGTGAGGGCGGGGTGAGGATCGTGTCCAGAGGGCCACTGTGACGGAAGAGCGCATCAAACTTTGGCCTGCACGTTGCGACAGCATCGTATGCGGCGACCAGATCGCCGTGGCTGTAGCCAGCGACGTTCTCGGCGGTGTCCCGAATGAGCGGATGCATTGCGTCGGGCCGGCTCATGAGTTCGGGCAGGAAGCTTCGACGGCCCTCCTGCCGGATGATGACCTGCTGGGCGGCGGTCAGTGACTCGAAACCGGTCGGCAGCATCACGTCGATGATCTCCACGCCTTCACGCGCGAGTGCCGCCGCGGTGGACTCCAGTGCAGTCTTTCCCGAGGCATCGATCTTGTCCCAATGCGGTCCGCGATACAGGCCGACTTTCAGGCCACGCAGCGTCAGGGGGACGCTGGATGGCTCATCGCAGATCCGTAGCGCGTCAGCCACAAGGGACAAGTCGGCAACGCTTCGGCCATACCAGCCAATCGTGTCCAGGCTTGGCGCATAGACCTTGGCGCCTTCGGAACTCGTCACGCCATGCGTGGGCTTGAATCCAAAGATGCCGTTATAGGCAGCGGGCCGGATGATGGAGCCACCGGTCTGCGTGCCAAATGCCAATTGCGCCATGCCCGCTGCAACAGCCGCGGCTGACCCAGACGATGAACCGCCGGGTGTATGCACGAGATTGTGCGGATTGCGCGTCGCTGCCGGCCGACCATTGGCACCAAACTCCACCGTATCGGTCTTGCCGACGATCAGCGCCCCAAGTGCACGAACCGATGCCACACAAGCGGCATCCTTGCCGCTGCGATGGCCGGCATAGGCAGGCGTGTTGTAGGTCGTCGGCATGTCGAACGTCTCGATGACGTCCTTGATGGCCAATGTCAGGCCGTGCAACGCATGCCCAGGCGCAAGTTTGTCGAGCTCTCGCGCTCGCCGGACCACGGCCTCGGGATCCAGGTACGCGAACGCCCGGATATCAGGCTCACATCGTGCGATCTGCGCGAGCGTGGAGCGCGCGAGGTCTTCACACGACAACTCGCGCTTGCGGATCAGTTCAGATGCCTCGACGGCACTCAGGGCAAAGGGTTGCATGGATGCTTTAATCTGCGTGGATACCTGACTGAAGCGCCACCGCTTTCAGGCGAGGCAACTCTTCGGCAATCAACGCCTCGACTGCCTTGCCATCGGCGTATCCGACCTCGAACCCGGTGGCAAGCAATTTCTCCTGCATTTGGGGAGTGGCCATCGTGTTCGCCAGCGCCTTCTGCAGTTTTGCCTTGACATCTGCTGGCAGCCCTCTGGGCGCGGCAATGGCAACCCAGGTGGAGATCGATGGCAGCTTGACACCGCTCTCGGCAAGCGTTGGGACATTTGGCAGCAAGGTGGAGCGCTTCGTGGTGGTCACGACAATCGGCTTGATACGCCCTTCCTTGATATAGGGCAGCGCGGCCGGAACGGTATCGATGTCGAATTCGATCTGGCCGCCCAGGAGGTCATTCATCGCTGGCGCACTGCCCTTGTAAGGGACATGCGTCATGCGGATGCCGGAGGCCGTCTTGATCATCTCGCCTGCAAAATGCGCAGTGCTGCCATTGCCAAACGACGCGTAATTGTAGCCGTCAGGCTTGGCCTGCGTGGCCGCGACGACGTCCTTGAACGTGTGTGCCGCAACGGATTTCCCGGCGAGCAGCACCAGCGCATTGCGGCCCAACAACCCGATCGGCTCGAAGCTCCTGACAGGATCATACGGGAGCTTCGGCGTAATCGCCGGGCCCGACGTGAACGTGGAGCCCGAGCTGATCAGCAGGGTATAGCCATCGGCCGGCGCCTTGGCAACGAATGCCGCGCCAATGACGGTGCCCGCACCAGCACGGTTCTCGACTACGATCGACTGACCGAGCTGCTCGCCCAGCTTCGCGGCTACCATGCGCCCCACGACGTCGGTATTGCCACCCGCCGGAAACGGCACCACCAGTTGAATGGGACGCGACGGATAATTCGTCGCCCCCTGCGCCAGCACAGCTCCCGACACGGCCAACCCCAGCGCCATCACGACGGCGAGACGGCCATTCAAATGCTTCGACATATCTGTATCACCTAGAACACGATCTTCAAGAAACTACTTCACTGAACCGCAGCCCCTTGGCCTGCCGCACGCGCCCGATGCCTGGTACGTGCTTCCAGCGCGCCCGCTTCACCGAGCTCCCAAAACACCGACACCATCATCGCCAACCCTTGCTCCACGATCGTCAGTGGCAGGTGTTCATTGGCAGCGTGTTGCTTGCAGCCGGGATAGGAGTGCGGAATCCATACGGTGGGGAGGCCCAGGATGTCCGAGAACACGTCGTTCGGTACCGTGCCGCCCAGATTGGGTACGACCGCCGGCTCTTCACCCATGACGTCCTTGACAGCATCCTTCGCCCAACTCACCCACGGGCTCGCGGGATCTAGCCGCGTGGCGGGCGACCCGCGTACCAGCCGCACCTGGACGTCGGGGTAACCCGCCTCGTCCAGATGTTGCCGGACAATATCCTCGATCGCGGTCCAGTTCGTACCCACGACGAAGCGCAGTTGCATATGGGCATGCGCGGCCGGAGGGATGGCATTGACGGGTTTCGCATAGTTGCCGGCGTGAAGCGTCAGCACTTCCAGTGAATTCCACCCAAGCAGGCGTTGCGCAGCACTAAACCCCGGTTCGCCCCAATCCTCATCAATCTGCCGGCCCAGGCTCTCGCTGTCGACTTTCAGCCGGGCGAGTGCGTCCAGCACCGGCGCTGGAATCGGCGGGGGCAGCAGGTCTTGCACGAGAATGCGGCCTCTGCCGTCGACCATCGACGCAATGGCGCTTGCAAGGACCACGCCAGGGTTCTTCATGATCCCGCCCCAATTGCCAGAATGCAGCCCGCCGGCTCGCGGCGTGCACGACAGTTCGAATACCGCTGACCCCCGTGAACCCAGGAACAGGGTGGGCTGGTCCTTGCTGACGCGGGGGCCATCCGAGGCAATGAACAGATCCGCAGCAAGCGCCGGCGCATGCGCCTTGCAGACCTGACGCAGCCCTGGCGAGCTGCGTTCCTCGCCCAACTCGAACAATGCCTTGAGGTTGAAGCCCAGGCGTCCCTCGCGCGCGGCGATCACTTCGCGTAGCGCCGTCAGGTTGGTGAGGTGCTGGCCTTTGTTGTCCGCCACACCACGGCCATACCAGGCGCCGTCGCGCAACGTCAGCGACCACGGCGACAGGCCGGCTTCCCATTGATCGTCATAGCCTGGCACGACATCGCCATGGCCATACGTGAGTACCGTCAGGAAGTCTGGCGATTCGATGCGCTCGGCAAGGAGGAAGGCAGAGCCGCCAGCCACCGGGTTGTCCAGATACGTGCAATGGAAGCCCATCTCGGTCAAATCGGGTTCCAGGATCTCGCGGTAGTACGGCAATAGTTCCTCATCCTTCGCGTCCGGGCCGCTCACGGACCGGTAAGCCACACGTTTTGCGAGGGCATCGGCAAAGCGGCCATCCTGAAAAATGCGTTGGACGCTTTCCAGCGCTTTGCGCTTCGTCGAGCTCTCACGCATGGTTGGCTCCAAGCGTGGCGGTCAGGGAACGCACGCTCGGCAGCGCGCGGAATGCGGCGAGCTGGTCTACGAGTGAGGCCAGCGCACCGGCAGGCATCCAGGGCTGACAGCAGGCCACGATCTTGGCGAGCCGTTCATCGTCGGTGTAGGGATCCTGGATCAATCCACGTGCATAGACGCGTTGCGTCTCGAACGTGCGGCCGTCCTTGAGCGTGATTTTCACGATATGGGGAGGTCGGTCGTCCGGATCTTTCGGCTCGTCCTCGAAGGCGCGGGCCTTGAGGTGCGTCAGTCGAAACAGATCGCGCACGGCTTTGCGTTGCACTGCGTCGGGCGTAAAGTCAGCCAGCGTCACCGTCCCTTGGAGCAACGCCAGCGCGATGTTGTAATGCATGGAGAAACGCGCCTGGAATTCATCCTGCGGATTGTCGTAACGCAGGTTCTTCTTGTTGCTGGCGCCGACCAGGATATCGATGGACTCGACTTCATTCGGCGCAAAGCCATGTTCGCGCTTCAGGTCCAGCACGCAGTCGATCGCGTTGTGGGCCGAACCGCAGCACGCGTGGCGCTTGGGCGCCAGGCCGAATTCTTCAAGGGCCAACGGGTTGCCAAGCTTTTTTAGCGGTTCTTCCCAGCCACGCGGCGCGGGGCCACCGTAAAGCGAGAGGAACCCTTGCGGATCTTCCAGTACCTCCGGATTCCCCTGCAGTCCCGACGCGGCGAGCCGGGCCGCCACAATCGCGTTAGATGCCGACATACCACACTGGAAGGACTTGGCTTCGGTGCCAAACTGCGCCTTGTTGCCGGAGGCCATGCTGACGGCAATGCTCATGGCTGCGACCGTTTGCGCGACATCGAGCTTCAGCAGACGTGCGCAGGCGCCGGCCGTGCCAATGCATCCAACGGTTGCTGTGGGATGCCATCCCGCAAAGTAGTGAGACCGGTTGACACCGCGACCGAGCGTGGCATGCAGTTCCAGACCCACGACGTAGGCATCGAGAAGATCCATGCCACTGGCGTCAATTTCCTCACCAAGAGCGATCAGGGCAGGCACTAGCACAGCCGACGCGTGCGTCAGTGCCGGGTAGAAGTTGTCGTCGATCTCCAGCACGTGCGCGGCGGTGCCATTGACCATCGCGGCCCAGGGCGCAGGCGCCTTACGCTGTGTGCCAACCACTGTCGCGGCGCCAACACCCCAGGCGTCAATGCCCTGTGCCACCTTGATGCTGACCGGATCAGCACCGCCAGCGACCATGCAGGCGATGGTGTCGCCAAAGGCGTGCATTGCGCGATCCAGGACGACGTCCGACCATTTTTGCTCCCGGCTGGTGGTCCAGGCAGCAAGTGTCTCCAGAACTGACATACGAGCGTACTCCGAGGCGGCGATGCCTCTTTGGTTTGGTAGAGGGATAGGGAAATGCAGAACGGTGGCGTGTTCAGTCCACGACGGCACCGGAAGTACGAATGACGTCGGCCCACTTGGCCCGCTCGCGCTTGACCCACGCGGAGAATTCGGCAGGCGTGCCACCGACCACCTCATAGCCCAAGTCGCGCATGCCCTTGACGACGTGTGGGTCCTTGAGTGACTGGTTGACGGCCGTGTTGAGTTTTTGCACGACAGCCGGTGGCATGCCTTGGGGGCCGATGATGCCGGACCATGCGATCACTTCGAAGCCCGCAACGCCGGCTTCTGAGACCGTAGGCAGATTCGGGACTAGCGGAGATCGCTTCAGGCTGGTCACGGCCAGCGGCTTGAGTTTGCCGCCTTTGACTGCCGCCAGGCTACCGGCGATATTGTCAAACACGAGGTCGACGTGTCCCGCCATGACATCGTTGACCGCTGCCGGTGCGGTCTTGTACGGGGCATGAACCATGTCGGTCTGCGTCATGTACTTGAACAATTCGGCCCCGACGTGGCCGGAGGTGCCATTACCGGCCGATCCAAAGACGAGCTTGCCGGGGTTTGCCCTGGCATAGGCGATCAGTTCGCCCACGGACTTCACCGGCAGCGTTGGCGACACCGACAGCAGGTTCGGTGTGTAGCCGGTCTGGACAATCAGTTCGACATGATTCGCGGCCGCCAAACCAGCTTTGGACAACGACGGATTGATGCCAAGGGTCTGCGTGTTGCCATGGCCAATCGTGTAGCCATCGGGGGCGGACGAAGCAATGGTCTGCATCGCGATCAATCCACCACCGCCGGATCGGTTCTCAATGACGATGGCCGTGCCAATGCGTTTGCTGACATCTTCGAGAATCAGTCGCATCAGCGCGTCAGGCGCCGACCCCGCGCCTGAACTAAGAACGTACTTGATCGGCCTATCCGGATACGCAGCCAATGCTGGCTGACCCGCGGCGAGGACCAGTACGGTCAT
Source organism: uncultured Cupriavidus sp. (assembly GCA_963543405.1). Lineage (GTDB taxonomy): Bacteria > Pseudomonadota > Gammaproteobacteria > Burkholderiales > Burkholderiaceae > Cupriavidus. The sequence continues at coordinate 27,471 of CAUUBQ010000077.1, forward strand.
GATCGCGGCCCCGGCCATCCGGCGGGTCACTTTCGCTACTTTCCATTGCGCCATGCGAATCATCTCTTGCCTTCGTGATGTGCTCGACCACTACTGCACAGGCGTGGTGCCCTGGGTCGATGTTCGTTTGCGAGTTCTGGTGCATCAGAAAAAATGATGCACCGCAAAAGGGCGGATGGCCGGACCGCCCTGCCGTATATGCGACAATGCATTGATGGTATTGGGATGCGCGGCACCGACGCAAACCAATCTTTTTGCGTCATGCATCAAAGGATTTAATGGATGAGTCGATTGCCTTCGACGACTGCGCTGCGCTGCCTCGATGCCAGTGCGCGGCTGCTGAGCTTTACCCGCGCCGCAGAGGAATTGCATTTGACCCAGGGTGCGGTCAGTCACCACATCCTGCAGATGGAGCGCCAATTGGGCGTGCCGCTGTTTCTCCGGCGAAAGAGTGGTCTTGAACTGACCCAGGCGGGCAGAAAGTACTGGAATGACACCTCAGGGATCCTGAGGCAGCTTGAGCGGGCCACCGAGAACATCATCACAACCGGCGGACGGGGTGGCTCCCTGAACCTCTCGGTATCGTCGAGCTTCGCAAACTACTGGCTCATGCCGCGCCTGCAATCATTTGTCGCGGCCAATCCCGACATCACACTCAACCTGTCGACAAGGGTGGGCCCCGTGGACTTCGCCTCCAGCGACGACGATGCCGCCATTGAGTTTTGCAGTGGACCTCTACCGGGTATCTCGGCGGTATTGATTCTTCGCGCCGAATTGAGGCCCTACGTCGCGCCGGGTTTGCTCGCGCAGTTCAGAAAATCCAGGCGTATAAGAAGCGACGCGCTGAACCTCGACCAAATCGCCGATTTCCTGCGCGCCCATACGTTGATCCGCCGCGTGACCGTGTTGGATGCATGGCCCGGATGGCTCGCGCTTACCGGGTTGGAGGAATCCATCTCGGAAACGCACATGAATGGCGGGCCTCGCTATGCTCTGTTGTCGATGGCATTGAACGGTGCGATCGCTGGACTCGGGGTGGCCCTCCTGCCCGAATTTATTGCGTCAAACGCCGTGGAATCGAGAAAGCTCGTCTGCCTTTGGGATCAACCTTGGGTTGCGCCAAGAGCCTATTACTTGCGTTGGCCCGAACGACGCTCCGACCTGGAAGTCCTCAATCGCTTTGCAAACTGGGTGTCAAAAGAGGCCTTGAACAGGGGCGCGGCAATCCCCGTGTGGCCGGCATAGTCGACGAGACACACCTGCGCTTCGCTGAATGGACGTCCACACTAAGCGAGCCCCTCCACTTGCTGGCGCACTATTTCACTTTCTTGTCTTCGCGTTTCGCCTCTTCCATGGCCTCTGGCTCCAGTTCCTCGGCAGACCGGTTCAGGTAGACGAACACCCCCCAGGAGGCAAGCAGCAAGGCGGTCGATGCAATCAGCCCGGCGGCATATCGAAGCTGTGTGGGATCTTGATGCAGCGCCTTGAACGTCGCCACGAGTCCTTCGATGGCAAGTGCGACGACCACCACCACCAGGAATCGCGACACGAAGCGACGAACCCGCGTCGGTGCGCTCACGTCGGCCTCCCGAATGACCTCTTCCTCCACGATGGTCTCGGCAATCTGCAGCGCCACAACGGCACCGGCCAGCAGTCCCAATGCCTCGATGATCCATTGCGCGCTGGTCTGGTCCCACTGACTCGAAAAGACGTCCCACCCCATGCGAGCTGCAATCGCAATCAGCATCAGTGCCGCGCAGGTGAAAAGAACCGCCATCAGCCCATGGATGGCCGTAAAGACGCGCATCAGATTCTTCATGTTTTTGGCTCCCTTCAATTGCGAGTGAATGAAAGACTCAGCGGCATCCTTTGCCAGTATGGGATGAAACGCTTTACGCCGGCTATCCATGTGGCGCATGAGAAACGTGGTGTCGGGATGGGTTGGGTCGCGTCAGGCCCGTGTGCGCTGCATGATTGGCGCGCGCGCGTGGCGTCAACGAGCATCACCGATAAATCTGCAATGTCTCAACATCTGCACAAAAAAATTCACTTTGCTTTCTGACTACTGCCACCGAACATAGTTGAGGCCGGCGGTCCGGGCAGGTGCGGGGCGTCGGATGGTGAAGCAGTGACGGTCAGTCGATACGAGCGTGCCCCTTCCATCTCTGGATGACGTATGGCCCAACCCTTGCGCAAAGAAGCTGCCCCCAGCCCCGACGGCGGAGCCGTCGATTCCGCCGGACCTGCCGTCCGTGCGGATAGGACCGGCATGGCCAGGATTCCGGGCGGCACGTTCCTGATGGGGTCGGACAGCCACTATCCCGAGGAAGCGCCGGCGCACAAAGTCAGCGTTCGCTCCTTCTGGATCGACCGGCATACGGTGACAAATGCCGATTTCCGGCGATTTGTGGAGGCCACCGGTTACGTGACGCTGGCCGAGCGTCCCGCCAAACCGGAAGACTATCCTGGCGCACTGCCGGAAATGCTGGCGCCGTCGTCGGTGATGTTCCAGAAGCCGTCCGGCCGCGTGGACCTGCGCAATCACTACAACTGGTGGGTCTACACAGCGGGTGCCGACTGGCGCCATCCGCGCGGGCCGTCCAGTTCACTGAAAGGTCTCTGGGATCATCCAGTCGTGCATGTGGCCTATGCCGACGCCATGGCCTATGCGCAATGGGCCGGCAAGGACCTGCCGACTGAAGCCGAATGGGAAATTGCCGCGCGCGGTGGGCTCGACGGCGCGGAATTCGCGTGGGGCGACTCGTTTGCTCCGCGTGGCAAGCACATGGCCAATACCTGGCAGGGCGACTTCCCGTGGCAGAACCTGCTTGAGGACGGTTACGAGTGGACGGCGCCAGTCGGCTCATTTGCGCCTAACGGATATGGTCTCTACGACATGGCCGGCAACGTGTGGGAATGGACGAGCGACTGGTACCAGGACCACGGCAAGATCGTGAAGACTTGCTGCACGCTTGACAACCCGCGTGGCGGCACGCCGGAAGCCAGCCTCGATCCCCGCGCGCCGCAGGTGCAGATCCCGCGCAAGGTCATGAAGGGCGGCTCGTACCTGTGCGCGCCGAACTACTGCAGGCGTTACCGCCCCGCCGCGAGGATGCCGCAGGCGATCGACACTTCCACCTGCCACCTGGGCTTCCGTTGCGTGATACGCGACGACCCCACCGGCCAGGAATGATGAACGCATGAAACGTAGATCCCGGGCACAACCATGAGCACCGGGGCCCCGGGAGAATTCGCTGCCGGCATCGGTGGCTTGGATTGCAAAGGAGAATGACATGGCAGAGAAGAAGAAGCCGAATTTCCTTATCCTCTGGGGCGACGACATTGGTCAGTCCAACCTCAGCATCTTCACGAAAGGGCTGATGGGATATCGCACGCCCAATATCGACCGCATTGCCGAGGAAGGCATGCTGTTCACCGACTACTACGGCGAACAGAGTTGCACCGCGGGCCGGGCGTCGTTCATCACCGGCCAGTGCGGCCTGCGCACGGGCCTGACCAAGGTGGGCCTGCCGGGCGCGGAGCTCGGGATGCGCGCCGAGGACCCAAATATTCCGGAATTGCTCAAGGACCTGGGCTATACCACCGGCCAGTTCGGCAAGAACCATTTCGGCGACCGCGACGAACATCTGCCCACCATGCATGGGTTCGATGAGTTCTTCGGCAACCTGTACCACCTCAACGCCGAAGAGGAACCGGAGCTGCCCGACTATCCGACTGACAAGGACTTCCCCAATTTCAGGAAGAATTTTGGACCGCGCGGCGTATTGCATTGCTGGTCTGACGGAAAGGGCGGCCAGAAGATCGACAATACCGGTCCACTGACGAAAGACCGGATGAAGACCATCGATACCGAGTTCCTGAAGTCAGCGAAGGAATTCATCGAGAAGGCGCACAAGGACGACAAGCCCTTTTTCGTCTGGTTCAACACCTCGCACATGCACTTCCGCACGCATATCGAGGACCGCATTCGCGGCCAGTCCGGACGCTGGCAGTCGGAGTACCACGATTGCATGGTCGAGCACGACAAGCACATCGGCGAAATGCTGGCGCTGCTGGATGACCTCGGCATTGCCGACAATACGATGGTCATGTACAGCACCGACAACGGTCCGCACATGAACTCATGGCCCGATGCTGGCATGACGCCGTTCCGCAGCGAGAAGAACTCCAACTGGGAAGGCGCATACCGCGTGCCCTGCATGGTGCGCTGGCCGGGCGTCGTGAAGCCGGGTACGATCTGCAACGATATCGTCAGCCATCTCGACTGGCTGCCCACGATTGTCGAGGCCGCGGGCGATTCCGATGTGAAGTCGAAGCTGACGAAGGGGTTCAAGGCAAACGGCAAGGACTTCAAGGTACATCTCGACGGCTTCAGCCTGGTACCGTACTTCACCGGCAAGGCGGCGAAGCCTGACCGGAAGGGCTTCCTGTACTTTACCGACGATGGCGACCTGGCCTGCCTGCGGTACGACAACTGGAAAGTCGTCTTCATGGAACAGCGCGCGCCTGGAACGTTGCGAATATGGGCGGAACCGCTGGTCACGCTGCGCGTACCCAAGATCTTCAACCTGCGCACCGACCCTTACGAGCGGGCCGACGTCACGTCCAATACCTACTACGACTGGCTGCTGGAACACGTCTTCATCCTGGTGCCGGCGCAGGCCGGAGTCGCCGAATTCCTGCAGTCGTTCAAGGAATTCCCGCCCAGGCAGAAGGCCGCCAGTTTCGGCGTGGACCAGGTAGTCGACAAGATGATGGACGCAGCCGGAGGCGGCAGCCGCTAGCCGCGGCGTCTGCATCGGATCGGCGAGCCCCTGGGGCGACGTGCTGCACGGCGTCGCCCGGGCGCCTTACTGTCAGGAAAGTCGATGGATGCCAAGGCACTTGTTCTTGTCGCGTTCCACGTGGCGATCGCCGGAACCCTGGGCTGCCGCTGTCGATGCAGCCCGAGGCGATTCTCAAGATCGTGCTGACCATGATCGTGGGTCCGCTGCTGGCCGGTACCTGGCGGGCGATCTGGGCCGCTGCCGGGCACTGGGTCGTGGTGTCCATCATTGCCTTCGTACTGCTCGGCCTGGTGGTCGGGCATCTGCTTGGCCGCCCGGAACGGGAGCATTCATCAGTGCTGGCACTGTCGTCTGCCGCCCGTCATCCCGCGATTGCCCTCACTATCGCGTCAGCCAACTTTCCTGACGAGCAGTTCGTGCCGACCCTGGCCCTGTACCTCATCGTGTGCACGCTGGTGGTGATTCCGTACGTGAAATGGCAGCGCGTGCAGGCGGCCGGCGATCCTCAGGCAAATTGAGGGCGGCGCCGAGATCAAGGCGAAAGCCGGAACGTCCAGGAGATGTCCACTATGACGATTCCCACCGGCAGCGAGTCTGCCATTCAGAAGCCGGAAACACCGAAGGACCCGCGACCGAATGAAAGCACCCTGCTGGCGCGGCAGCGTACCACGCTAGCGCTCGAACGCAGCTTCCTGGCCGTCGAGCGCACGCTGATGGCGTGGCTGCGCACGTCGCTGTCGATGATCAGCTTTGGTTTTACGCTGGCGAAGTTCTTCCAGTATCTGGCGAGCCAACAGGGCGGGGCCCCGATCGTCGGCCGGCTTGGCAGCACGTGGTCGCCGCGGGCCGTGGGAACGGCCATGGTGCTGATCGGTACAGGCGCGCTGATTGCCGCCGTGGTCCAGCACCGTCGCCGCGTAAGCGCACTGCAACGCGAAGGCCTGATGCCACAGTGGAACCTTGCTTATTGGGTAGCGCTTATCCTCGCGGCGCTTGGTGCGTTCGCGCTGCTTTCGCTAGTACTGGACAACTGACCACCTCTGCTGCGCTGTGCATTACGCGCCATCCTATTTCCCTTAAGACCAGAGCAAAAAGATTCACTTCTCATTCAATGTGGAGTGGCGGAGTATTTTCCCGTGCAACTTGTTGCGCGCCGCCGTTGGGCCCATCGAACAAATTGGAACAGGGGTAGTCAATGACTCATCGCCGCAAAGTCCTGGCCAGGGGCATCACGTTGGCCGTTATCGCCCTGCTGCAGGCCAACCAAGGTATGGCGCAGGACGCCCGCAAGGATGCCACCAGCGCGACGAAGGCCGCCAACCAGAAGCTGCTCAGTGAGTTGCCATTCTCGGACCGCTCGGATTTCGATGATGCGCATCGTGGCTTCGTTGCACCCCTTTCCGACGGCGTCATCAAGGGGGCATCCGGCAATGCCATCTGGAATCCACAGCAATACGCCTTTATCAAGGAAGGATCGGCTGCCCCGGGTACGGTCAACCCCAGCCTCTGGCGGCAAGCGCAGCTCATCAACATCAGCGGGTTGTTCCAGGTCACGGACGGCATCTACCAGGTTCGTAACCAGGACCTGTCGAACATGACGATTATCGAGGGCAAGGAGGGCATTACCGTGGTCGACCCGCTGATCTCGGCGGAGACGGCGAAGGTTGCCATCGAGCTCTACTATGCCAATCGCGGTCGCAAAGCGGTCAAGGCGGTGATCTATACGCATAGCCATATCGACCACTACGGCGGTGTTCGAGGGGTGGTGGACGCGGCCGACGTCGCGTCCGGCAAGGTCAAGATCTACGCGCCGGAAGGCTTCCTGGAAGCGGCCGTTGCCGAGAACGTCATGGCGGGCAACGCCATGAGCCGCCGCGCCAGCTATATGTACGGCAACCTGTTGCCGCCCGACCCGAAAGGCCAGGTGGGCGCGGGATTGGGCACGACGACATCTGCCGGTACGGTAACGCTGCTCCCGCCCACCGAAACCATTACGAAGACTGGCGAGAAACGTAGCATCGATGGGCTGACCTATGAGTTCCTGATGGCGCCGGGCTCGGAGGCGCCGTCGGAGATGCTGTGGTACATCGAGGAGAAGCGCGCGATCTCGGCGGCGGAAGACTGCACGCACACGCTGCATAACACCTACTCGCTGCGCGGTGCCAAGATTCGAGAACCATTGCCATGGTCCAAGTACCTGAACCAGGCGCTGACCATGTGGGGCGCGAAGGCGGACGTCATGTTCGCGCAGCACCACTGGCCGACCTTCGGGCGCGACAAGGTTGTCAATTTGCTGCGCCAGCAGCGCGACCTCTACCGCTACATCAACGACGAGACGCTGCACCTGCTCAACCAGGGTGAGACCATGGTGGAGGTTGCCGACAAGTTCAAGCTGCCGCCTGGCCTGGCCAATATGTGGGCCAACCGGGGCTACTACGGTTCGGTCAGCCATGACGTGAAGGCGACCTATGTGCTCTACCTTGGCTGGTTCAACGGCAATCCGGCCACGCTGGACGAACTGACGCCGGTGGAATCGGCCAAGCGCTACGTCGAGTTCATGGGCGGTGCCAACGCCGTATTGTCCAAGGCAAAGCAGTCCTACGCGCGGGGCGAGTACCGCTGGGTGGCGCAGGTGGTGAATCACGTTGTGTTTGCCGATCCGTCGAACCAGGCCGCCAAGGCCCTGCAGGCCGATGCGCTGGAGCAGCTTGGCTACCAGGCCGAATCCGGCCCGTGGCGTAATTTCTACCTGACCGGCGCCAAGGAACTGCGCGATGGCGTCAAGAAGCTGCCGACGCCCAACACCGCCAGCCCGGACACCGTGCGGGCGATGACGCCCGAGATGTTCTTCGACTATCTCAGCGTTCGCGTGAATCGTGCCAAGGCGGCTAACGCCCATATTGCGCTCAATGTCGACCTCGGCAAGCCGGAAGGGACGTACTTGCTGGAATTGGAGAACGGCGTGCTCAACCATACAGCCGGCGTTCAGGCACAGCAGGCAGATGCCAATATCACGATGTCGCGTGACACGCTGAACGGCATCATCCTGGGCCAGACCAAGATGGCTGATGCTGTCAAGAACGGCAGCGCGAAGGTCACCGGAAACCAGGCCAAGCTGGACGAACTGGTGAGCTACCTGGACACGTTCGAGTTCTGGTTCAACATCGTGACGCCATAAGTACCAACCTGCTGCACGTGAGGTTACAGAATTCCTGCGGGCCGGAAGTCCTGCAGGACTCTCACCCGGGGCCATGCGATGGAGTTCTCCAATGAGCGCAGCGTTCGACTGGTTCCTGCAGGTACTTCGCAACCATCCTGAGGTCACCTTCTTTCTTGTGCTGGGCCTCGGCTATGGGTTGGGCAAGATCAGGATTGGCACCTTCACGCTGGGCGCTGTCACGGGCACGCTGCTGGCGGGAGTGTTGATCGGACAATTAGGACTCAAGATATCTGGTGAAGTAAAGCAGTGCTTTTTCTTGCTCTTCCTGTTTTCCATCGGATTCCGCACCGGTCCGCAGTTCTTCCGCGGCTTGCGCAGCGACGGCCTGCAACAGGCGCTGCTGGCCGCGATCGTTGCCTCGACTGGCCTTGCGGTGGCATTCCTGGTAAGCAGGTTTTTCGGCTACCAGGCCGGCACCGCAGCAGGTGTGGTGGCGGGATCGCTGACCGAATCCGCCACGATCGGGACTGCAAGCGATGCCATCTCCCGGCTGGCCTTGGCCGAAGCCGACCGACAGGTCTTGACCAACCAGATCCCTGTTGCCTTTGCCGTTACCTATCTGGTGGGCGTGATCGGCGCGGCATGGATTCTTAGCCAGCTCGCCCCCAAGCTCCTTGGCGTGGACCTGCCTGCGGTATGCCGCGAGCTCGAGGAGACGATGCAAGGCAGCGCCACGCAAGGCATACCTAGCCGACGCGAATTCGAGTTTCGCGCTTACGTCATCGAGGAGGGATCGCCGCTGGCGGGCGCTTCGATCGCCGAGCTGGAAGCCGCCATGGGCGACCAGCGCATTTTCATCGAACGCATGCGACGCGACGGCGTTGTGACAACGCCCACTCCCGAGACAGTCTTGCGCGCGGGCGACGCGATCGGCGTGACTGGCAGGCGTAGGTTGTTGGTCGAACGCATCGAGGGGCCGGGCTCGAGCGTGCATGAAATCGACGACCGCGAACTGCTGGACATGGAGGCGGAGTCGCTGGACGTTGTCATCACATCCAAAGCAGTAGACGGGCGCCGGCTTGGCGATCTGGCGCTGGAGCACGGGGCCCGCGGTGTGTTCGTGCTGCGCGTGACTCGAGCAGGCATGCCAGTCCTGAACTTGCCTGAGACCGTGCTGAATCGTGGCGATATGGTGACACTCGTGGGTAGCGTGTTGCGCGTGGACGCCGTGGTCGACAAGCTCGGCGTGGCCGACCGGGCGACCAATGCAACCGACATGGTTCTGGTATCGCTGGGCATCGTGGTGGGCGCGCTCGTGGGCGTCCCGGCACTTGTCGTTGGCGGTGTGGAGATCGGCCTGTCCCTGAGCGTGGGCGTCCTGTTAGGCGGGTTGGTGTGTGGCTGGCTGCGTTCGGTACAGCCGCGCATCTTCGGGCGAATTCCCGGGCCGACACTCTGGGTCTTTGAGTCCATTGGGCTGACCGGTTTTGTGGCCATTGTCGGGTTGAACGCCGGGCCCGATTTCGTCAAGGGTCTGCAGTCGAGCGGCCTGTCACTGCTGGTGGCAGGCGTACTGACGGTGAGCATTCCAATGCTGGTGGGCGTATTCGTCGGACACAAGCTTTTCAAGATGCATCCGGGTGTGATGCTCGGAGTGTGCGCCGGGGCTTCGACTGCCACGCCAGCGTTGGCGGCCGTGCAGGAGGCAGCGAAGAGCGCGGTGCCGACACTCGGCTACGGAGTGGCCTACGCCGTGGGAAATGTCCTACTGGCGCTATGGGGAACGGTCATCGTCGCCCTGATGGCTTGACGCGGCGCGTGGGCAATGTGGGGATGAATGCCGGGTAGCCCGCGCGGCACAACCGCGCGTGGCTGCGCAGTTCAAACCGCCGCCAGGTTGCCGCCCCATTGGGTCGGGTTGACGTTGAGCGCGACCTTGCCCAAATCGACGCCAACGATCTTGTTGTTGTTGAAC
>CAUUBQ010000078.1:0-37380 GCA_963543405.1 uncultured Cupriavidus sp.
CTCGGCCACGTCTTCGAGCGGATGGGCGGCCGTGGCAATCGCGCAGTCGGGGTGCGAAGCCAGGTACAGCGCCACTTCGTCGATCAGGTTCGGGTCGATCAGCGGTTCGTCGCCCTGTACATTCACGACGATCGCATCATCGGGCAGTCCGAGCTGCGCGGCCACTTCTGACAGGCGGTCGGTGCCCGACGGATGGTCGGCACGGGTGATGACGGCCTCCACGCCGCGCGCGGCACACGCCTGCGCCACTTCGGGCGCATCGGTGGCCACCACGGTACGCTGGGCCGACGAGGCGTGGGCGCGTTCGGCCACGCGCACGATCATCGGATGTCCGCCAATATCGGCCAACGGCTTGTTGGGCAGACGCGTGGACGCCAGCCGGGCCGGAATCACCACGGTAAATGCGGGAATGCTCATGATCTGGAGATCTGCGGCGGGTGAAGGGAGCTGCCTGCTCAGTTGCCGGCCGGCCCGGAGGGCTCCACCGGGATCACGCGGCCCGGCACCGACTGGCGCGCTTCATCGGCCAGCATGACCGGGATGCCATCGCGGATCGGGTAGGCCAGCTTGTCGGCGTGGCAGATCAGTTCCTGGGCGGCGCGGTCGTATTCCAGCTTGCCTTTGCAAAGCGGGCAGACGAGGATTTCAAGCAGCCGGTTGTCCATCCTGGTGTTCCTTGTCGAGACCGTTCGTCGCGCCCGTGGCGGTGGTTTGCCCAGTGGTGACGGGGGTGGCGACGGCCGGGTTGCGCGCCATCACGGCGCGGCGGATTTTATCGATCAGGCCCGCGTCGATCACGGGCGTGGTGGGGACGACCCAGATCCTCGGGTCGTCGAAGCGCTCGCATTTTACGGCATCCTTCTCGGTGATCAGGATCACGTCGGCGTTGAGCGCATCGTCGTTGCCGGCGAACGGGTCATCGGCAAAATCATAGTGGTCCGGCAGCGGCATGGTGGCCGTGGGCGACAGGCCCGCGCCACGCAGGCTGGCAAAGAAGCGTTCCGGATTGCCGATACCTGCCGCGGCCAGCACGCGCTTGCCCGCGAACTGCGACACCGGGCGTGCCATGGTCGGGTCGTTGAGCTGCCACGCGTCGTCGAGCACCAGGCGCATGCCATAGACATCGGGTCGGTCGGGCGTGGCCTTGAACGTCGGGTCGTTGATCAGCGTGGCATCGCGCGGCCGGCTCAGCGGCTCGCGCAGCGGGCCCGCCGGCAGCAGCAGGCCATTGCCGCCCATGCGCGCATCGAACATGACGATTTCGAAATCGCGTTGCAGCCGGTAATGCTGCAGGCCGTCGTCGAGTAGCAGCACGTTGATGCCAGGATGCGATACGAGCATGGTTTGCGCGCACAAGGCCCGGTCCGGAAACACCCACACGGGTACATCGGTGGCACGCGCAATCAGCAGCGGTTCGTCACCGACATCGGCGGCTTTCGAAGTTGGCTTGACGCGGCGCGGATGCTCGAGCTTCACGCCATAGCCACGCGACACCACGCCGGGACGCAGCCCCGCTTCGGTCAGGGCGTGTGCCAGCGCAATCACCGCAGGCGTCTTGCCGGTGCCGCCGACCGTGACATTGCCGACCACGATCACCGGCATCGGCAGTCGCGTGGATTTGAACCAGCCCTGCTGGTAGCCATGGCGCCGGATGCGCGCAATCAGTCCGAACAGCAGCGAAAGCGGCCACATCAGCCAGGCAAACCAGCCGCGGCGTTGCCACTGGGCGGTGACGAAGTCGGCAAGGTCGTGTCGGGGAGCGGGCATGAACGGAACCGATGGAAGAGGGCGGTGCCACCGAAGGGTGGCACCGTCGAATGCAGACATTATGGGCATCGGGCAGCGCATGCGGCAAGTTTGCCGTCCATCGACGCGTTGCCCGCCCGGGCAAGAGGTCAGCGCTGCTGCGAGCTTTGCGTGGCGAAGGTCAGCCGCGACAGGCCGGCTACGCGCGCAGCCTCCATCACGTTGATCACTGCCTGGTGCGTGGCCTGGGCGTCGGCGTTGACGATGACCACGGGCGGCGGCCCGTTGCCGGCCGGGCCAGCGGCGCTGCGCAACTGGTCGGCCAGGCTCGTCACGTCCTTCTGCTCGAGCACCTGCTTGTTGATCGAATAGACCCCGCGTGCCGATACCGATACGACGATTTCGCTCGGGCGTTGTTGCGAGTGCTCGGCGTCGGCGGTGGGCAGCTGGATCTGCAATTCGGTAAAGCGCGAGTACGTGGTCGTGATCATCAGGAAGATCAGGATCACAAGCAGCACGTCGATGAGCGGGATCAGGTTGATCTCCGGCTCCTCGCGGCGCTGGCGGGAACGGAAGCGCATGGCGTGTGCTCCGGTACCGGTCAGGCGCGCCGCTGCGGCAGGATGGCGTCCAGGAACGCGGTGGCGCGGAATTCCAGTTCGGCCACGTAGTCATCGACGAGCCGGCGGAAGTAGCGCCAGAAAATCAGCGCGGGGATCGCCACGATCAGGCCGAAGGCCGTGTTGTAGAGCGCCACCGAAATGCCATGTGCCAGCTGTTCCGGGTTGGCGCCGGTGCCGCCCTGGTTGCCGAAGATCTCGATCATGCCGATCACGGTGCCCAGCAGGCCCATCAGGGGCGCCACAGAGGCAATCGTGCCCAGCGCGTTCAGGTAGCGTTCAAGATCGTGCGCCACGGCCCGGCCGGCTTCCTCGACCACATCCTTGGCGGCGTCGCGCGAGGTCTGCGGCTGCAGCACGACATGGCGCAGCCCGGCTGCCAGCACGCGGCCCAGCGGCGAATTCTTTTCCAGGTTGTTGACAACCTCGGGCGTGGCCTTGCGCTGCTGGGCGGCGACGAGCGCCTCCTCGTACAGCTTCGGCGGCAGGATCTTGCTGCGCTTGAGGGAAACAAAGCGTTCGACGACCAGCGCAAGCGCGATGACCGAGGCGAGCAGCAACGGCCAGATCGGCCAGCCGGCCGCTTGAATGATGGAAAACACGTGGACCCCCGAAATTCTACGAACGAACGACAGACCCGAAACGGAATGGCTTGGTACGAATGACGTGGCTGCCTTTGATGCGCGCCGATGTGCCGGGCGCAGCGGCATGCTCGAAAAATTGCAGGCGCCACTCTAACCCGCCCCTCGGCGCGCGGCAAGCGCACGCGCGTGGCGCTGTCTGCGGCTTTCCACACAGAAGCTGGACAGTGCTGTGGACCAGTTGTGGAAAGGTTTCGGAAAAGCAGGCTAACTCATTGATTGCAAAGAAGGTGGCGATATCTGCCTGATTTTTGTGCAGAGTGGTCCATGGCGGCGTCTGCGCGGTCTGGAACGGTATTTCCTGGCGTGAATTGCCCGCTGCGCGCGGTCTTTCCACATGGCGACTGGACAGTGCTGTGGATCAGCTGTGGAAAGTTGCCGGAGAATTCATGCAACCCATTGATTCAAAAGGATAATGGTTTATGTGCCTAAAAATTGGGCAGAGCCTTGGCCATGGCCTAGCATTCCTGGCAATCAGACAAGTCGCCCATTTTCCACATGGAAACGGGACAGGATTGTGGACCGGTTGTGGATAAGCCCTGGAAAAATGACGTAAACCTTTGATCCATATGAACGTATACGTTAACGCCTAAAAAATGGGCAATGCGGTCCGGTGCAACGTGCAGACCATGGGCGGAACCATGGCAGTGCGGTACCGTTGCCACAGCGTGGATTCGGCCCCGGCGTATACCTTGTCCACAGGCGGTACGCTTGACAAATCATTTATCCAGAACTTCTGTGGATAACTTTGTGAACAAGCTCGGGGCGATTTTGGTAAGTCGTTGACGCGTAAGGTTTTCTCTTACATTGCCTGTTTTTTGGTCCCGCACGAAAATTCATAAGAATCAAAGGCTTGTACCGACTCACGGGCGTTGTGGGCGAAGGCATGTGCAGTGTGCCTGGCCTCTTGACATATCCATTATGCTGTGGACATGTCCATCTCACGCCGCCTGAGCGGCCGTGCACCATGCCAGAGAACGAGAACCTTTCGCGTTTTGCGCCGTCCCAGCCTCCCGCGCGGAATCGCGAGGTCATTCCGGTCAGTGAACTCAACCATGCGATTGCCGGTGTGCTTGAACGCAGTTTTCCACTGGCATGGGTAAGGGGAGAAATCTCAAACTTCACGCGTGCCGCGAGCGGACACTGGTATTTCTCGCTCAAGGATGCGCGCGCGCAGATCCGCTGTGTGATGTTTCGCGGCCGCAACCAACATGTCGACTTTGCGCCACGCGAAGGGGAAGCCGTCGAGGTGCGTGCCGTGGTGTCGATGTACGAGGCACGTGGGGAACTGCAGCTCGGTGTGGAGGCCATGCGCCGCGCTGGCCTTGGCAATCTCTACGAGGCGTTCCTGCGGCTCAAGGAAAAACTTGCACAGGCGGGCCTGTTCGATGCGGACCGCAAGCGCAGGATTCCCGCCCATCCGCGCGCGATCGGCGTAGTCACTTCGCTGCAGGCCGCCGCGATGCGCGATGTACTGAGTACATTGCAGCGCCGTGCGCCGCATGTGCCGGTGGTCGTATACCCGGTGCCGGTGCAGGGTACCGGTGCCGCCGAAAAAATCGCGGCGATGCTGGACACGGCCAATGCGCGCGGTGAGTGCGATGTACTGATCCTGTGCCGTGGTGGCGGCAGTATCGAAGACCTGTGGTCGTTCAACGAAGAAGTGGTGGCGCATGCCATTGCGCGTAGCGATTTGCCGGTGGTGTCGGGCGTAGGCCATGAAACCGATTTCACGATTGCCGATTTCGTGGCCGATGTGCGCGCCCCCACGCCAACCGGAGCGGCCGAACTGGTAAGCCCGGATCGCGCACACCTGTTGCAGGCCGCGCGCCGTGCGCACGATGCGCTGGCCCAATGCATGGACCGTCAGCTCGAACGCCGCGGCCAGCACCTGCAATGGCTGGCGCGGCAATTGCGCAGTCCGCAGGCGCAATTGCAGGAGCGCCGCGCGCAGGTCGACAATCTGGCCCGGCATTTGCGTGCGGCATTGCGCGATACGGTGTCAGTGCAACGGCATCGGCACGATGTGCTGGCGATGCGCTGGCGCGCCTGCAAGCCAGACCTGGGCGCCGCGCAGGCAACGCTAGATCGGCTGGCCGGGCGCATGGAGGCAGCCGTGCAGCGTCGGCATGAACGCGAGACCGGACGACTGGCTCGTGTGTCAGGCGCGCTGGAACTGCTGGCGCCACAACGCACGCTGGAGCGGGGCTATGCGGTGCTGCTCGACAATCGTGGCCGGGCGCTGCGGTCGCCCGCCGAATTGCGGGCGGGCAGCATTGTCGAGGCGCATCTGGCGGAGGGCACCGCCGACATTGAAATTGCTGGTGTGCAGACCAAACTGGGCACATTCTGAAGCGCTTTTGACGTGCGCCGGCGCCCATGCTTGCGACTGATTCTCAATCGACCCGGATCCTTCCCCCGAGCGGCCGCGGGGGAAACTAACATGACATCAGGGGGCTTTCCGGACCCGTTTGCGCGGGTCTGGCAAGTCACCTACAATCGGCCATTCTCCCCACCAAAACCCTAGAGACAGAACAATGGAACACACGCTCCCTCCTCTCCCTTACGCGCATGATGCCCTGGCTCCGCACATCTCCAAGGAGACCCTCGAGTTCCATCATGACAAGCATCACCAGACGTACGTCACGAACCTGAACAACCTGATCAAGGGCACCGAGTTCGAGAACGCGTCGCTGGAAGAAATCACCAAGAAGTCGTCGGGCGGCATTTTCAACAACGCAGCCCAGGTCTGGAACCACACGTTCTACTGGGAATCGATGAAGCCGAACGGCGGCGGCCAGCCGACCGGTGCACTGGCTGACGCGATCAACGCCAAGTGGGGTTCGTTCGACAAGTTCAAGGAAGAATTCACGAAGACCGCCGTGGGTACCTTCGGTTCGGGCTGGGCCTGGCTGGTCAAGAAGACCGACGGCTCGCTGGACCTGGTGTCGACCTCGAACGCCGCCACCCCGCTGACCACCGACGCCAAGCCGCTGCTGACCTGCGACGTGTGGGAACACGCCTACTACATCGACTACCGCAATGCCCGTCCGAAGTATGTCGAGGCATTCTGGAACGTCGTGAACTGGGACTTCGCATCGAAGAACTTCGCCTGAGCGAACTTCTGGCGAATGAAAGAAAGCCCTCCGAGTGAGGGCTTTTTCTTTTGCACCAGCGCCCGGTGCGCGATGTAGAAAGACAGTCTTAACAGGTGAGTAGGGGCTTATGCGCGCGCGGGCTTGAAGATGAGGCCTTGCTGGGCCACGCCGATGGGGCCCAGCACGTCGTGAAGCGTGGTCCGTGTCAGCCCGATGCCATCCTGCTGCACGGTCGTTGCCGATTCCGCTGCGACCCATTCGCCCTGGGGGAGCCGGTGCAGGTAAACGGTCAGGTCGGCATTGGCGAATGCAAAGCGATTCAACGGTACGGCCCAACTGATGCCGTTGCCGAAATCTGCCGCGGCAATGGCGCGGGCCGCGGCGCTGACCGGCGCGTCGTCCAGGAACGGTACTGCTACGCGGAACCACACTGCCGCAGGACCTGCTTCGGTGACCGTTCCCGTCGCGACGCGGCTCTCCATCGCGGTGTAGTGGAACGAGGTCTGTGGCTGCATGCCCGGAATCAGGATCGGCGTGTGGCAGGCGTCAGGAGGAGGGAGGGTCGGTGGCTGCAACGAAGGCTGGAGATCCAGATCGCGCTGTCGCATGTAGAGCGCCACACCTTGCAATACGGTGACGTTGTCGTGCAACAGCTCCAGTCGTACGCGCCGTACTGCCCCGCCAGCTTGCGGTTCGACCACCGCGCGCAACGATGCCACGGGCACAGGGCGGAGGAATTCCAGCGTGAGGCGCACCATCGACCAGCCCGGCTCATGCGCCATGGCGCGGTCAGCAAGCGTCGCCAGCAAGCCACCCGGTGCTCCGCCATGCTGAGCGCCGGGATTCCACGGTCCACGTGACAGTACCGTGGACTCGACGAGATCGCCTGAAATCTTAAAAATGCTGGACGGAATGGACACCGGGCACCTCCTTGATCGGAATGGTGCATCTTACGCCGGCGCCGGGGTCCTAGACGTTGAAGCTCGGTTCGCCGTAGCGCTCCAGCAGCGATTCAACCAGTGCCATGTCCTGCGTTTGCGGAATGCGATCCTCGACCACGCGCGACGGTCCGCAATAGGTTGCCGTAACATGCCGGCGCACCTTCAGCACGCCGCTCTCGGGTGCTGGCACTTCAACGCTGGACCATGGCGTATGACGGTAGCTTCCGGCGACCCAGCCATCCGGGGTCAGGTGCAGTTCTTCCCATTCTTCATTGTTTGGCATTGCTTGCTGTTTCTCCTGTGGACGGGGGTAGGTGGGAAGGGTGAGGCGCGCGGGCGCCAATCAACGTTGCTGTCGGCGCAGGCGTGCCGCCGCATGTTCGCCGGCGCGCCGGGCCGCCTGCTTGGCGTTTGATTCCGAGCAGTGCGTGGCGTGTCGCATCGATACATTGGCGACGATGCGCTCCGTGCCATTGTGGTACTCGGAGATCATGTAGTTGGCAAACCAGACGCCCGGTTCCTGCTGGATGGGATAGACCGAGACGGTGAAGGGGGTGATGCGTGGTGTGGTGCTGGGTGTGATACGTGTATTCAAACTGGATGTCTCTTTGGAGGCGACCGGTCTGCAGCCGCGATGCCGCGCGTCAATCCGCGCGGCTGCGTGCTGGTCTCTGGCGACCGTCGCCGTTGCAAGGGTGGCATTGCGTTCCGCGCATGAGCGCCGGGAGCAGATGCCGCGAGATATGGACCGTGCCTGCGCGCCTGAAGTGCCGGACTAGCGGCGCGGCGGGCGCGGAGCGGACGTTACGCGAAGTTACGCCGCCGGTCGGATCGGGTTGCGGGCCGGCTGTAGCCTGGTCCGAAAGAAGTCGGGTCAATGCCCGACGGCCGCCGATGCTCTAATAATCATGATGTGGGGCGGCCGGCGCATTCAACGACAGGATGTGCCCTGTGAGTCGTCTGTGTCGTCTGACACTACTGCGTCGAACAGACGCGATGATACCACTTTGCGTTTTCCGGCATTGCAGCGCACCTCAGCGCACGCCAGGCTCATGCGACCATCTCGTGCACCGGCGTGTCGTCTTCGGCGTTGAACTCGGTCAGGCAATTGAGGTCGAGCGCGCGGATATGTTCGGTCATGAAGTCGATAAACACGCGAATGCGCGTGGGCAGGTGCTGGCGGCTCAGGTAGCAGATGTAGTGCCCGCGGTCGTCGGGCGCGTGCCTGCCCAATGCCACCACAAGCTCGTTGGCGGCAATGTGATCGCGGATCTGGTAACCCGCGATCTGCGCAATGCCCCATCCCTCCAGTACCGCGTGCAGCACGAGGTCCGCATCGTTGAACGTCATGCGTGCGGTAGGCATGTACTTGCGCACCATGCCATCGACCTTGAACTCCCATTCGAAGATGCGGCCGCTCGAAAACCGGAAGTTGATGCATTCGTGCCGGCACAGTTCGCCCAGCGATTGTGGCAATCCATGCCGGGCGACGTAGGACGGCGCGGCACAGAGCGCCATCTGCATCGGAATCAGCTGCTTGGCGATGATGCTCGAGTCCTCGATGCGGCCGTTGCGGAACGCCACGTCGATCTGCTCGGAAGCAAAGTCGGTGGGTCGATCGTCGAGCAGCAGGTCGATGGCGATATCGGGATACGCCTGCACGAATTTGTCCAGCAGCGGCGCCACCACCTTGCGGCCGAAGCCCACCGTCGAGCTGATGCGCACGAGGCCACGCGGCGGACCCTGCCTGAGCTCGAGCATGTCGTTCATGGCTTCGACGATATGCGTCACGCCCTGGTGACAGTTCTCAAAGAAGCGCTGGCCTTCGTGCGTCAGTTGCGTGGTACGTGTGGTACGCAGGAACAGTCGCGTACTGAGCTGCGTTTCAAGCTTCTGTACATTGCGGCTCACTGCGGAGCGGCCAATGCCAAGCCGTTCGCCGGCCTTGGCAAAGCTGCCTTCACTGGCCACGGCCATGAAGGCCATGATGCCCGCGTAGCTGGCCGCAAAGCTCGTGGACAGCGCGTCTGCGCGATTCGGCAGGCTAAGCCGATAGACACGCTCCGAGGTATCCGGTGAATTCATCTTGTCCTTCCCTGCAAACACTTCATTCCACTCAGTCGGCTGACGTTCTCGCGATCTTAGTAAGCGCTCAATATGCCGTAAATGACAGCGTTCCCAGTTTTCCTGCCAGACTGCCAGCCCGCTTCGGCACGTCACGGGGCTCGCACATTCGATTGGTGCATAAGTGGAAACCCCGTAGCGCTGCAAGTCATCCTTATCGAAATTGCTTCCAGCGATTACAGTCATGCCAGCCATGAATCCGAATCCGCCCCCTCCCCGCACAGGAAACATTGAAGACATGCCACGCAACGTATTGTTTGTGGCATATCCCGATGTGAGCCTGCTCGACCTCGCAGGTCCACAGACCGTGTTCTGGGCCGCTGCGAACTATGCGCGGGCGCGTGGCATGGCCGGCTACCGGTGCCATACGGTCAGTCTTTCCGGCGGCAAGGTGACCTCGGTGGAGGGCACTACGATGGAGTCGGTGTCGCTGGAATCGTTCGACCTGCGGCTGGTCGACACGGTCGTCGTGCCGGGCTCGCCAACCATCCTGGAGGTGGCGAAGAATTCCACTGCACTGATTGACTGGCTGAACCACGCCTCGGGCAAGGTGCGGCGCGTGGCATCGGTGTGCAGCGGCGCATTCCTGCTTGCATTTGCGGGCCTGCTCGACGGCAAGCGCGCCACGACCCACTGGGCCATGCTGGAGCGTTTTCGCGAGCTGTTTCCCACGGTGGATCTCGACCCCGATGCGATCTTCGTGCAGCAGCAAAACCTCTGGACATCTGCCGGCGTCACCACCGGCATCGACCTGGCGCTGGCCATGGTGGAGGCCGACTACGGCCACGAGGTGGCGCTCAACGCCGCCAAGGAACTCGCGGTGTACATGAAGCGGCCCGGCGCACAGCCCCAGCTCAGCGAGATCCTGATCACGCAAAGCCGGCAGGTGCCGGTCTTCGAGTCGCTGCATTTGTGGATCGTCCAGAACCTCTCGCGAGAAGAGCTCTCAGTCGAGCAACTGGCCGACCATGTCGGCATGAGTCCGCGTAACTTTGCACGCGTCTACAAGGAAAAGACCGGGCGCACACCAGCCAAGGGCGTGGAGCATTTCCGGCTCGAGGCTGCACGTCGCCAGTTGCAGGACATAAGTCGGCCGATCGACCTGATCGCACGCGATTGCGGCTTTGGCAGTGAAGAGCGCATGCGCGTGACATTCCAGCGGCACTTCGGGCTCTCGCCCAGCGAGTACCGTCTCAAGGTGAATCGCTAGCCGCATCCGATTGGTGCAAAACAGGAAACACCGTGCTCTCGCCGCAGGTCTGGCGGGAGGGCACGGCGTTACCTAGCATGCAGGTGGATTCGTTCCACCCTCAGCATGGAGAAGCATCATGAAGATTGTTGTCATTGGCGGTACTGGCCTGATCGGCAAGAAGGTTGTGGCGCGCCTGGCGGCGCAAGGGCATGAAGTCGTGGCCGCCTCGCCGGGCACCGGCGTCAACACGTTGACCGGCGAAGGCCTCGCGCAGGCACTGGCTGGCGCGCAGGTGGTGGTGGACGTGGCGAACTCGCCTTCGTTCGAAGACAAGGCCGTGCTCGATTTCTTCGAGACCGCGGGCCGCAATCTGGCAGCTGCCGAGAAAGAGGCCGGCGTGGCGCACCATGTTGCGTTGTCGGTGGTTGGCACCGACAAGCTCGAACAAAGCGGCTACTTCCGCGCCAAGATCGCGCAGGAAGCATTGATCCGCAAGGCCGGCATCCCGTTCACGATCGTCCGCTCGACGCAGTTCCTCGAGTTTCTCGGGGGCATCGTCCAGTCGGCCGGGCAGGGCGACACGATCCAGATGACGCCTGCACTGATCCAGCCCATTTCTTCGGATGACGTGGCCCACGCGGTAGCCGATGCCGCGTTGGCCGCACCGGTCAACGGCATGTTCGATATCGCGGGGCCGGAGCGCTATCGCATGAGCGACCTCGTGCAGCGCTATCTCAAGGCGACTGGCGACACGCGCACCGTGGTGGCCGATCCGACGGCACGCTACTTCGGCGCAGATCTCCAGGAAGGCACGCTGGTCCCGGAAGGCGAGGCACGCCTGGGTCGCATCAGTTTCGAGGAGTGGCTGCAGTCAACACAGAAAAAATAGTCGGAGACACTTCATGGATAACGAGAGGTTGCAACCTCCGCCACTTACGTTACTCGACAGATACCGGGGTCAAGGCTTCACCGCGCTCTATACGACAACGGTCACGGTGTCCGGAGGCGAGGCGGGACATGGCCGCGCCTCGGGCATTGCGCGCTCGGATGACGGCAATCTGATCCTCGATCTGCGCCTGCCTGCCGCGCTTGGCGGTCCTGGCAGCGGTACCAATCCCGAGCAGTTGTTCGCCGCTGGCTTTGCCGCATGTTTTCATGGTGCCTTGAGCCTGATTGCCAAGCGTGCGCAGGTCGACGCGAGCCTCGCCACAGTAGTGGTCGAGGTGTCGTTCGGTCGTGATCCG
Source organism: uncultured Cupriavidus sp. (assembly GCA_963543405.1). Classification (GTDB taxonomy): domain Bacteria; phylum Pseudomonadota; class Gammaproteobacteria; order Burkholderiales; family Burkholderiaceae; genus Cupriavidus. The sequence continues at coordinate 11,607 of CAUUBQ010000078.1, forward strand.
GTCGATGGCGGCTATGCGCTGATTGCGGAGATCCGCATCCGCATGCCGGGCGTGGAAAGGACCGTTGCCGAGGAACTGGTTCGCAACACCGAGCGGATGTGTCCTTACGCGAAGATGGCGCGAGAGGGCATACACAGTGTCGTGACCGTGGTGGATTGATGCAGCATCCGATACACACATACACCGAATGATTGGTGCCCTCACGGCAACAGCGTGAGCACCGTGACGGCACTACCGGTGCGTGGCACTGGCGCCTAGCATTGACGACAGATGCATGCCACCCCGGCCAACGCCGACCCCCGACAGGAGAGACAAATGACGCAACGCCTGAATTACTTCCAGCAATCCCCGGAACTGTCCAAGAAGCTCGTCGAGCTTGGCACGCTGTTCCAGAAGACGACGATCGAATCGCACATTCGTGAGCTTGTCGAGATTCGTGCCTCGCAACTCAACGGTTGCGCGTTCTGCGTCGACATGCACATCAAGCAGGCCAAGATCCACGGCGAGCGCGAACTGCGTCTGCACCATGTGGCGATCTGGCGCGAGTCGACGTTGTTCGAGCCGCGCGAACGCGCCGCGCTGGCATGGACAGAAGCGGTTACGCAACTTTCCGCGGAAGGCGTGCCCGACGATGTCTATGAGCGCGTACGCACGCAGTACTCCGAAAAGGAACTTTCCGACCTTACGTTCCTGGTCGGCTCCATCAACGCATGGAATCGCCTGAACGTGGCTTTCCGTACCGTGCCCGGCTCGGCCGACAAGATGTTCGGGCTCGACAAGGCCGGACTGGAGTGATGCCATGAAGCGCATCCTGTCCATTGCGGCGCCCCTGCTGCTGTCGTGTGTGCTGACGGCACCTTCGGCACCAGCGGCCGCCGCAGCGCCCGAAGTCAAGGTTACGCCGCTGACGACCGAGCCATTGCCCGAGTATCCCGGCAAGGAAATGCAGATGATCGTTGTCGAGTACCCGCCCGGTGGCTTCGATCCGGTACATCGCCATGATGCGCACGCGATAGTCTACGTGCTCGAAGGCAGCATCGTGATGGGTGTGCGAGGCGGCAAGGAAGTCACGCTGAACCCCGGCGATACGTTTCACGAAGGTCCCAACGATATCCATACGGTGGGGCGTAATGCCAGCAATACCAAGCCGGCGAAATTCGTGGTCTTCCTGATCAAGAAGCAGGGTGCGCCGATCCTTACGCCTGTGAAGTAGTACAGCGCGACTCAGAATTGGCTCCCCTCTGCCGTAGCTGGGAGAGGGGAACACCGGCAGCATTTAATATGCCTTTGGCTTCTAGTCGCCGCGCTCCTTGATACACCACAACCGGCTCCCCTCTCCCGCAGCGCGGGAGAGGGGTTGGGGGTGAGGGCATGAGGTTCAAATTGCGACTTGTCTCAGCTTGCACCGCTGGCCCTCACCCCCGCCCCTCTCCCGCCGTGCGGGAGAGGGGAGAACACCGGCAGCATTCAAGATGCCTTGCAATTACCCGATTACCCGTGATGCACGTTTCGTCAAAGTCCTTCATCGTCTTCTTGTCGATGACACCAGCCTCATGCAGGCCGCTCGCGGCGCTGTGAATGGCTTCGAAGGCATCGCTCTTGAAACGAGTCTTACCCATTGCAGATCTCCACAAATTCCTTTGAATGCAAGAGTAGAAAACCATAGCACTGGGTGCTACGGGTCGGAAGCGCGGTTTCCTTAAACCCCAACAAAAAAGCCCCGGCATTTGCCGGGGCTGTCAGTGATTCTTTTTGCGGTAGCAGTCTTACTGCGCCGTCCAACCGCCATCCATCGCCCATGCCGCGCCGCGTACCTGGTCGCCGAGCGGTGAGCACAGCATCAGCACGAGGTTGCCCAGTTGCTCGGGTGTGACGAACTGGCCCGAGGGCTGCTTGTCCGAGAGCAGGCGGGCCTGTGCCGCGTCGGTGGTGATGTTGTCGCGTTTGGCGATGGCATCGATTTGCTCGGCCACCAGTGGTGTCAGTACAAAGCCGGGGCAGATCGCGTTGCACGTGATGCCGGTGGCCGCGGTTTCCAGTGCGGTCACCTTGGTCAGGCCTACCAGCCCGTGCTTGGCGGCCACGTAGGCCGACTTGCCGGCCGAGCCCACCAGGCCGTGCACCGACGCGATATTGACGATGCGGCCCCAGTTGCTGGCGCGCATGGCTGGCAGTACCAGCCGCGTGGTGTGGAAGCCGGAGGTGAGATTGATCGCGAGGATGTCATCCCACTTCTCGACCGGAAAGTCCTCGACCGGTGCCACGTGCTGGATGCCGGCATTGTTGACGAGGATATCGACAGCGCCGAAGCGTTCGCGCGCCAGTGCGACCATGGCCGCGATCTCGTCGGGCTTGCGCATGTCGGCGGGGTGGTGCAGCACTTGCGCGCCGGCGTCGCGGATCGTTGCCAGCGCGGCGTCGATGTCGCCAAAGCCGTTCAGCACGATATTGGCGCCGGCCTGTGCCAGCGCTTGCGCGATACCGAGGCCGATACCGCTGGTCGAGCCGGTGACCAGCGCGGTCTTGCCTTGCAGGTTGACCATGGGAAAATCCTTAAACGAGTCCGGTCAGGTAGAACACGGCGATCACGAAGAACACTGCCATCGTCTTGATCACCGTAATGGCGAAGATGTCGCGATACGATTCGCGATGCGTCAGGCCGGTCACGGCCAGCAGCGTGATCACCGCGCCGTTGTGCGGCAGGGTATCCATGCCGCCACTAGCCATCGAGACCACGCGGTGCAGCACTTCCAGCGGGATCTGTGCGGCCTGTGCGCCCTGGATGAAGGTGTCCGACATTGCCGCCAGCGCGATGCTCATGCCGCCCGATGCCGAACCGGTAATGCCTGCCAGCGTGCTGACCGACACCGCGGCGTTGACCAGCGGGTTCGGAATGCTGTGCAGCGCGTCGCTGACCACCAGGAAGCCGGGCAGTGCGGCGATCACGCCGCCAAAGCCATATTCCGAGGCGGTATTCATCGATGCCAGCAGGGCACCGGCCACGGCGCTCTTGGTGCCTTCGGCGAAGCGCTCGCGCACGGTGCTGAACGCGGTCACCAGTACCACCACGATGCCCAGCAGCAGCGCGCCTTCCACGGCCCAGATCGCGGTGACGCTGGCGATCTTGGTTTCCACCGGCTTCGACAGGCCCGGCAGCGATACGCTATTGGCCTGGCCATACCAGAGCGGAATCATGCGCGTGAGCCAGAAGTTGGACACGCCCACCACGATCAACGGCAGGATGGCCAGCAGCGGGGACGGCAGCTTGCCGCCTTCCACGCGCTGCGGTTCATTGAGCAGGTTGGTGCCATAGCCTTCGCCGCGCGCCACTGCAGCGCGGCGGCGCCATTCCAGGTATGACAGGCCTACGATGATGATGAACAGCGAACCGGCCACGCCCAGTGCCGGGGCGGCCCACGACGTGGTCTTGAAAAACGTGGTGGGGATGATGTTCTGGATCTGAGGCGTACCCGGCAGCGAATCCATCGTGAACGAGAACGCGCCCAGCGCAATCGCGCCTGGCATCAGTCGTTTCGGAATATTGCTCTGGCGGTAGAGTTCGGCCGCGAACGGATAGACCGCGAACACCACCACGAACAGCGACACACCACCGTAGGTCAGCAGTGCACACACTGCCACGATCACCGCGTTGGCACGCGAGCGGCCGATGTAGCGGATGGCCGCGGCCACGATCGATTCGGAAAAGCCCGACAGCTCGATGACCTTGCCGAATACCGCGCCAAGCATGAACACCGGGAAATAGAGCTTCACGAAGCCGACCATCTTCTCCATGAAGATGCCCGAGAACACCGGCGCCACGGCCGACGGGTCGGTCAGCAGCACCGCGCCAAGCGCGGCCAGCGGTGCAAACAGGATCACGCTGTAGCCGCGATAGGCGGCAAACATCAAGAACGCCAGCGCGGCGAGCACAACGACAAAAGACATGGGGTCTCCATTGATTGTTCTTGGATGCGGTCGAGCAGCAGCGGGTAGATCGTGTGCCGTCGAATGCAATGCTCCCTGCCGTAGATGACAGGGGACCGCTTCATTAGCAGGCTCTGTGCCACACCAAAAAGTTGCCAATAAGTCGCAATTAGTCTATCTCAGCGTTCTTTGTCTCGTCATTGAGACAACGCAAGCGATCCTTAACCTGCTGGAGTCTTCAATATGAGACACTTCACGTCTCGAATTGGAGACAAATGGAGGCGCCAAGCCATGCAAAAGATCGCCGAGCCAGGTGGCGCATTGCTGTTCGACTATGACTACGTGGCGCGACGCGGCATGGAATCGCTGTTCCGCACGTTTGAAAACTTCAGCGAAGGCACGTTCGTGGTGGACGAGCATGCACGCGTGGTGTGGATCAACAAGCGCTATGCCGCGCGCTTCGGCTTTACCAACCCGCAGGACGCAATCGGGCTCGACTGCGAGCAGGTGATCCCAAACAGCCTGATGCGCGAAGTGGTGACCACCGGCAAGCCGATCCTGTTGGACCTGCTGGAAACGGACCGCGAGCCGATGATTGTCACGCGGCTCCCGATCAAGGACGACGACGGTCACACCATCGGGGGCGTGGGCTTTGCACTGTTCGACGAACTGAAGGCGCTGACGCCGATCTTTGCCCACTACTCGCGCGTGCAGGCCGAACTGGCTGCCGCACGACGTTCGCTGGACCAGGCTCGGCGCGCCAAGTACACCTTCGCGAGTTTTGTCGGCACGAGTCCGGCCGCGCAGGAGGTCAAGCGCCAGGCACGCCGCGCGGCGCTGGTGGAATCGCCGGTGCTGCTGCTCGGCGAAACGGGCACCGGCAAGGAATTGCTCGCGCACGGCATTCACGCCGGATCCGCGCGTGCCGAACAGCCGCTGGTGACCGTCAATGTGGCGGCGATTCCCGATACGCTGCTCGAAGTGGAGTTCTTCGGCGCCGCACCGGGCGCCTACACCGGCGTCGACCGCAAGGGCCGTATCGGCAAGTTTGAACTGGCCAATGGCGGCACGCTGTTTCTTGACGAGATTGGCGACATGCCGCTCGCGCTGCAGAGCAAACTGCTGCGTGCATTGCAGGATCACGAGTTCGAGCCATTGGGATCGAACCGTATCGTACGGAGCGATGTACGGATCATCGCGGCCACTTCGGCCGACTTGCCTGCACTGGTAGAGGCCGGCCGGTTCCGGGCGGACCTCTACTATCGCCTCAATGTGCTGACGGTAGAGTTGCCACCGCTGCGCGAGCGGCGGACCGACTTGCTGCCGCTGGTCTACGCGATCATCGAGGAGCTCAGCATCAAGGCGGAGCGTCATCCGCTGGGGCTGCAGGAAGACGCGCTGCATTTGCTGCGCGAATACGATTGGCCCGGCAATGTGCGCGAACTGCGCAATGTGCTGGAGCGCGTGGTGATGCTGTGCGATGAGGACTCGGTCGATGCCGCCACGCTGGCCCCGCTGCTGGGCATGCGCCGTACGGCAATGCAGGCGGCTACCACCAGTACCGCGACTACCACCACTGCCGTGGCAGGCGAACCAGCACCGCAGCAGGAACCTGAGCCGGTGACACCGGCGGCAAGCGGGCCGACCGTATCCGTCGACCTGCCGGTCGCTACCCCGCAATCCTATGCCGAGGCCATGGCGCGCTTCGAGGCTGCCTTTCTGACGCAGGCGCTCGATTCATGTGGCGGACGCGTCGCAGAGGCAGCCGCACGCGTCGGCATCAGCCGCGCCGCGTTTTACAAGAAGCTGGCCGCAGCACGCGCCAGCCTGTGATAAGGTCGCCGGCAGAGACGCTCCGCCCGCGCGGCGAGAGCTCCAGCCAGGAGACTTGCCGATGCGTAACACCCTGACTCACCAGGAGACCATGCAGCCCGGCGCCCTTGCCGCCGGACTGGACGATGCAGTGGAGCGCCAGGGCCTGCTGCAACGTGCGCATGAACGCTCAAGCGCGTTCGGCCTCGATGCGCAGCAGTCCCCCGACTTTCATCCGCTTGGTCGTCGCGAGCTTGGCGAACTGGTCGACGGCAATCGTGCGTTGTACCACCACGCGCTGCCCGTGATGGAAAACCTGTACCGGCAGGTGTCGGGCACCGATAGCCTGGTGCTGCTCAGCGATTGCAGCGGGGTGATCCTGCATAGTCTTGGCGATGACAATGGCGCAGGGTTCGCGGCGCGTGCGCGCGATGTGGCATTGGCGCCTGGCGTATCGTGGTCCGAAGCCAGCAAGGGTACCAATGCCATCGGCACCGCGCTGGCGGAGGGCCGGTCCGCGCTGATCCATGGCGATGAACACTACCTGCACGCCAATCATCAACTGACCTGTTCCTGCACGCCGATTGCCGGCCCCAATGGGGCATGGCTGGGCGCGCTCGATGTCAGCGGCGACCAGCGCGGCTTTCATCAGCACACCATGGCGCTGGTGCGCATGTCGGCGCAGACCATCGAGAACCAGCTCTTTGCGAACCAGTTCCCCGATGCGTTGCTGGTGCGCTTCCATGCGCGGCCGGAACTGGTCGGCACGCTGTTCGAGGGCATGGCGGCGTTTGCGTCGGATGGCGGTTTTCTCGCGGCCAACCGTAGTGGCTGGTTCCAGCTTGGCATGTCGGCCGATGCGATGGCAGGCGCCACATTCACCGAGGTGTTCGCAAAGCCGATGCCACCTACTGGCACCGCCGACACGCTTCTGCGCGAACTGGTGATGCCGAGCGGCGTGCGCGTCTACGCGCGCCTGTCGCATCGACCCACAGCCGGAACACCGCTGCGCGCGACGCACGCCGCGGTGCCTGCGGCGTCGGCGCTGGCGCGACTCGATACCGGTGATGCACGCATGGCGGCGGTACTCCAGCGCGTGGCGCGCCTGCGCGGTCGCGATATTCCGTTGCTGATCCTCGGTCGAACCGGTTCGGGCAAGGAGTGGCTGGCGCGTGCCGTGCATGCCGATTCACCGCGTGCCAATGGTCCGTTCGTGGCCGTCAACTGCGCGGCGATACCGGAAAGCCTGATCGAAGCCGAACTGTTCGGCTATGAGGAGGGCGCGTTCACCGGTGCGCGCCGGCGAGGCCATGCGGGCAAGGTTGCACAGGCCCATGGCGGCACCCTGTTCCTGGATGAGATCGGCGACATGCCGTTGCCCCAGCAGGTGCGGCTGGTGCGTGTGCTGCAGGAACGCACGGTCACCGCGCTCGGTGGCACGCAAGCCACGCCAGTCGATCTGCGCATCGTGTGTGCCACGCACCGCGACCTGCGTTCGCAGGTTGCCGACGGCACGTTCCGCGAGGACCTGTTTTACCGCATCCACGGCCTGACCGTGACCTTGCCGACGCTGGCCGAACGCAGCGACTTCGACGTGCTGGTGTTGCGTATCCTGGCGCACGAATGTGCGGACGGACCACAGCAGGTGACTGCGCCGGCGATGGCGCTGTTGCGCGGCCACACATGGCCCGGCAATCTGCGGGAACTGGCCAGCGTCTTGCGTATCGCGGCGTTGATGGCGGAAGGCGAGGATTGCATCGACGTGGCTCACCTGCCCGATGAGCTCGCCACGCCCGCCGCCCCTGTTACCCCATCCCACCCGAGCGCCGAGCCGCGAGCTGCCTCGGGCCCCATGCGCGAATGGGAGACCGCACACATCCACGGCACGCTGGCGCGCCACGGCGGCAACGTCAGCGCCGCGGCGCGTGAGCTGGGTGTATCGCGCAATACGATCTACCGGCGGCTGCGGCAACGTTGAGCTTGAGCGCCACCGCCGGCCACATCCTCAGCGTCAGAAGAGCCCGAGCGCATTCGGGCTGTAGCTGACCAACAGGTTCTTGGTCTGCTGATAGTGGTCAAGCATCATCCGATGGTTCTCGCGCCCGACGCCTGATTGCTTGTAGCCGCCGAACGCCGCGTGCGCCGGATACGCGTGGTAGCAGTTGGTCCATACGCGGCCCGCCTGGATGCCGCGGCCCATGCGGAACGCGCGCGCGCCGTCACGCGTCCATACGCCAGCCCCTAGCCCATAGAGCGTGTCGTTGGCGATCTCCAGTGCCTCGTCCTCATCCTTGAACGTGGTCACGGAAACTACCGGGCCGAAGATCTCTTCCTGGAAGATGCGCATCTTGTTGTGGCCTTCGAAGACCGTCGGCTTGACGTAGAAGCCGCCGGCCAGGTCGCCGCCCAGGGCATTGCGCTCGCCACCAGTCAGCACTTTCGCGCCTTCCTGTCGGCCGATGTCGATATACGCCAGGATCTTCTGCAACTGTTCTTCCGACGCCTGTGCCCCGATCATCGTCGCCTTGTCGAGCGGATGCCCCTGGCGGATCGCCGCCACGCGAGTCAGTGCGCGCTCGATAAACTTCTTGTAGATCGACTCCTGCACCAGCACGCGCGACGGACACGTGCAGACCTCGCCCTGGTTCAGCGCGAACATCGCAAAGCCTTCCAGCGCCTTGTCGAAGTACGCATCGTCGGCGGCCATCACATCCTCGAAGAAGATGTTCGGCGACTTGCCACCGAGCTCCAGCGTCACCGGAATCAGGTTCTGCGACGCGTACTGCATGATCAGCCGGCCCGTGGTGGTCTCGCCGGTGAATGCCACCTTGGCCACGCGTGGGCTCGAAGCCAGCGGCTTGCCGGCCTCGACGCCAAAGCCGTTGACCACATTGACCACGCCCGCGGGCAACAGGTCGTGCAGCAACTCCATCAGTACCAGGATCGAGGCCGGCGTTTGCTCGGCGGGCTTCAGCACTACGCAGTTGCCGGCCGCCAGTGCCGGGGCGAGTTTCCACACGGCCATCAGCAGCGGGAAGTTCCACGGGATGATCTGGCCCACCACGCCCAGCGGCTCGTGGAAGTGATAGGCGATGGTGTCGGGGTCGATCTCGGAAATGCTGCCTTCCTGGGCCCGGATGCAGCCCGCGAAATAGCGGAAGTGGTCGACTGCCAGCGGCAGGTCGGCCGCCGCCGTCTCGCGTACCGGCTTGCCATTGTCGATGGTCTCGGCCACGGCCAGCAGCGTCAGGTTGGCCTCGATGCGATCCGCAATGCGGTTCAGCAGGTTGGCGCGTTCGGCGGTGGAAGTGCGGCCCCACGCGGCGCGGGCGCGATGGGCGGCATCCAGCGCGGCCTCGATGTCCTTGTCGTTCGAGCGCGGGACGCGCGTGAAAGGCTTGCCGGTGACCGGGGTAACGGCCTCGAAGTACTGGCCGTCCGCCGGTGGGACCCACGCGCCGCCGATGTAGTTTTCGTATTGTTCCTTGTACGGATAGGAAACGCCCAGCTGGGCGATTTCTGCCATGTTCATGTCTCGCTCCACTTTCGTCGGATGTCGTTGGAATGTGCCCGATGGGCACGGCGAGACAACTGCAAACGGTGTGCCCGGCATGCATGGCACGTGCCAATGCGGGAAGGCGGGCGATGCTGTCACACCCGGGGTGTTCCAGAATGGAGCAGTTGTTGCAGGGCGGTACAGCGCGCCGATCGTCATCGTGGCGTGCTAACGTCACGCGAGATACAGGCTCACAGGCAAAAAGGGGTGTTCATGCAATCGGGCATTGTCGAGGCCGGCTATGGATCCGACCCGGTAGGGTTGATCGGCGGCTTCCTGTTTGAACCAGGACAACTGGCGCGCGAGATCGATTCCAAGGCCGCCGCCGCATGGCTGCGCGATGCCGCGCTGGCGCAGCCCGACGACCGCGCCCGGCATGATCGACCGTTTGTCTGGCTTCATTTCAATCTCTCGCATAGCGCGTGCGAACGCTGGATGCGTGGGCAGTTGGGCTTGCCCGAGGATTTCTTCGAGGCACTGCGCCAGGGTTCGCATTCCACGCGTATCGAGCGTCAAGACGACGCGCTGCTGGCCGTGGTCAACGACGTGATCTACAACTTCGGCGTGACGTCGACCGATATCTCCACGCTCTGGGCCCATGCGGATCATCGCCTGCTGGTCACGGCGCGCGCGCGGCCGTTGCGCTCGGTGGACCGGCTGCGTGCGGCGGTGCGTCGCGGCGAGGCGTTTCGTTCGCCGCTCGATCTTGTGGTGCACCTGCTGCGCGACCAGGCCGATGTGCTGGTACAGATCGTGCGCGAAACCGGAGTCAGCGTGGACCAGATCGAAGACCAGTTGCTGTCGCAGCGCCTGCAGTCGAACCGGGCCGACCTGGGCGCCATGCGGCGTGGGCTGGTGCGCCTGCAGCGCCTGCTCGCGCCGGAGCCTGGCGCGCTGTTCCGGCTGCTGAACCGGCCCCCGGCGTGGCTGCAGGAATCCGATCTGCAGGAACTGCGCGAGTCGACCGAGGAGTTCTCGCTGGTGCTCAATGACCTGGCGGCGCTGGTGGAGCGAATCAAGTTGCTGCAGGAAGAAATTGCGGCCAAGCTTAATGAACAGACCAACCGCACGCTGTTCACGCTGACGCTGGTCACGGTGCTGGCGTTGCCGATCAATATCGTGGCTGGCTTCTTCGGCATGAATGTGGGCGGTATTCCATTGGCCGATCACCCGCACGGATTCTGGGTATTGGTGGTGCTGGTGGCCAGCTTCACGGTACTGGCCGGGCGCTGGGCCTTCAGGAAGCAGGAAGGATAGGAATCTGCGAATGTGCTGTCGCCTGCCTCTATGACAATTCATCGAATTGCCATACGGCAGGCGTACGATGGTTGACCAGGGCGGCCAGCCAGGAGGCGGGCGCCAACGGAGGAAAGCCATGGATTACAACGACGAGGCGCTGATCCGGCGCATTCACCGCGAGGTGGCCGATTACTACGACGAAGAGCTCGAGCTTGAGCTCGAAGATCGCGATCCGGCGCTGGTGCAGAGGGTGCTGGCCGGCGAGATCGGTGGTCCTGGCGACAATGGCAACCTCAATGGCGACGACGCCGAGCGTGCCGAGCGCCATTTGTACTTCCGCGAACTGTTCCGCCTGCAGGGAGAACTGGTCAAGCTGCAGAGCTGGGTTGTGGCCACCGGCCACAAGGTGGTGATCCTGTTCGAAGGGCGCGATGCCGCAGGCAAGGGCGGGGTGATCAAGCGAATCACGCAGCGGCTGAATCCGCGCGTGTGCCGCGTGGCCGCGCTGCCCGCGCCGAACGATCGGGAACGCACGCAATGGTATTTCCAGCGCTATGTGTCGCACCTGCCCGCTGCCGGTGAAATGGTGCTGTTCGACCGCAGCTGGTACAACCGTGCCGGCGTGGAGCGCGTGATGGGCTTCTGTACCGACGACCAGTACGAGGAGTTCTTTCGCTCGGTACCCGAGTTCGAGCGCATGCTCGTGCGTTCGGGCATCCAGGTGATCAAGTACTGGTTCTCGATCACCGACGAGGAGCAGCACCTGCGCTTCCTGAGCCGCATCCACGATCCGCTCAAGCAGTGGAAGCTGAGCCCGATGGATCTGGAATCGCGCCGCCGTTGGGAAGACTACACGCGTGCCAAGGAGATCATGCTCGAACGTACGCATATCCCCGAGGCACCGTGGTGGGTAGTGCAGGCCGTCGACAAGAAGCGCGCGCGCCTGAACTGTATCCGCCACCTGCTGGGACAGATGCCCTACGTCGAGCCGCCGCTGCCGACGATCGTGCTGCCCGAGCGCGAGCGCCATGCCGACTACATGCGCCAGCCCGTGTCGGAAAGCATGATCGTGCCGGAAGTCTATTGACGCCTCACCTCGCACCGTTGTGATCCGGGCAATATTACGTGCGTATCACAACCAATTTAAACGGCCGTTAGCATGAATTATCGCCAAAAGCGATGTAACGGCCGCTCAATCTGCAGCATTCCGCGTCGTTATTGGGAGACCACTCCGGGTGGTGCGCATCGGCTTGCGCGCCATCGGCGGAGACCGCTTTCTGTTCGGGAGTCCCAAAAATGCGTCGCAGAATCACGCGTGCTGGTGCACGTTTTCACCTTTCCACCGGAATGACCGCCGTTGCCGCCAGCACCGTGCTGGCGCTGACGGCTTGCGGCGGTGGTGGCGACGGCGGTGGTGCCAGCACCGTGGCCCAGGCGGCCACGACCACTTCGTCTTCCGATCCGCTGCTGGTCAATGGCCTTGACCAGGCTTGCAATACCTGCGGTGCCGCCACGGCCAGCACGTATTCCGGGACCAACGTGGGTATCTGGGGCAAGTCCAATCCGAGCGCAAGCGCGATCGACTTGCAGTATTCGATCTCGGGCGTCGCTGGCAAGTCGATTTCGCTGCAGCTATCCAACCTCGGCGATGCCGCCGTGACGATGCCGGCCGGCATGTCGTCGAACGTGGCGGCCGAGATGATTTCGCCCCAGGCACTCAGTGTCGCGTCCACCGAAGAGGCTACGCAGCGCGCAATCGGCGAATTCAACCGGGCCGGCTGGCTCGACGCCACGCGTTCGGCATCCGATCCAATGCTGAACACCCTGGCCGCGCCGGCGCCGATGGCGGTATCGATCGGTACATCGGGCTTGGGTGAAGGAACGGTACGGAGCTGGTATCACAGCGACAAGTCCACGCGTACCGCCACGCTGCGCAAGCAGGTAACGGCCGGCGATGGCACCAAGGTCAATGTGTGGGTCGAAAACGCCGAAGCGGCAAACGTGACCGACGCCATGGTGGTGGAACTGGCCAACGCATTCGCAGGCAGCGGCATGCTGTATGACCGGCTCGTCAGCGTGGGCGGGGCGGTCTGGGGTGCCAACGACTACGGCACGTCGATGCTGCCAGCCGGCATGCCGGTCGATATCGTCGTGCTCAACTTCAACAACGACGGCAAGGCCTACGGCACCGTGGGCTACTTCTGGGGCTTGCACAACTTCCTGAAGAGCAAGGAAGCCAACAGTAACGAATCGATCTCGCTGTATCTCGATAGCGAGACGCTGTCGCTGGGCGGGGCCGACGGCATGCGTGCCATCAAGACCACGATGGCCCATGAAGGTACGCACATGCAGAACTTCTATCGTCGCCCCGTGAAGATGGGTCCGAGCTACGCCTATGACACGTGGCTGGAAGAAATGACGGCGATGCAGATGGAAGACTTCCTGAGCGGCATCATCGTGACCGGCTACAACCCGATCCGCGACGTGCGGCTGCCGGACTACTACCGCTACAGCGACTACAACTGCAACCTGACCGTGTTCACGGGCTTCGGGGTGTCGTGCGAAAGCTATGCGGTATCGGGCAGCTTCGGCGGCTTCCTGAACCGCCAACTGGGCGTCGGCTTCTTCCGTGACCTGCTCGCACGCCGGACCACCAATTCGAAGCAGGTGCTGAGCGACGCCATCAGTGCCGCCGGCTGGAGCTTCGACACGGCACTGGTGAACTGGCGCGCCACCACCAACAGCAACATGCCCGCTGGCCGCACGCCCGGCAACTACGGCTATCCGGCCTGGACCGATGGCACGTTCACACTGCCGGCCATCGATCCATCTGCCGCTGCCTTCACCACGTTGCGCAAGCTACCTGCCACCGCGCCGTCGATGCTGCAAGGCTACGGCAGTTACATCGCACCGCGCAGCGACAGCAATGGCACATATAGCGACAAGGTACGCGTGCCGGCAGGGGTGACGTTGTCGGTGGTGGTGTATTGATGCATCGCGATATCGCTGGTTATGCGCTCCCCTCTCCCGCGAAGTGGGAGAGGGGTGGGGGTGAGGGCCAGCGATTCAATCAGAGACAAGCCGCAATTTGAACCTCATTGCCCTCACCCCCGGCCCCTCTCCCGCGTGCGGGAGAGGGGAGCAAAACGAATCAGCGCAACTGAATTTCTACAACACCACCCCCGGAAACGCCTCCTCGAACGTCAGCACCGTTCCCGTCAGTTCGCCGTCATAGCCTGGTAGTGCGTTGACGCGTTCGCGGAAGGTGCTGCTTTTCAATGCGCTCACCGCACCGGCTAGCGCGGGGCTTTGCAGTGCGTGTTTTTCCAATGCGAAGAAATAGCGCTCCTTGAGTATCGGCACGAATTCCAGGCCGAAGCGCCGTGCAGCGGTTTCCACACCGAAACCCACGTCGGCCATGCCGCTGCCGATGTAGGCGGCTACTGCGGCGTGCGTGAACTCGCCATTGGTGAAGCCTTCGATGCGGTTGCTGTCGATGCCGAGCCGCGCCAGCATCAGGTCCAGCAGCAGGCGCGTGCCGGAGCCAAGCTGCCGGTTCACGAAACGCACGTCGGAGCGTGTCAGGTCGTCGAGCGACTTCACGCCCAGCGGATTGCCGGGCCGCACGAACAGGCCCTGCTGGCGCGTGGCAAGGTGGATCAGGCAGTGCTTGTGAGGATCAAGCCAGCGCGAGAAGCCGCGCAGCGTTTCTTCCTCGAAGTCACCAATCGGCACATGAAAGCCCGCCACATCGCAGGCGCCCTCGGACAGCGCGGCCGCGGCTTCGAGGCTGCCGCAGTACTTGAGGTCGTGCCGTACCTTCTGTTCATCGAGGAAATCGCGCAGCGCGGCCACGGCAAAACCGTGGCTGGCATGGATGCGTACCGCCGGGTCGGTGGCGGCCATCAGCTTCTTGAGCTCGATCTCCAGTTCCGACGCCAGGCTGTCCAGCGTGGGCGACAGGCGCGCGGCAATGCGCTTGCTGGCCCACACCAGTTGCTGCGCCAGCGGCGTCAGCGTGGAGCCGCGGCCACGCGTCTTGGCGATCAGCGCACCGCCGAACAGCGTTTCCGCATCGCGCAAGATTCCCCAGGCGTAGCGATAAGACAACGCCATCGCTTCCGCCGACTGGGCAATGTTGCCGGTGGATTCGATCAGGCCCAGCAAGGCCACCAGACGCGACACATCCAGCGCCGGCGCGGGTCCCGGGGCGGTGTCGTCGCGGATTTGGAGGTGTGGAAGGATTGAGATGCGTAGCATATGCGGAAAATAGCATATTGAACGGTGCAAAACACGGTTCTATAGTCGCATAAAGAGGCCGAAAAGCCCGTTGTGGTGTTCCCGAATATGCAGAAAAAAGCCGATATCGGGACCCAACCATAAAAAGCTCGGAGACAAGCAGATGCCAGAGATCGCCATCCCCACGGCGGCGCCAGCCGGCAGTGGCGGGACCGAACCAGCAGGTGACATCGCACGCATCGTCGCGGCAAGACGCGACATGCCCGGTGCACTGCTGCCGATCCTGCACGATATCCAGGACAGCCAGGGCTTTATACCCGCCGATGCGGTGCCGGTCATTGCCAGGGCGCTGAACCTGTCGCGTGCCGAAGTGCATGGCGTGATCACGTTTTATCACCATTTCCGCGAACAGCCTGCCGGACGCCATGTCGTGCAGGTATGCCGTGCCGAGGCGTGCCAGTCCGTGGGCGCCGATGCATTGGCCGCGCATGCATGCCGGTCGCTTGGCTGCGATTTCCATGAGACTACCGCGGACGGCCAGTTCACGCTGGAGCCGGTCTATTGCCTGGGGCAATGTGCGACCGGGCCTGCGATGATGATTGGCGAGCGACTCCATGCACGCGTCGACGCCAGGCGCTTCGACAAGCTGATCGATGCGGTACGCGAGGACGAGGAGGTGCGCGCATGACCACCACCATCTTCGTACCCCGCGATTCCACGGCACTGGCACTCGGTGCCGACGAAGTGGCGCAGGCCATTGCACGCGAGGCCGCGCAGCGCGGTGTCGACGTGCGCATCGTGCGCAATGGTTCGCGCGGCATGTTCTGGCTCGAACCACTCGTCGAAGTGCAGACCGATGCCGGACGTCTGGCCTATGGTCCGGTGACGGAAGACGATGTCGCCGCGTTGTTCGATGCCGGTTTCGCGAGCGGCGGCCAGCACGCACTCGCGCATGGCCTGACCGACGAGATCCCGTTCCTGAAGAACCAGGAGCGTTTGACGTTTGCGCGCGTGGGCATCACCGATCCGCTGTCACTGGACGACTACATCGCGCATGAAGGTTTCGCTGGCCTGACGCGCGCGCTGTCGATGGCGCCCGAGCAGATCGTGCAGGAAGTGCTGGACTCGGGCCTGCGAGGCCGGGGTGGTGCGGCATTTCCTACCGGCATCAAGT
Organism: uncultured Cupriavidus sp.; assembly: GCA_963543405.1. Taxonomy (GTDB): domain Bacteria; phylum Pseudomonadota; class Gammaproteobacteria; order Burkholderiales; family Burkholderiaceae; genus Cupriavidus. The sequence continues at coordinate 27,551 of CAUUBQ010000078.1, forward strand.
GGAAGACCGTGCTGGCCGCGCAGGCCGACGTCAAGTACATCGTCTGCAATGCCGACGAAGGCGACTCGGGCACGTTCTCGGACCGCATGGTCATGGAGGACGATCCGTTCGTGCTGATCGAGGGCATGACGATTGCGGCCCTCGCGGTCGGCGCCGAAGCGGGCTACATCTACACGCGTTCCGAATACCCGCATGCGATCGCGGCCACCGAAGCAGCCATCGCGACGGCCACCGAGGCCGGCTGGCTCGGCGACAACATCCGTGGCAGCGGCAAGCGCTTCCGGCTGGAAGTGCGCAAGGGCGCCGGGGCCTATGTGTGCGGCGAGGAAACCGCGCTGCTCGAAAGCCTGGAAGGCAAGCGCGGCGTGGTGCGTGCCAAGCCGCCGCTTCCGGCATTGCAAGGGTTGTTTGGCAAGCCGACGGTGATCAACAATGTGATTTCACTGGCCACGGTGCCAGTGATCCTGGCGCGCGGTGCGAAGTATTACCAGGACTTCGGCATGGGCCGTTCACGCGGCACGCTGCCGTTCCAGCTGGCCGGCAACATCCGGCAAGGTGGGCTGGTTGAAAAAGCGTTCGGTATCACGCTGCGCCAACTGATGTTCGATTTCGGCGGTGGCACGCGCAGTGGCCGGGCCATCCGCGCGGTTCAGGTCGGTGGGCCGCTCGGTGCCTATCTGCCAGAGTCGCGCTTCGATGCGCCGATGGACTATGAAGCCTATGCCGCGTTTGGCGCGGTGGTGGGTCATGGCGGCATCGTGGTGTTCGACGAAACGGTGGACATGGCGAAGATGGCGCGCTATGCCATGGAGTTCTGCGCCATCGAATCGTGTGGCAAGTGCACGCCATGCCGGATCGGATCGACGCGCGGTGTCGAGGTGATCGACCGCATCATCGCGGGTGACCAGCCGGTCAAGCATGTGGCGCTGGTGCGCGACCTGTGCGACACGATGCTTGCGGGTTCGCTATGCGCGATGGGTGGCATGACGCCGTACCCGGTGCTGTCCGCGCTGAACGAATTCCCGGAAGACTTCGGGCTATCGGCCAAACCGGCAAAAGCTGCCTGAAGCGGCGGCATCTTTACAAGACGACGCATCCCTAAGGGATGCGCAACCTCACTAGCAGTGCATTACGGGAGACGTCCCTTGAACGCTCGCGACGATTTCGACTACGGAACTCCGGCCATCGACACTGACACGATGGTCACGCTGGAGATCGACGGTGTATCCGTCACCGTGCCCGCCGGTACCTCGGTCATGCGCGCCTCTGCCGAAGCCGGCATCGGTGTGCCCAAGCTCTGCGCCACCGATTCGCTGGAACCGTTCGGCTCGTGCCGCCTGTGCCTGGTGGAGATCGAAGGCCGCCGTGGCTACCCGGCGTCGTGCACCACCCCCGTGGAAGCGGGCATGAAGGTGCGCACGCAGAGCGGCAAGCTGGGCGAACTGCGTCGTGGCGTGATGGAGCTCTATATCTCCGATCACCCGCTGGACTGCCTGACCTGCCCGACCAACGGCAACTGCGAACTGCAGGACATGGCCGGAGTGGTGGGTCTGCGCGAAGTGCGCTATGCCGATGGCGCGGGCGGTGCCGCCCCCATCGCCACGCACACCAAGATGAAGAAGGACGAGTCGAACCCGTACTTCACGTACGACCCGTCCAAGTGCATCGTCTGCAACCGCTGCGTGCGCGCCTGCGAGGAAACGCAGGGCACGTTCGCGCTGACGATCAGCGGCCGGGGCTTCGACTCGCGCGTGGCGGCCGGCACCAGCCAGCCGTTCATGGAATCGGACTGCGTGTCGTGCGGCGCCTGCGTGGCGGCCTGCCCGACCGCAACGCTGACCGAGACCTCGGTGATCCAGCTGGGCCAGCCATCGCACAACGTGGTGACGACGTGCGCGTACTGCGGCGTGGGCTGCTCGTTCAAGGCCGAGATGAAGGGCAACGAGGTGGTGCGCATGGTGCCGCACAAGGACGGCGCCGCCAACGAAGGCCATGCCTGTGTGAAGGGCCGCTTCGCCTGGGGCTACGCCACGCACAAGGACCGCATCCTCAAGCCGATGATCCGCGCGAAGATCACCGATCCGTGGCGCGAAGTGTCGTGGGAAGAGGCCATCGGCTACGCGGCATCGCAGTTCAAGCGTATCCAGGCCGAGCACGGCCGCGATTCGATTGGCGGCATCGTGTCGTCGCGCTGCACCAATGAAGAAGGCTACCTGGTGCAGAAGCTCGTGCGTGCCGCGTTCGGCAACAACAACGTCGACACCTGCGCACGGGTTTGCCACTCGCCAACTGGCTACGGCCTCAAGACCACGCTGGGTGAATCGGCGGGTACGCAGACGTTCCGCTCGGTGGCCAAGTCCGACGTGATCATGGTGATCGGCGCCAATCCGACCGATGGCCACCCGGTGTTCGGCTCGCGCATGAAGCGCCGCATCCGCGAAGGTGCCAAGCTGATCGTGGTGGATCCGCGCCAGATCGACCTGGTCGATTCGCCGCACGTGCGCGCCGACTATCACCTGCAGCTGCGGCCGGGTACCAACGTGGCGCTGGTGACGTCGATGGCCCATGTGATCGTGACCGAAGGCCTGCTGGCTGACGAGTTCATTGCCGAGCGTTGCGAGGACCGCGCGTTCCAGCAATGGCGCGATTTTGTGGCACTGCCGGAGAATTCACCCGAAGCGCTCGAAGTGAACACCGGCGTGCCGGCCGATCTGCTGCGCGGCGCCGCACGGCTCTACGCCACCGGTGGCAACGCTGCGATCTACTACGGCCTGGGCGTGACCGAACACGCACAGGGCTCCACGACCGTGATGGGCATCGCCAACCTGGCCATGGCCACCGGCAACGTGGGTCGCGAAGGCGTGGGCGTGAATCCGCTGCGCGGCCAGAACAACGTGCAGGGTTCGTGCGATATCGGCTCGTTCCCGCACGAACTGCCTGGCTATCGCCATGTGTCGGATTCGACCGTGCGCACGCAGTTCGAATCGGCATGGAACGTGGAGATCAACCCCGAGCCGGGCCTGCGCATCCCGAACATGTTCGAGGCGGCGCTGACCGGCACGTTCAAGGGCCTGTACTGCCAGGGCGAGGACATCGTCCAGTCCGACCCGAACACGCAACACGTGTCCGAGGCGCTGTCGTCGATGGAATGCATCGTCGTGCAGGACATCTTCCTGAACGAGACCGCCAAGTACGCGCACGTGTTCCTGCCCGGTTCGTCGTTCCTGGAAAAGGACGGCACGTTCACCAACGCGGAACGCCGCATCTCGCGCGTGCGCAAGGTGATGCCGGCGGCCGGCGGCTATGCGGATTGGGAGGCCACCATCCTGCTGTCGAACGCGCTGGGCTATCCGATGGACTACAAGCATCCGTCGGAGATCATGGACGAGATCGCGCGTCTGACGCCGACGTTCTCGGGCGTGAGCTACAAGAAGCTGGACGAGCTGGGCAGCATCCAGTGGCCTTGCAACGACGAGGCGCCGAACGGTACGCCGACCATGCACGTGGATGGCTTTGTCCGCGGCAAGGGCAAGTTCATCATCACCAAGTATGTGCCGACCGACGAGCGCGTGACGAAGAAGTATCCGCTGATCCTGACCACGGGCCGCATCCTGTCGCAGTACAACGTCGGGGCGCAGACGCGCCGCACGCCTAACGTGAACTGGCACGACGAAGACCGCCTGGAAATCCATCCGCACGACGCCGAGGAACGTGGCATCAAGGACGGCGACTGGGTGGGCGTGCAGAGCCGCGCGGGCGAGACCGTGCTGCGTGCGATCGTCAGCCAGCGCATGCAGCCGGGCGTGGTCTACACGACGTTCCACTTCCCGGAGTCGGGCGCCAACGTGATCACCACCGACAACTCGGACTGGGCCACCAACTGCCCCGAGTACAAGGTGACGGCGGTGCAGGTGATGCCGGTGGCGCAGCCGTCCACGTGGCAGCGCAACTACCAGGCGTTCAACGAAGAGCAACTCGCGCACTTGCGCGCCGCTGGCGAAACGGCGCAGGCAGGCTGAGCGGGATGAGCAGGGAGGTGCAATGAAACGGGACGTACCCAGCCCGGACAGCGCCGCCGGTACCGAAGAGGTACCGGCGCAGCGCACGTTCCCGGTCAGCCGCTGGCGTCATGGCGTGCTGACCGCGGAGGTCGACCATCTGGCCGAAGAAGTACCGGTCGCGCTGGAATACAACGGCATCTCGCACGCGGTGATGCTGGCCACGCCGGCCGACCTGGAAGACTTTGCCGTGGGTTTCAGTTTGAGCGAAGGCATCGTCGACGCGGCCAGCGACATCTACGGCATCGACGTGGAGTCGGGCGCGCAGGGCATCACAGTGAAGGTAGAGATTGCCACCGGTGCGTTCGTCGAGCTCAAGGGCCGGCGTCGTACGCTGGCGGGCCGCACCGGCTGTGGGCTCTGCGGCACCGAATCGCTCGACGAGGTCATGCGCATCGCGCCGCCGGTGCACAGCGAGGCGAGCTTCGATCCGCGCGCGTTCGAGCACGCGTTTGCCGCGTTGCACAGGCGGCAGGCGCTGCTGCGCGACACCGGTGCCACGCACGCGGCTGCCTGGATGCGGGCCGATGGCGAGATTGCGCTGGTGCGCGAGGACGTGGGCCGGCACAACGCGCTGGACAAGCTGGCCGGCGCACTGGCGCGCAGCGGGCAAGAAGATATCGCGCACGGCGCCGTGATCGTCACGAGCCGTGCCAGCTACGAGATGGTGCAGAAGACCGCGGCCATCGGCGCCGGCGTGCTGGCCGCCGTGTCCGGTCCCACCGCCATGGCCGTACGCCTGGCCGACACGGCCGGCATCACGCTGGCCGGCTTTGTGCGCGGCGGCACGATGGTGGTCTACAGCCATCCCCAACGATTCCATACCGAATAAGGTCAGGCATGCATATCGAGAACCTGGTCAAGATGGCCAACCAGATCGGCAGCTTCTTCGAGGCCATGCCCGATCACGACGAAGCGCTGGGCGATATCGCCGGGCATGTGAAGAAGTTCTGGGAGCCGCGCATGAAGCGGGCGTTCCTGGCGCACATGGACAGCACCGGCGGCGAGGGCGTGGAGCCGATCGTCAAGGAAGCCGTGGCGCGTCACCGCGAGAAGTTCGAGGTGACGCTGCGGGAAGCAGCCTGAAGCCTTCCCAAGGCTCCTGAAGCTACTTCTTGATGCGATAGAGGATCTGCAGGATCGTGAGCCCGAACAGCGTGGCGACGACCGCAGTGGATTCCCGGCCCAGCCCGCAGGCCACGCCGATGGCTGCAACGGTCCAGATGCTGGCGGCCGTGGTCAACCCGCGCACATCCTCTTCGCTATTGAGCTTGATGATCGCACCGGCGCCGAGAAAGCCGATGCCGGACGTCAGCCCTTGCAGCACGCGGCTCATGTCCGTTAGTGGCACGCCGGCCTGCAACGGCACCAGCACGAACAGCGCCGACCCCATCGCCACCAGCATGTGCGTGCGCAGGCCGGCCGGCTTGCCGGCCGCCTCGCGCTCGTAGCCGATCAGGCCACCCAGAAACACGGCCAGCGTCAGCCGCAACAGGATGCGCGTCAGTTCCTTTACATCGGGCACGTCCGCGAACTCCGCGCGCAGCGTGCCGTAGATATCGCCCCAGAGTCCTTCCATGGCTGCCTCCGCCTAGCACCGGTGTGGTCCGGTCGTGGCAGGCTAGCATGCACGGGCAGGGCGCCACAGTCGGGCGCCCGCTGACACCACAGGCCTAACGCAGCCGCAGCGGTTCAAGCAGCGCTGCGTCGTACTGTGCACGCGTGATGCGGCCCAGTTCCATCATGCGCAGCAGGATATACGTCTGTCGTTGGCGCGCGCGGCGCGGGTTGACCACGGGGTTGTTGGCCGAAGGCGCCTTGGGCAGGCCGGCCAGCATTGCGCATTCGGCCAGCGTGAGTTGATCGACCGGCTTGCCGAAGTACGTATCGGCGGCTTCCGCAAAGCCATAGGCACCCTGGCCCAGGTAGATCTTGTTCAGGTAGAGCTCGAGGATCTCGTCCTTGCCCAGCGCGTTTTCGATGCGGTAGGCGAGCAGGATTTCGTAGAGCTTGCGCGTATAGGTCTTCTGGCGCGACAGGAAGAAGTTGCGCGCCACCTGCATCGTGATGGTCGACGCGCCTTGCGACAGTTCATCCGACAGGTTGGCAATGCCGGCGCGCATCACGCCCACATAGTCGACGCCATCGTGCAGATAGAAGCGGTCATCCTCGATGGCGACCACGGCCTCGGGTAGCGTATGTGGGAAGTCTCCCAGCTTCACATAGCCGGACGAATGCCGGAACGCCATCAGCGCATCGAGCGATGGCAGTTGCCGGTTGGCCATCAGGACGGCAAAAGACAGAAGCAGGATGCCACCAACGATGGCAAGCAGCACGAACTTGACGAAAGCGGACCAGAGACGTTGCATGGCGCGTATTGTGCCATTTGTCTCGGAAAGGTCCGAGGAGTGAAGGGCCAATTGTGTTCTCCCCTCGCCCGCATGGCGGGAGAGGGGAGCGCATGTTCGCCTACCCGGCCGGTACCTCGACCTTCAGTTCCTGCGCCAGCGTTTCCAGGTTCCGCCAGATATTCGGGTTGATATCGAGATGCGTCGCCGCCAATGCGCGATTGGCGGCCTCGTATTCGCCGGGGTACTGCACCTGGTCGAACCCGGGCGCGGTGGGTGTGTCGTGCAGGTATTCGATGAACGCTTCCACCTCGCCACGTTCCCAGTTCAGCCCGAGGTCGAACTCGGGGTTCAGCAGCACCGCGAACAGGTTGTTGGTGGCCACGCCGCCGCGCGGGTTGTCGGGCTGGATGGTGCCGCCACCCGACAGCACGCCCGCCAGCAGTTCCGCAACCACGCCGAGCGCATAGCCCTTGTGCTGGCCGAACGGCAGCAGCGATCCGGGCCGCTCGCCAAACATCACCGACGCATCCGTGGTTGGATTGCCGTCGGCATCGATGATGCTGTGCTCGGGAGCCGGCTCGCCTTTCTCCGCCAGCACGCGCGCCTTGTTGATGGCAATGGCGCTGGTGGCGATATCCACGACCAGCGGTGGCCGGCCATTGGGCATCGGGCCCGCAAAGCACAGCGGGTTGGTGGTCAGGCGCGGCACGCGGCCGCCGAACGGAGCCACCACCGGCGTGCGGTTGATTACATTGGTAAAGCTCAGCAGCACGAAGCCGGCCGCCGCTACCATTTCGCCGTAATGGCCCATGCGGCCCAGATGGTGCGAGCGGCGCAGCGTGACGATGCAGTGCCCGTGTTGGCGCACACGCTCGATGGCCTGCTGCATCACGCTCTTGCCGACGTGCTGGCCAAAGCCACCATGACCGTCGAACACCATCAGCATGTCGCGGTCGAGCACGCATTCCGCGCGGCCTGCGATATCGACGCTGCCGCCATCTATGGCGCGACGGTAGTTGGGCAGGATCGACAGGCCGTGGCTGACATAGCCGCAGCGGTCTGCTTCGACCAGATGTTCGGCTACATCGTCAGCAATGTCGTGCGGCACATTCTGTGCGATCAGTATGTTGCGCGCAAAGGTGCGCGCGGTGTCCAGTGTCAGCTTCATGGCAGGGGCTTTGATAGGTTCGGGAAAAATTCAGCCGTGCGTCATACCCAGCCGAGCCAGCGCCAGTACGTGGCGGCGAACAGCAGCATCAGCAGGTAGCCGATGATCGTGACCGGTATGCCGATCTTGGCGAACTGCTTGCCGTTGAACGTGTCGGTGCCAAGGCAGACCATGTTCTGCGGCGCGTTGATCGGCAGGATGAAGCCGAAGCTCACGGTGTAGCCCAGCAGCATCGTCATGCCCACCTTGTTGATGTCGCCGGGCAAGGTTTGCAACACCGAGATCAGGATCGGCAGCAATGCCGCGGTCAGCGCGGTGGCACTGGCAAAGCCCAGGTGGATCAGGATCAGGAAGGCGGCCAGGATGGCGAAGATCAGTAGCGTGCCGTGGTCGGCCAGGCCCGAATGGGTGACCACGAACTTGCCAAGCCATTGGCCGGCTTGCGTGGTCAGCAGTGCAGTGCCCAGGCTGATACCGACACCGAACACGATCAGCGTGCCCCACGGCGTACGCTGCTGCATCGTCTTCCAGTCCATCACGCCGATGCGCGGCATCATCAGGATCACCAGGCCCACGAACGTGATGGTGGCGGTATCGAATGAATGGAGCTTGCCTTCGGTGGCCCAGAACAGCAGCAGGCCAATGGCGACGGCGGCCAGGCGCTTCTGCGGCCCGGTCATCGGCCCCAGCGCGGCCAGTTCCTTCTGCACGGCTTCCTTACCGCCGGCGATGGCTTCGGTTTCAGGCGGCAGCAACCAGCGCACCAGGAAGTACAGCACGACTGACATCACAATGGCCCAAGGTGCGCCGGCCACCAGCCATTGCAGCCAGGTTACGCGTTCGCCAAGCAGCTTGTCCATGAACCCCGCGGTCAGCAGGTTCTGCGCGGCGGCGGTCTGGATACCGACGTTCCACACGCTGGTAGCCTGCGCCACCATGATCATGATGCCGGCGGCGATATTCGACTTCTTGTCGACGCCGAACGCGGCAATCACGCCCATCATGATTGGCACGGTACAGGCGCTGCGAGCCGTAGCGCTGGGCACTACCAGGCTCAGGATGATCGTGACCGCAATCGTGCCGATCAGGATACGCCGCGTACTGGTGCCGATGGCCGAGAGCGTGACCAGTGCGATACGCCGGTCGAGCCCGGTGACGGTCATCGCCGCCGAGATAAACAGCGCCGCGGCTACCAGTGCCAGTGCGGTGTTCGAGAAACCGGCCAGCGCCATGCCCAGCGCGCGCGATGTGCCGTACATCGTGTTCGGATCGTTGACCATCGGCGCGAAGCCGACCAGTGCCGCCATCAATGACGTGATCATGATGGCGCTGGTTTCGTAGGTCACTGCTTCGGTGATCCACACGACCACCGCGAAGGCCAGGATCGCCAGCATGCGCTGGCCGGCAACCGGCAGGTCGGGCGGCATTGGAATCAGCAGTACCGCGATCAGAACGAGGACAGCGGCGTAGAGACCCCAGTGAATACGAAGCTTCGGTGCGGCCGGTGCGGCAACGGCCGCGGTGGGGGCACCGGGGGCGGCAGGAGAGGTGTGCGGATCAGGCATGGTGACATCCCTTGTGTGGAGCAGCCTGTCGGACGCGTCGCGACGCAGGATCGCCGCGTTCGACATGTGGTCATTATGTGAACTGCACGTGGGTGTGCCAAGACTGCCGGGCTCGCGAGTTTGCGTTGGATCAAATCGTTGTCAGATCAGAATTTGTCAAGAGAAACGCCTTATTGCAGGTGTAGCAATGGTTGGCGGGTTATCTTGGCAAGCAGGCTGTCTTCGAAGCTGGCGATCTGAAATAATTGACGCCGATGCTGAACATTTTCGAATGCGTGTGATGTGATACGCCAGAAAGATGTCAACTACCCCGCCCTAAAGGGCGGAGCTTGAAAGAGCTCGGGGTTGACCAGGGCAAGCGGTAACTAATCCGCTACGTTGTGTAGAAGTTCGCAGACCCACCCCGGAATGCTTCCTCAGTTCCGGGCTCTGGAAGCGATGGTTGCAGACAAGGCACGGGTAGCTACGAAACGGGCCATCGCCGGGCGCAAGCCCAAGCTGCTGCACAACATGCCCGAGGGGAGACCTCCCGAAAGGGAGGCGTTACAAGGCCCGTAAGGGCAGCTATTCAATAGGAGCCGATCATGTCGGTGTTTGTGCTGGACCGCAATGGCAAGCCGTTGATGCCGTGCTCGCTGGCGAACGCCTTGCAGGCCATGGGGCTGCCCCTTGAACTCGCATCGGGAGG
>CAUUBQ010000079.1:0-36582 GCA_963543405.1 uncultured Cupriavidus sp.
AACCGCTGACCTCTTGCATGCCATGCAAGCGCTCTCCCAGCTGAGCTATAGCCCCATAGTTACTGCCATTTACCACACTTTACTGCTTACTACTACTTGCTTGCCGCCAGATTTACTGCTTTCTGGCGAAGCGGCGATTATAAATCAATCAGCACGTTTTGCAAGTCCCTTTTTCTCGATTTTTCAACCGGGCTGTTTGACTTGCGTCGTGCAGCAGGGAGAACGAGATTATGCTGAAGTCCCGGCCTGAGCGCAAGCCCCTGCCGAGACTTTCTGCACATTTTTATACAACTGCCAGACGGCGCAGTACCGTGTCGCGACCAAACAGTTCGAGCACCGCATCGATACCCGGCGTCTGCAGTTGTCCAGCCACCAGCAGGCGCACCGGCATGGCAAGCTTCGGCATCTTCAGGCCGAACTCGGCCAGCACGGCCTTGAACGTGGCGCTGATGGCCTCGCGCTTCCATTCGGGCAGCGCAGCCAGTTGCGTCGCCAGCGCCTGCAACGCGGGACGGATTTCGTCAGTCAGGTGTTCGGCCTTCAGTGCGGCTTCGGCCTGCGGCTCGCCGCGATAGAACAGCATCGCGGCCTGGGCCACTTCCTTGAGCGTGTTAGCGCGATCCTTGACCAGCGCAATCACGCCGACCAGATCAACACCCTCGACCTTGCCGCCCAGCGCCTCGATAAACGGACGCGTCAGGTCGGCCAGTCGCGTGTTGTCGCCGGTCTTGATGTAGTGGTTGTTCAACCAGGCCAGTTTTTCCGGGTTGTATTGCGCCGGCGACTTGCCAAGGTGTTCGAGGTCGAACCATTCCACGAACTGCTCGCGCGAAAAGATCTCGGCGTCGCCATGCGCCCAGCCCAGGCGGGCCAGATAGTTGAGCACGGCCTCGGGCAGATAGCCTTCGTCACGGTAGCCGGTGACCGGCATCGCACCATGGCGCTTGCTCATCTTCTCGCCCTGCTCGTTCAGCACGGTCGGCAGGTGGGCATAGACAGGGACTTCACCACCCAGCGCGCGGATGATGTTGATCTGGCGCGGCGTGTTGTTGACGTGATCATCACCGCGAATCACGTGCGTGATCTTCATGTCGAGGTCGTCCACCACCACGCAGAAGTTGTACGTCGGCGTGCCGTCGGGGCGTGCAATCACGAGGTCATCGAGTTCATCGTTCGAGATCTCGATGCGGCCCTTTACGGCGTCGTCCCACACCACGCTACCACCGATCGGATTCCTGAAACGGATCACCGGATTCACGCCAGCCGGCGGCTCGGGCAGTACCTTGCCCTCCTCCGGACGCCAGAAGCCGTTGTAGCGCGGCTTTTCTCCGGCGGCACGCTGGGCTTCGCGCAGCGCATCGAGTTCCTCGGTGCTCATGTAGCAGTGATACGCCAGGCCACTGTCCATCATCTGCTGCACGACAGCGCGATAGCGGTCCATGCGCTGCATCTGGTAGAACGGACCCTCGTCGATATCGAGGTCGAGCCACGCCATGCCTTCCAGGATCACGTCGACCGCTTCCTCGGAAGAGCGCTCGACGTCGGTATCCTCGATACGCAGGATGAAGTCGCCCTTCATGCGGCGGGCAAACGCCCACGGATAAAGCGCGGAGCGGATGTTGCCAAGGTGGATGAAGCCGGTCGGGCTCGGCGCGAAGCGGGTGCGGACGCGTTGTGTCATGGTCGGGAGAAACAAAAAGGCCCGCGCACGGAGGCGCGCAGGCCGGATTTCGCTGAACGCCGCATTATACGCCCTGCCCGATTCCAATCCGGCCGTGGAATCATTTATGCTGCCACCGGTCTGAAAACAGGTCGCGTGCGACGGCGCAGCCGGCACGCGGCGCCAGGCGACCCTCCGGTGCCCGGTGCATCGCCTCCGGCATCACTTCCTGAAAGCATTTCATCCCTCGATGCAACGACGAAACTTCCTGGGCGCCTCGGCCGCCATGCTGCTGGCGGCCTGCTCCTTCGGCCCCAAGCCGAACCCGGTCATCCCGACCACCGCCACCACGGCATCGCCCGTTACCGCCCCGCCGCGGCCGTTGCGTATCGGATTGGCGCTGGGCGGCGGCGCGGCACGCGGTTTCGCGCATATCGGCGTCATCAAGGCGCTCGAGGCACAGGGCATTCACCCCGATATCGTCACCGGCACCAGTGCCGGTTCGGTGGTGGCCGCGCTCTACGCAACGGGCATGGACGGCTTCCAGCTGAACAAGCTGGCGCTGACCATGGATGAAGCGGCGATTGCCGACTGGGCCCTGCCGTTCGGTACCAAGTTTGGTGGGTGGCTCAAGGGCGAGGCGCTGCAGAACTACGTGAACCGGCTGGTCAAGAATCGCCCGATCGAAGCCATGAAGCTGCCACTGGGCATTGTCGCCACCGATCTCAAGACCGGCGAGCGCATCGTGTTCCGGCGCGGCAATACCGGCCAGGCGGTACGCGCATCGAGCAGCGTGCCAGGCGTATTCCAGCCGGTGTCGATTGCCGGGCACGACTACGTCGACGGCGGGCTGGTCGAGCCGGTACCAGTGGACGCCGCGCGCGAGATGGGCGCCGATTTCGTGATCGCCGTGAATATCTCGGTCGACCCTTCGAACCAGAAAGCCAACGGGCAAAGCGGCGTACTGCTGCAGACCACGGCCATCATGGGCCAGTCGATCAACAAGATGTCGCTGGCACGTGCCGATGTAGTGATTCGCCCCGACCTGCCCGATATGGGCGGCAGCGACTTTGCGTCGCGCAACCGGGCGATCCTGGCGGGCGAGCAGGCCACCTCGGCGGTACTGGCCACATTGCGCGACAAGCTGGCCGCCGCACGCGTACGTCCGGGTCCGGCCGCGGTCGCCACGCAATGACCCTCAGGGCCACTAGCCAACAATGCTTGTCACCTCAATGCGACAAGGGCAATCTCGCCTGACAGAAATCGTCAGCCACGCTGACAGGCCATGTCACCCTTTGGTGGGGTATTTGTATTGAGATAATGCACCAATACACCAATACGCCAATACGCCCTGTCGGACGCGGCAACAAAAAAGGACTGCATCAAGCAGTCCTTTTTTCGTCCGACCCTAACCGTGATGGTGCCGACGTTCAGCCACCCAGCATCGAGCGGCCCTGCGCATTGGGATCGAAGCGCTTGAGCGTCTCGATCATGCTGCCAGTGCTTTCGACGGAACCACGCGCGGAATCGTCGATGCGGCGCGCGCCGTTGTAGCGCGTCACCCAGTACGAAGCCCGCATGTCATCCACGCGAATCTTGCTGCCGGTAGACGGTGCGTGCACGAACTTGTTGTCGCCGATATAGATGCCGACGTGCGAGAACGTATGGCGCATCGTGTTGAAGAACACGAGGTCGCCCGGACGCAGTTCGCTTTGGGCCACGGTGGTACCCACCTGGCTCATTTCAACGGATCGGCGCGGCAGTACGAAGCCGAAGGTGTCGTTGAACACGTAGCGGACGAAGCCGCTGCAGTCCAGGCCGGATTCGGGGCTGTTACCGCCAAAGCGGTAACGCACGCCAATCAGGCCCAGCGCGTTCATGACCAGGTCGCCAGCCTTGCTGGCAACATTGCTGGTGGAGCTCATCACCGACGACAGCAAGCCACGCTTGCCTTCCGGATGCGCGTCCGTGCTTTCCACACGGGCTTCGATCCGGGCGTCGGGGTCCTTGAACACCGTATCCGCCAGCACACCATTCGACACAGTCGCACCGCAGGCAATGGCTATTCCAATGGCGACGCGCGCCAGGGAATGAAGTACCGTTTGCTGCATTGGTTCTCCTGATGATCGGACAAATCTGACCGGCAAATCAGACAAAGCCGGACAGCGTGAAAACATCAGGGCGGAACGTACGCAAGAAGTACGCCAATGCGACTGCACCAGCCGCGTGCAACATCGACCTTCCCCAAGGTCTGCATGCGGCGGACGAACCACCCCCGAAAAAACTTATCGCGAGATAGTAAAAGACACACCCTTGACGTGTCAAAGATGGTTACAACTTTCTCGCAATTCGTTGGTAAATCAATGTACTAGCGTCAAAAACGCATCTTTATTCTCGGAATCTTTATAAGCATTCCGTGTTACATCACCATGACGAAGCGTGCTGCGGCGCACATCATTCAGGCGCTGCCCAGGTGGGCGGCCGCCATCAGCTTGCGCGTATACGGGTGCTGCGGTGCACCGAGCACGGTCTCGGTCTCGCCCGATTCCACCACTTCACCATTTTTCATCACGATCACTCGGTGCGCCATGGCACGGATAACGGCCAGATCATGGCTGATAAACAGGTAGCTCAGGTTGTACTTGTGCTGGAGCTGCGACAACAGCGCCAGCACCTGCTGCTGGATCGACACGTCCAGTGCGGAAGTTGGCTCGTCCAGCACCAGCACCTGGGGCTTCAGGATCAGGACCCGCGCAATGGCAATGCGCTGGCGCTGCCCGCCCGAAAACTCATGCGGATAACGACCCAGCGCGGTGCGGTCGAGGCCAACTTCGCGCAGCGCCTCGATCACACGTTCACGCATCGACTCCTTCGACAGGCCTGGCTGGTGCAGCGCCAGCCCCTCCCCCACGATCTGCTCAATCGTCATGCGTGGCGACAGGGAGCCGAACGGGTCCTGGAACACCACCTGCATCCGCTTGCGCAGCGAGCTGCGCTCCTTTTGGGTGCACGCGTCGAAACTGCGGCCCAGGAACTGGATCGCCCCGCTGCTCTTGCGCTGCAGCGCCAGCACCGCGTGCGCCAGCGTAGTCTTGCCCGACCCCGATTCGCCGACGATGCCAACCGTCTCGCCTTCGCGCAGCTGCAGCGTGACATCCTTGACCGCGGCAAACGCATCCTTGCCAAACCAGCCGGCAAACCCGGCACGCTTCTTCTGGTAGTTGACGCACAACGCGTCGGTCTCCAGCAGCACCGGCGCCAGCGGCACCAGCGGCAACACCTCGCGCCTGGGCCGGCTGTCGATCAGCTTGCGCGTGTATGGGTGGCGCGGATTGGCAAACACCTCGGCGGTCTCGCCGGTTTCCACCAGCACGCCCTTCTCCATCACGCCCACGCGCTGCGCAAAGGCCCGCACCATATTCAGGTCGTGCGTGATCAGCACCACGGCCATGCCGAACTCAGCCTGCAGGCTGCGCAACAGATCCAGGATCTGCGCGCGGATGGTCACGTCCAGCGCCGTGGTGGGCTCGTCGGCCAGCAGCAGTTTGGGGCGGCAAGCCAGCGCCATGGCGATCATCGCGCGCTGCCGCTGGCCGCCCGACAACTGGTGCGGGAAGCTGTTGAAACGGTTGGCCGCATCGCTGATGCCGGTGCGCTCGAGCAGGGCAATGGCCCGATCGCGCGCCGCGCGGCGGTCCAGCCCCTCGTGCAGCGCCAGCGTTTCCACGATCTGGTTGCCGATCGTATAGAGCGGGTTCAGCGCCGTCATCGGCTCCTGGAAGATCATGGCGATTTCCGACCCTCGGATGCGGCGCATCTCGCGGTCGGATACCTGCATCAGATCCTTGCCCTCGAAGCGGATCGCCCCCTGGTAGTGCGCATCCTCGACGAGGCGCAGCATCGCCAGCGCCATCACGGTCTTGCCCGAGCCCGACTCGCCAACCAGTGCATAGCGCTCGCCAGCACGCAGGTCGAAGCTCACGTCGCGTACCGCGCGCGTGGCGTGCTCGCCCTCACCGAACGTGACCGACAAATGGTCGACGCACATCAGTTGCGTACCCGGCGCGGGTGCCGGCGCCGATGTCAGCGGATCGAAAACCGGTGTCATGGCGCTCACGGCGTAGCCTCCGCTGCGGTGCTGCCGGCCGGCACCTTCGGTTCCACCCGGCCGCGCAGTTGGGCCAGGCCCAGGCGCGTGTCAAACGCATCGCGCAACGCATCGCCCATGAACGTGAGCAGCAGCAGCGTTACCACCAGTACCGCAAAGGTCGACAACGAAATCCACCATGCATCGAGGTTGCCCTTGCCCTGCGCCAGCAGTTCGCCCAGGCTTGGCGTAGTTGGCGGCACGCCCAGGCCCAGGAAGTCCAGGCTGGTCAGCGCCAGGATGGCAGCACTCATGCGAAACGGCAGGAACGTGATCACCGGCGTCAGGCTGTTGGGCAGGATATGGCGCCACATGATCTGTACATTCGACAGGCCCAGCGCCCGCGCCGCCTTCACGTAGTCGAGCGAACGGTTGCGATAGAACTCGGCGCGCACGTAGTCGGACAGCCCCATCCAGCCGAACAGCGACAGCAGGATGATCAGCAGCGCCAGGCTCGGCTCGAAGATCGACGCGAAGATGATCAGCAGGTACAGCTCGGGCATCGAGCTCCAGATCTCGATGGCGCGCTGCGAGAACAGGTCGAAGCGTCCACCGAAAAAGCCCATCAGCGCCCCGGTCAGCGTGCCCACCAGCACGCCGATGATGGTCAGCGCCAGGCCGAACAGCACCGATACCCGAAAGCCGTACAACAGCCGCGCCAGCACATCGCGGCCCCGGTCGTCGGTGCCGAGCCAGTTGTCGGCCGACGGCGGCGCCGGGTTCGGTTCCTTGGCGAAGTAGTTGATCGAATCGTAGGAGTACCGGTTCGGCGGGAACACGGCAAAGTTGCCATTGGTCGTGATCCGGTCGCGGATAAACGGGTCCAGGTAATCGGTGGGCGTGGCGAAATCGCCATCGAATCTGGTTTCCGGATAGACCTTGACGATCGGGAAGTAATAGTCGCCCTTGTAGCGGACCACAAGCGGGCGATCGCTGGACAGCAGCTCGGCACACATGCTCAGCACGAAAATCGCCACGAACAGCACCAGGCTCCAGTAGCCCAGCCGGTTGCGGCGAAAGCGCTGCCATGCGCGCTGGCGCGGCGACAGCGAATGCGGCAGGCCATTGGGGACGGCGGCGGACTTGTAGCCGAATTTCATCGGTGCGTCCCTTCGAAGTGAATACGGGGATCGACCATCACGTAGCAGACATCGGAGATCAGGCGCGTCACGAGCCCGATCAACGTGAACAGGTACAGCGTGCCCAGCACCACCGGGTAATCACGGCGCAGCACCGCTTCATAGGACAGCAGGCCCAGGCCATCGAGCGAGAACAGCGTCTCGATCAGCAGCGAGCCGGTAAAGAACGCGCCGATGAACGCGGCCGGGAAACCGGTGACCAGCGGAATCAGCGCATTGCGGAAGACGTGCTTCCAGAGCACGCGCCGCTCCGACAAACCCTTGGCACGCGCGGTCAGTACATACTGCTTGCGGATTTCCTCGAGGAACGCGTTCTTGGTCAGCATCGTCACCACGGCAAAGCTGCCCACCACCGAGGCGGTGATCGGCAACACCAGGTGCCACAGGTAGTCCATGACCTTGCCCATCATCGACATCTGTTCCCAGTCGTCCGAGGTCAGGCCACGCAGCGGGAACCACTGCACGAACGTACCGCCGCCAAACAGCACCAGCAGCAGCACCCCGAGCACGAAGCCCGGAATCGCATAGCCTACCAGCACGATCATGCTGCTGATGACATCGAATCTGCTGCCCGCCCGGATCGCTTTCGAGATGCCGAGCGGCACCGATATCAGATAAGTCAGGAAAAAGGTCCACAACCCCAGGCTGATCGACACCGGCATCTTGGACTTGACCAGTTCCCAGACACTGCGGTGCTGGAAATAGCTCTGGCCAAGGTCGAACTGCGCAAACCGCTTGAGCATCATGAAATAACGTTCGAGCGGCGGCTTGTCGAAGCCGTATAGCGCCTGGATCTCCTTGATCTTGTCCGGATCGACGCCGCGCCGGCCACGGTACTCCGCGCCGCCACCGCTGGCTTCGCCCGCGCCGCCCCGGCCCTTGAGCTCCATCATCATCTGTTCGACCGGACCGCCCGGCACGAACTGGATCACGACAAAGGTAAGCGTGATCACCCCGATCAGCGTCGGGATCATCAGCAGGATTCGCTTCAACAGATAGGCAAGCATTGGCCGTCCGTGTTCTGGATGTCTGGATTACTGGGTCTTGGGCGCCAGGTCGCTGCGCCACCAGTTGGAGAGGATCCAGCCCTCCGCGGTGTAGAAGTACGGCAGGCGCGTCGGGTAGGACATCTCCTTGCGGTACGCCACACGGTGAAAGGCACTGTACCAGTTTGGCACGATGTAGTACCCATGCATCAGCACACGGTCAAGCGCGCGGCCGGCCGTAACCAGTTCTTCGCGCGTCTCGGCATGCAGCACGGCGTCGACCAGCTTGTCCACCGCCGGCGACTTCAGGCCGAACAGGTTGTCCGAGCCCGGGGTGGCGGCGGCTTCAGCCGAGAAGCGGTCGCGCAGTTCGTTGCCCGGGCTTTGCGAGTCGGGAAAACGTATCGACACCATGTCGAAGTCGAAATCTTCCAGCCGTTTCTGGTACAGCGCGAAATCGGTGGTGCGCTGGTGCACCTGGATGCCAAGTTTTTCGAGGTTGCGCACATAGGCCGTGATGACCCGGCTCATGGCACCGCCATCGTCAAGGAACTCGAACACCATCGGCTCGCCCTTGGCGTTGCGCAGTGCACCATCCTCGTAGGTCCAGCCGGCCTGGGCCAGCAGGCGGCGCGCTTCGCGCAGGTTGTCGCGCAGCGTGCGCGTCGGACTCGTGGAAGGCTGCACCACGTCGGCGCCGAACACCTCCGCCGGCAACTGGGTGCGCAGCGGCTCCAGCAGCTTCAGTTCGCCCGCGCCAGGCTTGCCGTCGAAGGTGGTGCTGGCGGCCAGCTCGCTATTCGAGAACCAGCTGTCGAGGCGCTTGTATGCGCCGTAAAACAACTGCCGGTTGAGCCATTCGAAGTCGAGCGCGAGGATCAGCGCCTGCCGCACGCGCACGTCCTGGAACATCGGCTTGCGCATGTTCATCACGAAACCCTGCATGCCGGCGCCATTGCGGTGCGGGAATTCGGTCTTGATCAGGCCGCCGTCGCGGAACCTGGTGCCAACGTAGCTCTTGGCCCAGTTCTTCGAGCGGTATTCGACGATGGCGTCGAACTCGCCGGCCTTGAAGGCCTCGAGCTTGGCCGTCTCGTCCTTGTAGAGGCGATAGACCACGCGTCCGAAGTTGAAGGTGCCCTGCCGCACGGCCAGGTTCTTGCCCCAATAGTCGGGATTGCGCTGGAACACGATGCCACGGCCGGCATCGTAGCGCTCGATCTTGTACGGGCCGCTGGTAATCGGCTCCTCGAACGTCAGCTTTTCGAACGGTACCTTGGCGGTCCACTTCTTCGAGAACACCGGCAACTGGCCTACGATCAGCGGCAACTCGGCGTTCCGTTGCTTGAAATCAAACCGGATCGACCGTTCGCCAGTCACCACCACCGACTTCACGTCCATGCACATGCTGCGATAGCCCGGGCTGGCCGCCTTGCTCATCAGCATGTCATACGAATACTTGACGTCCGACGCCAGCACCGGATCGCCATTGACGAAGCGTGCCTCGGGACGGATATGGAAGGTGACCGACAACTGGTCGGGCGCCACGGTCACGTCGTCGGCCAGCAGGCCATAGGCACTGGCGGTTTCGTCGGCGCTGCTGATCAGCAGCGTCTCGAACATCAGCGCGGTCAGCCCCGGTGCCGAGGTCCCTTTCAACGTGAACGGATTGAACTTGTCGAAGCTGGTGCGACGGTCGGGGTTGGCAAGCGTCAGCGTGCCGCCCCGTGGCGCGTTCGGATTGACGTATTCGAAATGCGGGAAGTCAGCCGGGTACTTGAGGTCCCCGTGAAGCGCGAAGCCGTGGGCGGCAAACCCCGCTACGGGAAAACCCGCAGCCAGCACGATCGACAGCGCCAGCCCCCATTGCACTACCGCGCGGCGACGGAAGCACTGCCTTGCCGCCCTGAGCGGCCAACGTGCATGAATCAGCATCCGGTTGCAGACCTCCACAATGCCCGAGACGGCCCGGCGGCTTGTGGCCGGGCGAAGTTGTGCGACAATTTTACATGCGTTCGGGTGGCCGCCAGCCATCCGGACATTCCCTCTACGCGGCGCAACAAACAGTGCACCGGATACGGGCCATTGCATGAAGCATGCCCGTCCTCACTTACATCTTGGAGAATCTATGGGATTTCTGGCCGGCAAGCGGATCCTGATCACGGGCCTGCTTTCGAATCGTTCGATCGCCTACGGCATCGCCTCGGCTTGCAAGCGCGAAGGCGCGGAACTGGCTTTCACGTATGTGGGTGAACGCTTCAAGGACCGCATCACGGACTTCGCCAAGGAATTCGGCTCCGACATGATCTATGACTGCGACGTAGGCAGCGACGAGCAGATCGCCGCCACCTTCGCCGCATTGGGGCAGCGTTGGGAGAAGTTCGACGGTCTGGTGCATTCGATCGGTTTCGCACCGCGCGAAGCCATCGCCGGCGACTTCCTTGACGGCCTGTCGCGCGAAGGCTTCCGCATCGCGCACGACATCTCGGCCTACAGCTTCCCGGCACTGGCCAAGGCCGCGCTGCCGCTGCTCAACGACAAGTCGTCGCTGCTGACGCTGACGTACCTGGGCGCCGAGCGCGTGGTGCCGAACTACAACACCATGGGCCTGGCCAAGGCATCGCTGGAAGCCAGCGTACGTTACCTGGCCTCGTCGGTCGGCCCGAAGGGCATCCGCGCCAACGGCATCTCGGCTGGCCCGATCAAGACGCTCGCCGCCTCGGGCATCAAGGACTTCGGCAAGCTGCTCAAGCATTTCGAGGACGTGGCCCCGATGCGCCGCAACGTGACGATCGAGGAAGTCGGCAATGTGGCCGCCTTCCTGCTGTCGGACCTGGCCAGCGGCGTGACCGGCGAGATCACCTACGTCGACGGTGGCTACAACATCATCGGCACTTCGGTCGAAGAGTAAGGTTCAGTAAGCATCTGCTTGCAAACCCACGAAGCGCCCCAACCGGGGCGCTTTTTTCATGCCTGGGCCACGGCCTCGATCACGGCCACCGCGCGCGCCGCCGCCGGTGACAAGGTCCGCTGGGCCAGCCGCACGATGGCGAACTGCATCGTGATCTCGGGCAGCTCTGGAATGTCCAGCGCCACCAGCCGCCCGGCCTCGACCTCTTCGCGCACCGCGCGCACCGGTGCCAGTAACAATGCATCGGCATGACGCACCAGATGCGTGAGCGCCCTGAAATCATTGCTTTCGACCTGGAACGGCAGGTCCTCGCCAGGCTTGCAACGCAGCAGCTTGCGCAGCCGTCCATGCGTCTCGGGCGGGAAGACCACCGACACCAATGCCGCTTCGCGCAGTGCTGCCAGCGAGACCGCCGCTGCCGCCAGCGGATGTCCGGCGCGTGCAAATACGCCGCCAGGCCCGGCCGGCAGCCGCACCACATCGAGTTCGGTGGCGGTCGGCACGGTGCTGTGCTCGATCACCACGAAATCCACCTGTTCGGCCTGCAACGCATCGAGCAAGGCGCCGGGATGGCTGACTTCGGTGGCAATCCGCAGCTTGGGCCACTGCCGATGCAACTGGCATAGCAGCTCTGGCAGCAGGATTGCCGCCGGAAACGCGCCGAGGCCGATCTGCACGCTGCCGATCTCATGCTGCCTGACCAGCGTCAGGTCGCGCGCCAGGCAGCCCGACTCGAACAGGATGCGCCGCGCGCGCTCGGTCACCATGCGGCCCACCGCGGTCAACGTCACGCCGCGCGCGCCGCGATCCAGCAGCACCACGCCGGCTTCCTCCTCCAGCGCCTGGATGCTGCGCGTCAGGGCTGGCTGGCTCAGATGTACGCGCCGCGCCGCCGCCGCGAGCGAGCCCTCTTCCGCCACCGCCACCAGATGTTCGAGCCGTTTCAGGTTCATATGCCAATATGCATCCAACGCATTGCTGCGATACGAAATTTGCAATTGAATTATATGTGCGGGACGCTTCCAATAGACGCTTCGTCCAATCTGGAACCGCCCTCTCATGCGCCTTGCCCGCCCAGTCATGCTGGCCACCGCCGCCCTGACGATGTCAGCCGCCGCGTTGGCAGGTCCGAATCCGGCCACCCCGCTCACCGAACAGTCGAATGCCGAATGGCTACGCAAGCTGCCATTTACCGATCGCGCCGACTTCGACGATGCACGGCGCGGACTGGTGGCGCGCTTCCCCGAACGCACGATCAGGAATGCCGATGGCAAAGTGGTATGGGATTTCGACGCCTACGCATTCGAAGCCGCCGCCGATGCGCCACGGACGGTGAACCCGAGCCTCTGGCGCCTGGCGCAGTTGAACAACGAAGCCGGCCTGTTCAAGGTAACGGACCGCGTGTATCAGGTACGCGGCGCCGACCTGGCCAATATGAACATCATCGAGGGCGACACCGGCCTGATCATCATCGACACGCTGCTTACCGCCGAAACGGCCCGCGCGTCGCTCGATCTCTACTACGCCCACCGCCCGCGCAAGCCGGTACTGGCCGTGATCTACACCCATAGCCACGTCGACCACTTTGGCGGCGTGCGCGGCATCGTCAATGAAGCCGACGTCAAGAGCGGCAAGATCGATATCCTGGCGCCGCATGGTTTCATGGAGGAGGCCGTCAGCGAGAACGTGCTGGCGGGCAACGCCATGAGCCGTCGTGCGCAATACATGTACGGCACGCAGTTGCCGAAGACCGCCACGGGCCAGGTCGATACGGGCCTGGGCAAGGCCACCGCTCGCGGCACCATGACGCTGCTGGCACCCACCACGCTGATCACCAAGCCGATCGACACGCGCCGCATCGACGGCGTCGACTTCGAGTTCCAGCTCACGCCCGGCACCGAGGCGCCGGCGGAAATGAATGTCTATCTGCCGCAGTTCCGCACGCTGTGCATTGCCGAAAACGCGGTACGCACGCAGCACAACGTGCTGACACTGCGCGGTGCGCAGGTGCGCGATGCCAAGGGCTGGTCGTACTTCCTGGGTCAGTCGCTGTTGCGCTACGGCGAGCGGACCGACGTGCTGATTGGCCAGCATCACTGGCCGACCTGGGGCCGCGAGCGCATCGTGGAAATGTTGTCCGACCAGCGCGACATGTATGCGTACCTGAACGACCAGGCGCTGCGGCTGATGAACCAGGGCTACACGCCGCTGGAAATCGCGGACCAGTTGAAGACGCTGCCGCAGCCGCTGGCCAGCAAATGGTATGCGCGCGACTACTATGGATCGGTCAGCCATAACGTGCGTGCCGTGTACCAGCGCTACCTGGGCTTCTACGACGGCAACCCGGCCCACCTGAACCCGCTGCCGCCAGAGCAGACCGCGCAGAAGACCATCGAATGGATGGGAGGCGCCGAGGCGGTGCTCGGCAAGATGCGCGAGGCCTATGCGCGCGGCGAGTATCGCTGGGTCAGCCAGATCGGCAATCAGCTCGTATTTGCCGATCCTGCGAACACCACGGCCCGCGCGCTACAGGCCGATGCCCTGGAGCAGCTTGGCTACCAGAGCGAAAATGCGACCTGGCGCAATATCTACCTGACTGGCGCACAGGAATTGCGCGAAGGCGTACAGCCGCCGGGCGTGGGTGCCACCAGTTCGTCGGACCTGATCCGCGCGCTGACGGTGCCTAATTTCTTCGACTACCTTGCCGTTCGCCTGAACGCCGACAAGGCTGCGGGCAAGACCATCACGCTGAACTGGCAGTTCACCGACCTGCGCCAGCGCTATGCGATGACACTGCGCAACAGTGCGCTGACCTATGTCGCCGAAGCCCAGCATGCGCAGCCGACCGCCACCGTCACGCTGACCAAGGCCACGCTCGACCAGATCAGCCTGAAACAGCTGACGCTGCCGCAGGCCATGCAGTCGGGTGCGATCCGGATCGACGGCAACCCGCAAGCCGTGGCAGGCTTGTTCGGCATGCTCGACAATTTCGATCCGAACTTCAATATCGTGACACCGCACGGCTACCGCAAATAACCAGCCGCGGAGGAGACAGGCATCCATGAGCGAAACAAGTTTCGACTACATCATCGTTGGCGCCGGTTCGGCAGGCTGCGCGCTGGCTGGCCGCCTGGCCGACCAGCCAGGCGTTACGGTCGCCCTGCTTGAAACGGGCCCCGACGACCACCATCCGAGTGTCTGGACTCCGCTGGCCATCGCCCGCACCGTCCCGAATCCCGGCCCGCGCAACTATGGTTTTCGCACGGTGCCGCAGCCCGGCCTCAACGGCCGCCCCTCGTATCAACCACGCGGACGCGGACTGGGCGGCAGCTCGTCGATCAATGCCATGCTCTATGTGCGCGGCCATCGTAGCGACTATGACCGTTGGGCCGAACTTGGTTGCGACGGTTGGGGTTATGAAGATGTGCTGCCGTACTTCCGGCGCAGCGAATGCAACCAGCGCAACGCCGGCCGCGACGATGCGTGGCATGGCGGCAGCGGTCCGCTGCATGTGAGCGACCTGCGCACGCCCAATCCGTTCTCGCGCCGCTTTGTTCAGGCGGCGGCCCAGGCCGGCGTGCCGCTCAACAACGATTTCAATGGCGCCGAGCAGGAAGGCGTGGGGCTGTACCAGGCTACCCAATACAACGGCGAACGCTGGAACGCGGCACGTGCCTATCTGCATCGCGGCAATCGTGCCGATACGGGACACAACGGTGGTCGCCAGAATTTGCGGGTCATGATCGACACGCAAGCGCTGCGCATCGTATTCGAAGGCAAGCGCGCGGTTGGCGTGGAAGTGGTGCGTGGCGGACAGAAGCAAACGCTGCGTGCACGGCGCGAGGTGATCGTCAGCGGCGGCGCGTTTCATTCGCCGCAACTGCTGATGGCTTCCGGCATCGGGCCAGCGGCGCATCTGCGCGATGTGGGCGTGGAGGTCGTGCACGATCTGCCCGGGGTTGGCCAGAACCTGCAGGATCACCTCGACGTGATTATCGGCAAGGCGGTATCGTCGTGGCATCTGTACGGGTACTCGCTGCGCGGCGTGGCACGCATGGCCGGCGAAGCCATGCGTTACCGATGGCACCGCACCGGCATGCTGGCCTCGCCAGTTGCCGAAGCCGGTGCGTTTGTCAGGACACGCCCCGGCCTGACCGCACCCGATCTGCAACTGCATTTCGCCCCGGCAATGCTGGGCAATTCCAATGGGCTGCGCAATGGCCGACCCGGGCATGGCTACTCGTGCCACGCATGCGTGCTGCGCCCGGAAAGCCGCGGCACCGTGCAATTGCAATCGACCGACATGCGTGAGGCACCGCTGATCGATCCGCGCTTTCTTTCGGCGCCATCGGATCTGGACGGCATGGTGGCCGGCGTCAAGCTAATGCGCAAGATCTTCGCGCAGGCCGCATTGGCCGACGCGGGCGGAAGCGATTCACTGACCACGCTATTGGGCCCCGGCGAGGGCGACGATGCCGCCATCCGCGACTTCGTCCGCACGCACGCCGACACCATCTACCACCCGGTGGGTACCTGCAAGATGGGCGTCGATGCAATGGCCGTAGTGGATCCGCAACTGCGCGTGCATGGTGTGGACGGACTGCGCGTGGTGGATGCATCGGTCATGCCAACACTGATCGGCGGGAACACCAATGCGCCAACGATCATGATTGCGGAACGGGCGGCGGATTTGCTGAGGGTCTGAGTTGTACTACCCTCTCTCATTTCACGTGCGCAGGAGAGGGTAGACCACCGTACGCTCCAATCAGAACTGGTCAAAGAACGCGCGCGCCGCGCGCAGGCAAAACGGCGCCACAAGCGAACCGTGATAGGCCTCGAGCACCTCCGCCATACCACCGTCCTTCGCGCCCCCTGCCACGGCTTGCGCCGCGACGCCCGCCTTCGCACTGGCAAACCCCTGCTTGAGCGCGGCATAGGGATCGGTCGGGCCTGCGATCGGCGCATCGACATCGAGCACGCTGGTCAGTCCGGGCCGCACGTTCGCCGCAGTCCAGTATGCCTGCTGCACGGTGGCATTGAAGAAGAACACTGTGGGATCGTCGTGCCCGCCACACATCTGCACCGGCGCACGCGGCAGCCAGTTGCGCAGGTCGTTGCGCTTGAAATCGATTCGCAACGGATGCGTGGGCCGTACCGCTGCCTTCATGCTTACCGATGAATTCGGGAAAGCCCCATCCGGATTCACCAGCGCATCGTTCAGCAACGCCAACCGATAATCGTTACGAACGAGATTGGCATTGCCGAATCCGAGCTTGAACAACGGCGTCAGTTCGGGGGGCACTAGTGGCGGCGCCAGCGGCGGTGTCAGTGACGCAAACCGATCGGCAGGCGGCACGCTACTGAACAGTTGCGAGGCCGGCAGCTTGCCCTGTCCGATCAAGGTTTCGATTGGCAGCATATTGGGCAACAGACTGCCTATGCCAGGCGCGTATGCAGCCTCATAGATTTGGCCAGGGTTGCTGTAGAGATTGCCATATGCGCGCTGGTAGCTGGTGGTCACCAGTATCGAAAACACCGTGGCGCCAATGCCGACCTCCCCCGCCACCAGCGCGTCTCCCATGGCCGCCAATGCGTACGGGCCCGAACCCGGCGCCGAAGCGGTCACGGGAATACCCAACTGCTGTAACAGGCGATGCGTCGCCATCGCCACGAAGCCGCCTTGCGAGTATCCGGTGATGAACAGCTTGCCATTTGGCCGCGCTGGCTTTCCATTGCCGCTGCGCGGCAATGCAATGAGCGCGGCAGTTGTTGCCGCCGCCATGTCGACCGATTGCTGCGCCGCATTCAGGTACGGGTGATAGCCGAGATCCGATCCCGCATACCCGGCATAGTTGCTGGCGATGACGATGTAGCCCTGGGCCGCGTACATTGCGGCAATACTGATGCCTTCGCCGGCACCATCGCCATTGCCAGGGTCGGTTTGCGTGATGTCGGCGATGTTGTACTGCCGGTATGTGGTGGTGCCATGCGCATAAAGCAGGATCGGACGCGGACCGCTGCACGCCGCCCCGCCGGGGATCATCAACGCAGCGCTGGCGGTGGCAGGCTCGCCTGCGCCACCGACGGTTCGATAGCGCAGTGTCACGACCTCGATATCGCATTTGGGCGCGCCAGCCACCTGCAGCAACTGCCGTCCGTCCTCAGTGGCGTTGAGCAGCGCGGACAGCTGCTGCGCTCCCAGTTTCAGGGTGCTCTTCTGGCTCAGCATGTCGCCGCCGCGCATACGGCACGCACCCTCGTCGCAAAAATCCGGGGTCTGGGCAGCCGCGCCCAACGTGACGCAGGCCAATGCCATGCATCCAATCAACAAGGTCGCACGCATATCGGGTCTCCTCCCATCCCTGGCAGTCTTGATGCTGCAGGCAATGTGCGGAGTGTAGGTAAACGCATGCGCACCGCCAATCGAATGCATGCTTGCACGCGAACGGCTCGGCCCGGCGCTTCGTCAACGAAACATCTTCAACTTTGTGCAGATCAGAATTCAATGAAGACGTGACCTGCTACGCGCCTTCGAGCCTGGCCTTGAGATGTTGCACCGCTTCCAGGGACTCGTCGTCGATCTGTTTGCGCAATGCGGCCCAGTTCAGTATCGAGAACAGCAAGGTAGGCGCGCGGTATGTAAATTCGCGCGTGAAGCGCGTACCAGCACCGTCCGGGGTCAGCGTGTACGCAACCGTTCCAGCCTTCCTGCCATCGATCTCTCCGTCGATGACCCACGCCACGGGTGCCCGGCGCTCGGCCACGGTCCAGACCACTGTGCCCTCGCGTCCAGCCACGCGAAAGGCTTCGGTTACCTGCTCGCCAACCTGCAGCGAATGATCGGTGGCGCCCTGCACGGCAAGCGAGGATGGATGCCATGCCGGCCAGTTGGCTGGCGTCGACACATACTCGAATACCTGCGCAGGCGCCCGGTTGATCGTGACTTCGCTGTGGATCCGCGTCATCGGCTGCCAGGGCAACGGCACGAACAGCAGCAGCGCGATGGCAGCGATGACAATGAAGGCACGCAGGAATGGCTTGCGGATCGGCATGGTGGAAGACACAAGGCGGAGGTTGCGCCTGACCACTATAGCCACTGAATTGCACTATGGCGCTATGCCACCATCGCGCGGCGTTCGTCCTCGTCGAGCAGCGGACCGTCCAGCGTGACGCGGGAATCGTCGGTACGGAATTTCCGGATGATCGGCTTCAGCTCTTCCTTGACATGCGCTTCGCTGTAGCCATTGAACAGATGTCCGATCAGGCCGCGGCGCAGGTCCGACGTGCCCATGATGTAGTCCGCGATCGGGAACGTGAGGTTCATGTTGTACTTCATCATGATGCCCATATTGTGATGCGCGGTATGGTGCCGGCGGATGGTGTTGATAAACGGCATATTGCGCACGAACCAGTTGTCATGCACATGGCAGCAGTAGTGAAAGGTCTCGTAGACCAGGTATTGCGCCACCATCGTGATGAACACGAAGTAGCCGGCGTTGGCATTGAAGATCACTGACGCCAGGTAGCCCAGCCCGCCACCGCCCACGCCCAACGTGGCCAGGACGCGCCACGGGAAGAACACGATGCGGAATTCGCGCGAGGTATCGATGGTCGGTTCCTGGTCGGTGAAATACTGGTGATGCTGGCGCGTATGGCGCTCGTAGATGGCGCGCAGCGCGAACACGTCGATGCGGCGATGCATGACATGGCGGTGCATGAACCATTCGACAAAATTGCCGGCCAGGAATACCGGCAAGATCAGCGCCCACTCCCAGGTGACATCGTGGAGTCGCTGGATTGCCCAATACAACGCGGCGATGCCCACGCCATAGATCACCGTGATATGCAGCACACCGTTGTAGAGCGGGTGGATATCGGACTTGTACTGCTCCCTGAACTTGCGTTGACGTTCAGTCATCATGATGCGTCTCCAGAAAAAGCATACCGAACTAACATATTAGTTGGATATAAAAATGCATCGACCCAAAAAATGCCCCTGGTGGCCAGGGGCGCAGTTGATGATTGATGCCTGAGTCACTGCGATACTTCTTCGAGCGCCTTGCCGCGCGTTTCAACGCCCAGTGCAAGCACCACGGCCGCCGCCAGTGCGAACGACAATGCGCCAAGCGTGAACACACCGCCCTGCCCCGTCACCGGCAACAGCACGCCGACCAGATACGGGCCGACCAGTGAACCGATTCGGCCAATCGACGAGGCAAAGCCGGCACCGGTGGCACGTGAACGCGTGGGATAGAGTTCCGGCGTATAGGCATAAAGCACCGACCACATTCCGAACAGGAAGAACTGCATGCAGAGACCTGCCGCAATCAACTGCTCCACCGGCACCCGATGCACTGCCGCCTGGCCATAGGCATAAGCGGCCACGGCACTACCAAGCAGCATCAGCGCGCAGGTTGGCTTGCGCCCCCACTTCTCGAGCAGCCATGCGGAGAACATGAAACCGGGAATGCCGGCCAGCGAGATATAGACCGTGTAGAGCACCGATTTTGTGACCGCGTAGCCGGCCTGCTGCAGCAACGCGCCAAGCCAGGTGGTCAGTCCGTAGTAGCCCAGCAGCGCAAAGAACCAGACCGACCACAGCATGATGGTGCGGCGTGCATAGGGGCCTGACCAGAGTGCCATGAAGCGCGCCTTGCGATCCGCCGGCGGCGCACTCGCGAACGTTGCCGCCACCGCCGGCAAGGGCCGGCCCCACGCGCGTTCCACCCGCTGTTCGATACCGGCCATCACCGCGTCGGCCTCGCCTTTGCGACCCACGTCTTCGAGCCAGCGTGGCGACTCCGGCACCATGCGCCGCACCACGAACACGAACACGGCAGGCACCGCCAGTGCGATGAAAATGCCGCGCCAGCCAATCACGGGCAACAACAGGTAAGTCACGGCGCCGGCCGCGATAAACCCGATCGGCCAGAACCCTTCCAGAATGGCCACGTACTTGCCCCGGCTCTTGGCCGGCACGATTTCCGACACCATCGACAGGCCAATCGGAAACTCCATGCCCATGCCGAATCCCAGCAGCACGCGGTACAACATCAGCGCGGTCACGTTGTCCGCCAGCCCGCACATCAGGCTGCCCACACCCCAGAAGATCATGCTGACCTGGAACACCGGCTTGCGGCCGAAGCGGTCGGCCAGCAGGCCTGCTATCGCCGCACCAAGGAACATCCCCAGGAAGCTCGAACTGGCCAGCATGCCGGCTTGCGCCGCGCTCAGTCCGAACTCGGCCTTGATCGAACCGAGCACGAACGTCATGAGCCCCAGGTCCATCGAATCGAAAAACCACGCGGTGGCAATGATGCCGAACAGCGAGCGTTGGTAGCCCGTCATCGGCAATCGTTCCAGTCGCGCCGCAATGCCTGCCTCCAGCCTGAGGGCGCCTGCTGACATATCCATGGTTTGTCTCCTGTGTAGGTAGGACGCGCTCATTGACGGCGCGCTTTGTAATATATTAGTTGGACATTTCTAGTATTCAAGTAATGGTTTACCGCGTGCCGGGCGAACCGCGCCCGCGGCATCGCTGTAAAAGGACTGGAATAAGCGCTACGCCACGCGTCGCTGTTCGCCCGTGGCTGCCTCCGTGACTGCGTCCGTGGACAGTGTCCCGGCCCAGGCGTTGCGAACGATCGCCGCGTAGCGTGCCGGCACATCGGGCACCGGGAAAGCCTTGGCAAGCCGGGTCACGGCCAATGCATCGCGGACCAGGCTGTCGAGGTCATCGTGCGTAATGCCGCAGGCTTCGAGCGTGGCAGGAATGCCCACGGCAGCAACCAGATCGCGCACCACGCCCGGCAGACGCGCCAACGCAACCTCCGGATCTCGCACCTCGGGTTCGAACAAGCGTGCAATGGCCAGCAATTCGTCGCGACGCACATCGCGCAAGGCATCGAGTACATACGGCAACATCACCGCGTTAGTCGTGCCATGCGACAGATGCGTGAGCCCCGCCACCGCATACGCGATGCCATGCACCGCATTGAGACCCGCACTGCCATACGACAGCGCCGCATACAGGCTGGCGTAACTCATGCCGATACGCGCTTCGGTATCGTCGCTGCCACGCTGGTAACTACGCAGCAGGAAGCTGGTGCACAAGCGGATCGATTCGTGCGCAAACAGCATCGTCAGCGCATTGCGGCCGCTATAACCGGGGTCGGGATCGTTGCCCCGATCAAAGCGTGCCGAATCGAGCGTCAGGTAGGACTCGATCGCATGGGTCAGTGCATCGATACCCGCATCTGCGGTCACCCGGGGCGGGCATGTGTAGGTGAATTCTGGATCGATCAGGGCCACGCCGGGCCGCAAGCGGTTGTCCATCACCGCCACCTTGGTGGCATTGTCGGGGTCCACCAGGATCGCGCCGGGCGTGGCCTCGGACCCCGTGCCAGCAGTGGTGGGCATGGCCACCAGCGGCAGGACCGGCGTCGCGGCATCGATGCCGCCAATAAAGGTTCGCACCGGCTGGCCCGCAACCAGCGTCAGACAAAGTGCCTTGGCCAGGTCGATGTTGCTGCCACCGCCCAGTGCAATCACATGGTCGACCGGCTTGCCGCCCAACCGCGCGCGCACGGCGGCCGTCGCTGCGTCGCATAGCGTAGTGGTGGGGTCAGGCATGCCGCCGTCGTAGACCATCAACTCCACGCCATGGGCACGCGCCTGCTCGACCAGTTCCGCCACCCACGGTGTTGAACTGGTGAAGAACGTATCCGTCACCAGCAAGCCATGCCGATACCCGAGCCGCCGCAGCAACGGCGGCAATTGCGTCCGGCAACCCGCGCCCATCACCAGCCGCGCGGGCGCGCAAAAATATACAAGGTCCTCCACTCTCATGCTGTCTCCTGTGGGTTGCTCTGTCTGTCGTCAGCCATGGAATCGGTCTGCCAAGCGCCAGCGTTGGCGCAGGTGCGCGGCAATCTCAGCGGTGTGTTGCGTCAACAGGCTATGGCCCGCGCCGTGCAGCACGTGGAGTTCCGCATGCGGGATGCCGTCGGCCAGCATGGCGCCGTGGCTCAAGGGGCAATCGGTGTCGTCGCTACCGTGAATGACCAACGTTGGACAGGCCACGCGGCCAAGCTCGCCACGCTGGTCTGTCCCGCGAATCGCTTCCCAGGTCCACGCCACCGTGCGATGGTCCGCAGCGTCTTGCAGCCCAAGCCGTCGTTCACGCTCGGCAATCGCCTCAAGCAATGCATCCTGTGACCCGGCCTTGAACCATTCCACGCCATTGAGGCGCGGCGTGCCGGACAGCAGCAGCAAATCTGCCGGCATCCTGCTGGCAGTTGCCAGGTGTGCCAGCGCGACCGACACACCCATGCTCCATCCGGCCAGCACGAAGGGGCCGTCGGCATGATCGGCAAGGGTCTGGCGCAGTACTTCGGCGAATGCTCCCAGCGAGCAGGCCTGCGCATTGGCGGGCGCCATGGCACGTCCACGCCCCGGCAGGTTTGGCAGCACAAACGTGCAACGATCTGACAAGGCCCGCGCAAGTGGCAGCCAAGCGTCACGCGTGCCTTGAATGCCATGCACAGCCACCACTTTCAGTGGCCCCTGCCCCACCACCATGACGTCATCGGTCGCCACATCGCCTCCGTACACATCTAATATATTACACGGATAGTAGCAGAAAACAGCTAGGACGCAAGGCACGACCAAGGCATGGATCGAAGATGCGTACGGCTCATATACAATGAACTTCTTGTGCATGCAGACATTGGCCATGACCGCAAAAACCGCCTCCCGCGCACGTGCCGCGGCCATCCCGGAAAAAGAAGAAGAACCCGCGGGTCAGCGCGGCAAGCTGACCGATCTTGCGTACGAGCAGATCGAAGAGGCGATCGTGACGCTGCAACTGGCGCCGGGCAGTTCGGTGTCCGAGTTGCAACTCAGCGAGATGACGGGCATCGGACGTACACCAATCCGCGAAGCCATCCAGCGACTGGCGCGCGAACACCTGATCATGGTGCTGCCGCAACGCGGCCTGCTGATCGCGCCGATCGATGTGGCCCGGCAACTGCGGCTGCTGGAAACACGGCGCGAAGTGGAGCGGTTGATCTGCCGCAGTGCCGCGCGCCGCGCCACCGCCGAACAGCGCGACCACTTCAAGCGACTGGCCAAGGAATTCGAGCAATCGTCACGCAATGGCGACGACGTGGCCTTCGTACGCGCGGATCGGGAATTCAACGAGCTATGCCTGGTGGCCGCCCGCAATGAATTTGCCGAAGGCGCCATGCGCCTGATGCACGGCCTGTCCCGACGGTTCTGGTATCTGCATTACAAGGAAGCGGCGGACTTGCCGACGATGTCGAAACTGCACGCAGCAGTTGCGTCGGCGATTGCGCGCGGCGAAGTCGACGGCGCCGGCAAGGCACTCGATGCACTGCTCGACAACATCGAGGAGTTCACGCGCGCGACGGTGCTGGGGGATTATCGGTAGACGGAATGCGGACTGCGAGGTCCGCTGCGGCCTAGTACACCAACCTGCGGGACGAACCTGCGGCACCAGTCTGCAGAAATCCGGACCCACAAAAAACAAAACCCCGGAAGACCGCGATCTTCCGGGGTTCGCCGCCATTACTTATGTACTGGCGGAGACGGAGGGATTCGAACCCTCGATCCAGGTTTTGGCCCAGATGCTCCCTTAGCAGGGGAGTGCCTTCGACCTCTCGGCCACGTCTCCCAAACTTGCGTTGTGCGAGGGAGGCCGCACAACGAAGCGCGTATTCTAGCGAGGCTGTTGCAGATGGTCAATGATATTTCGATGACCCGTGACAAAAAACGCTGCAATCCACCACGCCAGAAAAATCAGAAACGGATCACGCCTGATCCAGTTCGAACACCTTATGCAGCGCGCGCACGGCGAGCTCCATGTACTTCTCGTCGATCAGCACCGAGATCTTGATTTCCGAGGTGGAGATCATCTGGATGTTGATGCCCTCTTCCGACAGCGTGCGGAACATCTTGCTGGCGATGCCGACGTGCGAGCGCATGCCCACACCCACCACCGACACCTTCGACACCTTCGGGTCGCCCGACACGCTGGCGGCGCCGATATGGGCCTTCACGCTGTCGTTCAGGATCGTCAGCGCGCGCTGGTAGTCGCCGCGCGGCACGGTGAACGTGAAGTCGGTCTTGCCGTCCACCGACTGGTTCTGGATGATCATGTCGACGTCGATGTTGGCGTCGGCGATCGGGCCCAGGATCTGGTAGGCGATGCCCGGCTTGTCCGGCACGCCCAGCACGGTGATCTTGGCCTCGTCGCGGGCAAAGGCGATGCCGGAGATGACGGCTGCTTCCATTTCAGACTCTTCCTCAAAAGTAATCAGCGTGCCCGAGTGCATTTCCTGCTCGAGCGGCATCAGGGGGTCGGTCAGCGACGACAGTACGCGGGTCTTCACGCGATACTTGCCGGCGAACTCCACCGAACGGATCTGCAGCACCTTGGAACCGAGGCTGGCCATTTCCAGCATTTCCTCGAAGGTGATCTGGTCCAGGCGGCGGGCGTCTTCAACCACGCGCGGATCGGTGGTGTACACGCCGTCCACGTCGGTATAGATCAGGCACTCGTCGGCCTCGATGGCGGCGGCGATGGCCACGGCCGAGGTGTCCGAACCACCGCGACCCAGGGTCGTGATGTTGCCTTCGGTATCGATACCCTGGAAGCCGGTGATGACCACCACCTTGCCAGCGTCGAGATCGCCGAGGATGCGCTCGTCGTCGATCGACTCGATACGCGCCTTGGTGTGGGCCGAATCGGTCTTCACCGGCACTTGCCAGCCGGTGTAGCTGACCGCGTCGATGCCTTCGCCGTGCAGCGCGATGGCCAGCAGGGCCACGCTGGCCTGCTCGCCCGTGGAGGCCAGCATATCCAGTTCGCGCGGGTCCGGCTGCGCGCTAATTTCCTTGGCAAGGCCCAGCAGGCGATTGGTCTCGCCCGACATGGCCGAAGGCACCACGACAACGCGGTGACCTGCGCGGTGCCACTTGGCTACGCGCTTGGCGACATTCTTGATGCGTTCCGTGGAACCCATCGAAGTGCCGCCGTATTTGTGAACGATGAGAGCCATCTTCTTGTCGACACCAGCGGTTGTGCAAAGCCCACGAAATTACACCAAGAGTGGCTTCCCGTAAAGGCGCAAAGGGCATAAAACCCGTAAAACGTGGCGTAAATGACGTCGTTTTCTTGTGAAGAATATTCACATAGGGAAATAGATCTGTCCCCAATTTCCTGGTGACCGGCCACCTTCTCGCACCCGCGACCGCCTCCAGACGCGCCTGGCAACCGACCGTGAGACCCACCATTTATCCATGCAACTCAGGTCGCGCCACCCACTCCACGCGCCAGCGCGGCGCGTGCGCGGCGTCGGCTGGCCAGCGGCGATGCATGCCAAGCCCAGCCGCCAGCACGAGCGTATCGCCGCTCCAGAGCAGCGGCAGGTATGCGCGCCGCCACGCGGGAATGTCCGCCTCCTGGTAGGCCTGCTTCAATGCTCGCGCCGGGCCACCGGGGCGCAGCACGATGCGCTCCCCGCCCGTCCTGGCTGCGAGCCGCAGCGACGCACGCAGTACGTGCTCTGGCACGCCAAACGAATCGTCGCGCGCGAAATGCAGTTCGCCGCGCCATGCCGGGACCACAATGCGCGACTCATCGCGCCATTCGAACAGGAACGGTGCCGGCGCTACGGCCGGCACTGCGTGGCAGGCCAGCACGCGACCACGAAAGCGCCGCAGGACCACGCCGTCGTGAGCGATGGCAGGTTCCCCGCCCTGGTGCTCGATCAGCTGCGCACGCATCGCCGCCAGGCGCGCGGTCGACGGCGGTTGTGTGCCGAGATCGCGCAGCCAGTGTCGCAGCACTGCATCGGCATGCTCGGCGGGCAATGTGCGCAGGCCGGCAAGGTCGAGTTCGGAAATGGTATCGGCGTCGCGCGCCGCGCAAACCAGCGTGGCCAGCGATTGTTCGGCCAATGCATCGAGCATGCCGGCTGCCTGCGCAAAATGCGCGGCGGCCTGGGTCACGTTCTGATGGAGCGCGGGAAATGCCTGCAGCAATGCGGGCAACTGTGCGCGCAGCGCGTTGCGCGCGAAGCGTGTGTCGCCATTCGAGGGATCTTCGATCCAGGTCAACGCATGGAGTGCACAGTAGCGGTCGATGTCGGCACGCGAGACATCGAGCCATGGCCGCAGCAGTTGCACGTCACCCTGCGCGTCCAGGGGCCGGCTCGCCGGCATGCCCGCCATGCCGGCCACGCCGGTGCCACGGAACAATCGCAGCAGCACGGTTTCCACCTGATCATCGCGATGATGGGCAAACAGCAGCAGCGCCGCCCCTTGCTCGCGGCACATGCGACCCAGCGCCTCGTAGCGGGCGCGGCGCGCAGCCGCTTCGATGCCCTCACCCGCTGCCAGTTGCACTGTCACGCGCTCGGTTGCCAGCGGCAGTTGCCAGTCGGCACACAGCGCGGCACAGAAACGGTCCCAGCCATCGGCCTGCGCCTGCAGGCCGTGATGTACATGCAAGGCCACCACGCGAGCCAAGGGCCAGTTATCGACCAGCGCGGCGCGCGTGGCATGCAACAGCGCCACGGAATCGCGTCCGCCGGACAGGGCCACGGCAATGGTGACGGGCTGCGCGTTGCCAGAAACAACAAAGGCCGCACCGGCCTGCAGAGCCAGTGCGACCTTCGTGGTCAGTTGCGCGGCAAGTTGCGCGGAAACTCCAGCGCTCACATCATTCCTGCGCGCCGGTTTCCTTGAATTTGCCATAGGCCATCAGGCGCTCATGACGGCGCGCCTGCAATTCCTTGACACTCATGCCCTGGAACTGTCGCAGCGATTCCGCCAGCGTGCGCTTGAGCATCGTGGCCATGCCCTTCGGATCGCGGTGCGCGCCGCCCAGCGGCTCGTTCACGATCTTGTCGATCAGGCCCAGCGCCTTCAGGCGGTGCGCGGTCAGGCCCAGTGCCTCGGCGGCTTCCGGCGCCTTCTCGGCGGTCTTCCAGAGGATCGACGCGCAGCCTTCCGGCGAGATCACCGCGTAGGTGGCGAACTGGAGCATCTGCACGACATCGCCCACGGCAATTGCCAGCGCGCCGCCCGAACCGCCTTCGCCAATGATCGTCGCGATCAGGGGCACCTTCAGGCCGGCCATCACATAGAGATTGTGGCCAATCGCTTCGGACTGGCCGCGCTCTTCGGCGTCGATGCCCGGGAATGCTCCCGGGGTGTCGACGAACGTGAAGATCGGCAGGCCGAACTTGTCGGCCAGTTCCATCAGGCGCTTGGCCTTGCGATAGCCCTCGGGCTTCGACATGCCGAAGTTGCGCAGCGCGCGTTCCTTCGTGTCGCGACCCTTCTGGTGGCCGATGATCATGCATGCCTGGCCGTTGAAACGGGCCAGGCCGCCCACGATCGACAGGTCGTCCGCGAAAGCGCGGTCGCCATGCAGTTCATGGAAGTCGGTGAAAATCTCGCGCACGTAGTCCAGCGTGTACGGACGCTGCGGATGACGCGCGATCTGTGCCACCTGCCACGGGGTCAGGCTGGTGTAGATATCCTTGGTCAGCTGCTGGCTCTTGCCGGCCAGCCGCGAAATCTCTTCGGAAATATCGACAGCCGAATCGTCCTGCACAAAACGCAGTTCTTCGATCTTTGCCTCGAGCTCGGCAATCGGCTGTTCGAAATCCAGGAAGGTGGTTTTCATAAAACGCGGACCTGTCTGTGAAGGGGCGCATTCTACCGGAAATTCTGCCGGTTTCTGCCACCCAATATGTTGATTCTTATGCATTTCCGGCAAGAATCAACGCCGTCACTGCTTTCAATCGCCCTGCCCGGTTGCTAATACGTCACCGGCAGCGGGTCCAGACTGCGCCACATATACCACGTTGCCACGGTTCGCCATGGCTCCCAGTTGGCGGCCACTTCGCGCGCCTCGCTGCGCGTGACGGGTTCACCACTGAAATAGTTGGCCGAGATCGCGTTGATCAGTCCGACATCGTCGAGCGGCAGCACGTTGGGCCGTGTCAGATTGAACATCAGGAACATCTCCGCCGTCCAGCGGCCGATGCCGCGGATCTGCGTCAGTTCCGCAATCACGGCCTCGTCGTCCATGCCGGACCACTCATCCACGTGGACGCTGCCAGCCTTGAAATGTTCGGCGAGGTCGGTGATGTATTCCGCCTTGCGCTTCGACAAGCCGCAGCCGGCCAGTTGTTCGGTACCGGCCTTCATGAACTGTACCGGCGTCACGCGCGGGCACAGCGTGACCAGGCGCTCCCATACCGACTGCGCCGCCTTGACCGAAATCTGCTGTCCAACGATGGAACGCGCCAGCGTGATGAACGGATCGCCGCGCGACACCAGGTGAGCGGGGCCATACTTCGGAATCATCTTGCGCAGGATGCGGTCGCGCTTCATCAGGTCGGCGCACGCCTCGTCCCAATAGTCGGGGCGCACCGCATCGATGACGGTCTCGACCGGCAGCGGAACGGCATCGACCTCGGGCAGCTCCGGCTTGCGGCTTTTGGCGCTGGCCTTGGCTGGCGCTTTCGCAGGTGCCCTGGATACCTTGGGCGCCTGCGTAGCCGCCGTCTTGCCAGCGGGACGAGGCGCCACGGCGGCGGTCTTCGGCTTGCGCGCGGCAGCGTTCAAGCACGCCTCCACTCGGTGGCACCGCCCGGTTTGTCCTCGAGCACCACACCGGCCGCCAGCAACTCGGCGCGGATGCGATCCGCCTCGGCAAAATTGCGCTCGGCCTTGGCCGTCTTGCGCGCAACGATCTGTGCCTCGATCTGCTCGCCGCTCAGGCTGCCGGCAATATGGCCGCCTTGCAGGAACGTATGCGGATCCCGCTCGAGCAAACCCAGCGTGCCGGCCAGTGCCTTGAGCTGGTGGGCGGCCGCGACCGCGCCCGTGCGGTTGACTTCGCTGGCCAGGTCGAACAGCACCGACACGGCGATCGGCGTGTTGAAGTCGTCGTTCATCGCGTCCGCAAAGCGCTTGGCGTGCGGCTCTTCCCAGTCCACCGCGCAACCGCCCGGCTGGGTTTCCTTGAGCGCCGTGTACAGGCGCGTCAGCGCGTGACGGGCATCGTCGAGGTGCGCATCGCTATAGTTCAGCGGGCTGCGATAGTGCGCGCGCAGGATAAAGAAGCGCACGACCTCGGCGTCGTATTCCTTGAGCACGTCGCGGATCGTAAAGAAGTTGCCGAGCGATTTCGACATCTTCTCGTCGTTCACGCGCACGAAGCCGTTGTGCATCCACATGTTCACGAACGGCTTGCCGCTGGCGCCTTCCGATTGCGCGATCTCGTTCTCGTGGTGCGGGAACTGCAGGTCCGCGCCGCCACCATGGATGTCGAAATGTTCGCCCAGCAGCGTGCAGCTCATGGCCGAGCATTCGATATGCCAGCCCGGCCGGCCGGTGCCCCACTTCGACGCCCACTTGCTTTCGGGCGGTTCGCTTTCCTTGGCGGACTTCCAGAGCACGAAGTCCAGCGGGTCCTGCTTGGCGTCATTGGCACTGACGCGCTCGCCGGCGCGCAGGTCCTCCAGCGACTTGCCGGACAGCTTGCCGTAACCCTGGAACTTGCGCACCGAATAGTTCACGTCGCCATCGGCCGCCTGGTAGGCCAGGCCCTTCGCCTCCAGCTTCTCGATGATATTGAGCATCTGCGGCACATATTCGGTGGCGCGCGGCTCGTAGTCGGGACGGATGATGCCCAGTGCCGCGGCATCCTCGTGCATGTACTGGATGAAACGCGTGGTCAGCTGGCCGATGGTCTCGCCGTTCTCGGCGGCGCGGCGGATGATCTTGTCATCGATATCGGTGATGTTCTGCACGTACGTCACATCGTAGCCCGCGGCGCGCAGCCAGCGGTGCACCATGTCGAACACCACCATCACGCGCGCGTGACCCACGTGGCAATAGTCGTACACGGTCATGCCGCACACATACATGCGCACCTTGCCGGGTTCGATAGGCACGAAAGGCTGCTTTTCACGCGCGAGCGTGTTGTAGATGTTCAGTTGCTGCATGTAGCGATGTAGTGAATGACGTTGCCGGGCGCGCGCCATGGCGTGCGGGCCCCATATCTTACCGGAAGCGCCCGGGTCCGGCCGAAGGTGTACGCACGTCGGCGGCGGGCATGGCATTGCGGCCTGCGCTGCACGCCTTGCCGCTTTGCTAGAATGCCGCGGAGTATAACGGACCGCCCTTACATGAGCCTGCTTCTGCCCACCCTTGCATCGGCCCGCCGTAGCGCCGCCCGAGGCGTCTCCCGAGGCCTCCGCCTTTCCGCGCTGACAGGCGCGCTGGCCATGGCTGCCGCACTGATGGCCGCGCCGGCCGGGGCGCAGAATGGCCCGCTGTCGCTGTCGGCACCCCCGGCGGCGCCCAGCGGCGTGGTGTCGGTGGACCCCGGCATGGTGCCGGCCCAGAAGGCTGTCAACGACAAGCGCTACGACGACGCCATTGCCGGTTTCGACAAGGTACTGGCCAGTAACCCGCGCAACGCCCAGGCACGCTTCCAGCGGGCATGGGCGATGTCGAAGGCTGGCCACGACGACGACGCCATCAAGGCCTTCGCCGAAATGGCGCAGGATTTCCCCGAGCTGCCCGAGCCGCATAACAACCTGGCGCTGCTGTATGCCAAGCGCGGCGACCTGAAACGCGCCGAAGCCGAGCTGCTGCTGGCCATCGACGCCAAGCCCGACTACGCGATCGCCTACAGCAACCTTGGCGATGTCTACAAGCGGCTGGCCGAGCAGGCCTATGGCAACGCCGTGCGCCGCAATCCTGGCGACACGCGCGCCGCCGCGGGCCTGCGCCAGGTGCAGGGCGCCCCCGCACCGGCCGGTGCGCCGGCAGCCACGCCGGCGCCACGCAAGGCCCCGGCCAGCGCCCCGGCCGCCCGCTGAGCCCGTGCGGCATTCATTCATACCATTGCCGGCAACGCACGCATGCACGCGGCGTTGCCGGCCCCCGTTATCGCTCCCGCTTGTCGCCCCATTTCGCCTGATCTGAATCCCGGAGTCCAGACATGACCGTATCCCGCCGCATCGTCCTGGCCGGCCTGATGGCCGCCGCCACCGCCCTGTCGCCGTTGGCCGCCATGGCCCAGGGCGCCAGCCCGGCCACCGCCGCCCCGAAGGCCGAGCGTGTGCAGTTCGCCACCAGTGCCGGCAAGTTCACCATCGAGGTGTATCCCGACGCCGCCCCGAAGACCGTGGCCAATTTCATGGAGTATGTGAAGAGTGGCTTCTACAGCGGCACGATCTTCCACCGCGTGATCAACGGGTTCATGGTGCAAGGCGGCGGCTTTGACCGCGACATGAAGGAAAAGCCCACGCGCGCGCCGATCCAGCTCGAAGCGCAGAACGGCCTGAAGAACAAGGCCGGCACCGTCGCCATGGCCCGCACTTCGAATCCGAACTCGGCCACCGCGCAGTTCTTCGTCAATGTGGTGGATAATCCGAACCTCGACTACCCGCAGCCGGATGGCAACGGCTATGCCGTATTCGGCAAGGTGGTGGAAGGCATGGACACGATCGACAAGATCAAGAACAGCCCGACCACGGCATATGGCGCCATGCGCAATGTGCCGGCCGCGCCGATCGTGATCGAGTCCGCCACCGTCGTCACCAAGTAACCGCCGCGCCCCGGGTGGGCGTGGCCATCACCGTCATCGAACAGACGAACAGAGGTAAGCCATGAGCAAGGTACAACTCCAAACGACGCAAGGCGTCATCACCATCGAACTGGACGCCGAGAAGGCACCGAAATCGGTGGAGAACTTCCTGTCGTACGTGCGCAAGGGCCACTATGACAACACGGTGTTCCACCGCGTGATCAAGAACTTCATGA
This sequence comes from uncultured Cupriavidus sp., assembly GCA_963543405.1. GTDB lineage: Bacteria > Pseudomonadota > Gammaproteobacteria > Burkholderiales > Burkholderiaceae > Cupriavidus. The sequence continues at coordinate 31,721 of CAUUBQ010000079.1, forward strand.
TCCAGGGCGGCGGCTTCGAGCCGGGCATGAAGCAGAAGGACACCGACGCGCCGATCGAGAACGAAGCCGGCAACGGCCTCAAGAACGACCGCTACACGGTGGCCATGGCCCGCACCAATGCACCGCATTCGGCAACGGCCCAGTTCTTCATCAACGTGGTGGACAACGACTTCCTGAACTTCAGCTCGCCCACGCCGCAAGGCTTCGGCTACGCCGTGTTCGGCAAGGTCGTGGAAGGTACCGACGTGGTCGACGCCATCAAGGGCGTGCGCACGGGCAGCTCGGGCTTCCACCAGGACGTGCCGGTGGACGACGTGGTGATCCAGAAGGCCACCATCGTCGAGTAATCCGGCACGACGGTTCCGATCCGATTGCGGCATGCCGCTCGTGGTGAACATTCCCCTCCGACACGCATGACCGCAACCACCCGCACGCCGGCGTCGGCACCGCTCCAGGTGCAGGCGCCGGCGTGGTTCATTTCCGATCTCCACCTGACACCGGGCATGCCGCGCACGCTGGAAGCATTCCAGCGCGTGCTGGACCAGGCCGCGCAGCAGGCGCGCGCGCTATTCATACTCGGGGATTTCTTTGAGTTCTGGGTCGGCGACGAGGAAACCGACACGCCGTTTGCCGCCGGGGTCGCCGCTGCGCTACGCCGGCTGGCCGATGCGGGCGTGCCGGTCTACCTGATGCATGGCAATCGCGATTTCCTGATCGGCCGGCGCTTTGCCAAAGCGGCAGGCGCCACGCTGCTACCCGATCCGTCGGTCATTGTCTGCGCCGGCCAGCGTGTGGTGCTGAGCCATGGCGACATGCTCTGCACCGACGACGAGCGCTACATGCGTTTTCGCCGCTGGACACGCCGACGCTGGGTACAACGCCTGTTCCTGCTGCTGCCGCTGGCCACGCGGATGGGCATCGCCCGCCGGTTGCGCGCCGACAGCGAAGCTGGCCGGGCCCGCCAGGCCGAGGGCGCGGCGCCGCCCACCTATGGCGATGCCACGCCGGCCGCGGTCGATGCACTGCTGGCCGAGCATGGCGCGCACACCTTGATACACGGCCATACGCACCGCCCTGCCCGCCACGACCATGTGCATGGCGAGCGCTGGGTGCTGACCGACTGGGATCTCGACGGCCGCCATCCCCGCGCGGCCGTATTGCAGCTCGATGCCAGCGGCTTCAACGTGCTGCCACAGGTGGCATGACGATGCGCACGAGGCCGCGCTTCGCGCCACGCCGCACCGCATGCCAGTCGCTGGTTGCGGCGCCTATTTCATCAGCTTGCGTAGCTCGCTTGCGTCGAAGCGGTCGTTCGGGGTGTTCTCGAGATGTTCGCCGAGGCGGTCGAGTGCGGCCAGCACGGCCTCGATGCGGTCATGTTGCTTGGCCGCGTTGTCGATCAGGCTCTTGAGCGCCAACGACACCGGATCGTCCGCATTCGGCGTGATGCCATAGGCCGAGAATTCCTGCTTCGCGCCCTGCTGCGCGGCCGGCGCATCGGGCATGATGATGCGTGCCGGAATACCGACCGCCGTGGCGCCTGGCGGCACTGGCTTGAGCACCACCGCATTCGAGCCAACGCGCGCACCATCGCCCACTTCGAAGCCTCCCAGCACCTTGGCGCCGGCGCTGACCACCACGCCAGCGCCCAGCGTGGGATGGCGCTTCTGGCCCTTGTACAGCGAGGTGCCACCAAGCGTGACGCCCTGGTAGATCGTGCAGTCGTCACCAATCTGGGCCGTTTCACCAATTACGACACCCATGCCGTGATCGATGAATACGCGGCGACCCAGCGTGACAGCGGGGTGGATCTCGATGCCGGTCAGCCAGCGCGACCAGTGCGAAATCCAGCGTCCGAGCCAGTGAAAGCCGCTACGCCAGCAGGCATTGGCCAGCCGGTGGAATATCACGGCATGCAACCCCGGATAGCAAGTCAGTACTTCCAGGCGGCTGCGCGCGGCGGGGTCGCGCCGCATGATGGCATCGATATCTTCCTTGAGGCGAGTGAACATCTTCGTCGTGTCGTGTTGCCATGCCGATGCGCCGCTCGCGCAAATGCAGATACCAGTGCAGGTGCAAATGCAAGCGGTCGCCGGCGTGGTCATTAGCCGGTCGTGTACTACGTTCTTGTGTGAGGGACGGCCTGGGCGCGTGCGAGCAGGGAGTGTAAGAGATTTGTGCGCCTGACGCCGGCCCTGTGCCCATCAGGGCTTTTCGGGTCGCGGCGACCTCAACATCGCGCCGGCTGGCGGATGCAGGCACAGGCGCCGCACTGGCGCAGTACTGCGCCATGGGAATCGTCCTGCCTGGAGTACGCCAGCGACGCATGCACTGGCAATGCCGGAATCCGGATCACGTTCTCAGCCTTCGTTGTTGCCTTCGTTCCGCTTGCCGCCGGTCAGCAGCATGCGCTTGGCGATACCGCGCAGGATATTGACCTCCTCGCGCTCGAGCCCGGCCCGGGCAAGCATGCGCCGCAGCCGCGGCATCAGCTTGCGCGGATTGGCCGGATCGAGAAATCCGATCGCCGCCAGCCCCGCCTGCAGATGCCCGAACATCGATTCGATCTGCTCCGCCGTGGCGGGCTCACCAGAATAGCCGATATTGGGCACGCCGTCCGATGCCGCGCCGGAAGCGTCATTGACCTCAAGCAGGGCCAGCCGCATCTCATAGGCGATCAGTTGCACCGCTTGCGCGAGATTGAGCGAGGCGTAGGCCGGGTTGGCCGGGATATGGGTCACGGCCGAACAACGCAGCACCGCCTCGTTGGGCAAGCCATAGCGCTCGTTGCCAAACACGAAGGCGATCGTCCCGCTATCGCTAGCGTCGGCGGTCAGCACCGACCTTCCCTGCGCGGCCGCCGCGCGAGGCAGCAGGCGGGGCGGGCCGAACTCGCGCTGGCGCGCGGTCATTGCCACGCTGAAAGCCGTGCCGGCCAGCGCGGTCTCGATATCGTCGACGATGCGGGCGCTGGCCAGCACGTCGTCCGCGCCGCTGGCCAGCGCGACCGCTTCCGGATGCGCGAGCACGTCGGGTTCGCGTGGCGACACCAGCACCAGGCTGCCCGGCAACTCGCCGAAACCCATGGTCTTCATCGCACGTGCGACCGAACCGACATTGCCCGGGTGGCTGGTCTCGACCAGCACCACGCGCACGCGCGAAAAAATGCCCGAGGAATCACTCGAAGCGGGAACTGCCGGGGCCTGCCCGGCCTGGGGATTCAATGCATCAGTCATCTGGGATGACCCGGCCATCAGGTTTGCCGCCGCCGACGCATGTCGACTCGTGCAGTGGGCCGGGTTCCTATACAATGCAGCCTTCAATTTGCGGCACGGCGCCTGAAACCGGCGACGGCCCCTCGTTCTTCTACAATCTGTTGTGCTGTTCGGCCGGTGCCCGGCTGCGCGCGCTTTCGCCATGGCTGGCGATGGCTGCCGTGCGAGTCGCGCCCACCTGCCCCCTGGAGAGATTCATGCATCCGATGCTTAATATCGCCGTCAAGGCGGCCCGCAAGGCGGGTTCCATCATCAACCGCGCGTCGATCGACGTCGACCTGGTGCGCGTATCGCGCAAACAGCACAACGATTTCGTGACCGAAGTCGATCGCGCCGCCGAAGCAGCGATCATCGAGATCATCAGCACCGCCTACCCCGAGCACGCCATTCTAGCGGAAGAGTCCGGACAGTCCTGGGCCGAAGGCGAGGAACAGCGCGAATTCACCTGGGTCATCGATCCGCTCGACGGCACCACCAACTTCATCCACGGTTTTCCGCAATACGCGGTGTCGATCGGCCTGCTGCACAAGGGCGTGCCGTCCCAGGCGGTGGTCTACGATCCCACCCGTGACGAACTGTTCACGGCCAGCAAGGGCGCCGGCGCGTTCCTGAACAACCGCCGCATCCGCGTGACCCGCCGCGACAAGCTCGCTGACTGCCTGATCGGCACGGGCTTCCCGTTCCGCGACCTCGAAGGCATGGACGAATACCTGGAAATGTTCGCGCTGATGACGCGCAGCTGTGCCGGCCTGCGCCGTCCGGGCGCCGCCGCGCTGGATCTGGCCTATGTGGCCAGCGGCCGGCTCGACGGCTTCTTCGAGCGTGGCCTGAAGCCCTGGGACATGGCTGCCGGCATGCTGCTGGTCACCGAGGCCGGTGGCCTGGTCGGCAACTACGCCGGCGAATCGCGCCAGATGGAACAGGGCGAAGTGCTGGCCGGCAATCCGAAGGTGTTTGCGCAGATGGTGCGACTGCTGTCGCCGTTCTCGCTGGACAACGTCAAGCCGACGCTCAAGCCGATCGGCGAGTAATTCCTCAAGTAACTCCGCGCGTGGTTCGCTCCGGGGTCGCCGTCAGGGCCCCGGGTCGAGCGAACAGGCCAGGGGCAGGTACTGCGCATTGAAGCCATCGCTGCCGCCCCTGATCGAGCAATTCCACGAGCCATCGGCCAGGCGGCCCACCGTGATGCGCGTGCCCCTTGCCGCCATGTGCACGTCGCCATCGAGCGTCATGACGATGCTTCCGGTGCCGTCCGGATTGAACGCGAACGTATTGGCCGTCTGCGTCAACGACGACTTGATGTAGCCCAATGAAGCAGTCGGATCCGGAAACTCGTGCACGCCATTCTGCAGGCGCTCTTCCACCGGAATCTTGTAGGCCGACGCCTCCCAGAATGCACGCGAGATCTGCGTCTTGACCACATAAGCCTGATAGGTGGGAATCGCGATCGCGGCAAGAATGCCCACGATTGCCACCACGATCATCAGTTCGATCAGCGTAAAGCCCCGGTGCAGTGCCTGCCGCCGCGGCACGCACTGCACCTGTCTCTTATACACATCTGACGCTGCCGACGAAGCTAGAAGTGTA